>NZ_JBTLRO010000001.1:0-667753 GCF_054482815.1 Oceanobacillus sp. CAU 1775 | reverse complement strand
GGATTTGGACGGGTTACCACCTGACTATATCCATTATAAAGGACTTTTTCTTTGCATCATAGTAAATTAGTGAAGATTATGGGTATTTTAAATATTTCGTATTAATTAATGCAACGCTAGTGATTAAATTATCATTTAGTATTTCAAAATTCACTGTCGTTCAATACTAATCTGTTATATAATGTAAGTAAGCACTGAATAATTTCACAAGGGGGTTAGACGATGAGAAACAATCGATTATTTATATTACTAGCAAGTCTTCTCTTTGTAGCTTTTTTCTTAGTTGCTTGCGGCACTAGTAACGAACCTACGGAAAACGAACAAGGTAATGCCGATGAAGACGTTGAAGTAGAGGAGCCTGCTGAAGAGGAAGAAGTAGAAGAAGATGCTTCAAACGAAGAAGATACAGATGAAGAAAACACCTCTGAAGAAAGTGAAGAGGTAGATAATGAAGCAGAGGAATCGACAAGTACTGAAGATGAGACAGAGTCTGAACCTCAAGTTGTATTAGAAAATGATGCGTTTAGAATCTTTGAACCAGCACCTAACAGTGAGGTTGGAAATACGTTTACTGTTCGCGGGGAAGCTAGAGTTTTTGAAGCAGTTGTCACTTATGAATTTGAAGATGGTCACTTTATTTTAGACGAAGGAATTGCAATGACAGATCAAGGCGCACCTGACTGGGGAGAATTCGAAATAACGATTTCTTTCGATGAGTTGAGCAACGATCATGGTACAGTATTTCTATACGAACAAAGCCAGAAAGACGGCTCTAGACAGCATGAATTAGCGATACCTGTGAAACATAAAAAGTAAAATATAAAAGCTCCAAGAAAATGAGTAATCATCTTCTTGGAGCTTATTTATTTTCCCCGTCAATTTTATCTAGTTATACTATTTTGTCATAATAGCTTTAAACACAAAGTCACAACACTAGAAAAAAACCGACTAAAGTCTTTAAAAAAAGGAGAAGGACAAGGGAATATAATATGTCCTTGTAGAGGGCTGTTGAGGTCACTATGGGAAAATTCATTCAGGAGGGAAGGGAATCGTCGCGAATTATCCTTTACTAAGTGACTTGTTTTAGGAGCTTGAGGGAGCTTGCCCTTCTCTTAAAGCTAAGATACGAAAATTATAAATATCTGTCAAAAACAGTTTTTAAAATTTCAGAGTCTTTTTATGTCGAATCTTTTTAATTTAAAAATTTCAATAGCCTTTTTTCAATCAAAACTGTCTTTTCATGTCGAAAATAACCCCTATTTATAAAATAATGATGTTTTTTTTATATTTCTACAACCAGGCCTGGCTTCGCCAAAAATACTTCCTGATTTCCTTGACGTCTCGCGCTTTCTACGAGCTCTTCTAACTCACCAAAATGCGGTAAATGCGTTAACATCGTCTTTTTTACTTCTGCTTTTTTTGCGAGAACTCCAACTTCTTCTGCATTCATATGTCCTGCTACTTTCCCGTCCATTCCTTCATAAAAACTTGATTCGGCAATTAATAAATCGACATGCATTGCAAAATCGATATATTCTTCCATGAAGCTTGTATCTGCCGTATAAACGAGGGACTTATCTCCACCAATGATTTTCATTCCATATGTTTCTACGGAATGAATATTTTTTATAAAACTTATTTGGAATGGCCCAATGTTCAACGTTGATGCCTCATCAAAAGATTCGAACGTACTATTAGGAATCGATGTGATTTCTCTTTCCTTATCTTTATCCATTGGCCCGTAGATAGATAATTTTTGATTCGTCTTTCCTAGTTGCGTTTGGACGAGTCTTCCAAACATTAGTGCACCTAAATCACTTACATGATCGTAGTGATAATGGGATATAATAACGTGGTCAACTTCATGCAGCTCAATATGCTTTTGCAGATTCATCGCCACGCCGCTCCCACAATCAATTAATAAGCGAAATCCTTCGTGTTCTAATAAATATCCAGAGCATGCTCCATCACTTTTGGGGAATCCTCCCCATATGCCGACTACTGTTAGCTTCATTTAATTACCATCTTTCTGAATATATTTATTTAAATTATTCGCACCCTTTCAGTTTCTTTCAAATCTTAAAAGGGTATACTGATTTTTATATGTTATTAATTTATCATTAATAGGAGGATTTATGAAGAAAGTATCGATTGTTTTCTACATTGCCTTAGCAATTGTCATTGTGATGGTTATACTAGGAGCTACCTTCCCAGAAGAATTCAAAGATATAACTAGTTATGTACAAGGACTCGTATCCACTACTTTTGGATGGTATTATATGTTACTTATGACAGCTTTAGTAGTTGTCGCCCTAATTATTGCTTTCAGTCGGTTTGGTAAAATTCGCCTAGGAAAAGATAGTGATCGACCTGACTTTTCTACGATTACTTGGATTGGTATGTTATTCTCAGCTGGTATGGGTATTGGTCTTGTTTTCTATGGAGCTGCAGAACCATTAGCTCATTACATAGTTGATTCTCCCAATGCTGAAGTCGGATCAGATCAAGCCTTCAAAGATGCTCTTTCCTATTCCTATTTTCACTGGGGCTTACATGTATGGGCTATGTATGGAGTAGTTGCTTTATCCCTAGCATTTTTTCAGTTTAGAAAAGGTGAACCAGGTTTAATCTCGGCAACATTAAAGCCATTATTTGGAGACAGAATGAATGGACCATTTGGAGTTGCAGTTGATGTTCTTGCCGTATTTGCAACAGTATTTGGAGTTGCGACTTCATTAGGATTTGGTGCTTCTCAAATTAATGGTGGACTTTCGCATTTATTTGGTATTGATGTTGGATTTTGGCCGCAATTGATTATTATTATCGTTGCAACCATGTTATTTATTTTATCCGCATGGTCTGGTTTAAGCCGTGGAATCAGATACTTATCAAATACAAACGTTGTTTTAGCAGTTATTCTATTAATTATTGTTATTATTATTGGACCTACTGTATTAATTATGAATATGTTTACAGAGTCATTTGGTAATTATATTCAAAATATCGTGCAAATGAGTTTCCAAACAGCTCCACTTGCTGGTGATAATCGTGCTTGGCTTGATGGTTGGACAATATTTTATTGGGCATGGTGGGTTTCATGGGCTCCGTTTGTAGGAATGTTTATTGCCCGTGTATCACGCGGAAGAACAATTCGAGAGTTTTTACTTGGTGTGATGATTATACCAACTGTATTTATTTCAATCTGGTTTGCTGCGTTCGGAACTACTGCAGGTTTCTTCCAAGACTCTGGAGTAGATTTAGCGCAACATAGTACAGAGCTTGTGTTATTTAATATGTTTGACCAGCTACCTATGTCGTTTATCCTTTCGATATTAGCGATTCTGTTAATCGCATCATTCTTTATTACATCTGCCGACTCAGCTACATTTGTACTAGGTATGCAAACAAGTTTCGGATCACTAAGTCCTGCGAATACAATTAAAATCATCTGGGGCTTTGCACAGTCTGCTGTTGCTGTCATTTTACTCTATGTCGGCGGGCTTCAAGCTTTGCAGAATTCGATCATTATCGCCGCATTGCCATTCTCATTTGTCATCATTTTAATGGTAATAGCCCTCTATAAAGCATTGAAAAAAGAATTACCTTAATCAAAAAACTGGGTTTTGTGAAGATATATCACATCGCCCAGTTTTTCAATTTTATCTTATTCATTTTTGTTTATAAACCTTAAAACTTTTCCTTCCGTTTCATTTAAATTTGTTTCGTGAAAATTACCTTCCACCCAATCTTCAAACTGATTATGATAATAATCACTCTTAAAATGCCCACTTTGACCAGGCCCATTCAGATGGTAAGCAGTTTCTGTATCTGCAAGATCAATTACATATCGCCATGGTGCACCATGATTTACGATACCTGTTTCTTTATTATAAGCTGCAGCCATTACTGTATGCGCACTTCCATTCATCGGTTGGGGTTTCGTATTATTCAAGAAATATTCTAGGACGGGATGAATGTCTGATAATGGATGTCGGAATGCCACACGATGATGATCACCCCATTGCCAAGCATCCATTTCTTCTCCAAATGTAGTTTCAAGATGAGAGATCGCCTGCTCTAGACCTTGATGAACAACTTCTTGAATTCCCTCATTTTCTGCTAACCAAATGGAATCCTCACCTGTTAAACCTTTACGCAAAATAATATCTGTTGTTTGTCCTTTTACACTAAACATATCCATCATGGGTTCAGGTATATCAACATATAAAATACTTTCGATTTCTGTCATCCAACGTTGGAAGATAAGTGGTTCTGTTGTTTCTGCAAGATCAATATAATTCCATTTTTCTAGCATATCTAAGGCTGCTTGCTCCTTCTCCGTCAATGATGCATTTGAAAGCAACTGCGTAAATGCTGGAATAAACTCACGCGCTTGAAGGTTATGTGCATCCATTTGTAATTGTTGCATATCCTCAACAGCCAATGCTTCGCCTGTTTCTAAAACTTCGGCAATTCTCTCGTATCGGTAAGGTTGTGCCCACACATGACTAATATGATAAGGATAGTCATCTCCTACAACCTTGTTATTTGCGGTTGCTATATAACCTTTATCAGGATTAACTACTCGAGGCAATTCATCAAAAGGAATATAATCATTTAGCTCGTCCTCTGCAAGCCAGCCACGCATTGGCAGTAACGCTTGTTCAGGATTTTCATAAATCGGTATGTTCCCGTTTGCTTTATACGCAATCGTTCCATCATTTCCAGCAAAAACAAAATTCTGTGTTGGAACGAGGAATTTTTCCAAACCTCTTTCAAACTCCTCCCAATTGCTTGCTTTATTCATTTCTAAGATAGCTTCAAGCTCAGTTGTTGGTTCTAATGCCGTCCATTTTAAAGATAGGTCATGAGAGTTCCCTGCCTCCTCAGCAAATTCAGAAATAATAGGTCCGTGCCTTGTAACAACTACTTGATAATCCACCGTTTCTCCATCTTTAACCGCAATTGGTTCATCGATGATTTCTGCCTGCTCCCACTCATCTTCAAATAAAAACTCTTCAGGATTGTCAGGATTTCTTTCTTCAATATAAAGCTGTTGCACGTCTGGCCCTGTGTTTGTTACGCCCCAAGCAATTGATTCGTTATGACCTAGAATAATCCCTGGAACTCCAGCAAAGATAACGCCACTCACATTTACCTCAGGTGCCTCTAAATGCATTTGCAACCAAATCGATGGAGTTGCTAAGCCTAGATGAGGATCATTTGCTAGCAGAGGTTTGCCAGATGTCGTTTTTTCTCCACTAACAACCCAGTTATTACTCCCATTAAATTCATGCGGAATAACTACATGTTCAAAGCTTTTTACAATATCTATTTCCGTGTTATCAATAATTGTCGGTCTATTCTCGGGATAAACCGGAAAGAGCTCATAGGCTTTTTCCTCTGGAAATTGTTGAAGCGCATAATAATTAAATGCTTGCCTCTCCCAATTTCCACCCAAATCAAAGGCCATGAACTTTCCAATTGTTAGCGAATCAATCGGTGTCCATTCACCTGGTTCGATTCCCATCAACATAAATTCAGGCGGCAAACTATTTTGATCGATCGCATCTTCAATAAACGCATTGACTCCCGCCGCAAACCACTCAAGCACTTGCTTGCCTTCTTCACTATAAATTTCATAAGATTCCTCAGCAGCTCGTCTAAGACCTAACGTTCGGAAGTATTTATCCTGCTCAACCGCGCCTTCCCCAATAACTTCACTCAGCGTTCCAGAAGCTTGTCTCCGTGATAATTCCATTTGGAAAATTCGATGTTGCGCTTGCACATAACCTTGTGCCATATATAGATCCTGCTCATTTTCAGCCCTAATATGTGGGACACCACTCCCATCCGTTAAAACAGTAACTTCTTGCTTAAGAATCGGTAACGCAATCTCGCCCTCCACTTTTTCTACGGAACGACCAACATACCAATTTGCAAACAATGCAGCTAAAAGTATGACTAATAAAATAATTCCAAGCGTGATTAATATTATCTTTTTAATTGGTCTTTTTGTTTTTCTATTCATTATAGCTTCTTTGTTTTCCAATCAACTTCCCCCTTTTCCCTATACATTATATTTCTACATAAACTGCCAAGTTCCTTTAATGGAAGAAAAAAGATTATCTTTTCTGATTAGTGGAAGTGCGATAAAATATAGTGGGAGCGTGCCAATTCAGCTTTAATTATTTTCTCCCTAAATATTTTCCGAGGAAAGCCGATTCTATTAATAGAAACGAAAATTTTTGTAGCCTTTAGAAAAGAGGAAAGCCATAATGTATACAGACGAAGATTTAACAATTCGACCAATTAAAGAAAAAGACCTCCCACGTTTATGGGAATTAATTTACAAGGACGAGGCCCCAGAATGGAAGAAGTGGGATGCGCCATATTTTCCTCATCAATCAATGACTTTTGAAAACTTCCAAGCAAAAGCGAAAAACTGGATTGATACCGATGATATTTGGGCAGTAACGGTGAATGAAGAAGTTTGTGGAACTGTTTCTTATTATTACGAGGATGCCCAGAAAAACTGGTTGGAGATGGGAATCGTTCTTCACGAAGCCAAAAGTTGGTCAAAAGGACTTGGTACTCGAGCACTTCAATTATGGATGAAACATATTTTCAGCAATCTACCTGTTGTTCGCGTTGGGTTGACGACATGGTCGGGGAACAAGCGAATGATCCGAGTTGCAGAAAAATTACATATGCAGATGGAAGGCCGTATTCGAAAAGTTAGATTTTATGAAGGTGAATATTATGACTCTATTCGAATGGGGATTCTGCGCGAGGAATGGCAGGAGTTTTCACAGATCTAATCAGAGCATAACAAAAGGGACAGAAGATAATCTTCCATCCCTTTTTATATTAGGTCGTATCAATAATCAACCGATGATTTTCCGAGTCAATCATTTCAACATACGGACAACCTGCAAATAGCTTTCCTTGTTTTCTTAATTCTTTAGGTATGAGAACTTTCTTATCTCGATTAATATATCTTTGATTATTAAAACTTTCTCCCATTGAGGGTTCAATAATAATTTTTCTATCTTCATAATAAATATCAACTAAATCACCCGTCGTTAAATCCACTTCATTTAACCAAGTATTAGGTAGACGAACGAAGCCGTTTTTACTTAAGGTTTTTAATTTATAATCTGTCATCATCATATCCAACACTCCTTGAATTACGATACCCGAGGAGTATGGAATATAACATTAAACATTGATTACAAATATATTATTCTTCCGTTAACATTTCAAAGCCTTCGATAACGGTGTTCTCTTCTAACTCAATTACAAGGCAAAGTTTACCGTCCACTCGCATTTGACGAACGTAGCGAAGTTCTTGTGGACTTAATTTTAAATCAGCAACCTTTGTTTGAATTTTAATAGATTTTGAATTGTATTTTGGCATGACATTATTCGCCTTCAACTCGAAGCGCTCATCATCCGTGATTTTTTTAAAAGCTGCTTCAACACTTTCTGTATCGACGTCTTCCACACCACTGCTTTGTAAGACAGTTTGCACGTCTCGATAATCCAGTTTTGGCGTCTCTTCTGGATCTGTTTCCTCGATGACACGTTGGATTTCCTCGTACACATTCGCAAGTGTTTCCGTTGAAAGTTGATCTCCTGCGATATCTTTTACGACTTCTTCAAAAACAACTTTATCCTCTTCCGCAGTCATTGCTTCTTCAGCATTCAAAACATCCTCGACAAACGCGAAATCAAGTTCTTTGGATTTTCCTGTAGAATATAAAATATGGTTTACATCTGCAGCACCTTCAGAAAAACATGGGAAAAGAAAACCGCTGAGTGGTGCATTTAAATCAATAATTGGATCAACAACAAAATTATATTTGAATTCTTTTTCCACGTAGTCAAAGAGCAGTTCTTTTTTCGGATCCTGCGTGGTATTGATTGTGCACATGAGGAAGGAATGTGAATAAACCTTGTCACGATCGCTTTCTTCTGTGTTTTCACTAATTGGTTTGACCGTTTTTAAATATTCTCCACGAATAAAAGTGATGACGATATCCTGTTCATACTGTTTCACTGCTAGCATCTTATCTACCATTTCCAGCATACGAGCATTCCATTCTTCTGGGCTGTTGCTTTTTAATGCTTGATGTAAAATTAGTTGGCTGCTGTTTTCTACATCTTGGGCAAACTTTAATTCGAAAAGCTTTTGATCAAGCTGTCCTGCAAGTACTTTTTTAAAGTTATTCATAAATAATTCTTGTTGCTCTTTTTCTAGCATTTCAAAAGGAGTCTGGACTTGATGGTAGATTTCACTAGATTCCTTCATAATATATACATTAAAAATTTCTTTTATCGATAATAAATCATTTTCAACCTTCAACTGTCTGCGAAAGCTGGCTATATCTTTCTTATTCACTCAAACACTCCTTCTATAAATATATCTACTATATTATAACTGATTTCTAGAATAAGATAAGGGTGGGATGTGAAATCTTTTAAACTAGAAACATAGAAAAAGAACAAGCGCGTCTACGCCTGCTCCTTCCGTGAAAAGGTTAGTAATGTTTCGATGCTTTGCCGAACAGTGCTTTCAGTGCGAAGAACACAATGACTAGTGAAAACACGATTACGATGATTGTTCCAACGATAAATAGGATAAGCGACAATGTTGGTAACGGGATAAGAAAGCTTAACCCAATCAAAGCAAAGCCTGCAACAAGCGCTGCTAGATATAACCCTAGATAATTTGGCATGTGAATCCCCCTTTCCTTAATAACTTATGGAAATGGGACATGAAATGACTGTGTGAATGTATTCGGATACCAGCCAATATTTTTTTGAGATAAAAAAGACATCAGGAGAATTCCCCAATGCCTTTCATTTATTAAAATATTATAATCCACCAATCGAAAGATACTTTGTTTCTAAATAGGGTTCGATCCCCTCGATGCCGCCTTCTCTGCCAATTCCACTTTCCTTCATGCCACCAAATGGAGCATGCGCTGCGGACGGTGCACCATCATTCCAACCAAGAACTCCGAATTTGAGATGCTCATGCAAATAATTTCCTGTTCGGTAATCATTGGTGAAAAAGTATGCGGCAAGACCGAATGGTGTGCTGTTTGCAATCTCGACTGCTTCTTCAAGTGAGTCAAATGAAGTAAGTGGAAGCACAGGACCAAATGTTTCTTCCTGCATAATTTCCATCTCTGAAGTAACATTTTTTAGCACTGTTGGTTGAACAAAATAATATCCAGCCTCATCATTTGTATTAAATTCATTTCCTGCTAATACAGCTGCGCCTTTAGATACTGCATCTTCGATATGATGAACAACCTTATCAAAACCATCTTTATTTATTACTGGACCGACTTGAACGTCTTCCTCAAGACCGTTCCCTACTTTTAGCTCAGCTACCTTCTCCACAAGTTTTTCTGCAAAGGCCTCAAGAACTTCTTTCGCAACTAAAATTCGATTCGCGCTAATACATGTTTGACCAGCGTTTCTAAATTTCGTCGCAATTGTTTGTTCGACAGCATAATCAAGATCAGCATCCTTAGCGATGATAAGTGGCGCGTGACCACCTAATTCCATCGAAACATGTTTCATCGTATCTGCGCTATTTTTAATCAGATGTTTTCCAACAGATGTTGAGCCTGTAAAAGTAATTTTTCGGATGGTTGGATTGCTTGTGAAAATTTCTCCGACCTTTCTTCCCGAGCCATTCACATATTGTAGGGCATCCTCAGGAATTCCTGCTTCATAAGCTAATTCAACAAACTTTATCGTAGTAAGTGGCGTCTCGACAGCTGCTTTCACAATAAACGTACAACCTGCTGCGAGCGCTGGAGCTGCTTTTCGTGCCATCATCGCTGCTGGGAAATTCCAAGGTGTAATTGCTGCGACAACCCCGATTGGTTCCTTTGTAACAAGGATGCGCTTTGACTCCGTATTCGCTGGAATTGTTCGGCCATAGATGCGCTTCGCTTCTTCCGCATACCAATCAATATAGCTTGTCGCATAATCAACCTCTCCAAGCGACTCTTGCAAAGGCTTGCCACTCTCTAAAGTCATGATCCTAGCAATCTCGTCTTTATGCTTTTGAATATGAGTTGTCCAGTTTCTTAAGAGACGTGCTCGTTCGTGAGCGTTAACCTTTTTCCAGCTTTTAAAACCTGTAGCAACTTTCGCTATTTTCGCTTCGATTTCAGCTGTGGAATGTGCTTCGATTTCTTGGAAAATTTCACCAGTTGCTGGGTTTTTTACTTGAATTTTTTCTGTCATTTAGATACTCCTTTCGGTTGGTTGTTAGTGGATGTATGGGTTGGGAATTTAATTCGCGCATCTTGCGACTCAATTCGAGCAGTTGGCGTGACAATTCGCGCACTTTACTCTAATTCTGGTTTCCCATCTGGATAGCTTTTCTCACCCAATTGGTCGCCAATCCATGTTTCGCCGTCTTCCCAGTGTTCCTTTTTCCAAATAGGTACGATTTGCTTGATTCGTTCGATTACATACTCATTTGCCTCATAAGCAGCTTTTCGATGGGGAGAGGAGACGACGATAACAACTGCGGCTTCTGATATTTCCAAGCGGCCAATGCGATGGCTGATTGCAACGACTGTATCTGACCACTTTTCTTGGACCTCGTCACCTATTTCTGCGAGCTTTTTTACGGCCATTGGAATATATGCTTGATATTCTAAATATATGGTTCGGCGGCCGTGCGTCCATTCGCGCACTGCACCGATAAATGTTGTGATGGCACCTGCTTCAGGGCGTGTCACTTTTGCAATCATTTCTTCTACGTTTATTGGTGACTCAACGATTTGAAACATTTCACTTTTCACTCGCTTGCCTCCTCGATCTGTTCTGAAGAAAGCCATTCGGCGCTTCCATGTTGATCATCTAAAAATAGAGCGATAACTTTTTCTCCTTTTTCATATATGCGTTCCCCACTTGGGAGCACGATTAAACAATCTGCTCCAGCGAGGGAGGTTACGATGTTTGGCTTATCTAATCCTACAGCTGTCGCTTGAATTTCTCCGTTTTCTATATGTAATTGACCTCTGACAAAACGATAAAAGACATTTGGTTGCTTCATTTTTGCTCCAAGCACAACTTTTTCCTGACGTAAGAATGGATTTGATGTTTGGAGAAAACACCTGATAATTGGACGCGCAAATAATTCAAAACCGACATAGCAAGAAGATGGATTTCCCGATAAGCCGAAAAGAAGCTTTTCACCAACTTCTGCAACTGTTGTGACACTTCCAGGGCGCATGGCTACTTTGTTGAATAATACATTTGCATTTAATTTTTCTAACATCGCTGGAATATAATCATAATCACCGACTGAAACACCACCTGTTGTGAGAAGAATATCCACTTTTTCCAAAGACTTTACAACTTGTTCGTAGCAGATATCAAAATCATCGGCAAATTTCCCTAAGATGATCGGCACGCCGCCTGCTCTTTCGATTTGTCCGATTAGCATGGATGTGTTGCTGTCTCTAATTTTTCCCGGTTCTAATGGTTCTTCGACATCTAAAAGTTCACTTCCTGTAGAAAGTATTCCCACTTTTGGTTGCTCACTAACAAGAACTTGGCTGTAGCCAAATGTTGCAAGGAGCGCCATGATACCAGGGTTTATGTATGTACCTTTTTTAACGAGGATTTCACCTTTCTCCGTGTCCTCGCCGATTGGTGTTATGTTTTCCATATGTTTCAGAATTCTATCTATATGTATGAATTTTTTCCCATCGGCTTCCTGCTCTTTTACATCCTCGAGCATAATTACAGCGTCACAGCCTTCAGGAATCTGTGCTCCCGTCATGATACGAACGGCTTCTTGCTCCCCGACAACGCCATCAAAAACACTTCCTGCTCCAATTTCGCCGATTACTTTTAATTTTACGGGAGCTTTTTCCGTGTCGGCTGCTCGCAGTGCAAACCCATCATAAGGCGACCGATTAAAGTTTGGAACGTTGTGCGTAGCGATTAAATCCTCAGCAAGAAAACGCCCGAGACTTTTTTCGAGTCGGACGGTTGTTTTGGTTCCATTTTTTGCATGCTCCATCACTTTTGCTACTGCCTCTTGGACAGGAATTGGTTTTCTGATTTCTACCATAGTAACCTCCCCTTAACCTACAAGCTGGTAATATATTTTTTTCGCCAGCTCTAATGAATCTGTGCCATGAATAAATGCACGGCCATCATGAAAAATCACAACGCGATAGGAGTCATACTCGAGTGACATTAAAAATTCATTCACCTTAACTTCCCCTATATTTTGTAGATGTGCTGCTAATTCTTCAAGGACAACTTCGCGATTTGCTCTGATTTGCACCGTGTTTCTACCGCAGAGCACCTCTGTTTTCGTCTGCTCCTCATAATTTAAATAAGGATAAACAGGAAGTTCGCCACATGTTGGGCATGTATCTTTTTTCGCGCGGTCGACATTAATCATTTGATAATGATTTGACCAAAGATCAAACATGACAAGTTTTGTGCGTAGTGCTTGTTTATCTTCCACAAGAAGTTTCAGTGCTTCTGTCGTTTGATGTGCAACAACCATTTGCACGGCTGAAGAAATGACTCCGACAGAATCACAGGTTGCTCCAGACATTGAGGTTGTGTTCAAAAGACAATAAAGACAAGGAGTTTCACCAGGTAACACTGTATAGCTCATCCCTGTGCTCCCAACGCAGGAACCGAAAATCCAGGGAATATTGTATTTATGAATTAAGTCGTTCATGATAAAACGAATATCGAAATTATCTGTTGCATCGATTAACAAATCAACATCATGTAAAAGTGGGACGAGCGAAAGATTTGTCACGTCCATAACATGCGTAATAATTTCTACTTCTGAATTTATCTGTTGGAGTTTTTCTTTAGCTGCAACAACCTTTGGCACTTGGTTTTCAGCATCAGCTTCAGTAAAAAGTTTTTGCCTTTGTAGATTGCTATACTCCACATAATCACGATCGATCAACGTTATTTTTCCAATTCCAGCACGGACAAGATTATCTGCGTTCGATGTACCAAGCGCACCACAACCGAGAATCATCACATGTTTGTTGCGAATTTTTTCCTGACCTGAAGTGCCGATTGGTTTAAATAAAGACTGTCTCGAATATCTATCTTTCATTGGATTTGCTCCTTACTTCTTTTCTTAACCACCAATATAAGACATTTCAATTTTCTTCTTGTTTTTTGCTGTCATTTCTGTGCGTTCATCCGAGTAGCGGTCGCGACGTTTGCCCCAAATTCCAGCAATCGTTTCTTTTACTTTTGCATCATCTGCTTCTGAACGAACAAGCGCTTTGAGATCTATCCCGCCACTGGCAAATAAGCAAGTATAGAATTTCCCGTCCGCTGCAATTCTTGCCCGTGTGCATGTCGAACAGAAAGACTCCGAAACCGAGGTGATAAAGCCAACTTCTGTATCAGTTCCTTTATAGCGATAGCGCTTCGCAACTTCGCCGAGGTAATCAGGATCAACAGGTTCAAGCTCGAATTCCTCAGAGAGCATCGTGATGATTTCCTTTTTGCTTACGACTTTACTGAAATCCCAGCCATTGGTCGTCCCAACATCCATAAATTCAATATATCTTAGGGTAATCCCTTTTTCTTTGAAAAATTTCGCCATTGGAATGATTTCCTGCTCGTTCATTCCTTTTTTCACAACCATATTTACCTTTACTTCAAGTCCAACTTCCTGGGCCTTCTGAATTCCTTTTAACACGCGTTCTGTACTGATACCGCTATCATTGATAGCTTGGAAAAGATCATTATCGAGCGCGTCCAAGCTTACATTAATGCGTTTTAGCCCAGCTGCTTTGATTGCTTCCGCTTTATTTGGAAGGAGTGAAGCATTTGTCGTGAGCGCAATATCTTCAAGTCCAGGGATATTATTTAGCGCTTCAATCAGCTCTGGAAGGTCACGCCTCAATAGCGGCTCCCCACCTGTTAGTCGAATTTTATTTACTCCAAGCTCAACAAATGCAGTTGCTAATCGCACAATTTCTTCATTATTTAATAAATGCTCCTTTGGTAAGAAAGCATAATTTTTTCCAAAAATTTCTTTAGGCATGCAATACGTACAACGAAAATTACACCGATCCGTCACCGAAATCCGCAAATCCTGCAGTGGCCTACCCAACAAATCCTTAATGACCGACATCCAACCCCTCTTTTCTACCGAGTGATGGTGATACCACGCTTTGCAACGTGAGTGCAACATGGGGACGGTTCTCGTGTTGCAGTCTGCAATGAAACAGGAGAACCGTCCCCATGTTTCATTTTCATTATAAACCTTATGTCTTAAAATATCGAATACTTCGTATAATCGTTATGGAAGTTGGGAAAGGAAAAAGAGCTGAAGGATGGGAAGGGTGTCTTCTTGTCCGTCAGCTCTTGATTTTTATTTTGCTACTATATATTTTTCGCCTAAGATTTCATTTGTTTCGTAATTTGCGGTGTCTAGTTCTTTTGTTAGGAAATCTTCTAGTTGATTTTGTTCTAGGTCATACATTACTTCGATTTCTTTGGAGAATAGTAATTTTTCCTTTTTGATTAAATCAGCTACTGCTGGTGTTTCTTTTGCTTTTGGCTCTTCACCTAATACCTGCTCAAGTCCTTTTACATAATACTCAAACGGACGTCCACCAACAATCAGCACACCTTGATTCTCTTCATTTACAATGATAATTGACGGGAATCCACGTGCACCTAGACTTCTCGTTAGAGCAAAATCTTCTTGAAGTAGCTCATGGCCATTTTCGCCTTCCGCTTCTTTGATAATATCTGCACCTTCAAGTCCCATTTTATCAAGAATTTCAGTAAGCACTTCTGCTTCACCAATATTTTCGTTAAAAGCAAATAACTTTTCACGTGAACGACGAAGATATTCATATGCTTTTTCATCACCATGATGTTTCTGCACAATTTTAAAAACACGTGATGCTGGGAAAGAAGATTGTACAGGATTATCAACCATCAGCGAGCCATCAATCGGCATCCGGGACTGATCACCAACTTCTCTCCAATGTGGCGCGACATCTGCAGGTTTGTAAATTCCATTTGCAGGATCAATCGGGCCATCATGCCACTTCTCAAGCAAGCCACCCATCACCGTTTTCACATTAAAGTAATGACCATATTGTTCGATAAAGCGACGCAGCGTTGGTTCAATCGCCCAGCAATGCGAACAAATTGGGTCTGTCACATAATACAATTCAATCGTTTTCTTTTGTTTATTCAAATCAATCATCTCCATTTCTTCTCCTCCACCTTCTCCACATGTACCCGTTATTGGATCACAAGAAAAGCCATTATTATTTGTCATCTATTTCCCCTCCAATTAATTCTTAATACCGTTTACTTGATTCTAAGTGTAAGTTTAAATGATAATAGGATGAAGAGACACCATTAGCTTGTGCAAAATGTTGGATACCCAACACTTTTAATAGATTGTCGGAAAAGAGGGGGATTTTTCATGTCAGAGGTAAAAACGGACTTAAGAATTTTACGAACGCGAAAATTAATTATGGAATCATTTGTAGATCTATCAGGGAAAATGGAATTCAAAGATATTACAGTAAAAGATATCACAACAAAAGCGATGATAAATCGCTCAACTTTTTATTATCATTTCGAGGATATTTATGACCTCTTGGATAAAGCGTTGACAGAAGTATTGTTTGTTAACTTGAGCAGTGATGACTATGAAGGACGAACATTAAACGAAGAATCGATAACGAGTATATTCGAAGCAATTACAAGCTTTCAAGAATCACTATCGAATCGCTGCCACCGAGGATATGAAGATACCATCGCTCGCATTATTCGGGATCAACTTGAAGTAATTATTTTAAAAATGCTTAAAAGAGAATCTCCAGAAGCAGATGAAATCGCTCTAAATCGAACAGCAAACTTCCTAACATGGGGTCTCTATGGTACCTCAATGGAATGGAGAAAAACCAACCAAACCCAAACCCCCACAGAATTCATCAAACCAATCATGAAAATGTGGAAGTGATAATGCAACATGGGGACGGTTCTCCTGTTGCAATGAGTGCAACAAGAGAACCGTCCCCATGTTTCAGTCCTACCTTGAGTTTTTGAGGAAGGATTTTGGTATTTTTGTTTCGAAGGTCATTAGTTTATTTGTTGTTGGGTGGTGGAAGGCTAGTGTTTTGGCGTGTAGCCCGAGTCTTCCGATTGCATCGCGTTGTTTTGATCCGTATTTTTTATCTCCAACAACTGGATTTCCCATGTCTTGCATATGCACGCGGATTTGATTTTTTCTGCCTGTTTCAAGATTCACTTCTAATAAAGAAAAGTCTTCATTCCCCTGGATAAAGTTATAATACGTTTTAGCAAATAACCCATCATTCGGAGTCTGGCTTGAATACATCAGATGTGTTCTCGTTTCTCTTAACCAAGAAGTAATGTAGCCGGATTTTTTCGCGACTTTTCCTTCTACTAAAGCGACGTACGCTCTCTTTTTAGTAATTTCATGCCAATTGTCTTGTAACTTTCTTTTTATGTCTTCACTTTTAGCAAACATCATGACACCAGATGTATCTTTATCCAAACGGTGAACAACAAAAATGCGATTTTCTGGGTCTTCTTGCTTCACATATTTCATTAATTGATGCAATGCCGTCTGCTTTTTTTCTTTTTCTGTGGCAATTGACAGTAGGCCCGCCTCTTTGTTTATTACGATAATATCTTCATCTTCATGTAGGATTTCCATGCCAATTAATACTTCTTGTTTTACAGCAGCTTTATTCTTTAAAATTGTCACTTTCTGACCTGGACGCAATTGATAATTAAACTGCTTTTCAATATGGTCATCAATTGTCACTTGTCCTCTCGCAAGAATGGACTTAACCGAATTCCTACTTCTTTGATCCATCACGCGTAATAAAAATGCTAGTAACTCTTCAGGTTTTTTTACTTCGATTTGAATTGATTTTGCGTCTTTTCTATAGTTTGATTTATTTTTGGACATACATATTTGCTCCTTAAAAACTATTTGTCTGTATTCATTATGATGTTGTGTGAGGATTTGTACAAGAATTAGTAACCATTTGATTAACTAATGCACCTTTTAATTAGATTTTGCTAACTCATCTAATAATAATTCATGCTCATTCCAAAGATCTAAATGTCGGTCTACATAAGCAACAGCTTCACTTTCTGATCCGAAACCTTCACTTGCTCTTGTATTTTTTTTGAGATAATTATTACCTAATAAATCCTTTACTAATGGATGTTTATCGATAGCTTGCTTTAAAAACTTCTTTGTTTTTGCTGTTAATCCTTCTTGCAAATAAGCTATCAAAACTCGATTAAACATAAAGTTAGCACTAGCATCACCATCATATTGCTTAAGCAATCTTCCTGCAGATTTGATATCTCCTATTTCTAAGTAAATAGTTAATAAATGATACCTATTGCCCATGTTATCATTCGGATTCAATTCCAATAATTCTTTAAAATGCTTTATTGCCGAATCTTCTTCGCCATAATTATAAAGATGAATGGCAAACCCTGATTTCGCTCGCATATAAGGTCTAGTCTCTGTTAGCATCCAGAAATGACCCTTATTCTCTTTAATAAAAGCTTTACCTAGATCTTTTTCACCAGCGATTACTGCTTGATGAAGTAACTGGTATTCTTCATATTGTGATTTAGCGTTGCTAGCCTTCAGTAGATAAGCATCTGGGCTATTTGAATAAATTCTTAATGCGTCATCAATTAGTTTTTCCCGCTCCGCTCCCGTTGATTCAAAAGCTTCATAAAGCTTTTCCTGTGCAATATCTCTTGGGGAAGTCAGTTCCGGTATAAGTTGTTCCTCAGAATTTAATAATTCATCCAAATATGCATGGAGTTCCGCTTCAGATTCAAACTCTTTTTCACTCAAATGACGTTCAATATCACGCATCGATTTTTCCATATCAAATTGGGAAAGTTCCGGCAAATCCTCTGGAGAGTCATCTGCCATCATATGCTCAACAACGTCATAGATTTTATGGGCATTTTTTGAAACTGTAGTTGCGGTTACTCCATACTCATTTGCGAGTTCTTTTTGGGATTGCACATGCCCTTCAAAAAGTGCTTGTTGAATGACATAATCAAGCCCAGCTGCATAGGCCTCTGGTTTTCTTATAATCGGTTCTGCATATGATATGAAATCTTTCCAAAGCTCAATGCCCGTTCGGATATAGTTTTCATCCGAAGTTTTTAGCCGTAAATGCTCGGAAAACATTTCTGCTACAGCTTCATGAGTTCGATGTTCCCACTCATCCTCTTCCACTTGCCCAACTAATAAATCTGCTAATATTTCTGGATATCTTTTCTTAAATTCTAAATCAGTCAAGTTAGAGAATTTTTCATAATTTAGATGATTTTCTTTAAGTAAATGAATTTCCGTGAGTAAAAATTCATGATATTTTACAAAAGGAAGCAGAACACCTGTCAAAACACCATTATCTTCTAAAATGCGTTCTTCATGGGTTCTTAAATAGTAGGTTTCATTAGAACGTATATCTTGGAGGGTATACTTTTCATCTGTCACTTCGATAACCTTAAAGATTGAAAAAACTGCTTCTTTCCAATTAGAAAATGCATTTCTTACACTTTCATATTTTACTTTTTTCTGTTGTTCCTCATTGTAAATATCAAATATTGTTTGCCCATTCTGTACAGGTTGATTTAAAATAAACCAAATCGTGATACCTGAAAAGAACGAATCCACTAGTATTTGATTATCTATTAACCTTGGTTGAGGATGCTCCTGAAGAAAAGCTCCTATTTCAGTTTCGAAATATTCCAATGAGAAATCAATTAGACCCTGATGCAAATTATCTAACTCGTGATTATAGCGGTTAGGATTAATTTCTATTACATTACTAGCTCCATGACATTTTTTATACTTCTTTCCACTTCCGCATGGACACGGATCATTTCTTCCGACATTTTTCATTGATATTCACCTCATAGTGGCTAAGTTACATCCCATTATGAGGGGTAGTATGTATTTCTTCAAGGGTGGTAAAATTTTTCGGCAATTATGTTTGCAATTTATATCAAATCATTTACTTGTTGAAGAAGTCTATTGTTTTTTATGGAAAAAATAGAGAAACCCCTCTGATTAGAAGTTTCTCCGATAAATATCTTCTTATTTAAGTTGAATAGATTTGATTTCCTCGATAGATAATTTGGTAATTCTATGAACAAAGTCAATGTCCATTCCCTCTTGTAAAAGACGTTGAGCAGTTTCAATTTTTACTTCTGTTCTTCCTTTTTCTTGTGACTCACGCTTAGCTGCTTTAATCTTTTCCTTTGACTTGCGCTTGGTTGCTTTAATCTTTTCCTCTGACTCACGATTGGCTACTTTAATCTTTTCCTCTGACTCGCGCTTGGTTGCTTTAATCTTTTCCTCTGACTCACGCTTAGCTGCTTTAATCTTTTCTTCTGACTCACGTTTGGCTGCTTTAATCTTTTCGTCTGACTCGCGCTTGGTTGCTTTAATCATTTCCTCTGATTCACGATTGGCTGCCTCAAGCTTTAATTCTGATTCACGCTTCGCTGCCTCTTCATCTAAAATATGCTTTAATCTAGATTCATAGGCCAAAAACTCTTCTTGAGTCATGCTCAGTTCTTCCCAACCAGTAAATGCAGCCTTTAATGATTCATCCTTCATAGCAATCTCCTCCAATTCTTTATAAATATCGTCATAAATTTTATTGTTTCTGTGATCTACCATGCCAAGCATCAATAGCCAACGAGCAAGCACATCATTCCATGGATCAAGCTTGTCTTGCTTCCATGCTTTTAGCAGTTTTGACATTTCAATATAGTGAAACTCCATTATATTTGTTAGCTTAAATTTATCCTTATCTTCATATAAATGATAAGTTGTATGAAATTCTTCCGTTTGATCGAATAAGTTGAAATTTAAAATATTGATAGAGATTACCGTCTGTAGTTCACTATAAGCCATCGACTTTTGCAGATTACTTCGAAAGATACCAGACCAATAATAAAGAGATCGATTCACCATATCGTATTTGTTCGTAAATTGAATCTCAACATTAATTTTCTCTTGATTATCTGTCGTTACCAATAAATCTAGCCTCGACTGTTTATCATTAGAAAACTCGCCACCAGATTCTATATTTAAAAATGAAATATCCTTAATAGGCTCTCTTCCTGTCTTCTGTAAAATGGCATTTAAAAATACAATCGTAATTTCTTTATTTTTATCGAGACCAAAAAGCTGTTTAAAAGCATAATCAATTTTTAGATCCATTAATCGATGAAGAGGTATTCGTTTTAATAAATCTGTGCTAGATTTCTTCCGTTTACCATTTTTATATTTAGCGGGTTCTTCTAAAATAAATTCTTGAGCAAGAGTTTTTGAGGTGTTTTGTTTAATAAGTGATGTTAAAGGCATTTTAACACATCCCTTTGATTTTGTGAGGAGTATTCGTGAAGTTTATCTAGCTATATTATACCATTTACCAAATAAAAGAACAAGTGTTCTAATTTATATTTTAAAAAAGGACTCTCCTTCAATTAACATCAAGAAGAGTCACATTTATCGTTCTTTTCCAGTGTATTTTTTGTCCCACTGTACAAACCACTTGCTGATAAACCAAGCATTAACCCAACTATTATCCCAGCCCTTATATCACCAGGATAAAGAAAAAAGATGCCTCCAACTAGCCCAAAAACTAGCGAAATAAAGGGGAGATATTTTTTATTTAAGCCTGTTGTTTTTATTAATTGAACTAAGCCAATTATAAGTGGAATTAATGCCACCCCATAAATTTCAAACATAAGCCTCACCACCTAGTAATAAACTATGCATGTACAAGGTTGTAAAGAACGGCAGAAATACTAGGAGAATTTATAAAAGTTAGTGTTCAATAGATGAAGCATCATAACTTCATAATTGTAGCAAATTTGATTATCAGCAAACCTAAAAAAACACTATGTAAATAGATAAATTTCTAGCCCTCATTTTTCGATAACTGATAAATAGAATAAAACAAAACTAACCGATAATTTATATAGTGGATCGTTTACAAACATCCTCCAAACTACATAAGAGAGAAGGAATCACAAATGTCACTAAAACGAGAACCAAAACTTCAGAAAAAAGTTAGTTTTTTTAGAAGAAGTATGTCTACAAAAGTCGCTTCAACACTCTTTGTCGCCATACTCATCATCTTTTCACTTACTGGATTAATTATCTACGAATATACAAAATCTTTAATCCTCGAAAATGTAGAAGTAAATCTTTCCTCAAACAGTGATGCAATTGCTGACCAGGTAGATAGCCTCTTTAAAGACAAGGCAACAATTGTGCGTCAAATGGGTACGAATCAGGAATTGATTAAATTCTTGAATTCTACTAATTCAAGAGATGATGTATTAGAAAATGAATTCCATGATGGTGTCTCGGGTGCATTAGATAGTATTGTAGAAACAGATTCATCGATTGCAATGACTTGGGTTGCAAGTACAGGAGCTAATTTTTTAGTAGGAAGTAATAATGTACTTTCTGACCAGTCATTTAATATTACAGAAAGACCATGGTATGAACATGCAATGGCAGAAGATGATGTTTATTTTACAGCACCATATATGGATGAGATTTTTGGAGAGGTTATTTTAAGTGCGATGATGCCAGTGAAAGATAATGGAACAATTATTGGGATTGCAGCGATAGATATCTTCCTTACCGAACTACCAAATATGATGGAATCCTTTAAAATTGGAGAGACAGGATACTCTTTCCTTGTCACCGATGACGGGACATTCATGCATCATCCAGACCAATCGTATGTATTGGAGCAACAGATTCAACAACTTGACGGTGAACTTGGTAACATTGGAGAAAAGATGGTCACAGGTGAAAATGGATTAGAACTTGTAACTATCGATAATAATAGGGAATATATCGGCTATGCTCCAGTAAATACAACTGGATGGGCAATCGGAACATCTTTATCTGAAGACGAAGCTCTTGCTGGTATGGGTAGTTTTACAATAACCATGATTATTCTTTTCGGAATCTCTTGTTTAATCTTAGTTGTAGCTGTCATTCTTTTACTGAGATATATGCTTCGAGATATACCGAAAATCACTAGAGTTATGAATGAACTTGGCCAGGGGAATTTAGGTGTTGAAAATATAGAAACAAAATCTCAAGATGAGGTTGGTCAATTGGTATTCTCCATTAACCGTATGCAAACACAAATGCGTGAGGTTGTTGGTAAAATAACCGTCGTTTCCCAAACTGTGAGCGATAAGAGTGAAGAATTAACACAATCTGCAAATGATGTAAAAGCTGGCTCCGAACAAGTCGCGACAACGATGCAAGACCTCGCATTTGGTTCTGAAAGCCAAGCGAATACAACGAGTGATTTATCTTCTATCATGAGTTCATTCGCTGAAAAGACTGAGGAAGCTAACGATAACAGCCAGACCGTATACGATTCATCCATCGATGTGCTACACCACACAAATGAAGGTAGTCAGATGATGGAAAACTCTACAAAACAAATGGAAAAAGTTGACCAAGTAATCTATAATTCCGTACAAAAAGTAGAAACATTAGAAACGCACACACAGGAAATTTCACAGCTTATCGCAGTAATTAGAGATATTGCTGACCAAACAAACCTACTCTCACTTAATGCTTCTATCGAGGCCGCTAGAGCTGGTGAAGAAGGAAAAGGCTTTGCCGTTGTTGCAAATGAAGTTGGAAAACTAGCTCAACAAGTTGCAGCATCGATTACTGACATTACTGAAATCGTCAATACCATCCAAAGCGAAACGAGCGATGTTACAGCTACTTTGAATGAAGGATATAATGAAGTAGAGCAAGGAACAGAACAAATCAGAGAGACAAGAAAGACATTTGATATCATCAGTGAAAAAATTAACGATACTGTAGAAGGAATCAAAGTAGTCACAAATAACTTAGAAACAATCTCTCAGGACAGTGACAAAATGAATACATCTATCCAGGAAATCGCTGCAATTTCTGAAGAATCTGCAGCAGGCGTGGAAGAAACATCTGCATCATCTCAAGAAATCAGCAGTTCGATGGAGGAAGTTGCGTCAAGTTCAAATGAACTAGCAAAACTAGCTGAAGAATTAAATGATTTGGTGCAAGGATTTAAATTGTAGGTAAGACAATATTAGAAAGTACGTCAATCAGTTAACTGATTGACGTACTTTTTTTATTATTAAATATTTTTACTTAAAGAACTTTTTCTAACATAGTAACTACACTCACCCAAAAACCATATAGTAAGTTAGGCAAGTATGGAAATGGGGGTTTTATTTTTATGTACAATGATGATGAGCGTCCGTGGTTATTTTCGGAGAGAAGCAGTGTAAACTTTTCTCAAAGGCAGTTAGAAGGCGGACCGGAAAGTATTGGTAGAATGCCAAATTTAGTTTCGAATGCTATTTTGCAACGCGAATATCCTAATACAGTGGTAATCAGAGGTTCCTTGAATAGTAATGAAATTGCGTTAACATTTGATGATGGCCCAGATCCACGTTTCACCCCACAAATTTTAGATATCCTGAATACTTACCAGGCAAAAGCAACGTTTTTTCTCTTGGGAGCTAGGGCGGCAGTACACAGCGATATCGTCAGAAGAATAAATGCAGAAGGGCATGCGATTGGAAACCATACGTATTGGCACCCGAATTTAACAGAAGAAAGTATTGAAAGAGCTCGCTGGGAAATTACCACGGCAGAAGAAGCGATCGAACAAATTGTTGGCTACAGACCTCGGTTATTTCGCCCACCATATGGTGCACTCAACCGAGAAATTGTGGAGTTGAGCGAGCAACTAGGAAATGCCGTCATCCTTTGGAATGTTGATTCCCTAGATTGGACACAACCAGGAGCTGACATGATATCCGATATTATTATGGCAAACACCGCACCAGGCTCCATCATCCTCATGCATGACGGCGGCGATTGGACATTAGACCTATCAGGAACAGTCAACTCCCTCCACGACTTCATCCCCCGCCTCCAAGCAGAAGGCATGAAATTTGTAACCGTACCAGAACTAATCGGCATCAGTAAGGAAAAATGAATGAAACATGGGGACGGTTCTTGTGTTGCAGTGCGTGCAACATGAGAACCGTCCCCATGTTTCACTCTATTCCAAACTGAATAGGAAGTTATAACCATATTATTGACAAGTTTTCAACAAAACTCTGCCGGAATAGATAAAAAACATGCATTTTATACTCTAAGGTATCTAAATAAAT
The DNA here is from genome assembly GCF_054482815.1 of Oceanobacillus sp. CAU 1775. Lineage (NCBI taxonomy): Bacteria > Bacillati > Bacillota > Bacilli > Caryophanales > Bacillaceae > Oceanobacillus > Oceanobacillus sp. CAU 1775. The sequence goes on along the minus strand of NZ_JBTLRO010000001.1, from coordinate 643,438 downwards.
TTTAATCTGCCGATATATAGATAGTGGATTGATAAATTAAATTAGAAAATATATTTATACAACCAACACTACATAAGAAAGAAGGCATTATTTCGCGCATTATTTTACATTCCTCTTGATATAGTTCTACTCTCAATCAATCATTCCTAAAGAGAACTATTCTAATTTCAAACCAAGAAATACCATAAAGTTAAAAAACATAAAGGAGCTTCACAAATGACAACGACATCTGTAAGAAATAGAACGATTACTGATTTATTAAATGGTACAAAAATAGCATTAGACGGAATTGTGCCTACGCCGTATCAAATGAGTAAACCTAAATTACTCGGAAAAAGTTTAAACATCCAATTTGGAGTATTGATTGGAGTTACTGGGGATGTTAAGGGGCGCTTGATTTTGGCTGGAGACTCTGTTGTTTTCGCTTCTATTGGAGAATTAATGTTTGGAATGCCAGTCGCAGGCGACATGTTAGCTTCTTTTAGCGGAGAATTAGGCAACATGCTAGCTGGCGGTATTTCGACTTCTATCGCGCAAAACAAACTCAAAACAGACATCACAGCCCCAACAATCATGGAAGGCAACACGACTTTATCCGGGTATGAAAATGCAATCCAGCTAACCGCAACTTTCGAGAACATTGGCGCACTGAATATTTACTTACTACTAAACTAGGAAAGGAAGAAAAATCATCAAAAAGTACATTACATTCAAGTTAAATGATCAATTCTTCGGCATCAAAATCAACTTTATCCGTTCGATTGAACGTCTCCGAACAATTACTCCTTTGCCAAAAACACATAATTACATCAAAGGAATTATCAATCAGCGCGACCAGTTGACACCAATTATTGATTTGAAAAAACGATTAAATATGGCTGAAAGCGAAGCATCAGAGCATAATCGATTCCTAATTGTTCAGAATGAGGACATACAAGTAGGACTACTTGTTGATGCAGCAACTGAAGTAATTGATATTTCAGCCTCTGTCATTCAAGCTGCTCCAGAAATTATCAGCAATGATTCCGAGTCATATATCTATGGCATTGCCAAATTAGAAGACTATTTATTAACTTTAATAGATATCGAACAATTATTAGATTTCAAAAAGATATTCGAAGTAAAAAAAGAATTTGTAGGATAAAACATACTAGAAAGGTGTTAAATAAATGAAGAATAAATTTAGTTTTAAAAGTATACGTTCAAAAATGATATTTGGTTTTTCTATTGTCTTAATCGGCCTGCTTTTCTTAGGGGGCTATACAATATACATTCTAAATAACGTCAATAATGCGACCGAAGAGGTTTTATATGAAGAACTTCCAATATTAATTGGTGATGAAAGACTAGCTTATACGATGGCGAACCGCTTATCTGTAGCTAGAGCATACATGTTAACTGGGGATCCAAACTTTAAGGAATTATTTAATGAATACACTGAGCAAGCAATCGAATATGAAACAATGATAAGAGATGCCGGTGGGAATACGGAAAGATTTAATACACTGATTGACCAGACAGTTGAATGGCGTCAAGACATTATTGATAATGTTTTGGACGTTTATGATAGAGGAAATGAGGAACTCGCAGTCTCTAACTTAAACAGCACTTACATAGTTGCCCGCGAACTCATGCAAGAGTACGAAAGTTTGGCAACAACTAGGGGCGATAATATTATTGACCGTCAAGAGGGAATTCTCGCCGATGGACTAGCAACATTTATCGTAGTAATTGTTGTTGTGTTAATCGTTTTAGTATTAACAGTTGTTACTGCACTATTAACCTCAAACTCTATCTCAAGACCAGTAGGCACCGTAATGAATCGTATGCAATTAATTGCTGACGGAGATTTAACGAGCAAGCCTTTAGAAGTAAAATCTGATGATGAGATAGGAAAACTAACGACTGCGACAAACGAAATGAGTAACAGCATGCGTGAAATCTTGAATCAAATCCAAGTAGTTTCCGAAACAGTTTCAAGTCAAAGTGAAGAGCTAACAAATTCATCGAATGAAGTGATGAATGGTTCAGAACAGATAGCATCCACCATGCAGGAAATTGCAGCAGGAACAGAATCACAAGCTAATAATGCAACAGACCTTTCCAGTAATATGCAGACATTTACCCTAAAAATCCAAGAAACTAATGAGTACGGTGAAAGTGTCCAGGAATCAACAAATGATGTATATGAAATGACAACTGAAGGTGCAGAGTTAATGCGATTATCAGTCGCACAAATGGCTAAAATTGATGAAACCGTTCATCAAGCAGTTGGAAAAGTTGAAGGATTGGACAAGCATACCCAAGAAATAACTGAACTAGTATCCGTGATCCAAGATATTGCCGAGCAAACAAATCTACTTGCATTAAACGCAGCAATTGAAGCAGCACGTGCAGGAGAACATGGAGCAGGCTTCGCAGTGGTTGCTGATGAGGTTAGAAAACTTGCCGAACAATCTTCAAGCTCGGTTACAAACATCACAGATATCGTGAGTCGCATCCAAAGTGAATCCACTCTTGTTGTCGAGTCATTGAAAGATGGATATCAGGATGTTACAGAAGGATCGCAACAAGTAACAACAACCGGAGAAACATTTGGTAGAATTCGCGAGGCTATTACTGAAACAGTAGCTCAAGTCGAACAGATTTCATCCAACCTAAATGAAATCGCAACAAATAACGAAAGAATGAATGGATCCGTCCAGGAAATTGCCGCTATCTCAGAAGAGTCTGCAGCAGGCGTAGAAGAAGTATCCGCATCAACAGAACAAACAAACTCAGCCATGCAAGAAGTCGCAGCAAGCTCCGAAGACCTATCAAAATTAGCAGAAGAACTACACGTACTCGTATCCAGATTTAAAATATAAGAACTTTTGAAACATGGGGACGGTTCTCGTGTTGCAGTGAATGCAAAACGAGAACCGTCCCCATGTTTCATTTTCTGGTAACTTCTGAATCTCTTCCATGAGTTCTTCCTCCTCTTCTTATAATTTTCATATCCAGCTAGCGAATTTCAATAATTTCGCTCTTCTCTGCATTCACCACATCGCTTTGGCAGTTGAAAGCCTTTCTGTTTAAAAAAATTCTGTTCTCCAACAGTAAATACAAAACGATTCCCACACTCCCAACATTTCAAGTGTAAATCTTCAGGAGCTAGTCCAATCAATGCTTCTTCTAATTCAGCTTCTCTTTGCTCAATTAATTCCAAATCAATCGGCGCACCTTCTTCAATTGAAGTAATAGTTTCGCGTATTTTCACACGTACCTTTTTATAATCTATCTTTTCCCATGCTTCTAGAAATGGAATGTACTTTGAATCGGCAGTTTCCCTAACCTTATCAAGGAACAGGAAAATCATATGACGGTTACGATCTTTTAAATATTCCATATTAGGAATTGGAGCATTCTCCAAAATTAACTTATCACATTCTTTTAAAAGTTCAGTTGCGCGTTGGTTTGCTTGAATTAACCAGCCACGTGAAGTGAACACAATCATCGGGAGTCTGCGTGAATACTCTATATCTAGAAAATCATTTTCAATCATCCAGTCTATTTTCTTCGTTATTTTTGCTAATGTTTCTGAGTTAAATGCTCCATATGCCGGAGATTTGTCCAGTTGATGTTGTAAAACTTTCTTATCACGTGACCCCTTTAGAATCTTAGCAAGAAGGCTTCTACCTCCTTGCATAATAATTTCATCTGCAGCCTTTAATATCACCAGTTTTTCATCTCTTGACAGGTTCATGCTAATCTCTCTCCTTTTAGAAAGCGTCTATATATTTATACGCACTTAATCATGTTACTTACAATATAATTTCAACTTCTATTTCTTGCAACTCCATCAATCATGCTAAATCGTTGTATTATATTGGATTACTGTATTCAGTTTCTACTGTTTTTTAAACGTTAGGACAAGGCAACTGTCCCTGAATACTCTCTATAGGTATCACTATTTTAATTTGTTAACACCACTCGGCGATGTTATAATAAACCTAGAAGGTGGAATACTGCATATACATACTAAAAAGGGTGTGATATGCATGTGTAACAATGAGGAGGAGAACAATATGCAAGCCCCTGTAAAAAATCAAACTACTCAGTCAAACTCTTTCTTAAAACTTAGACGAAAAATGCAAAACCAAATGAAGAAAAAAAACGTATCATATGAAGATGTACTAAAATGGACAAAGGAAATCAAAGATGACCAAAACAAATAGAATCGTTATAGATACCAATGTATTTATCGAAGCACTATTTGGTGAAGAGACATCAGATAGTGCTAATTTGTTTGCTTCATTAGATGAAGTCGGAGCCAGAATAGTATTTTCTCAAGAGTTAATTGGAGAGTTAATGTACATAATGAAGCGACATTGTAACAAATTAGAATTTGATTACGAAGAGACTAAAGAAATTCTTATGTTTGTCGTTGATTTCTTCCAGCTGGGCAAATCTATTAATACTAGACATCTAGATAAAAAGAATTTACCTAAGATAAACGATCCTGATGATCAAATGTTAGTTGAAGCCGCATATGCTTCAGATGCAGCCTACTTAATTACTTTAGACAAGAAAAGTGGAATTCTTACTCTAGAGGACACCCCATTTTATTGTTTTACACCAAGCGAATACTTAGCAAAAGATGATTGAACCTCGCAGGGAGAAAGATGCGGGGTATTTTATTTCAACCCTTGAATAATCTTCATAGAAAATTATGCCTTCCCTTCCTGAATTGTGATGAAGTTCTTATATAAATATCCAGTCAATTGATTATTGAGTTTTATCCTACTAAAGTATTAGCCATTGCAAACCGATCTCGTTCTTCTCGTGTTGCGGTATATGCAACACGAGAACCGTCCCCATGTTTCAAACATTTCTAACTCTCGAGTAACTTATATTCCCGATCAATTCCATTTCTTCTTCCAATAAACTCTAATTTCCCTTTAGGTATTAACTTCTCTAAGAATATACAGACATGGGAAAATATTTTATAACTTCCGCTGGAATACCTTTCATTTGAGGCGTCATGATAAGTTATCAAATAATCACAAACATCGCTCGCTAAAAATTGTGGTTCATATAAACTATCTAAATAGACCATAATTCCCGCTTGTAATTCGGCTGAAATCCCCAATTCATAATCCCAGATTTGACTCTGAAGCTTTTTCTTTCTAAGATTGCTTACTTCTAACTTCTTCTTTTCTGTTTCTTCTTTAATTTTCATTCTTTCTTTATGCAATCTCTCTTCTTCTTTATCTCTTAAATAGTCAGCAATTAATCGCTTAAGAGCAGTGATTTGTCGATTAAGAAGTGGAACATTATTATCAAAATGAAACTGTATATCGTTTGGAATCGTCACATCAATTGGAATTTCAAAGATTTGTTCATCTGCTAAGGTCCACCCGTTAGCGATTTTAATAAGAATCTCGTCACCTTCATAATCAATTTTAACGATTCCATTTATAATTTCCTTTACCAAATGTGCCGGAATTCCTATATGTTCTTCAAAATGAGTGATACCAAACTTTTTTACTTCTTTTGTTTGATTATTAAATACTACATATTGATACCTAAGGGCACGTCCACATTCACAAAATAATTGAGCATCCGCTCTCCAACCTGGACCTGCGTCGATAAAGTCCTGAAACTCCCACTCCTGGGCGACCTCCGTTATAGAGGCCTCGTCGACACCTGCAGCTTTATCTCTCGCTAAAACATTTGCAAAAGCTGTTTTCCTACCTCTTCTTAGGTATTCGTGAAAAAATTCCTTTTGCTTTTTATTTAGATTTAGTAATAACTTATCTCTTTCAGTTTGTGTAAGGTATTTGTTCTCGATCATTATTCTCCTCCACTTCAAATTATTGAGATTCATATAAATCTATTGTAATCCATCAGTTATAAAATTCTAGTAATAAATATGAAATCTATCACTCGGCAAATACGATATAACTCTTTGAGTGGCAATCACTTCAAATTAAACACCATCCGACACATCAATTACATCTAATAACTACTTCTAATATATCAAAGAACTTGTAAAACATATTTGACATCTAATCCACCTTATTTTATAATTTACCTGTAAAATAAGTTTTACACTATCTTCACTCAAAGGTGCTGTTCACATGAAAAATAAAATCAAAGAATATCGAGAAAAGAAAAACATTTCGCAGGGGAAATTAGCGGATTTATGTAATGTGAGTAGACAAACAATTAATGCGATTGAAAACAACAAATATGATCCAAGTTTGCAACTAGCATTTAACCTTGCGAAGACATTAGGGACTAAAGTTGATGATTTATTTAATGATGAGGGGGAGCGTTAATGAAGAAAAGAAATATAGGTGCATTTATAGTCGGGGCTGCTACTTTAATTACGATTGGTTTCTCCATTTACAAAATTCTTACAGGACAAGAAGTTGGATTCCAGGAAGTCGTCGCAATGGGAATGTTATTAATGGTTTTCTTTTCTGCAATTACTTGGGGAAGCAAAGAAGAAAAAGACGGAATATTAGTTGACGAAGAACTTGGACAAAAAATTACAGAAAAAAGCTCGAAGATAAGTTATTTTATTTTGATGGTAATAATTCTAGTTGCAGTAGCTGCTGATCAGTGGGTGAATGGAACGGTGAATGTTTTTCTGCTAGCGGTTCTGGGATTAGCAATGGTTGTATTACCTTTGGTTGAGTTTTTGGTGGCTAGGAAGTATCAATAGATTAACGAGAATTGCTACTTGAAACTGTCTGTTTAGTTACATAGAATTTTCGATTTCCTATTAAATGAGGAATAATGCAATTATACCCTGCAAATGCTATACTACTTACAATATACTGGGTAGTAAAAGGGAGTTAAAAGTAGATGAAATATTACACATCTCAAATGAAAAAATTGGTTATGCATAATAAGGAATTACAAGAAGATTTAAAGCGTATCATGAAGGAACATGATCTTGAAAAGAACTATGCGCTTAAAGCTCTATACCATGCGAAGGTTGTTTCAGGTGGAAAATATCAAGAGGCATATCGCGAACTAGACTTGCCCAATAGGTAAGTCTTTTTAATTTGCCAGTAAAAACTATTTTCCAAAGAAATCTCAGCACAAAAAAAGTACCGCCTCATATAAGACAATACTCTTAAAGTCTACTCATTCATTATCCACCCATTTTACGACGCGTTACACTCGGTCTTTTCGAGAGTTGGCTCTGCATTTGCTTTGCTGACCCTTTGCCGTTTATTGGATTATTATTATTTGCTTGTGCTTGTTTTTTACGTTCCAGCTGTTGCAATACAAGATCTCTTGCGCTAAGCTTTTTATCGTTAGACATATATTGTCTCCTTTTTGTTCGTCATATTCTTATTATAATATATTTTTGTTACATATAGCTATCTTTATTAATAAGTTCATTCGGAAGTGGCACCTAACCTATCCCCTAACTTAAGGGAGAAGAGGTTATTATTCTAGTAAAGTTTTATTTTTTCAAGCCTTTTTGAATTTTAATGATGTCTTCTTTTGATAAATCTGTTATTTGCTGCACATATTGAATCTCCGCATCATTTGTTAAGAGGCGTTGCGCGATTAATTCTTTTGTTTCTCTTTCTGCTTTTCTTTCTGCTTTTCTCTCTGCTTCCCTAACTCGTAGTTCCGCTTCCCGCTTTGCTGCTTCTTCATCCATAATGTGTTTCAGGCGTGATTCATAAGCCCAAAATTGTTCTGGGGTCATACTAAGCTCTTCCCAGTTATCAAAAGCCTTCCGTATTGTTTTATCCTCCATTGCAATCATCTCCAATTCATTAAAAATATCTTCATAAACTTTGTTTTTCCGATGATCGACCATACCAAGAAGTAATAACCATCTTGCTAAAATATCATTCCATGGATCTAGTTTATCTTCTTTCCATGACTTTAAAAGTTTAGGCATTTCCACAAAATGAAATTCCATAGCATTTGTTAGTTTGAATTTTTTCTCGTCTTCATATAAGTGATATGTCGTATGAAATTGATTCGTTTGCTCGAAAATATTAAAGTTCAGTATGTTGATTGAAATGACGGGGTTAAGCTCATTATAGCCCATTCCCGTTCTCAACTGATGACGGTAAATTCCTGACCAATAGTAAATAGAGCGTTTAACCATATTGTACTTATCAGTAAATTGTATTTCTACATGAATTCGTTCACCTGATAATGTAATAACTAATAAATTGAGTCTAGACCTTTTATCATCAACATATTCTCCGCCTGCTTCAATATTAGTGAAGGAAATATCTTTTATTGACTCTCGACCAGTTTTTTGCAAGATGGCATTTAAAAAAACGACGGTAATTTGTTTATTCTTTTCATTTCCAAATAGCTGCTTAAAAGCAAAATCGATTTTCAAATCCATTAACCGATGGAGTGCAACTCGTTTTAGTAACTTCAACTTTTTATTACTTTGGGATTTTGATTTATCTTTATTGTAGTCTGCTGGCTCATCTCTGACCTTATCAACCATACCGTAATTTAGAGGACTTTCTCGAAGTGATTTTGCTACTTGCATTATAACACATCCCTATACATTCATGAGGTCTTACTAAGATGTGATTCTAAATATACTATAACAAAATACGCAGAAGAGAACGAGTGTTCCTTCTTTTTATTTTATAAAATATGTACACATAAAGGCTCCATGCCAAGCGCTCGTTCAACTTACCAATAGTCCCCGAAGAAAACTTCTCCTTATTCGATAACTGTCATTCATGTTGTCATCCCTTCCCAAGTTTTATAACGATTAATTCCAAGTAACTTGCGGTCTAAGATTCTCATTGGGCTTTCTTGGATCAACATCTTGAGTTGCAGCCGACTTAATATTAATACGCCAGACTTGTGTCATGCAATTTCCTCCTTGATATTTTATAAAACCCGTGCATATAGACGGATGATCAAAATGCAACGAACAAAATAACAGTAGAATAGTATGCATGATGCATTAGTAATCTCACGAATAGGTTAAGTGTCCCAATTCTTGTTAAGCATATCAAAGCACCTACGCTTAAATAGTCTGGTTTTATTTTGATACAGCAAATAGACATACAACTTACTAATAATTAAGTGCTAAAAATAAAATCATAGGTAAAAAGCACATATTAGTTACTAAGTCGTATATCAATTAAAAACCTTTTATCAAACTCCTAATTCAAAATATACCCACCAAAAATCTCATCCAACAATCCCTTCCACTTCTTAAATTGCGGAATTAAATTAAACTGCATGATCTCCTGGACTGGCCCATACTTTTCATCTTCAAATTCGGTTACTACTAAATCTAATGCTTTACGAACTTTATTCGATTGCTCTTCAATTTGAACAGTTATGACTTCTTCAGCAAGCCTAGTTAAAGAAGATTCAATAGTTGAGAATCCTAACACAATATCACTAAATAGAATGGTTGCCTGCTCATATTTTCCTTCGTTCAATAATTGCTTTGCATGGACTAATCCTTCTTCTACTGTTTCGAGTAATGCACTTGCTTGTTTCATAATTTCAATTTGTTTTTCCACGTTTTATTACTCCCCTATTCATTGACTTACTTCGTGAACATCTTAATAGCTTAGTAATTGATATCAGAGTTCAACTGATTTTCTAAAACCAGTACTTCACCCTTCAAATCTGCCAGTCGCTCATTTAACTTACCAATCACTCCTGAAGAAAGTTTCTCTTCATAAGCGTACTCCGCTATACTTTTCATCTCGTAAAGCTTGAGTTCTATTTCCGCCAAAATATCATCTCGCTCTTTGCACCAGCGAAGTTGATCTTCTAGAATTTCTCTTTGTATTTGATAATTGTCACTCATATAGTCATCCCCCTACTAGTAATTATCACTAAGTAACAATTCAATTTTAATTAATAGACAAGCTCCTTTGCCTATTTATACTCAGCAAGTTAATGTTCTATATATTATATCGGCTATTTTAAACAATTCTTCAGTTTGCTACTGAGATAGAGTGCCACGTATTTACACTCCACTCATTACGACTACGAAGTAACTAGCTTAAAATCAATTTAACTTTAGCTTGTACCTATAAATTCTATAAGCAATGATTCTATCTGGTTCAAATCCTCTGGAAAAATCGCTACAAATTCATATTCCTTCAAACTCTTATAGAACTCTATTTTTCTAACCACTTTCTCTGTGTAACCGGGATAACGATTACTACCATACAGGCCAAAATATTCTACTATAATTTTTCTATTATCATATTGAATCATCCAATCTGGCAAATACACTTCATCATACTTCTCGTTTGTAAAACGATTCCCTTCTCGAGTGACTATTCCGCTTCGGAAAACATGAATTAATTCATTATGGACAAGCAACTCTTCGTGCGAATCACAAATTTGACCATCATCACCTACTAATAAGTTAAAATCTGCTAAAGAGAAATTATGTTCTGGAAATGCCTCGATTATCCACAAATGAATTTTGCTATCATAGTGTCGGTCGAGAACACTAACAAATCTTGGATGGTTCTTATTGAAATAAGCTCTACTTAGCTTGGTCAATTCCTGCTTAGTCTTTCGCTTGCTTTGACAATAAGATCGTAAAGCTTCTATTCTATTCTCTTTGCTATACCAATAACGGTTTGGGAGTCTTTTAAAATCAAGGATATCAAATTCATCTGGGAAGCAAGCTTGTATTATATTTATTGGTGAACCATCATATTGAGCAAGCAATCCACCATAACCTTGTGTCATAAGAAGTTTTTTCGTGAGGTGTTTTGGAATATCTGCATAAGGAATATCAACTTGTTTAATTAACTCTAGGATTGCTTTTCTAGCTATCTCCACATCATGCCAATATCTTTGGGGCTTATTAAAGTCTTTTATAGAAAATGCATTCGGAAACAAGTCCATTATAAATCTTGCGGGTGATTGGTTGTAGTAAGACAATGCACCGTTAAATTTATATTTATAAAGTAATTCTTGGGTAACTAATCTAGGAACGTCGCTGAAGGATATCTTCTCCATTTCAAGCATAATTAAAAAATGTCCTTTGAGTATTTCTTTGTTTTTTGCATAACCATTGGGAATTTTACGGAATTGGAATGGCCTAAAAGTATCTGGATATATTGCATTTATTAATTCAAATGGAGAGTCATGATATCGTTTCAGTGGATTAGAAAATCCCCACTTTATTAGCAAATCATATGTCACTATTTTAGGGACTTCCAATAAAGGGATATTATTATTGCGCAACATTTCTTCAAAACGCAACTTAACATTTTCAATATCTCCCCAATAACCCGCAGGGACACGGTGAAAATGGAATTCGTTAAATTCATTAAGATAAACAAATTGAAGTAATTTTTTTATTGATTTAAAACGGTTTAATGCTCCCCATAGTTTTAATTCCTTAATAGTAGGTCTATTGATTTTCGGAATATCTATTTTATTTAGTCCCTTCTTAATTTCTAAGGCATACCGAATAATAACGATGACATTCTGGTTACTTTGCCACGTTCCTTTGGGAAGACCCTTACGCTTACCAGTAAGTAATTCTTTATATATTAATATAATCGGTTGTATCTTAAGATCATCGTGATTCATCTTCCTATATGTTTTTAACATCTTTATCACCTGATATTATTATAACATATAATAGGAACGTTTGTTCTGTTTATGTGAATTTAATATACCTTATGTAGTTACTAATTAAAAAAAGACCCCAGCCTAAGCCAGAGTCTTTAAATATCAATATTACTGAAGTAACTGTAATACCCCTTGAGGCATTTGGTTGGCTTGCTTCGCCGCTACGTCTTTCAATCGTAGAATAGACTATATCTTCACCCTTAATTTCCTTAAGGGGCTGGGCACTTCGAATGATCGACTTCTGATCACCCTACGAATCTCATTGCCGTGAGCTTGAGCCTTTAGGCAGTGCATTCTAGTCGTTGAACCTTCGCCAGAGTTTCCTCGTAGGCGCTTGGCTGCTGATTATCCATTGTTGCATTGTTTTGTTTTTCGAACCATCACGCTTACCGTTTCCAGTTACGTTGTGGTACAAAACACTTTAGGAACTTCCAGCAATTCACCCAGTGGTAATCTAATCCGTTACCAGATTAGACGCCCTGCTCAACAATTACTGTAAGAGTTGTAATACTCCTTGAGGCATTTGTTGAGATTGAGCTAACATTGATTGTGCCGCTTGTGAAAGGATATTGTTCTTAGTGAACTCCATCATTTCTTTCGCCATCGTGCGAACATTTACTCTCATAAATGACTAGACTATATCTTCACCCTCTAATTCTAGTAGGGGCTGGGAGCTTCGGATTCTGATAGATTTGCGGCTCTATCATTCACCTATGAATTTCATCACCATTGCATTTGCGTTAGGTGGTCTATTCTAGTCGTTGAACCTTCTCCAGAGTTTCCTCACAGGAGCTCGGCTGCTGATTGCCCAATCTCGTCTTTTTTCTGACCTTCACATCTGCTGTTTCCAGCTCTGTTGTGGTAAGACAAGCTCTAAGGGTTTTCCAGCAATTCACCCAGTAGTTATCTCTAACCGTTACCAGTTAGGACGACTGTGACTATTCCTGCTATTAAGCAGCTAAGTCATAATCAACGTCACGGATACGTGATTCTGCAGCAGTTAGGTTTTCTTGAGAAGCACCTAAGTTGTTAATTGTATGTTCTAAACGGTTTTGATTCGCACCTAGTTTTGCACGTTCAGCAGACACAGCACTAATTGCAGCATCAACAAGGTCTAAGTTAGCATCATGCGCTGCTGCTCCAGTAGAAACATTAACACCATCTACTGTCAAATTAGTTGCACCCATATCCGCTATAGAAATTTCAAGTGTTTGACCAGTGTTCGCACCAATTTGTAATACTTGCGTAGTAAAATTACCATCTAAAAGTTTTTTACCGTTAAACTCAGTACGATCTTGAATTCCATCAAGTTCTTTAACTAATTCATCAATTTCATTTTGGATCGCTGTTAAGTCTTCTGTTTCTTGTGTTGCACCGTTACCTGATTGAACAGTAAGTTCACGCATACGTTGTAAAATAGCATGAGTTTCAGTTAAAGCACCTTCAGCAGTTTGGATTAGAGAAATCAAATTTGTTATCGTATCGGCGTTTAATCCACTACTTCTTTATGTTTCCATAAAGTTCAGATCATATCATCATCCACTTGGGATGCCCCGCGCTCGTGGGTAGGTTATCGGTCTGTATCCTCACTACCTGATCGTTACACCTTCCTAGTTACTTCTTACATACAATTCACTAGGCTTGGCTCGGTATTGCCCACCATCCACACTGCTTGTTTGGTTTGGGGTTCCACCGAATTCACGGAGTTATCATCTAAGTATTACTACTTAGAGCGGCATTTCTAGTTTACCGTCTTGAGCGTTTTTACCCGCCATTTCTAATCCATTGATTTGAGCACGCATTTTCTCAGAGATTGCAAGACCTGCTGCGTCATCTCCTGCTTTGTTAATACGAAGACCTGAAGAAAGTTTCTCCAATGAACCTTGTACTGCGTTTTGGTTTGCTCCTAATTGGCGATGTGCGTTAAGAGCTGAAATATTGTGATTAATAATCATGTTTTCCTTACCTCCATGTGTTTGTTTTCTAGCAAGTCACATCCTTGTGTCTTGCTGATCTATAGTTATTCCTTTTTCAAAGAACTACTATCAAAATAATTACCCACGATTTGTGAGTATGTACCTTGGCACTTTGAAATTAATTCATAACTGAAATTTCTTCCTATTGCTAGGACTTGGCCATAGTTATAAACTATTTCTGATGCTCTGATAGTTATATCGGCATGGGTTTAGAAATGTTTAATTCTTTTTATATCTTTTTTTAAAATTTTTATATAAATATAGTTTTAATTCTTAATTTCAATGATGAGTAATTTTCTCTTCCTATAGTAATTACAGTTAATTATATTTCTTATTGAATAAAAAAGAGACAGCAAAGATTTAATCCGTGCTGACTCAATGAATTTTTATTTAGTTTAGTTTTACAAAGCAACCTGCCCCAAAAACTCCGGCAACTGCCTCTCATTCTTATCCAACATAATCTGCCCCGGCTCAATCCCCTGCTCCCGCAGTACCTCAAGATTCTGCACAAGAAACTCATCACTACCAACAACATAAAAAATCCCATCTTTATCCGACGCAAGTTCTTTTACTCTTTCATAATAGTCCTTACGATTATCAACGAACTCCGATATAAACTTTTTATCATCTGAAGTCTCAAAGATATTCTTAAACAAGAAATCCTTTGATGAATCAACGTTTAGTGAATGAATCTGGTTAACATTGTCCCCATTCTCGAAATAATCAAGTACAAGCGGACGGAATGTTGCAAGTCCAACTCCTGCTGAAAGCAAGTAAACATTTTTATTTTCTCTTCGAAGTGGTACGTTCACACGCGTTTTAAAAACTGCAACTTTATCACCGATTTTATGCGTTCTTAAAGTTGCTTTGAACTCCGAACAATTTTCTCTGATGCGTGTAGTAATACCAATTGAGTTTTCCGTTGGTATCGTAGAGATTGACATATGACGAACTAGGGCACGGTTTGGTTTCTCTCCGGCATTAAAACCTTCCAGTCCCAAATGAATGTAAGAACCCTCTTCCCAAGTAAAGTCTTCTGGGCAGTCGAGCATATATGTTTTCACTTCTGGTGTTTCATCTATAATCTGATTTATTTTCGTCCAATATATTTGCAAGGTAAATTCTCCTCATCCTTTAAAGTTTTCTTCTACATCTAATATACATTAATTGATAATCATTCTCAATAAATTAGTTTATATTTATGCTTTTACCCACTTCCGAAGGTTACTTGAAAACATATACTAATATAAGATTGTAAATACTGAGGGATGATAAAATGCTCGATATAAAACACCTAAGTAGGGAAATCTTTGAAAACTGTAATTGCTCCGATCATCAAAATTCTAACTGCCGTTGTAGCCACGCTTTATGCGCTAATCGTTTTCGAATCCGTCTCAGCGGTCTAAAAGATAACTTGAATTATCGTCTGCGCAAGCTTGTTGGTCGAGTGGTGATATTAGAATTGGAGAATGCTAAAGATATTGAAGCGAGGATTTGTTTTGTTGGTTCTGATTTTATAGAAGTGGATATTGTCAGATTGGGGAAAGTGCTTATCCTTCCATTCGCAGAAATTAATGATATTAGATTTAAAGACGCTTAACATAAAGCAACTGCCAGAAGGTCAATCCCTGACAGTTGCTTTTTTCTTACTATTTTCAAGTATGGAGATGCTACAGATATCCGCAATCTTTACTTCTATTTTATCCTTACCAGCTCTTAGCGTAATCCTATCCTTATAAACATTCATTAGCTCGCCTTTCACCGAGTAATTCTCTAGTGCAACTCGAACCCGCTTATTTACCATAAGCAATAAATAAGCGCTCAAACTCAATCGGAAAAAGATTTGAATTAACTCTGGCGACACTGCGACAGTTTTTCCAAATTGAAAAGCTAGGCGCCTTCTAAAGCAAGGCTCAATTTTTTCTAATTCTGCTTCATCTTCCGGTGCTCGATATCGTCCCCTTAATTTTAACTTCATTATTTTTTCGTAAGGAATGATTATTTCTGTTTCTGATTTCGTCTCCAATAAGACAAAATCAAAGCCTACTAAAATTACCCTGCCCCATCTGGATTGTTTTTTACCCGAGCTGCTATGAAGTTTTACTTTCACTGCTTGCCCTTGCAATCCATCAAATGCATTTTGAAAAACTTCATTAACTCCTCTTTCACCTGAAAGTGCCAAATTGAGTAATTTTTGATTGGCTTTATTTATTCTTGCTTCGAGTAAATCTGTTTCGTCACTCGACATACATGTAGTTGGTGAAGGAAAGCTTGGCTGGTCAATTTTTTCAGGACAATCACAATGGGGAATACAAAAATCATCAGCCGCTCCGACTGGAACATATTCACCACATGTTATACATGTTTCTTTTTCCATACGTTCACCACCTTTATTTATCCAACGCCTTCAAATGCCGCTGCAGCCTCTCATGAATCCGCATAATCCCCCACATACCAAGCTCAATATCCCACATCACATTTCCAGAACGATACATATAATCACCCGGACGATGAAACAAGCCGCCTGCTCCGCCAATCAAATCTAAATTCGCTTTTTTCCCCAACACATTATGACCAACAAAGGATTCTACTCGAGAATTAATATCATTTGCATCGAAGTTCCAGGAGTGGCCGTGCAGATGAAAAGTATGTGCACGTCTTCGTTCTGCAGGGACCGCAAGCCTGACAACTACAGGGTCTCCAGCGTATGCTTCAAATAGTGGTGTCGCAGGATCACCAAATACCTCCGAATTAAACATATCCTCTAATTGCTTATGCGTTTTATAGCGATTAACCAGTCGCTCCGATTTATAGTTAAAGCCCCGCGATCCATCATCATACGTGTCAGCTAAATCATCATTTTCCTCGTCCGTTCCAAGTAATACTCCGTCTAACGGATCAATAATTACTTCATTATTTGCATCCCGTAAGCGCAGTCCATCATGCATAATCATGACAAACTCTCTTACGCTCGGAAGAAATGGATTTTTGAGAATAGCAGTCGCCCCTGTTTGAATTGTTTTTAACGTATATGGATCAAGCCATTCCGTCCCCCTAGGCTCTGCAATAAACACACCAAATGCCCCTTGCGAACGATGGTTGCGAATGTCTGCCATATCCCATAACCCGCATGCACCATGCGCCCCGTCGACAAACCAGCGATACGTGATTTCGTCCCCAGGTCCAACCGTTTGATCAGGATTAAATCCGACCGTCTCACCAGCTGAGGTTTGCACATCATAATCAAGCATTTGAGGATGTAGGGAAATGCGTAGGGACGACGGGTAAAATGCCTGCTCCTTCACTCGTGGATAAGGATAAATTCCGTTCTCGAACTCAAACAGCTCTTTTTTCAACATGCTTGTTAATTTTATCTCAACTGTTTCTCCAACTCTTCCTCGTAATATAAGTGGTTCTGGTGATTTTTTTCCCTCGAGAATTGCTTGGCGGTCTTCTTCAAGCGCAAAAATAATTCCGTATGGATCATGGTCACCATATTTGTTGTACTGAATCGGTGTTTGAAATGCGACGACATCATAGCGACGAATTTTACTATGTGGAGGACCAACACTCCAAACGTCCTTCGCTTTTTCTGGAGGTTTTCCTGTAGGATTTGGCAGGTCTTTCGTTCTTTCGTGTGGAGGTGTGCGATCTGCTAAATGAATCAGGTCTGGCACTTTCGCGTCGTATGCTCTGATTAATCCCCACAATCCATTCCAAAGGTCTTCTTCCGTTTCAAATGTCCATAAATAATCGCCAGCTCTCGGAATATACGTGTCAAAAGTAAAGGATTCCGAAATACCGATATGCTTCTGGGCTTCACTTTCAGAATCTAAATCTTGGCGCTCTCTCAGCCATTTAAGTCCATGAAGATTAAAACTATGCGACTCTTCCTGCGCACCTTGAAGCAAACGAATGCGAATCGTATCTCCTTCATATGCTTTGAAAACTGGCGTAATCGGATCCCCCTTCACATAGGAACTAAAGGAATACGCTGGGTCATGATCGTCACCAAGCCTGAACTGTAGTGGTTCATTTTTATAATTCACACCGAACACACCTGGGTCATCTTGAGAACCTGGGAAATTCGGGGGACTTAACGGAATACCGTCTTTATTAAATAACAGGGTAAAATCTTGGACAAATAAAGCATAATCACGATAATCGGGAATGAGTGGGTGTGTTACCGTAATCTCCGTCCCTTGGCTCACTTTTTCTCCAGTTTCGGAATCTAAAAAGCTAGAAAACCGCGGATGAATCACTCCACTGCCAAATACCCCGCGTTGCTGATGGATCGTCGCAAATAAATGATCATGGAAAAACCATGCTTTTAACTCAGAATCTGCATAGTATTCGTAGCGAATCGTCTCGCCAGGTAAAACTCCTGAATCATAATTCCAGCCAACATTTGCACCATCATTCACTAATACATCGAATTTTACAAAGTGGATATGGAGGCCATTTTCATATGTCCTTGTGACAAGCTGAAAAGCATCGCCATCAGATACATGCGGCACTCGGTTTGTGTAATTAATTCTTAGGCAAGACCCTGCAGGTGTATGGAAAACAAGTGGTTCAGGTTCTTTTTTCCCCGAGCAAACATCCTCGATATCTTCATCAAACACGAATATCCGCGCTTTTGGGTCATGCCAGCCTTCGCGGTTATAAACGATTGGTAATTCAATTAGCGAAACATTAAACTCATGAACGACTGCATTTTGTAAAACGGGATCAGAGAAAACTGCTCCAGGCCGAGGATTTGGAATCGCAGCATTTTCTTCAAGCTCTGTCATCCCCCTGCCACCAACAATTCCAAGGGGTGGACGCGGTGCTTTATACCCTACTTTTCCAGGGATAAAATTCGGAAAGCCTGGACGTTCTTTTGTTGGTTTTGGTGGTGCTTTTCTATCTGGTAAAGGTTGCAGCGCTTTAATTGGCACTCCATTTGGATAACATTGCGAGCCGTCTTGTAGTGTGTCAAAGAGCCGGTTCATTCCCCACATCCCCGCACCGAAATGTGGATAAAGGTGACAGTGAATAATCGCATCACCAATTGCCCCATGCAGGCTACCAAGCCCATACAATGGTTGAATATCATAATGTGATTGCGGACTTATCGACTGGGAATCGAGTATTTCTGAATTCGTATTTTGCGGGTCTTTAAACCATTGATGCACATGATAATGGAAGACATGCGTTTCCTTCACGCCGCCATGGATAACCCGAATTAACGCGGGATCACCAACATATCCTCTGAGAATTGGTGTCGCTGGATCTCCATACACCCATGAATCATGATGCACTTCCTCCCCGTCAGCGTCAGGAGCAACAACAGCTTCATCGATTAACTGCTTCCTGCGCCATTCGGGTTCATAACGATAATTTACCCCATGGAAAGACTCCGCCTCTTGTCCTGTCACAGGATTTAGCGGGCGATTTCCCGTCAGATCGTCGACTTCCATTTCATCTGTGAAAAACCAACCATACTCCCTGAACGATGGCAAAAACGGATGATGAATATCAGCAAACATGCCACTTTTAATTGGTCCGCCAGTAACTGGATCTGTCCAAGAGGAACCACGCTTCTGTACGAAAATTGCACCTGCGAGCCCATTTCCATTCGATCCCTTTTCTGAACTAGAAACATTCCCTAAATCCGAAAAGAAATGGACACCTTCATGTATGAGTTTTAAGTTGTACTGGATTTTTTCACCTTGTTTAACGAGTGTATTTGGATTGTATCCGACATTTGCGCCATCTGAAGTTCGTACGTCATATTCTGCTTCTTGAAAATGCATGCCAGCTTGAAAAGGGAGTTCGTTTTCGAAAAGGATCTCAATTTCATCCCCTTTATTTGCACGGATTACAAGGGGTTCGACGAGGTCTACTGGTGTGAACGGATTTTTCTTGACAAGTTTTTTTATTTTCTTTTCATTTTCCTTCAAAACATACATCATCCCATTCGGATTGTGGTCGCCGAAATTATTGACTACAATCCGTATAGAGATCGCAACGATATGAAATTTTCGCTTCATTTGGTTCGCCTCCTTTCTTTGTGGAGTGTGGTTAATCTTTTAATATCGGAATCTTAGGCCCGACTTCCCCTTCAATAAAGAAAACTTCAATGGCATGAATATGCACCTGCCACACGCGCTTTTCAAAAATCGCTTGCGTCGAAGTCTCGACATCTATTTCGACATGGTCATCAATCACTTGCTTGATCCTACCGATTAACATGAAAGGAAAATTAGGAATGAGTAAGAATATCTTGCTTCCTACTCCATTAATAAAATGCTGTATAAGTGCTTCATCATGAATATCATTAATCGATACATTTCCAGCCGTTGTGAAAATATCGCGTTTCATTTTTGTCCTCCTTTATGGTTTTATGTTAATGGAAAGACCGTTTCGCCGTCCCAATTTGCAGTGAATGCTGCGATTTTTTCAAATGGAATACTCAAAGGAATTGGATATTTAAAAAACGGTGCGTTCACCATCTTGATCGTCACTGGGAAAAGCGTGATATGCCCGAGTTCGACTTCCTCAATTGTTCCCGTGAATACTGGTCTGAATGTTTGACCAAGCAAGTTTAGTTGCGGGGATTCGGTAACAATTAAAATCTCTTTCTTTAAAAGCCCCATAAATTCCCGGTAAAGCTCATCATCGTATTGTTCATTACTCATTGAATGTCCTCCTTGTTTTTGAGGGTTATTTTATTGTATGCAGATTATATAGGATTCGATTGTTGGGGTAATTAGTTGGATTGGGTTTTGTGATTAGTTGGAATTGTGTATCGGTTGCCAAAAATGACTGGGCCTATTTTGATGGCCAATAAAGCCAATCTATCGGTCGACAAAAACGGCGATGCTAATTTTGATGGCCGATAAAACCAGTCTATCGGTCGACAAAAACGGCGATGCTAATTTTGATGGCCGATAAAACCAGTCTATCGGTCAACAAAAACGGCGATGCTAATTTTGATGGCCGATAAAACCAGTCTATCGGTCGACAAAAACGACGTTACCTATTTTGATGGCCGATAAAACCAGTCTATCAGTCGATAAAAACGACGTTGCCTATTTTGATAGCCGATAAAACCAGTCTATCGGTCGACAAAAACGACGTTGCCTATTTTGATGGCCGATAAAACCAGTCTATCGGTTGACAAAAACGGCGATGCTAATTTTGATGGCCGATAAAGACGGGATATTGGTCCGTAAAACCCACTAGTGGCATTTAGCGACCAATAAAGACGGGATATTGGCCCGTAAAATCCATTAGCAGCATTTAGCGACCGATAAAAATAGTTTATCGGTCCATAAAATTGATTAGCACCTTTTAGCGACCAATAAAATCACTTCTCGAATATCGAATCCGTTATCTGAGTTATAATCTTAAGAAAACGCAATGACTTCACGAGTTCTACACGATTTAAAGGAACGCTCAAGCGATGCTTCCAACCTCGCAATGTAATAGACTCTTTCGTCGTCTCATCAATTTTCCCAAAAAACTTTTTACCATCATCACACCCAACCTCAACCCAAGTATTTTTCCATCTAGCAAGATTTGTACGGAGCGTTTCTTCATGAAATTGTTGGATGAGAATTTCTCGTTGCGAAACCGTGGCGCCAAAGTTCTGGAGTAGCTTCATTCGAAGGTCATTATCGTAAATATAATGTTGGTGGGCGTTTGAGTAGTTTGGAATCCCGTAAGGCACATTCGCTGAGTCGATTTTCTCATACGGAATCCAGATGCGATTCTTCAAGTTCGTAATCATGACAAAGTCTCTCCCAATCGCATTCACTTTTCCCTCTGTATACTGCGACTCTCCATGCACCTGGTGATAGACTTCCACCTGCTGATTCCGCTTCATTTTAAAAAAACGCTTCAATGTTAATGCTTTTTTCAGATGTGGTCTTGCTTCTGTCACTTGAAATAAATTTTTCTGATCCATATATTGTTTAAATACCTTTGTTTCTTCCGTCGTTGCGAGATTCGTTGGCGATGTCAGTCCTTCCCCTTTTGCTAGATTTCGCTCATTGATTGGATCCTTCGTTGCCTCTTCCTTTTTCCTCTGCTCCAATAATTCCTTCACATATGCATCATGCCTGATTTCTTCCCCCATGCCGTCCTCCCTTTATTCATCAAGTAAACGACTGATATTTTCCATTAACTTCTCCGTGTTCACCTGCTTCCCCGCGATATTCATCGCATGTGTCGCGCGAATTTGATTCTCTCTATCTACTAAATACATATTCGTACTATGCGTGACAAAACCATTTTCATCCTTCATATAATACATCCCAAACTGCTCAGCAATCTCTTTCGTTTCACCTTTCGTTCCTCGTAAAATATACCAACCAGTAGAATCGACGCTAAAATTCGCCGCATAGTTTTTTAATACTTCCTCCGTATCAACTTCCGGATCAAGCGTAATTGTGACAATATCTACATCTGTACCAAACATCGCTTCCACTTTTAACTGCTCCTGAAGCACAGCTAAATCAACCATCGTCATCGGGCAAATATCTGGACAGTTCGTAAAAATAAACGCGACAATTTTTATGCTCTCATTATCAAAACTATATTCTTCAGTTAGTACTGAATCGAGCTCATTAGCATTTACCTCGGCGATATATGGTAAGCGGTTATTAATCTCAAAAAGCTTAATAACGAGAAAGGCTCCAAGCAAAACGATCAATCCGAGTATGGCGCGCTTCGTATGCTTTGTGATCATGCTATGCTTCACACCCTTATGGAATAAATAATTATCCGAAAAGCTAACAGAAAAACCACCGTCATAAAGATGCTAAAAATAATCATGTTTGTTTCGATAATCCCAGCGCTTGTTAAGGGCAATCCGCATAAAGTGGGATCTAGTACAACTGCTCCAACCATCGCACCGGTCATGCCACCCATCGTTCCGCCAAAAAAACCTGACAGCACCGAATGAAGTTTTACCATGGAACCGAAGAGAATCCCAATTACTCCCCCGAAACTCGTAAACACAATTGCTAAAATAGAAAAAGAAAATGGTAAAATAAAAGTTCCAATTAAACTAAGAACAAGTCCAACAACCATTGAAGCACTTAGCGAGATTACCATTGCATAACGATCACTAAATAATTTTCGTGAACGCCTTAAAATAGTGTAGCTTTTCCAACTGACGAAAATATTCACGACTAAGGCAATGCTCAAAAATAGCGTCATCCCATCACTCCTTGCTAGGAACTTTTCCTAGAGATAACCACCAAAGCAATGGACACACCAAGAAGAATTTCTACGAAAACAAGGAAGATGCGACTGTTATCCATAACTGCACCAATCATCGGTGCCATAATACCAATTAGTAATCCATTCGTGAAACCCGTCACAAAGGTTTGGTAATCAAACATCGCACCGAATGCGCCACCAACGATCATGCCAATAACTGCCGAGATAATTGTAATTTCCGTGAAGTGAAAGGGATATTGCAAACTTAGGATTACACCGGAAGCGAGCGCGACCATGCCGCCCATCAACATTGCGATATTCATGCCAAGCTGAAAACCAATCAACTTTCTTATGCGATAAAGATAAAAATAAAGCACAGCTATTACGAGGAAATTTCCATAAAAAAATAGAACAGTATAAATACTATTCATTTAGTTCACCTCTTATTTAGCTTATGCTTAAAATTTGAAAAGAGTATACAAACGTATACCCTTTTTATAAAATTCCGAGAGTAACTCCAACAATAATCGCAATTAGGAGTAATATTTTTTCTACATTTGTTACTTGATTTACATCTTCGGGGTTCACTTTCAACACGAGAAAGATACCAATTAAAAGTACGGCAGCTACAATTCCTGCTGCAAACGGCCTGTCTACTCCGACCCACACGGCACATAGTACAGCGAGAAATAAATAGAGAAAAGCTGGAACGAAGGCATATTTTACCCCAAACTTTTCAGTAATCCACACAACGGTAGTGTTTTTCTTCGGAGTCGCTTGCTTGTCAGCTTCCATATCAGGAATATGATGCACCATCACCCACCCCATGCAAATGAGCGCATTGATGATGGCATGTTGGTAAGCCCAAAGTGGAATTGTGTCCAAAAGAATCCACGGGCCAGCGATGCCTAGGAAGAAAATTGCAGGGAATAGACTGAGCCATTCACCGAGAAATGGGCGGTAGCTATAGCTAAATGGTGGAAGCGAATAGGATATCGCAGCCCAGACTCCAGCGACGATTAGGATTGTGATTTCAACTCTTCCTAAAAGTGCCATAATAAAACCAAATAGAAGCAATGCAGCTGCAACCCATTTGCCGAGTTTATAAACATGGGCTGGTTCTAGCATTCCTTCCTGGATCACACGACTTCCCCCTGATAAAACGGCAGGGCTATGTTCATCGGTGCCTGAAAGGAAATCAGCATAATCATTAAATAAATGTGTTAAGCCACCATGAACAGTCAGAGCGCCAAAACTAAGAAAGAGAAACATCAACACTAAATGCATGGTAGGAATCGATGTATGTAGAAAAAGTGGAAGTAAGCTTGCGAGAATAGCAACAAAACTTGAAGACACAACAGCAATGATTCGAAGTACCATCCATCCGCTCCGCAAACTTTTACTTATTGAACTTTCCATTGGAATTCCTCCTGCTACGAATTAATAGTAGTTTTTCACTAAATGTTTGCGTTCAAACCCTGAAGAAGTTAAAAAGTGAAGCATTGGATAGAGGTAATGGAAGAAATGGTTTGAGTGGCATAACGATATGTATGAATATTGAGAGATAGCTTCTAATTTGCTAAACGGTCAAGATTGGTTAATCCATCATTCCTCACCTTTTCCGAACACTTCATCAAAAGTAAAATACTCACCCTTTTCATATTCATCAAGTGATTTTTCCAGCTCGTCTTTAGATTCTTTATCTAGAAACGCTTCTTCAAGATTTATAAGCTTATCTAGATAGCTCTTTATTTCCGCGTATTTTTCATCTGGCAATTTCTCAATTAGTTTAAATAAATCCCATTTTGAAACGCCCATCATTCGGACCTCCCATTACAGAAATATTTAGATGCTCTAACCTAATTATATTAAATTCATTTTAATAGATTATCAGTATAATCGCAAAATACAATTAAAACATTTTCATAACTACCTACCACACCATAATCTGCACATAAACCTGCACTACAACATACAACACCACCGCATACTTCCAGTTATACCCAACACCATTTTTAAACACACTGAGTCCATTTGCGCCGCTCAATGTAATGACTGGCATAATTAATGGCGACAACAGAATCGATATTGCGCTTCCTGAAGTAATTGCTAGCACGATAACCTCTGGTGGATACGGCAAATCGATACTTCCCAAAATCCCACCAACGAGCGCCATTACTGTTAGTGGTCCAAGGCCGAAGAATCCTAAGATAATAATAATAAATGGTAAGAAATATAATAAATTCAGGAATGGGAACGTTGCTTGAAGCTCATAAATTCCGTCCACAACCATGACCGCAAAGCCAGTCTGATTCAAGGCATAAATCATTGTACCTGCACCAAGCATGACACAAAGCTGATACGAACTAGATACTATCCCATCTTTAAAATGCTCTCGTGTTTGTTTCCATAGTTTATGAGGTCGTTTTTTATAGAGAAAATAACTAATAATCCACACAACTACAACGAGCGGAATCAATACAAGTAATTCAATTTCCACAAATGCTTGCACAATAAAAATCGTTCCAAATAGCGAAACGAACAATACAACGAATTCGATTAGATCCCTTTTCATCCGACGATAATTTAATTTACTTTCACCGAGCACCTCTGCAAACTCCGATTGCAGTCCTGCCGTTAAGTCCACACCATATTTTTTCTCTTCAAAGTAGGAAAAAATCATTGCAATCACAACACCGACAATCGCTGCGCCTAACCCTTGTAAAATTGAAATATATAAAGAAGCATCCATAATTTCTACAATGAAAACAAAGCTCGGAATACTTACGACCCAAAGCGTTGATAATGCAAATCCCCGTAGTAACGCTGTCCCTTTAAAATTTTCCCAAGCCTCGCCTTTCTTATCTTCCAAAATTTGATCAACGAAATGATACACCATCTGTATGGAACCAAACAAAAGAAAATACGCGATGACTTGTGTAAATGAGATCACGCCTAGATAAAACCTACGACTTGTATTCAATAATTTATGTCCGAAGCCGACAATTGCTTCCATATAAGGTTCTTCGCGCAATACCCAACTAATCAGCGGTACGATAATCAGTAATCCAACCATATTACGCATGAAAACCAGGCCATGATAAAGTCCTTCAACTAGTGAAGTTCCTGATATGAGCAAGATTACAATCCCAACAGAGACCAATGCTAAAGGTAATTTTAGTTTTTTCACGGATAAAATCAGTACACTAAAAATCAGGATACCGAAACCTGATAGCGATAAAATTGTATGTAGCAAAGCATTTTCATAAAAATAAGTAAAAAAATGCAATACAGCATATACAATAATTGATAAGCTTAAACCCGTTTTATTAAAGCTAAGCATTGGCAAGACTCCCTGTTGCGACGATAGTTTGATATATTAATTTTGACATAAACGGGTGGGAAAAGCTAGGGAGTGGGGCAATTCCTGAAAGTTTTCAAAAAAATAGAAGACAGCTCTAAACTGTCCCCAATTGTTAATATTTACTCTTGAATGTTATTCTCTTTCCTGTACAATTGAAGAATATATTAAAAATTCAAATTCCCCATTGATACATATTTCGTTTCAAGATACGCTTCGATTCCTTCCGTTCCACCTTCTCTTCCAAGACCACTTTCTTTCATTCCACCAAAAGGTACATGCGCTGCTGAAACAGCGCCATCATTCCATCCAATAATGCCATACTCTAAGTTCTCGGACAAATAATGACCAATTTTATAGTCGTTTGTAAAGAAGTATGCAGCTAGACCATACGGTGTATCATTCGCAATTTTAATAGCTTCATCGAGATCTGAAAATGAAATAATAGGTGCGACTGGTCCAAACGTTTCTTCATGCATAATTTGCATGTCATCCGTAGCATTAGCTAAGACCGTTGGCGAAATAAAAAAGTATCCTTTATCTTCATCTGTATTATATTCTGCACCAGTTAATACTTTTGCACCTTTTCTTTCCGCATCATCAATTTGTTCAACAATCTTATCAAATGCTTTTTTATTGATCACAGGTCCGATTGTCGTCTCTTCTTCTAACCCATTTCCGACAACTAACTTTTTTGTTTCAGCAACGAAGGCTTTTGAAAATTCTTCTAAAATGGATTCGTGTACGATAATTCGATTCGCACAGACACAGGTTTGTCCGGCA
Organism: Oceanobacillus sp. CAU 1775; assembly: GCF_054482815.1. Lineage (NCBI taxonomy): Bacteria > Bacillati > Bacillota > Bacilli > Caryophanales > Bacillaceae > Oceanobacillus > Oceanobacillus sp. CAU 1775. The sequence goes on along the minus strand of NZ_JBTLRO010000001.1, from coordinate 616,486 downwards.
TTTCGAAACTTAGAGAGAACTGCTTGTTTAGCTGCGTGCTCGATGTCTGCATCTTCGGCAACAATAATCGGAGCGTGGCCACCTAATTCCATCGTTACAGACTTCACCGTTTCTGCACTGGATTTGATCAGACTTTTTCCTATTGATGTAGATCCCGTAAAAGTAATCTTTCGAATCAATTTACTCTCCGTAAAAATATCTCCAACGACACTTCCTCTTCCATTCACGCATTGCAGAACGTCTTTTGGAATACCTGCTTCATGTGCTAGTTCAATTAATCTAATTGTCGTTAGCGGCGTCTCTTCAGCTGGCTTAACAAGGAAAGTACATCCAGCAGCAAGTGCTGGAGCTGCTTTTCTTGTCATCATTGCAGCTGGAAAGTTCCACGGTGTAATTGCTGCAACGACACCAATTGGATGCTTCGTTACTTCTAATTTTTTTGCATTATCATGACTTGGAATAATCCGACCATAAATTCGCTTTGCTTCTTCCGCATACCAATCAATATAGCTTGTCGCATAATCTACTTCTCCGCGTGATTCAAAAATCGGTTTCCCATTTTCCCTGGTCATTAACTCCGCAATCTCTTCTTTATTCTCTTGAATTAATTGAGACCATTTTTTCAATAAACTTGAACGGTCATGAGCATTTCTTTTTTTCCAAGAAGAAAATGCAACATGTGCATCTTCTATCTTATTTTCAATTTCTTCTACAGAATCCCTTTCCACCGTATTTACAATTTCACCTGTCGCGGGATTTTTAACAGTTAACAAGTCTACCATTTTTACAACTCCCTCTATATTTGAGCTTAGAAGTTAATACATACGTTTTCATAAAATATTTAGTTTCATAGATTAATCTTTGTAAAAACACAATAAATTTATTACGTATTTTTATTGATTTAATAGTATATTTATTAATACAAAAATGCTAAGACATATCTAATCAACATTTATTGACAATGAATACGTTTTCACATAATATTAAATTTAATAAATATTGTTTGTCAAAGGAGGCTCATATATGGTTTCTTCAAAAGATGTTGCTAGAATTGCGAATGTATCACAATCAACTGTATCAAGAGTATTAAATCAACCACATAAAGTAAATCCAGTTACGAAACAAAAAGTACTTGAAGTAATTAAAAGTTTAGATTATCGGCCAAACTCTATTGCTCGTTCTTTAGTAAGTAAAGAAACGAGGTCAATTGCATTAATCTCTGGGCAATTACATAACCCATTTTTTGCCGAATCTACTACATCAATTGTAAGGTTTGCAAATTCTAAAGGATTTAGTATAAACGTACATTTTGACGATTTAGGTGATAATTTTAATGTGTATCAAGATGTCTTGAGCCATCAAGTTGATGGCATTATTTTATCTTCAATTTTATATGAAGATCCTGTCTATGAAAAGCTCATCAATCATAATATTCCTTTTGTAATGTTTAACCGTAAGCATAAAAAGGAAGGTAATTTTGTTGAAATAGATAACTTTAAAGCAGGTTTCTTAGCAGCTGAATGCCTAATTAACAACAATCATCAAGAAATTGTATGGATAGGTGGTACGCTATCAACCTCTACTTTTTATAATAGACATAGAGGATTCTTGAAAGCTTTACATAATTATGAACTACCTATTAAAGAAGAAAACACTATTATTACAGATACTACTGAAAAGGATGTCCATCAGAAAACAATTCAAGTAATTGCTAGAAAAAATCGTCCAACCGCGATATTTGCTGCTACTGATTCAATCGCATTTTATGTTATGGATATACTAATTAAAAATGGCTTTAAAATCCCAGAAGATATAAGTATCATCGGTATTGATAATGTAAACTTTAGTGCACATCAAACAATTCAATTAAGCACTGTTGGAACTGTAGATGATGATAATATAGGAAGAATAGCTATCGAATATTTAATCGATTTAATCAATAATAAAGATAATTCTTCTGGTGTAATACATAAAACTATAGATACAAAACTAATCAATCGTGGTACAGTACGAAAAATTTAAAATTGTAGTTTGGAAAAATAAAGTTGAAACAATATCTTTTATTGTATCTTACTTTATTTTTTCTTTTAAAAGATAGTTGCTATTCATCCATTTTGACTACTAATCTTGCTACATCACCTGTTGCTAAACGATCAAACCCCTCATTAATTTCATCCAATGATATGGTATCGGTTAACAATTTATCAATTGGTAGTCTTCCTTGTTTATAAAGCTCAATAAATCTTGGAATATCTCTGGTCGGAACACAACTACCTACGTACGACCCTTTAATTGTCCTTTCTTCAGCTGTAAGCGTGACTTGCGGAAAGGCAAATTTATGCTCCGGATCTGGAAGTCCTGTTGTCACGGTTGTTCCACCTCTTTTCGTCACTTGATAAGCAACCTCCATCGCTGGAACAACACCAGCTGTTTCAAATGCATAGTCAACTCCACCATCATATTTCTCTTTTATTTGTTGCACAATGCTTTCATCCTTTGAGTTGTATACGTCAGTAGCACCTAATTTTTTTGCAGTTTCTAATTTACTATCGTTAATATCAATTGCAATAATATCACGTGCACCAGCAAGTTTAGCACCTAGTAAACTATTTAATCCGATTCCACCCATACCTACTACCGCCACTGTACTTCCCATACTAATATTAGCAGTATTCGTTACTGCTCCAACGCCAGTAATTACAGCACAGCCAAAAACAGCAAGCTTTTCGAATGGAATATCCCGATCAACTTTAACGATTGAATTCGTAGAAACTACAGCATATTCAGCAAACCCGGAGACACCTAGGTGGTGGTGTAAATAATCTTGATTACGATTGAATCTATTTCCTCCCTCTAACATTTCCCCCTTGTTATTTGCGACCGATCCGTTTTCACAGAGAGCAGGTCTACCCTCTCTACAAAAATCACAATAGCCGCAGCTTGGTATAAAGGTACAAACGACATGGTCCCCAATCTCAAAATCCTTTACACTTTCACCTAACTGCACGATTTTACCTGCAGCCTCATGGCCTAAGACCATCGGAGTTGGACGTGGTCGACTACCATTAATAACTGACAAATCAGAATGACATAATCCGATTGCTTTAATTTTAATTAATACCTCATTTGCTCTTGGTTCTTGTAATTCTACTGTTTCAATTTGAAGTGGCCTACTTTCCGAATAGGGGGTAGGTAAACCAGCTTCATAAAGTATTGCAACTTTTGTTTTTATTTTAAACACCACTTTCCATTACTAAATTTTAAAGCTAGGTTAAAGTACAAAATGATCGTCATCTATTATTTCATCCATCATTTTTAAATTAATTATTGCTCTTCTTGCTTATTTTTAAGTAACCTTCTTAATAACTTTCCAGTACTTGTTTTTGGTAATTCCGAAACTATAGATACTTCTCTAGGATATTTATAAGCTGACATTCTTTCTTTAGCCCAGCTGATGATTTCAGCTTCTGTAATTTCTGTCCCACTATTTGATAAAACCACAAACGCCTTTACAGACTCGCCTCTTTTTTCATCAGGAATACCAATTACTGCTGCAGCTTCAATACTTGGATGTTTTATCAACATTTTCTCTACTTCTTCCGGATATACGCTATACCCAGAGCATTTAATCATTTCTTTTACTCTTCCTAAAAATATTAAATAACCATCTTCATCAAATTTACCTATATCACCAGTTAAAAACCATCCGTTTTTTAATGATTCCTCCGTTGCTTCTGGCCGATTTAAATAACCTTTAAAAACACTAGGACTTTTCAGGATAATTTCTCCTTCTTCTCCACTTGCTACTTCCTTTGTATAATCATTTGGGTCAACAATTTTTATCTCTGTCATGTATGTTGGTTTCCCATGTGTACCATATTTAATTTCATTTGGGCGCATTAAAGAATTCCCAGTATGAGCTTCACTCATGCCATATGCCCATTCAAATAATGGTACGTTTGCGTATTTCTCCCATTGATCAGATATATCTTTATTGATTTGAATCCCAAAACTAGTTGTCATATTTAAGCGCAACGAAGAGAGATCAAAATCGCTAATATTTTCGATTTTCAACATTTCTACGTTCATCGGTGGGGTTGTGTATAATACTGAAACCTTATATTTTGCAATACATTGGAGCAATTTCTTAGGATCAAATCTACTTAATAAAATTATCGTACTCCCCACCGCTAAAGGCGACAGCATTCCTTGTACCATCCCAGCGATATGAAAAATTGGCATCACACTTAAGAATATATCGTTTTTATCAAAAGAATAAGTTTGAATTAAACAGTTAGTCTTAAATTCAGAATTTTTATAAGTTAACATCGCACCCTTAGGGGATCCTGTCGTACCAGATGTATATATGATTAAAGCCGTGTCATTTACCATATCAATCTCAGGAGATTCTATATTTCCAAGAAGATCAGATTTAATTATGTCCTCTAAATGACTAATGATATGATCTTCCTTATAATCCTTACCCTTAGGCTCTGAAAAATTTTTAATTGCATTTTCATCTAGAAAAGTCTCATAATCTACTATTACTGCTTTCTGTATACTTGTTTCTTCAATCACACTAGATAGGATAGGCATTAAATTATTCGCAATGAATATTACTTTCGTTTTTAAATCATTCAGTTGATATTGGAGTTCCCACTCTTTAAACATTGGATTGCAAGGTGCAGGAATTGCCCCTATTTTTTGAGCTGCAAAGTAACCAATTATAAATTGAGGACTATTCTGCATAAAAAGCGCTACTGCATCACCTTTCTGGATACCATTCGCTACTAAGAAGCTTGCAGTTCGATTAATATACGTATTTAATTCATGATAAGTAATTTCTGTCCCATAAAAGTTAATAGCTACCTTATTAGGATGTTCCAACGCATTTTCTTCCAAGTATTCATGAATTGGTTTATTTTTCATTTGTAATTCCATTTAATCACCTTCCAATGTATTTACTTACCTTTAAAATTAGCTTCTCTTTTTTCTTTAAATGCATTGATTCCTTCCGCGTAATCTTCTGTTTGAAATGATAAAGTAGTTGCAAGCACTTGCTCCTGAAAAGCTACATGCATTGATTGATTTTCCCCATTATTTAAAGAAGCTTTCATTAAGCCAATTGCTCTCGTCGCGCCTTTGCTAAGTTTTTCAGCCATTGTTTGAACTTCTGCATCTAACATTACTTCATCAACAACTTTATTCACGATGCCCCACTCTTTTGCTTTCTGCGCTGTAAGCATATCCCCCGTAAACAATAGCTCAGTAGCACGATGATAACCAATAAACTTTTGTAAGAGATATGTACCAGAAGCCATACCCCTTAATACAAATGGTAACCCAAATTTCGTATCTTCCCTTGCAATAATCATGTCTGAAGCTAATGCAATTTCAAAACCTGCTCCTAAAGCATATTTGTGAACCTTACAAATTACAGGTTTAGGTACACTTCTAATTTGCTCTACTAACATGGGGTATCCTTGTCTTAGTTCAAGAACTTTATCAGTGGGATTTGGGCGGTCTTCAGTAGCCATTGTTACAAGATCATCACCAGAGCAAAATGCTTTCCCATTCCCTTCGATAACGATTACTCTCACGTCGTCATTTACTTTACAGGTTTCGAGAAAATCATAGATTCCCCAAATCATGTCATTATCCAAAGCATTTAATGCGTCCGTTCGGTTTAACGTTATCGTCGCGATATTATTTGAAATATTATAGATAACTTTATTCTTCATTATTTTTTCCATCCTTATAATAATGTATTGCTAGCTCTTCACGAATAACATCTGAGATTGGTTCAGATTTTCCTAGTTGTTTATTAAAATTCACATAAACTGTTTCACTTGTTACGCAAAGCGTGTCATTTTGCCAAATCTCTTCATATAATTCCAAACTAGAATTTCCAATCTTTTTAACCCATACCTTAACTTCTGCATCTAGCCCGAAATAAATTTGGTTCTTGTAATTGACGGTTGATTTTATAATCACCATGCGCCAATTATCAAATGAATGATCAGGATTAAAAATCTTAAATAGTTCGTTCCTTCCAGCCTCCAACCACACTGGAATAAAAGTGTTATTTATATGGCCAACCCCATCGGTTTCAGAAACTCTTGGAGTAATGACTGTCCTAAACATAGTTACCTCCCTATATAATTACTTATAAATGGTTTTCAATAATTGAAATATAATTTCCACAAATACCATCAATAATCCAAGTGGTACAAATAAAATAACTGGCCATAAAGGAAAATTATTTCCCCCAGCCGTAAAAGATTGACCAGATTCAATGGCTTGTATCATATATTGCGTACCGTAAACAATTAAAAGTAAAATTAAAATTAATTCAATAACGAATAAAATTACATGTATTAATTTTTGTTTGTTTTTACTAAACTTCTCTACAATAAAATCAATTCTTGGCATAATTCCAGTACTGAATGCAAAAGCCAGACCCGGAAAAATTATAAGCGGCATGAAATAACTCTGTGAAATTTCATATGCGTAAAGCGGAGAAAATCCTTGGATATTTCGATATACAACATCGGCACAAGTGTAAAGCATCATAATAAAGACGATGAACCCACTCAAATACATACCTAAATCTCTCACTTTTCCAAAGGAATGATAATACTTTTCAATTTTCGCATGCATATTTTCATCTCCTCTCCATTTTTACATTCTATTTGGTAACCACGTTACAATTTCCGGGAACACTACCATAATAGCAAATATTACTACCGTTATAATAAGAGCATAAGGAAGCGCATACCTGAAAATCACAGTATTTTTTATGCCTGTTACACCTGCTACGGAATAAACACTTAGTCCAACCGGTGGTGTTAATAAACCTATCGTACATAAAATTCCTACTAATACACCAAACCAAATCAAATCAGTACCTATTTCATTGATTAGCGGTAATACAATCGGCGCAGTCATAACAATAACCGCAGCACCCTCAATAAACATGAATAGAATAAAATATACTGCTGCAATAATTATTAAAATAAGAATTGGATACTCAATGAGTGCACTCAATGCACTTATTAATTTCCTAGGTAATAGTGATAACGATACAAATCTACCGAAAATTTGTGCTCCAATCATAATCATTAATATCATTGCAGTTATTTTTACTGTTTCCGTAAATGAGTCTTTTAAAAAATCGAGATTTACTTTTCCTATGAATAGTGCCACAAGAAAACCTGCGAATGCTCCAACCGCCCCAGCCTCTGTAGGTGTGAAAAAGCCTAAATATATCCCACCAAATACGATTACTACTATCATTCCAGTGAGACCTAGTGCTACAAATACTTTGGATGTAGGAAGCGTTTCTTTTACAAAAGCAGTACTCTGGAGATCCTCTTTCTTACCATTATAAAATCTCAAAAAAATCAGCATCACAATCGATATAATCACCATTATAATAATGCCTGGAATGACAGAACCAATAAATAATTTTCCTATTGGAGTTTCAGTAGCAACTCCCCATAAAATCAGGACAATACTTGGTGGAATAACACTAGATAATGAACCTGCTGCTGCAACGGTTGCTCCAGCAATTCCTTCATTGTACCCACGCTTTATTAACTGCGGGACGGCTACTTGTCCCATTGCTGCTGCAGAAGCATTTGTTGAACCCGAGACAGCTCCAAGAAAGCCACCTGCAATAATAGTCAATATGCCTAAAAGACCTCTCTTCCCCTTTGACACGTTAAAAACAAAATTGTATAGGTCTTCAACAATGCCTGCTTTAACAACGAACTGGGCCATAATAACGAATAAAGGGATCGTGGTAAGCGTGTAACTCGTTGTTCTCAAAAAAGGATCGGATTGAAGGAAACCAACTATATAAGAAGGACCTTCTAACAAAGCAATTCCAATTATTCCTGCCGCGAGTAATATGGAGTGTATGTACATGCCAAACGCCAAAAATACTATAAAAAGAATAATGACGATTGTAAATATTAGACCTATCGACACATGATAACCTCCTAACATTTTTCTGAAAATTGAACCCATAAAATCAATGAAATATTAGCTAGTTTTTACTTAAAATTAAATGTTGGAAAGTATGTAATGTCTTTATGAATATTATTAAATCCTACATACTTTCCAACAGAGTTAATATTTTATTTATTATTCTCTTATTAATTACTCAATATCTAAGATAGGTCCATGTACTTCTCCACCATGCTTGATGAGTAAGTCTCTCCATAACTTAGCAGCTTCTTTACCTGGATGACCTTCTTGTTCTTTTGACTCAATCCAAGCATGCCATGTATTAATAGATGCTGTTTCTAATAATTCCTGGGCATCTTCATCAAGTGTATCTACATGAACAAATTTAATTCCTTTTTCAACTGCTTTATCATATGCTGCTGCTTGTGCTTCTAATTTCACATCAGTTTCTGCAAGTTCATATGCTACGTCTTCCATAATTGTTTGAAGTTCTTCAGGAAGTTCGTTCCATTTCTCTTCATCCATTAACCAAATGAATGGGAAGTTTCCTAAACTAATACCTTCTAGCGCTTGATTAATTAATTCATCAAATCCATATGGTTCGTAATCATTAACAGATCTTACGTTACCATCAACTGCTCCTCTACTAAGTGCTTCGAATTCCTCACTCCACGGCATAGATACTGAGCCAGATCCTAGTTCACTAACGAATATTTCATGAGCTCTTCCACCGGTTCTTAAAGAAAGGTTTTGTAAGTCAGAAGCAGATTTAATTTCATCTTTTGTTACGAATCCAATTGTATAGTCTGCAATCGGCTGCACTGGTAATGCTTTCATACCATGTCTACCATACTCATATTCTACAAATGTTTGTCCGTCAACTAATTCAACATCACTAGCTATTAAATCTGCAAATGCTCGTGCCACAACTTTGGAGTCCCCACTAATTAATGGGAGCATCGTAATATCAGATAATGGAAATTGATCAGGGTTGTACGTCGGTAATACAGGAGCTGCAATATCTATTGTACCGTCTTTTAGGGCTCTTACTTCTTCTCCCATGTTCACTAGTTCTTGAGAATAAAACTCATCAAATGTTATTTTCCCATCCGTTCTATTTTTTACTTCTTCAATCCATGGTGCAGTGAAGGCAGCTACGTTATTATCCTCAGAGGAAAGCCCAGCGTTAATTCTAAATTTCTGTTCTGTTATATTACTTGAACCATCCTGCGCTTGTGCATTATCAGGTGTCTCATCATCAGATCCACAAGCTACTAATAAAATCATTGCAAACATAAGGCTAAATAAAATACTTTTACTGATTTTCATAATTAATCCCCATTTCATTTTTATTTTCCTACAAAATTTGGCTTTCTTTTTTCAATAAACGATTCCATACCTTCTTTTTTATCTTCTGTTGTGAACAACAAAGCTTGAGAAATCTTTTCTAATATAAGTCCTACATCATTACTTGCATCCACCCCTTTTTTAACTGATATTTTCGCTAATTTTAAAGCTATTGAACTTTTATTAGCTAAATTTTTAGTGATATCGTTAACCACTTCTTCCAAGTTCTCCTTTGCTACTACTTCGTTTACTAATCCCATCTCTTTTGCTTCCTTAGCAGTAACTTTCTTACCAGTCAAAATCATATATAATGCATTTCCAGCACCCACTAGTTTTGCTAGTCTTTGTGTACCGCCTGCTGCAGGAATAATGGATAAGTTGAGTTCTGGTAAGGCAAATATAGATGCTTCTGTCGCCACTCTAATATCGCAAGCCAACGCCAACTCACATCCACCACCTAATGCAAGCCCGTCTATCGCCGCAATAGTCGGCTTTTCATATTCATCAATAAAATTGAATAAATCTTGAAAACCCTCATTTTTGAGCATTGAAATCATATCTTTTTCTTTTAATTCTTTTATATCTGCACCAGCTACAAAAGCCTTATCTCCAGCTCCTTTGAAAACTATAGAACTCACTGAGTCATTTTCTAGACATTTTATTAAGGCATTCTTTATTTCAGATAAACTTTCAAAGTTTAATGCATTTAACGATTTAGGTCTATCGATCGTTATGGTAGCGTAGGAATCTACGTATTCTAGTAATATATGTGAATACTCCACGCATACAACTCCTCTCTTTTTTCATGGAAGTTACTTGTAATTGTAAAAACCAATTCCAGATTTTTTACCCCATTCTTTTTTGCGGTATTTTTCAGTCAATGATTGAGAAGGTTTATCCTTCTCGTCTTGGGTTTCACTATAGATGTATTCTTTGATATGATAATTTAAATCGATACCAGTTAAATCTAGTAATTCAAATGGACCTATCGGATGGTTCAACCCTTTTTTACAAGCGATATCAATTTCTTCCAGTGAAGCATATCCATTTTCATAGAGATAAAGTGCTTCATCAAAGATTGCTGTTAAGATACGATTCGTAACAAAACCAAGAATTTCTTTTTTAATTAAGATTGGAGTTTTATTTAACCGTTTTGCTAACTCCAGTGACACATTTACTGTTTCTTCTGAAGTGTGCTCTCCTTTCACCACTTCTACCAATTCCATGACTAAAGCTGGATTGAAAAAGTGAAAGTTACAAACCTTTTCTGGTCTATTCGTATGTTCAGCCATTTTTGAGCTTACAATTGTTGAACTATTTGATGCGATAATTGTATGTTCTGGTGCTAATTTATCAATTTGGCTAAACAGCTCTTGCTTTACCTCTACTTTCTCAACAATTGCTTCAATAACATAATCTGTATCGTTTACAGAACTTTCTAGGTCTGTATTAAAAGTTATTTTACTGAATACGCTTTCAAATTCTTCTCTAGTAAATTTACCTTTTTCTACCCTTCTATGCATTCGTTTTTCTAGCATATTTTTTGCTTCATCTAATTTTCCTTGATCAATGTCATTAATTGTTACTCTATAGCCAGCTAGTGCACATACCATGCCAATTTGTGACCCCATGAGTCCAGATCCTATGACCGTAATTTTATTAATATCTTTAATGTCCATTATTATCCCCCGTAACTACCTTATATTTTCTAAAATAACTGCTATCCCTTGACCACCACCTATACAAGCCGTTAAAAGTCCGTATCTTTGATTTCTTCTTTTTAATTCATAAATTAGTTTTGTAGCTAAAATTGTTCCAGTTGCTGCAATAGGGTGGCCATGTGCGATTGCACCACCATTAACATTTACTTTTTCCATATCAAAGTTTAACTCTTTATGGCAGGCAAGTACTTGAGCAGCAAATGCTTCATTAATTTCAATTAAATCCATTTCTTCTAAAGCTAAATTTGTGTTTGCAAGTACTTTTCGTACTGCAGGCACAGGCCCAATTCCCATATAATTAGGATCAACCCCTGTCACTGCATAGCCAACTACACGTACCAATGGTACTAGTCCTCTATTAATCGCTTCGTCTTCAACCATCATTACGACAGCAGCTGCTCCATCATTTATTCCTGAGGAACTTCCTGCCGTCACAGTTCCACCCACTTTAAAAATCGGTTTCAAACTGTTAAGTTGTTCCAAAGATATATTTCTTCTTGGGTGTTCATCCTCGTAAAAATTAATCGGACCTTTTTTCGTATGTATCTCTATAGGGATAATTTGGTCCTCAAAATAACCTTTTGACATCGCTCGATCCATTTTCTTTTGACTTTCTAGTGCATACAGATTTTGTTCTTCAAAGCTTATGTTGTATTTCTCAGCTAGATTTTCTGCTGTAATGCCCATTGGAGGATCCCCAATTTCTTCAGGACTTAAATTTCTACTCAGAAACTTGGGTGGATGCTGATTAAAAGGTTTCGATTGTTTTTCTAGTAGGTATGGTTCTAGTGTCATACTTTCTATTCCACCAGCGACGTATATTCCACCATCAGCTTTAATCATTTGAGCCGCCATCATGATACTATTTATACCTGAACCACATTGTCGATCAATTGTAACTCCAGGAACGGAAACATCTAGCTGTGCCTCTAACGCTGACATTCGAGCTATGTTCCCTACATTAGATAAACAATTTCCCATGATGACATCTGTTATTTCACGAGAGTCCAATTTTGTTTTATTAACTGCTTCTCTTATGACTTCTCCTCCATATTTATAAGGATGTAAATCTTTCAGAGCTCCTCCTCTCTTTCCTATTGCCGTTCTAACAGCTGATACAATTACAGGAACATTCATCTTAAACCTCCTAAAAGTTTTATAAAATTGAGAACCAAACCAGCTTATGAATACGTAACCAATTTTGAACACACTTAAGAAAAGCTCATAGGACTAGCATAAATATAGTACTTATACACTTTTATACATATTATCCTTTTGTTAATTGTGAAATCGTATTCATAAATCACTGAAAGTGAGTTTTTGATATTGTCGCTAAACTTTACTGATAATTTTCTTAATTTTTTATATAAAATAAAGTCTAAAACAATTTAGTACAGTTGTCAATAACTTTTTATTCAGAATATAAATCAATTATGATAAACCACTCATTACAAACACATAAGTGAAAGTTAAATAGTTACAGCAAACGTGTGCTTGCTCTCTATTTAACCTACTCTACTTGTATTTACATTTATCTGATGATAAAGTTTATACAAATATAATAATTTAATGTATTCTAAAAACGAGATTGATAGCAATAAAAACTATTATTGGAGGGTAACGAATGGCAAAAGCTTTTATTTTAGATGGTGCTAGAACTGCTTTAACATCTTTTGGGGGATCTTTTTCACAGCTAACTACTACAAGCTTAGCAACATTCACTGCAAAAGAAGCTATGTTACGCGCTTCTGTTGACCCAGCGCAAATTGATCACTTGATATATGGGAATGTAATTCATTCTGAGCCAAACGCTGCGTATATAGCACGTCACGTTGGTTTAGAAAGTGAACTCTCCTACGAAGTTCCTGCGTATAATTTAAATCGATTATGCGGATCTGGATTACAAGCAATTATTTCAGGCGTCCAAGAAATCCTATTGAATGAGGCTGACTTTACGCTCGTAGGCGGAACAGAAAACATGTCCCAAGCACCATATGCAAACTTTGAACAACGTTTTAGTCGTTCAAAAATGGGAGGACTGAAATTCCAGGATATGCTTCAAGCAACATTACTTGATGAATACACTGGCTTTGGCATGGGAGTAACAGCAGAGAATCTCGCAGAAAAATACAACATAATGCGAAAAGAGCAAGACGAATACGCTGTACTATCTCATCAAAGAGCAGCAAAAGCTCAAAAGATTGGTGTTTTTGCTGAAGAAATTGTTCCAGTCGAAGTGAAGTCACGTAAAGGTTCAAATATCATTGATAAAGATGAACATATTAAACCTGAAACTACTCTTGAGAGCATCAGTAACTTACCAACAGTTTTCAAGAAGGATGGAACGGTTACCGCAGCAAATTCTTCTGGAATTAACGACGGTGCAGCGAGTCTAATAATTGCAAGTGAAAAAGCGGTAAAAGACAATAGCTTAAAGCCAATAGCTGAAATCCTATCTTGGTCAGTAAAAGGTGTCGATCCCAATATAATGGGAATTGGACCAGCTCCAGCTATCAAAGACGCTTTACAAAAAGCAAATTTAAAACTTGAAGACGTGGACTTAGTGGAAGTAAATGAAGCATTCGCTGCACAGTATCTGGCTGTGGAAAAAGAACTTGGACTAAACCGTGAAATAACAAATGTAAATGGAGGAGCAATTGCACTAGGTCATCCAGTCGGTATGAGTGGAGCTAGACTAGCATTAACTGCTGCCTATGAATTAAGAAGAAGGAATGGCAAATACGCTGTCATTAGTCTATGTATTGGTGGTGGCCAAGGGATTGCAATGGTAATTAAGAATTCCAATTAAATATTTTTATAGAATCACACAATTACATTGCTTTTTTTATTCTATTCTCCATTATTATTTTAACTGCAACATGGGGACGGTTCTCTTGTCGCACTCACAGTGCAACAAGAGAACCGTCCCTATGTCTCATTCTATAAACCCAATAACGTCCCAATAATCCACCCAGACCCATAAAAGATCATAAACTGTACACCAACGCCTACTCCAAGGAATCGATTCAGCAATCCACCAACCATCGCAATCGCAAATGTGACTACAACACCTACGAGTCCCCCCTCATAAAAGGCAAGCAAGACAACGACTCCGATGAACATTCCAATAATCGCTTCTTGATTGATTTTCTTCAAAACGAAGACCGTAGCTTTACGTGCAAAATTCATGGAAAATGGATAGGCAATTAATGCAGCGATTATCAACCCAATCAAACCATATATCAAGAAATCAATTGGCTGCAGGAGTGTATGCAAATTATGAATTTCTGGTTCTGTTGTAAATACTGGTGGCGCATTAAATAACGCCAGTGCAGGTCCAATTGCAACCGGACTCAAAGGAATTCCGAAAGCAACGAGCGGAATAATTGTTTCTGCGACATAAGTTGATTCTGTCACAGCATTCATCGTCGACAAACTCGTCGTCGACTTTTTGTACTGTCCCTTTACTCTAGAACCTACAAGCTCACCCATTAGTGCCGTCATACCTACTGGACTAAGTGCAAATGTTAAAGAAGAAAGAAATGACGTCCCACCTACAGCTGCCGTTTGTTTTTTCGTTAACACTTTAAACGGATTCGGAAAATAGCCAGCCCACGACTTCTGTTCAGGCGCGAGTTTATATTCATTCGCTTGCTTTCTCTCAATTAGCGGACGAGCACTGCTTGATGTCGCAAGTAAAATATCAGTAAGCATTGGTCCAATCGCTATACCTAAGAAGAAGCTGATCGTTAGCGGGTTGCCAAGTATTGTCGTACTCACCAAGTTCAGACCTTGAATCACCAACGCCAAAGGCACAATAAGTAAAATACTTGCCCAACGACCTTTGGAAAAATAACCAATCAAAACTGCGGCACCTGTGAAAATTATGCCGGAGTTTTCTTTGAAAAACTCTCCAAATTGACTCAAGAATACTGCAAATAAAATAGCAATTGGCAGTGCAATAAACGCACCAATAATTCCGCCTGAAATCATTTTTCTTAAAGCTATATGCGGCAGCCCAATCCTACGTAAAAAGTTCGCATGGTCCAACATCGGAGCCGCCGTCGTATCCCCAGGTACTCCCATTAGCGCGGTGGGAATCGCATGTGTTAAATGTTTCGCTAAAATTGCTGACATAAAGAATGCAAAAATTGCTTCTGGAGGAGCGCCAAGTAATACAACAATTAACGTTGCAGGCACTAGAACTGCTGTCTCATCTGAGCCTGAGACTAGTCCAATTAGAGTAAAAATAACTCCTCCAACAACCGCTAGGAGAATCGCAATTAATAGTACGTTCATTTTTGCTTGTCCTCCTCATTCTTAATAAACATCTCATAAATTCCTTGTTCCTTCATTTCTTGCATAATCACAGGATCATTCATTATTGATTCCCGCTCCACTTCCATATCGAGGCCGAGCTTTTTATATACCTCTTCCAATTCATCACTCGTGTTAGGCACTTCATTTAGTGTTCGCTTTGGTTTGAATAAAAATGTATTAATAACTAAAGCTAATAAACTTCCCGCTATTCCTAGCATTAATGAATAAGAACGAATCATTTGCTCTGGAGCGAACAACGGGAAGATTTGACTTCCTATGAGATACCCAATCAAACTTGCACTGATACTTATCGCTATTGTAAAAATCAGATGCTTGCCATAGACGGTATCGCCAATAACCTCAACGTATGTACCCGACTTTTCTTCTGTATTGCTCATTTATAATTGCCTCCTTCGTGTAAAAATCTCATTAGTTTATTATGTTCTTTTGCAGATTTGTTAGACGTAATGCAACGCGCATTCATTTGTGGTAAAATAAAAGCCACAGCAAGGTACTTTACTACTCATTCAACATGATTGAATATTGCGAAACTTTGTTGAATTATGCATTTTATGAATTTGTTGCGAACGATATAATTATACATAGCTTCAATAAAGAATTCTAGTTATATTGAAGATTTCATTTGAATTAAATATATTGAGAAAATTATATAGAACAAAAAAGGAACTTCCTTGTTAAATCGGAAGTTCCTTTTTTATATAAGTCTATTTTTCTTCAAAGTAATTTATAATAGCATCCGCAATTCGTCTCGATGCTTCCCCATCTCCATATGGGTTCGTCGCTTTTGCCATTTTGGAATGTTCTTCATCGTTACTCAATAACTCATGAGCCACATCAAAAATCACATCTTCATCTGTACCGACTAACTTCAAGGTCCCAGCCTCTATCCCCTCTGGGCGTTCTGTTGTATCTCTTAACACGAGAACAGGAACTCCAAGAGATGGCGCTTCTTCCTGAATTCCACCTGAATCCGTTAAAATTAGATGAGCTCGACTAGCATAATTGTGAAAATCGACAACGTCTAATGGTTCAATCAACTGGATCCGATCGTCCCGCCCAAGAATCGCTTCTGCTGTTTCCCGCACAACTGGATTTAAATGAACAGGGTAGATCACATGAATATCATCATGCGTTTCAACCAAGCGCTTAATCGCGCGAAACATCTGGTTCATATTTTCTCCTAGATTCTCACGCCTATGTGCTGTCATCAGAACAAGGCGTTTCTCGCCAATCGCATCAAGTACTGGACTTGAATAATCTTCATTTACCGTCGTTTTCAGAGCATCAATTGCTGTGTTGCCAGTTATGTAAATACGCTCAGACGCAATATTTTCTTTCAGCAAATTCTCTTTTGACTTTTCTGTCGGTGAAAAATGTAAATCGGCTAATACAGTTGTTAGCTGACGATTCATTTCTTCTGGAAACGGCGAATATTTATTCCACGTACGAAGGCCTGCTTCTACATGTCCAACAGCTATTTGATTATAATAAGCTGCTAGACTTGCTACAAAAGTTGTACTCGTATCGCCGTGCACCAACACGATATCTGGCTTTGAATTCTTCATTAATTCATCAAGGCCTTCAAGCGCACGTGTTGCAATTTCGGCCAGCGATTGTTTTTGTTTCATAATATTTAAATCAAAATCAGGAGTTATTTTAAATATATCAAGCACTTGGTCAAGCATTTCTCTATGTTGCGCCGTTACTGTAACAATCGTTTCAAACTCTTCCGGTCGCCTCTTTAACTCTAGTACGAGAGGAGCCATCTTAATTGCTTCAGGTCTCGTTCCGAAGATAGCCATCACTTTAATTGGTTTATTCACTGTCGTCACTCCAATTTTTTAAGGAATTAATACTTTTTAAATAAAATTCTAATCATAAATTCAAATGCTTTCAATATTCGTTTCGCTCGAAAAGGCTGTTCTATAATTCTATATAACCATTCCAAATTTAATTTTATCCAAGCTTCTGGTGCTCGTTTTACTTCACCAGCTAATACATCAAAGCTGCCGCCGACACCAATGAACAATCCTTTTTCACATTCGTCTAGCATCATTGTAATCCACTCTTCTTGCTTAGGGAATCCTAATGCTGCAAAAATAATATCCGGATTTGCTGCTAGCACTTCTTTTTTCACTGCCTCGTCTTCTAATTCAAAAAAACCATGATGGCGCCCTGCGATGATAAGCTCTGGATGTTTCTTTTTCACTTCTGCAATAACTTTTGCATTCACTTCTTCAGTTGCACCTAGGAAATAACAACTTAAATTCTTTTCTTCTGCATGGTCTAATAAATCGAGCATCAATTCAAACCCTGCGATTCTTTCTTGTAAAGGTTGTTTTTTTATCTTTGAGGCTATTACAATTCCAATGCCATCAGGTACAACATAATCCGCTGACTGTAAAATAGATTTATAACTTTCATTTTCTCTCGCATACATGACAATTTCAGGGTTTGCAGTTACGAGGAAGGTTTTTTTCTGTTCGATTAATCTCGGTGAAAGATAATGTTGTAAAAAATCTTTTTTAGTTAAATTTACAAAGTCAACATCCATTATCTCTACTGTATTCAATGCCTTTTCCATCTTTTTCAGCCTTTCCTTGTTCACAATCTATCTTTACAAAATTAATATACCGTTAATATTGTTTACGAAACTTGATATTCATAGTAAAATATAGTGTAATGAAAAAATCTGTTTTTTATTCTAATGAAAAATAATAATACGAATAATTTAAAAAGTTATTTATAAATTTCGGGGAGAATCAACTATGTCAAAGTATAACACACCACAATCTCGTGTGGTCAAACGAAACAAACGGGCTCGCCGCAGACGCATCTATCTTATACTCCTACCATTTTGCCTGTTACTATTAGGTGTATTAGGTTACGGAGCATATCTATATACGACAGCCGATTCTGTACTATCAGAGTCCTATGAGAACGATGAAAGAGAAAAATCCGAATTACGTAAAACTGCAGTAGACCCTAGCTCAGACAATGTATCTATTTTGATTATGGGATTAGACGCAAGTAACATAAGAGCGAATGCTGATAATTCTAGAACGGATACACTCATGGTAGCGACACTGAACAAATCTGATAAAAGTGTTAAGCTTTTGAGTATTCCTAGAGACACACTCACTTATATTCCAGAAGTCGGTTATGAAACAAAAATTAATCACGCACATGCATATGGTGGAACAAGAGCAACGATTGATACGGTAGAAAATCTATTAGAAGTGCCGATCGACTATTATGTAAAGTTAAATTTCGAAGCCTTTATTGATGTCGTTGATGCAGTTAATGGAATTACAGTAGAAGTTCCGTATGAATTATATGAAATGGATTCTCAAGATCGAAAAGGTGCCATTCACTTACTACCTGGAGAACAGGATCTTAATGGTGAAGAAGCATTGGCATTAGCACGTACTAGAAAGCTAGATAACGATATTCAACGTGGAAAGAGACAGCAAGAGATCATCAAAGCTATCGTTAAAAAAGCTGTCTCCGTCAATTCAATCTTGAAATACGATGATATTATTCAAGCAGTTGGTAGCAACATGACAACGAGTATGTCATTCAGCGAAATGAAGAGCTTCATTTCTTACGGAACAGAAGGCACTAACCTAGACATCGAAACATTAACACTTGAAGGTACAGATTACTGGCCAAATGGCGTATATTACTGGAAACTCGATGAAGATGCTTTAAATGAAACGAAAATCACACTTAAAGATCATTTGGAGATTTCAAGAGCAAACGGCCCAATGAAATCAAGTGAAATTGCCGGTGAAGAAAAACGCACACCTTATTAATTATTTAAACTGCTGTCCACATTGGGCAGCAGTTTTTTCATTTCAAATCTTATGTTATGCTGAAATTATTATTAGCTTAAGGGAGGATTCCAATTGCCACTTAACTTTGCCCACCGAGGCTCTCTAACAGAAGCACCAGAAAACACACTACCAGCTTTTCAAAAAGCAATCGACCATGGCGCAAGAGCATTAGAACTCGATGTTCAACTGACAAAAGATAATCATTTAGTAGTTTGTCATGACCATAAACTAACTCGATTCAATTCTAATTCCACAAAATTAATAAAAGATTATACACTAGAAGAAATTAAAAGAATTGATGTTGGCGCGTCATTTAGCGAGCAATATGTTGGGACTGCTCTTCCCACTCTCGAAGAAGTTCTACATATTTGTCCAGACGATCTCATTTTAAATATTGAAATTAAAAATATCCCTGTTATTTATGAAGGGATTGAACAAATTTTATTAAACTGCTTGAAGGATCACGAGCGTTTGGAAAATGTCATCGTATCTTCTTTTGATCATATGGCTCTCAAAAAAATACACCAACTTGCACCAGAAATTCCTTTAGGCATGTTATTTCATTATAGAATATTAAACACCTGGGAATATGTCGCAAATAGCGGACTGCCAATTTCAAGCATTCATCCAAATCATGTTTATGTCGATAGAGAGTTTGTGGAGAATTGTAAACGTCTAGGCTATAAAGTTTATCCATACACTGTTAGCTCTAAAGATCGGTATGAGGAATTAATCGATTATGGGGTTGATGGGGTGTTTTCAAATGAGCCTGGGATATTTACAAAATAGCTCCTGCCTAAAAAATCAGCAGGAGCTTTTTCGTATTACACATATTTTATGAGGCTTCTTCCTCGACAAGTACTTGCGAAGAATGAAGCCAGACTTCTTTATCGTTTAATATACCGTTATACCAAACGTTTTTCCCAACCATTTCTAATTTCATTACTTGGAAAGGCTGGTCTTTAAATTCATTTAAATCCTCGTAAACAAGGTTTTTCTTTCCACCCCATGGTCTGCTGAATGCAGAACCGTTACCTGTTATGGAAAGCGTTTTAGATATTTCTTCGATGGATAAATGAACATGTAGGGAAAGATCATTTGATTTCATCCAACCTATCGTCCCTTTTTCTGCGCTTGGTTCTTCACTCAACAAGTAATACTTATTCCCTTGATAGACAGCTTGTTTCTTAATATAATATACACTATTTTTAAATTCATCTGATGGCTCTTTGTTTTCTTTCATTGGGGAAGAATAGATATATGATTTAGCGCCTCTTAAATGCCCGAGCATGCTTGTATATTCTTCCTCATAGGTCTCGTCAGTTTCGACTTTATGTAATAACTCTTCAACATCTTCGGTTGGACCATCAGCTATTACATTCTCTCGATATGCTTCACGTTCTTCTTTCGGAAGTTTTTCCCACTTCTCTAGAAATGCTTCGTAGCGTGGCAAGACGTCTCCAACATCTCCGTAAGCTTTTACTCTTCCATATTCAAGCCATAGTATTTTTTCACAAAACTTCTTCATTTGCCCTAACGAATGGCTGACGAAAATCATTGTCTTGCCATTTTCTTTGAACTCTAACATCTTATTAAGACTTTTCGTTGCAAAAGCTTTATCTCCAACAGATAGAGCTTCATCAATAATTAATATGTCTGGATCTACGTTAACCGAAATTGCAAAACCTAATCTTGATTTCATTCCACTAGAATATGATTTCACAGGCTGATCAATAAACTTCTCTAGCTCAGCAAATTCAATAATATGTGGTTCTAACTCGCTAATCTCTTCTTTATTGAACCCTAGCATGAGAAGCTTAAGTTCTATATTTTCTCGACCAGACAAATCACCTTTTAGACCAGATGCAACCGCAATTAAGGCTGCTTGTCCGTTAATCTCAATTTTCCCAGATGTTTGTGGTACAATACCAGCAATAATATTTGATAAGGTGGATTTACCAGAACCATTTGTTCCAACGAACCCAATAATATCGCCTTTTTCTGCTTCGAAATCAACATCTTTTAATGCAAAAAACTCTTCTCCAATTCTATTTGGAAAAATTAAATCGAGGATGCGTTCTTTCGACCCTGTAAAGAGTCTATATTTTTTTGAAACATTCTTAACTACAATTGCTTTATCCATATTTTTCACAAGCCCTTTATAAATAATCAATAAAATGTCTACGGAACTTCATGTGTAGAAACGCACCAAAAATCAGCAAGACGATGACTACACCCCAGAAATAGAGGGTATATTCCCAATTTGTAATGAAATGCAGTTCTGAACTAAAGAATGCAGCACGGTAGCCTTCAATTAGATAATATAACGGATTCAACTTCATGAGATTCATGATGGTTGGAAAATCGGCTAATATCGTTATCGGCCATAACACCCCTGATAAATATAAAAGCATTCGAAGTGTTGAATTAAGGAACATATGAATATCTCTGATTATCGTAGACAATGTTGAGGTAATAAGTGATAATGCAAAAATGAGTGCAACTGCTCCAAACATATAATAAAAGATTTGTAATGTGTATGCGTTCAAATGATACCCGCTAATATGAAGAATCGTCGCTGATATCGCAACCATTAGTAAATGAACATAGAAATGCGAGAAAATCACATAACTTGGGATAATACTCATGGGAAAATTCATTTTGGATAGCATTCTAAGTCTCGAATAAATTGACTTTGACCCTTGGATTGTTCCTTGATAAAAGAAGATCCACAGGAAAAATGCTGCGACTAACCAACTAAAGAATTCTACCTCTACCCCAGCAACCTCTACAGGTGCACGTGACCTTAGTGTGCCAAAGACAAACCAATAAATTAAAAGCTGAATCGCTGGATTAATTAGCTCCCAAGCCACCCCCAAATAATTATTTTTATTTTTACTTTTTAATTCGTATATTGAAAGCCTCCGAATTAGATAAAAGTGATTTATTTGCTCTTGAATTACCTTAAATGCAGATTTCATAGATATTTCCTTTCAACGCTAACTACTTACATATGTCGTTAATAACTAGTTATAAATTATACAAGTAATTATAGTAAAACACAATGAAGAAGCAGACTTAGCGCCTACCTAAACCTGCTTCTCCATCTTATTTCTGAAACAATTCCTCAACAACTCTTTTACTTGCATTACCATCCTCAAGATAGCAAAACTTCTCATAAAATGCTTCTTCTATTTCTGATGGTGCAAATCCATTTCTATCAATACTTACAATCTCATTGATAATCTCTTCCGTTGTTTTAACCAAAGGACCTGGAGCCTTCTCTTCAAATTCAAAATAAAAGCCTCGCAGATTATCACGATACTCTTCAATGTCATAAACGAAAAACAGCATTGGTCGTTTAAGATTCGCATAATCAAAGAATACGGATGAGTAATCGGTTATCAGCATATCTGCGATTATATAAAGCTCACGTATATCTTCATGGTAAGATAAGTCATATACAAAGCCCTCGTATTCTGATAGATCTAGGTTCTCAGCTACTAAGTAATGAAGTCTTAAAATAATAATATACTCTTCCCCTAGTTTTTCTTTCATTCTATTAAGGTCCATTTCCAAATCAAACTTGTATTTACCTTTAGAGTAAAATTGGTTATCACGCCATGTTGGTGCATATAGAATAATCTTCTTATCTAAAGGTAAATTGGCTAAGCGTTTTACTTTATTTTTATTCTCATCGTTATTTGAGTTAATTAAATAGTCATTCCTAGGATAACCTGATTCAATCATTTTCTTATCAAATTGAAAGGCTCTTTTAAAAATTTCCGTTGAATAAGCATTTGGCGAGACTAAGTAATCCCACTTACTAGATTCGCTTAAAAAGTTCTTCTTATACTTTTCGGTATTTGTGCCAGGCATATGAACTTCATCCATATCTATTGCCAATCGTTTTAGTGGCGTACCATGCCAAGTTTGTACATAGATTGTACGATTTGGCTTAGTGATCCATAAAGGCAATCGGCTATTTATTACCCAATATTTAGCTCTAGTCATTAATAACATCCATTTAATCGAAAAACGTCTCACATATTTAATATCATAACCATTAAAATCTTTTAAATGTCTTCGATCTGCGCTCCAATACATCTTATATTGAGAATGATTCTTCTTTATATATTCATATAACGCTCTAGGATTGTCACTATATTGTTTTCCATGAAAGCTTTCAAACATTATTAATTTGTCGTCTTTTGGTAGAACCAATCCTAAATAATAGAATATTTTTTTATATATTTTTGATAAACTATTTTTCAATTTTTTCTTCATACTACCACCATATCTTATATTTGTGGGCCATTTATTCCATTAACTATCTTCAAAGACTCTTTCGACGGTTTTCTTACTAGCTTGACCATCATCCCATAAGCAAAATTTATTATAGAATGTCTCATACTTAGCTTCATATTCTTTGATGACATTATCTACATCTTTAATTGTCTCTACAACCTCATCGGTAGTCATCAGTAATGGACCTGGAACTTCCTCTTCCATATCTAAATACATACCTCTTAATTGGTCACGGTATTTCTCTAGATCATACGTATAGAATAATATAGGACGTCTTAAATGTGCATAGTCAAAGAACACCGAAGAATAATCAGTAATAAGCATATCAGAAATCAAGTAAAGCTCTGCAATGTCATCATATTTACTCAGATCATATACGAAACCTTTATATTTGGATACATCAATTTGGTTAGCGATATGATAATGCGATCTAAGTAAGAGTATATATTCGTCTCCAAATTCTTTTTGCATTTTCTTTAAATCTAAATGCAGGGTGAATTTATAGTTTCCTCTTGAGAAAAATTCATCATCGCGCCAAGTTGGTGCATATAGAATAATTTTTTTATCTAGAGGGACTCTTATATTTTTCTTTAACTTCATAATATCTTCTGCATTATTTTTATTATATAAAATATCATTCCTAGGGTAGCCAAACTCAAGCATTTCTTTTTCGTATTTAAAAGCACTTCTAAAAATATCCGAAGAATATTGATTTGGTGAGTTCAAATAGTCCCATCTTCGAGATTGCTCGTAAAAATTCGGTTTATAGTTTGGATCAGCTGAATGTATATCGTTTATATCAAACACCAATGTTTTTAACGGAGTACCATGCCACGTTTGTAAGTATACATTCCCAGGACGCTTATCGAGATATTTAGGCATTCTAGAATTACTCACCCAGTATTTTGCTGTTGCTAAATAATAAAAGTACTTTAGGCTAAATCTTTCGACTTGTATCGGCTTACCAGGCATATCATCTTTCTTTTCTCTCATGCTCCATACAAATTTATAATTCATATTATTATTTAACATATATTCATAAATATGCTTTGGATTATCAGAATAAGATTTAGCTAAAAAGCTTTCAAAAAACACAACATTTTCTTTCATTTTTAATTTCATAAACACTCTTCTGTATAGAAAAATGTAAAATTTACGCCTTGTTTTTAAACCATCTCTAATATCTCGTAAAAATTGATGCCTATTATTTATTTTTTTGTATTTTTTTACGTTACCACTACGAAGGGCAGCAAGTTCTTTTTTGAACAGCCAATCATAATCTCCAATCGTATCGTTGCTCACCTTTTTCATGGAGCTTAATATATTTGGATAAAGTTCATCTATTTTTTCGCCTTCTTTAAAGTATGGAACGATTGTCTTTCTATAGAAATTTAATAATTCCTTATCCAAGTACTCAATCACTAATAAATTATCATATTTATCTCTTAATTGGTTAAATACAAATAAGAAATCCCTTATAACCTTAGTCTCTTCATACTGTATTAATGATGGATTCGAAATCGGATCATTTCTCTTTCGTCTAAAATAAACTGCTTCCTTTAAGTAAAAAATAACTTCATTTTTCATCAGAGCTGGAATCATAAAACTTAAATCAGAAAATACTTCAACTTCCTCGGAGAAAACTAGACCCTCATCCTCTATAAAGTCTCTTCTAATTAAAAAGTTCAGTGCAGATCTATTTTCAATTAATTTATATCTATTATCCGTATAGTGCTTTACTTTAAATAGACCATCAAAAATAATTGCCATGCTATTACTAAAATTAGTATTTCTAACGCTACCTTTTATTAGAGCATTATCCTTTATATGCGTAATTAAAATTTCTAGAGTTTTCTCTGGTAAATAATCATCACTATCGAGGAAATATATAAATTCTCCAGTTGATTTTTCAATACCAAAATTCCTTGCAGCACCTACTCCTTTTCTTTCACTAAAATGAAACAACTTTGTATTTTCATTGCCACTTGCTATATGCTCAAGTAGATTCGTACAATCGTTATCACTATTATCGTTAATTAAAATTATCTCTATATTTTTGTATGTTTGATTTTCCAATGAATCAATACATTCTTCTATAAATTCTGCTGTATTATAAACAGGTATTATAACTGAAATTTTACCTTTATTAATCATGTTTATCTCCTTTAAAAGCTTGATTAAATATAGACTTATAAATTATAACATAAAATTTATACAAACAAAATCCAGTCTCTTTTTATATATGGGTTTAATTATACAACTATAATATATATCTGATATAATATGGAATGATTGATTTTGACTTTAAGGGAGAGCTTTAAATGAAACCAACGATCTATCTGTTAATGAGTAACATCGGTCTTGTGCGGGGTGGAATAACAAAAGCTTCATTAAAGCAAGCTTCTTTGTTTGCAGAGTTGGGATTCGATACCAATATTTTAACCTTTAATTTTAACCCGCGATATCCTTTGATTAGGGAAGAACTATTGAAAATGAATAAAATTCATAAAGATGTAAATATAGTGAATATTTATGAGCACATGGAAGGTTTTACTTCCCCTGAAAAAGTGAAAAAGAAAAAGTCTAAGTTTTCATTAACGAAGTTTACTAAAGGCTTCGCTTATGATAAAAGACCAGAACATAATGCTTATAGAATATATGAAAACGGCATTTACAGAAAATACATTTCATTAGAAAATGATGATACAATTGATTTTATCGACTATCATGATGAAAATCAATATCGGACAAAAAGAGAAATTTATGACCCTTGGGGTAATGTTCGAAAAGTTGAGTATATGGACCTTTCTTTAAACAAGCCAAGGCAATCTGTCTTTTATAACACCAAAGGGGAAGCATATTTAACAATTTGGACGGAACCTAAAACAGGCGAATTCATAAGAATGCTCTTCTTTAATAAAGACTCACTTGAAAAAGTATATGTAAAGGACGATTTCAATTATAAAGTTGATTGGGTTAATAGTATCGTGAAGGATAAGTCCATCGTAATTTCGGATACAAGAACAACAGATAAATTATTATTGAACATAGATGATGAGAAGGTAGCTAAAGTATGGAGATTACATAGTAATCATTTAGGTCCACCTTATCCCGGTGGTACAGAAATAGCACCCAAAGTAAAAACGGGATATAAAAACATAGATAAATTTGACGTGGCAATCTTTCTTTCTGAAGAACAAAGAGCTGATATCACGAATCAAATTGGTATAAAAACAACTTACTGTGTTGTTCCTCATTATCATGAGGTGAAACTAAATAATAGATTATTTAATAATTTTTATAAAAATAAAGATAAAAATTTAGCTGTAATCGTGAGTAGATATAGTTCGATAAAAAGAATCGATCATTCTATAAAGGCTTTTGCTAAGGTAGTGCAAGAAGTTCCCAATGCCCGATTGGAAATATGGGGTTCAGGTAGACAAAAAGATAATTATATATCTTTAATTAACGAACTCGGATTGGAAAATCATGTTTTCCTAAAAGGATTCACACATGATTCCGATGCTGCTTTTCAAAAAGGACTTTTCTCATTATTTACTTCGAAAACAGAAGGTTTTGGTTTATCCTGTTTGGAAAGTATGAGTAATGAAACACCAGTTATTAGCTATGATTTTAAATATGGCCCTAGAGATATGATTGTAAATAATGATAATGGGTTTCTAATAAATAATGGGGACAATGATGAACTTGCGTCAAAAATGATTTATTTATTCAAGAATCCAACTGATGCAATCAAAATGGGTAAAAGAGCTAGGAAATATGTTTCTAAGAACTTCAGTTTAAAGGTTAACAAAGAAAAATGGCTAGAGGTAATTAACAAAGCCATAGAAATCAAATTTAAATAAGTAATTATTATTATATTAAAGTCAGTCCACACCTAAGATATAGATGTGGACTGACTTTGCTTTCTTTATTCTATTTTTTATTCAACATAAGAATTGTGTAACCAAATTCTTTCTCCATTAAAGTCACCACGGTACCAGATATTGTTTCCTACTTTCTCAGTTAGGTGGACATTAAATTGCTGTCCTTTGTATGCTGATAGACTGTTGAAAACTAAATCTTCAGCACCGCCCCATGCTTTGCTGTAGGCTTTTCCTGTCCCTTTGAAAGTGAATGATTTTCTAGCTTTATCTACACCTACATGTGTGTGTGATGACATATCATTCGATTTTACCCAACCAATGACGCCATTCGTTCTGCTTGGTTGTGTGCTAATCAAATAATAGGTTTGACCGTTTAATTTTGCTTGCTTTTTAATATAATAAACTGCATTTAAATGGTTATCTGCATTGAAGCTTGAATTCTCAACACCAATTGTTTTATAGATTGTTGCGTCGGCTCTCAAATGCCCTAAACGACTTGTATTGCTTTCTTCTTTTGTCGTGAGATAGCTTGAATGTAACCAGATCGTTTCACCATTGAAGTTTCCGCGGTACCAAGTGTTACTTCCTACTTTTTCAGTCAAGTGAACGCGGAATTCTTGATTGGCAAACTGTGACATACTGTTATGGACTAAATCTTGAGCGCCGCCCCATGCTTTACTATAAGCTTTTCCTGTGCCTTTGAAATAAAAAGTTTTAGACTTTTTATCAACGCCTGAATGGTTATGAGTAGAAAGATCTCTTGCGTTTACCCAACCAACAACTCCTGACGTACGACTAGGTAACGTACTAATTAAATAATACGTTTGACCTTTGGCCTTTGCTTGCTGCTTAATGTAGTATGCAATATTTGTATATTCTGTGCCTGCTTTAAATGATGGTGCGTTTGTGTATAAGTCTGAGTATATGGTAACATCAGCATTTCTAATATGACCTAGCTTGCTTGTGTTACTCTTTTCAATCAAATAACTTGAATGAATCCAAGCACGCTCTCCATTTAATGTGCCACGGTACCAAGTATTATTTCCTACTTTTTCTGTAAGGTTTACTCTAAATGTTGACCCAGCATGATTAGCTAAGTTATCAACCAAGTCTTTTGAACCGCCCCATGCCTTCGTAAAGGCTTGACCTTGACCTGTAATTGTAAGTGTCTTCGCTCGCTTATCAACACCTGTATGATTATGCGTACTTAAGTCTCTAGCATGTACCCAACCAATCACACCTCTTGAGCTGCTTGGTTCCTCACTAATAAGATAGAATGTGTCACCGTTTGCTTTTGCTTCGCGTTTAATATAATAAACTTTATTTGTTCTTTCTGTACCAGCAGTAAATGACGTTGAGTCATCATAGATCTCTTTAAAGACAGTTACATTTGCATTTTTTAAATGGCCTAACTTACTTGTGCTTGATTCTTGTATGTTTGATAAATGGCTAGAAGAAATCCAGACCGTTTTACCATTTAAATTTCCGCGGTACCAAGTAGTGTTTCCTACTTTTTCCGTTAAGTGAACACGGAAGGTATTGCCAGCATGTGCTGATAAATCATTATATACTAAGTTCTTAGATCCGCCCCAAGCTTTATCATAGGCTTCTCCAGTACCTTTAAAAATAAGTGATTTACTCTTTTTATCAACACCAGTATGCGCATTAGCTGTAACATCCGATGCTCTTACCCAACCAATAACACCATTTCTATTGCTTGGCTGTCTACTTAGTAAGTAATAAGTGTTTCCAGCTATTTTTGCTTCTGCTTTAATATAAAAGACTTCGTTTAAGTTCGTATTACCAGCCGTTGAATAACTCGTTAAATTAAGTGGACTTTGATAAACGCGCGCATTACTAGAATTGATATGTGCTAGTTTACTTGTGTTTGCTTTTCTGCTTTCAACTAACTGATTATGTTTTTGCGTTACGAGACTTACAAACTGACTCCAGTTATAACCCCATTTTGCGAAGTAACCATGTGGATCCACGTGGTTTGTTCCACCTAAGTGAACACTTACAGCACGGTGTGACCACAATGTTCCTCTTCCATTATTATCAGCGCTTGTAACTCCTAATCCATAATCATACAAAATATTTGCGATATAATCTGCATAGTTATTGATAGAGCGCGCGAAATGATCGAAGGTGTGTACTCTCGTTAATTCAACATGGACAAATCGCTGGTTGGCATAGCGTCCACCGCCCCATGCTCCATAATCTAATGGATGGATCTCAATAATATGATTATGATCAACGAATGCATGTACAAATGCATTTCGATGGTTTCTCTCCATATAACTTATTTCTGAATGAATAGTTGAACGATCGTTCGCTGTCTCATGTGCTACTACACCCTCTACAGCGCCATGACCATATCTGTAATTAAACTTTGTAAATTGACTTTTATAATCATAAGCAACACTTGGAACGCTCATGTTACGAATATAATTATTAACATTAGGATAAACATTTCTCGATAGAACAGAGAAAGGTTGCATCTCTACTGTAGGCTCTTCTTCAAGTTCTTCTTGAATAAGTTTCTCATGATGTTCATCTTCAACAACACCATCTCTCCAGCCTTCTGGAATATATTGAAGTTCTTCTTCGCTTAATTTACTAATATCTTCACCATAAACTTCTGTCCCAATCCTGATACCAAGCTCATTGTATTCATCATTTCCCGTTTCGTCTTTTTGCTCTGCCGATAAATATACTGGGAATAACAATGTGAATAGCAATGAAGAAACAATAAAAAATAATGTTTTTCTCATTAAAATCCTCTTTTCTGAAATATAAAAATTACGATGGAACAAAATCTATTAACTATATATGTATCGGCATCTTCTAGTTGAGTTTAAACTTGATTTGTTTGTAAAAAATATGCATATAGCTCACAGTATAGTGAACTATATGCTATTTGGTCTTACCTCTTATATACTGGTATTTCTAGATTTAAATTGTAAATTCCTATCGTTTGATAAAGATTGTACATCGTACTTACTTGCTTTGAAGCCCAACCTATATCTGTAGCGTATTGTCTGCCATATTTTCCTGTCAACGCCATTGCCGCTGGATTCCAACGCATTTTATACAATGTGTTTTGACCATTTCTAACATAGCTGCTTCCAATAAATTTTGCTCCGCCAACGATTGCTAGTGCTGGTGTTGTCCAGCCCTCTTCATATGCTCTCTGTGCCCCACAGTTCACAGGACAAGAATCATATGCACCAATTCCAAACATGTTATAGACCGTTACACCATTGTATTGAACACCTTGTGCTAATGTAGAAGCTCCATGACCAGTTTCTAAAATCGCATGAGAAATTAAATAGATGTCGTTTATACCATGTGTACGGCTAGCGTCAATAAATGCTTGTCCTTGACCATGCAAGGTTCCTTTACCACGCAAGTAATTATTTAATACTGTTGCAGATGCATTACTTGATTTCGTTAAATCCAAGAATTGGAATTTCTGTCTATCGTCATTGATGAAGCTATTTGGATTTAAATAATACGCAACATCTGCAGGACTTGGATTTACCCACTGATGTTTTCTTGTATATTCAATTTGATACCATCCGCCAACTTCTCCAAGTACAGAAACTGTTGCACCTTTTTTCAACTGACCAACAACCCAGAAGTTTGTTCCTGCTCCGCCTCTTACGTTTAACGTATCAGCAGTCACTTTATTGTTACTATCAATATAAGCTTTAGAAACAAATGTGTTGTAGTGTTTGTCTGTTTGTGGTCTAGCGGTTAATTGAATGTCTAATGCCTCATTCAATGTTAGATCATAGTTTTGGTAGTTCGTTATTTGTTCTGCTACGTGAGCACTATGAATCCACATTGTTTCACCATTCATTACACCACGATACCAAGTGTTATTTCCAACTTTTTCTGTTAGGTTAACATCGAAGTATTCACCTGCATGTACAGATAAATCTTCATAGACAAGATCTCGCGCTCCGCCCCATGCTTTCGTATAGGAACTGCCAAGACCGTTCGCATAAAATACTTTCGATTTCTTATCAACCGTTCTATGAGTGTGGGTTGATAGTTCCTTTGCATTGACCCATCCTACTGTACCATTTGTGCTACTTGGTTGATTACTAATCAAATAGAATGTTTCGTTGTGAACTTTTGCTTCTTTTTTAATATAATAGACAGCATTTTGTAGATTTTCAGAGTCTACTATTGTGTTCGCATCTCCAAATGTTTTGAAGATTGTCGCATTCGCTCGTAGATGGCCTAATCTGCTAGTATTACTTTCTGATTTAGTCGTTAAATAACTCGAATGTAACCAGATTGTTTCGCCTCTATGAACACCACGATACCAAGTGTTGTTGCCGACTGTCTCTGTTAAATTAATTTTGAATACTTCACCTGCAAAAGGAGACATGCTCGGGTGAACTGCATCCTGCGAACCGCCCCATGCTTTTGTAAAAGCACTTCCTGTTCCTTTGAAGTAAAGCGTCTTCGCTTTTTTATCTACTGTTCTATGATTATGTGTTGATAGTTCGTTTGATTTTACCCAACCAATCGTTCCATTTGTGCTACTTGGAAGTGTACTAATTAAATAGTATTTTTGATTGTTAAATGTTGCTTCTCTCTTAATATAATAAACAGCATTTAAATATGGAGCCGTATCAATAACAGACGAGGGATCGCCTATTCGTTCATAGATTGTAGCATTGCTTCGTAAATGACCTAGTTTACTTACAGATTTATGGTCAATTCCTTCGGTTGCTACATATGCTGAGTGTAACCAAATTCTTTCACCGTTGATATACCCACGATACCATGTATTATTTCCAACTTTTTCCGTGAGATTAACTTTGAAAGGATAGCCTGTGAACTTAGACATGTCTTGGTAGACTCTATCTTTAGAACCGCCCCATGCTTTTTCAAACGCACTTCCTGTACCTTTAACATATAAGTTCTTTGTTTGTTTATCTAAAGTACTATGTGCATGTGTCGACAGATCTGAGGATTTCGCCCAACCTACAACCCCATTTACCGCACTCGGTAAAGTACTAAGTAAATAGTATGTCTGCCCATTAACTACTGCTTGTCTTTTTATATAATAAACAGCGTTTGTGTGCGTTTCACCAGCTTTAAATGAAATTGATAGATTGTTAATATTCTCATATAAATCAACATCTGCATTTCGAATATGCCCGAGTCTACTAGTTGAAGACTCTTGAACTGTTAGAGCTGCGGCACTTGATACATTTGCTTGAACTTCTTCTTCATTAATTTCTATGTCTTGTTCTATGTTTGTGTCTTCATTGTCTTTTTCTTCTACTTCTTCTGTTACTTCTTTGTTATTTTGATCATTTTCTTCAGTAGCAGGAGTTGGGTTTGCTTTCGCATCATCCACTTCCTCTATCTCTGAATCCTCTGATTCTATAACATCTAAGCTATCTTCCTCATATGTACCTGTCTTATCCTCATCTATATCTATTGAGTCATTTTCTGAATCGTATTCGATGAACTCATTCGTATCCGCTTCCTCACTGAAGTCTAGACTTTGAGCAGACAAATTATAAGGAGATACCATGCTGAAAAGTAGCAAACTAATTAAAAATAAAGCTGTCTTTCTCATGAAGTGCCTCCGTAATATATAATTTTATTTCTTTCTCGAACGAATATTTCACCTCCACATTCTTACTATGTTTCCACTTTTATATATCGACAAATTTCTCATAATATAAAGCGGTAACTCTACTAACCATTTTAACAACTTTCTGGGTATTGTCTATAGTTGAGTGGATTATTAGATATATAGAACTAGACTAGTAATCTATTCGTGTACTTGACGTAGCCAAAAAAATGAATTCCCTTTGTCTAAACAGAGTCTCCTTTAGGTTTAAAGGATTATTTATTTTTGACGATTGTTAAACATAGTTCTAAAGTTTGGTAAAGTTAGATAGTAGAAAGAAATAAAACAATTAATTGTCGAAAATTAAATGACAAATATTGCCGTTAATTCTTTCTCGCAATCGATTGTAAGCTAATTGTTACAATTTATTATATTTCTTGTAAATAAGGTTGAAACAATTCTATATACCTACTATCATGGGTTGGGTGTTAAAATTTTAAAGACTAGTAAAGGAAGTTTAATAATGTACAAGGGTAAGAAACAATATTTTTTTGAAGTTAGTTTTATTCGTGCAATTGCATGTTTATGTATTGTGATGGTTCATGTTTCCGCAGGTTTTTATTATGAAAATGGGAATACATTTGATTCATTCACGCAATTTTTCAATCAAATCACTCGCTTTGGAACTCCTGCTTTTGCAATGATAAGTGGATTCCTTCTATATAATCAGGTGATTAATCGTTCTTTCAAACTCCGTTTCTTTTGGAAGTCGAGAATCACCAAGGTCGTCACTCCTTTTATTGTCTGGAGTGTTTTTTACTTAATTCTAAAGTATTTCTATGGCCAGTTTACTTTGCCTACATTTAGTACTGTAGATGAAACAAAGAATTTTATTTACTTTTTCTTTACGGGTGATAGTAATTAT
This sequence comes from Oceanobacillus sp. CAU 1775, assembly GCF_054482815.1. NCBI lineage: Bacteria > Bacillati > Bacillota > Bacilli > Caryophanales > Bacillaceae > Oceanobacillus > Oceanobacillus sp. CAU 1775. The sequence continues at coordinate 582,545 of NZ_JBTLRO010000001.1, read as the reverse complement.
CATCTCTATTTCATTATGATTGTTGTACAATTCTACGTGCTTTTTTCGTTCATTCATAAATTTAAATCGAGAAACCAACTTATTATTTTAACTTTAATTGCCTTCTTTATTAATTATTTTTTTGTCCAGCATTCATTTGATATAAGAGATGGTTATGTAAATATCCTGCTGAATGACCGCGTTTTTCTTTTCCACTGGATTTATTATTTCTTCATTGGTGGACTTCTTGTACATGTTTGGAATCCTTTAATGGAATGGGTGAAGAAAAACTTATTATTTAGCTTATCATTAGGATTAATTGTGGTAATTGGTGGTATAGTTGAGTATCAAATTGTGGATTGGGTAGCAACTAACCGAGTAATTAATATGATAAACTTACCCATACTCTTCATTGCTGGTGCGAGTATTTATTATCTGTTGAAAGCCGCTCCGACCCTTAGAAATGGCATGCTTCAAATTGGAAATTTATCCATGGGAATTTATCTCGTTCACCCGATGATTCTATTTTTTATTAGAAGATACGAGATCTTTACCTGGGTTTACGATTATTCATTCATGCTACCTATCTTATTCCTATTTACAATGGCAATGTCGATTGCTGTAGTTAAGTTAATTCAAGAGTTACCTTTTGGCCAATATATTGTAACTGTAGCTAAACCGATAAAAACGGAGGTCCCTGCTGCCGAGCGTAAACAACGAGTTTCCTAGTATATTAGTCAAATTTCCTCTTATCTTAAGAATAGCTCCTATTATTCTAAGTAACAGTACAATAGACGCATCAAGTTTCATAATTTGACAATAAATACATGTTCCAATAACAATTAATCTGTTGTATAATAAACTAGTGCTCTATTGTTAAGGGCTTGTTAATTATTGATAAAATTAAATTTACGATATATGTTATAATACTAGATAAGTAATTGAACGGAGGTTGTACTAATGAAGAAAGTAATCACTTATGGAACATTCGATTTACTCCATACTGGACATATAAATATTCTTCGTCGTGCAAAAGAATACGGCGATCACCTAACTGTGGCAATTTCTTCTGATGAATTTAACGAACTTAAAGGCAAGAAAGCATATTATACTTTCGAACAGCGTAAATCTATTTTAGAAGCAATTCGCTATGTTGATGAAGTGATTCCTGAGCATAATTGGGAACAAAAGGTAGAAGACGTGAAGAATCATGATATCGATATCTTTGTTATGGGTGATGACTGGAAAGGGAAATTTGACCACTTAAAAGATTTATGTGAAGTTGTCTATTTACCTCGTACAGTAGGCATCTCTACTACGAAGATAAAACAAGATTTAAATGTTGCGAACAATGGCTAGAGAGATAGTAATATCAATCTACCTTTTTGTTTTCCAACTTCTATTTAATATGTTTAAAATATTTCCCCAAAAGAACAAAACCATTGGTGTTGCTTCGTTTGGGGATAATATTTTTTATGCGACAAAAGCTTTAAGAAGTTTATCAGAAGAAGAGATTGTTATTTTAAAAGATTCATCAAGTAACTATACATTTGATGAGTCACAAGCAAAAGTTATTTCCTTTCAATTGAAAAGTCCCTTCGCTTATTTAAAGTCTATTTATCATCTTGCAACAGCTACAACAGTTATGGTAGATACCTATCAAGCTTTTTTAGCTGTCACAAACTTTAGACCTGGAACGACTTGTATCCAGCTTTGGCATGCTGCTGGCGCGATTAAACATTTTGGCTTGAAAGATCCTTCGAATGCAGCGAGATCGCAACGAGCGATGGAACGTTTTCAAAAAGTATATGATAGTTTCGATTATACAGTTGTAGGTTCTGAGAATATGGTAGATGTATTTAAAGAAAGCTTTGGACTAACGGATGACAGAGTTTTAAGAACTGGTATTCCGCGCACAGACGCTTTATTTGATAGTTATAAGAAGCATGATGTTTTAAAAGACATGAAGAAAAAGTATCCGCAAATTCGCGAGCGCAAGATAATTTTATATACACCAACTTTTCGTAAACAACAGCTTTCGGGTTATCAATTAGAACTTGATATATCATCACTTTATCAGGAGTTATCTGATCAATATGTCTTACTCGTCAAACTACATCCTGCTGTATCAGGAGCAATTACAAATCAGTTTGAGGATTTTGTAATTGATGTCTCGAACTACAAAGATACTAACGAACTGCTTCTCATTACGGATTTATTAATTAGTGATTACTCGTCCATTCCATTTGAATTTGCCTTACTTGAAAAGCCAATGATTTTCTTCGCTTATGATATCGACACGTATAGAATTGAAAGTGGCTTGATTGAAGGTTATGAAGATCAAATGCCTGGACCAGTTGTTTTAACAACAACAGAATTGATAAATGTCATACAGCAAGAAGCTTTTGAGTTCGATCGACTACGAACTTTTAAAAATCAATGGAATGAGTATTCTGATGGGAATTCAAGTTTGAAGCTAGCTCAATTTATTACTAAAACAGATGAAAAATCAAAAAAAGCAATTCTCGTATAACACCTTTACCTTAGATCATATCTTAAGTGAAGGTGTTTTTTGTATGGAGTTTTTGTAAATACTACTACTTATCACGGATTTATGTACTACGATAGATGGTAAATAAGGATAGGTGTATAAACAGATAGAGTCGGGTGGCAAACTAATATACACGATATATTTATTTTAAGGAGTTCTTTGAATGAGCCAATCAAGCCTTATTAGGAGCACTTTCATACTAACAATCGCCGCCTTCATTTCCAAGCTCGTTGGAAGTGCTTTTCGAATTCCCCTACAAAATATTGCTGGCGATGAGGTGCTAGGAATTTTCAGCCTTGTCTTTCCAGTTTACATGGTTGCACTTCTCCTGTCCGTTGCAGGAATCCCTCTGGCCATTTCTAAATTGATTGCTGAGTCAAATCAACCGTCCGCAATTAATGAAATATATATTACAGCAAAAATTCTTGCTCTCACATTTGGTGTGATAAGTTTTAGTGGAATTTATGTCTTCTCCGGAGAAATCGCAAATCTTTTAGGTGGGCCTAAGACAGAACTAGCATTAATTGTTGTTGCTCTTACGTTGCTTGTTGCTCCTTACATGGCTGTGTACCGAGGCTTTTTCCAAGGACATGACGACATGCGACCAACAGCGATTTCTCAAGTAATCGAACAATTAACTCGTGTTAGTTTCACCCTGATTATTGCTTATTTATTAGTAGCGAGAAATTATTCGAACGAACGAATTGTCGGATATATGATGATCGGTTCAGTAGTAGGTGCAGTTGCCTCTCTTTTATATTTAAAAGTAAAACATTATCAAACAGGCTTCCGCATAACTACTCAAAAAAAATATACTTTTTCCATCTTCACACGTTATAGCAAAACAATTTTAAACCTTTCCATTCCCATTGCGATTGGTAGTCTGGCAATGGCTTTATTTAATGTTGTCGATTCCTTTACGATTTCCTATGCCCTTCGTTCAATTGGAACAGAAATTGAGACTGTGAATTATTTATATGGCATTTATGGGCGTGGACTAACGATATCTCAAATGACCACGATCTTTGCAACTTCCATCGTCCTTCCAATCGTCCCTTTAATCTCAACAAAATTAGCTGAAAAAGACTCGGGTGCTGTGAAAAGAATCATTGAAAAGGTTCATTATATGACTCATCTAATTTCTTGGCCCGCTGCAGTTGGCTTAGTTGCTTTAACCTTGCCACTTAACTTGGCTCTGTTCACCAACCTTGAGGGTAGTTCGGTAATAGCGATGATGAGTTTTAGTTCAGTCTTTGCCGCTTTATCCATCATTGGTACAGGAATTTTGCAAGGGACGAATTTTGCTAAGCTTGCTGCTTTCATTATTATTGGGGCTGCTCTAGGGAAAGCGCTAATGAATATTTACCTAGTGCCTCATTTCGGTTTAAATGGGGCAGCATTATCTACATTATTGGTGTATTTTTTAATGTTTTTGCTAAATACTATTTATATATTTAAGCACTTCAAATATTCGTTCTTATCTCCAGCTATTCTTAAAATTGGTATCTCTTCATTAGTAATAGGAGTCGTAGTTGGAGTTCCTACATTTTATATTAATTTTGCAAGCTCGGGACGGGGATTCTCGTTACTTTATGTTTCGGTAGCTCTCATCATTGGAGGAGCAATTTATCTAGCATTGTTACTTATGTTTAAAGTAGTTGATAAGCAAGACTTTCGATTGTTAAAGCGATGGTAAAGAGAAAGGGAGTTACCAGATGAATAAACGGATTATAATATGGACTATTCTAATTGTTCTTCTTCTCATTACTTTACCTGGAATTATGGAGAGATGGGCTGTTGAAAGGGAGAATAATACTTATGAAATTGCTGTAGCTTATGAAGAAATTGCTGACCTCGCGACAAGGGGAAATATCACTTTAGATGAGGTTATCCAGCTACTCAAGGAGGCTGGTTTGACTGCAATAAGCCTAGAACCTTCAACACTTCAGCAGTTAGAGGAACAGGGGATTATCACTATTTTTAGGAATACAGATTTAGAAAATATCCTACGATTTACTGAGGGATTTAGCTCTTATATTTTGGTCGAAGGAACTTATCTAACAAGACCTACAGATGAACTTTATATTGAAAAATTAGTTGAAATTTTAAACCCTGAAAAAATAAAAATTGCTGGAGAGTCATTATATTTTATTCCGTATGGCAAAAAATTTCTTGAGACCAGAAGTATTGGATATGATCATACTTCCATAAAACAAATAAAAAATCATCAGCTACAAATTATTTTAAGAGTAGATAATGACACTCAAACAGATATAATCCCTGATCGAACGGATTTTAACCAGAGACTATTGTTTACTGGCGAAGAAGTTTACGGATACCCAGATGGTAATCAAATCAATCAATTTGCAAGTGAGCTTTATGCTGAGGGTTATCACTTTTATACAATCGAATTTGCGAATCAATTGGGGAGTAAAAATGTAGCAGAATCCACGAATTATGATGTTATTCGTTTACATAGTATTCACTTAGATAACAAGTCCTTATCTGAAAATATCAACCAAGCTGTTCGTGCTGTTAAAGAACGAAATATACGGTCTATCTTTTTCCGCCTCCAAACTAAGGATAATGCTAGGGGGATTTTAGAGAACGCGATTCAATTTGTCGCAGGTGTGAAAAATAAAATGCCTGCTTCCTTCGAATTGGCTAGCCCCTATCCTTTTCAAACAATTGACTTACCTATTTGGAGAACCCTATTCGTCTTCGTTGCTGGTATTTTATTTACCTATTTGACTTCTCGAATTCTCGAGAAAAAGTGGATTCGATTATTCGCTAGCATTTTCATGTTGGCCTTGACGATAGCTTACTTTCTTACCGAAAATTTACTTGTACTACAACTTTTCGGATTAATCATTGCGATAATAACTCCAATATTTAGCATCTTAGCAACTTCACAAAAAGGTAATACCAACTTCACCTGGCAATTTATAAAAGCAATTTTGATTAACTTTCTCGGAATTTTTATTGTTGTAGGTTTATTTAATGGAAATGCCTTTATCACAGGCGAGGAAATATTTCGAGGTGTGAAATTAATCTACGTTGCTCCACTATTATTTGTCACTTTATTTATTTTTTATCAAGATGGGTGGCCGACTTTCAAAACAAAGTGGAAGGATATTTTTCAAAATGAAGTGAAGTATTGGCATTTAATCATACTAGGATTTGTTGGGCTTATCGCCTATTACTATTTGAGTCGTACTGGAAATGCTGGAGTAGTAAGTGAGTTAGAATTAACGCTACGTAACTTTCTAGAAGATACCTTATATGTAAGACCTAGAACAAAGGAATTTCTAATTGGCTTTCCATTTTATATTTTAGCGATTTACTTGATCAAAAAACAAGTGAAGTTCAGTAAGTTATTATTAATCCCGGCAACTATTGGTTTTTTATCCATGATGAATACCTTTTTACATTTCCATATTCCGTTGCACCTCTCTCTCCTCCGTTCATTTTACGGAATTGTGCTCGGATATATAATCGGCGTTCTTTTCATATACATCTATAAGGTTTTATCACCAACTGTTCATCGTCTTTTTAAAGGGAGGGCATCCTAGTGCATGTTGTTTTGTCTGGGTATTATGGTTTTGACAACGTTGGAGATGAAGCAATTTTATATGCCATCATTGAAGCACTTAAGAATAACCAACCTTCGATAAAAATTACTGTTCTATCGAATAATCCTGAGGCTACAAAGGCTGCCTATCAAGTAGAGGCTGTTAATCGGCAGAAGTTGAGTGAATTGATACGTGCTTTAAAAGCTGCGGATGGGCTTATTAGCGGTGGAGGAAGTTTGCTACAGGATACGACGGGAATGAAATCAATTCCTTATTATACATCGATTATGCTGCTCGCAAAATTTTATAAGGTTCCTGTTTTTGTATATGCCCAAGGGATCGGGCCAATAAATAGAAAATTAAACAGAAGGCTTGTTGCGTTTACTTTAAACAAAATAGATAGATTAACGGTCAGGGATCCGAAATCAAAACAATTGTTGCAGAATTTAGGAGTAAAACAAGATGTTAGCGTTGTACCTGACCCTGCATTTGTTCTTGGTGGCGAGCATTTTGAATATAGGACATCTTTCAACAAGAAACGGACCATTGTTGTATCTGTTAGAAATTGGAAAGGGCATTCCCATTTTAAAAAACATTTAGCAATTTGCTTAGACGAACTTGCAAGCGACGGTTATACGATTCTCTTTTTACCGATGCATGCAAATCAAGACGAAATAGTTTCACTAGAAATTGCCCAGGAAATGAAAGCGAAAAGTGAAGTCGTTTCCTCTTCTCTTTCAATAAAGGAAAAATTGGAGCTAATCGCCAACGCTCAACTATTAATTGGAATCAGACTTCATGCACTAATTTTTTCTGCGATTACATACACACCATTTGTTGCAATTTCCTACGACCCTAAAATTGATGCTTTTGCTGAGATGTTTAATGAAACCGTTGTTGGACATGTGTCTACAGAAGATTGGGACAGCGAAGTGTTATATTCTACTATTAATGAAAAGCTAGAAAACAGTAGCCACGTAAAAAAGCTACTGAAACAGAAAGTTAATGTATTATATTACTCTGCAACAAACACTGCGAAAGATGCCTTAGAAGTTTTCAGAAATTCTAAGGCTTAGTTTTTATCTACTCTTGATTCATCTCCCTAACCTTCTCATCACTCGGCAGCCTAAATGTGAGTACACCTAAAAGTGGCAGGAAAGAAACAATAATCATTGTGTTTGTTAGCCCGATCCCATCGATCATTATTCCAAACAAAACAGAACCGACTGCTCCCATTCCAAATGCAAGTCCAACAATTAACCCCGACATCGTGCCAATTTTTCCAGGGACAAGCTCCTGAGCATAGACAACCGCTACGGAAAAACTAGAAAGAATAAGTACCCCAATAAGTGCAATTAAAATAATGGCTACAAATGAACCTACAAAAGGTAAAAGAATCGTTAAAGGTGCTGGAACGAGTAAGGAAATAGCAATGATTGTTTTTTTCCCGAATCGGTCTGCAAGCGGACCCCCAATAAAGGTTCCTACAGCTCCCATTAGTAAAAAGGTAAATATAAATGTTTGTGCTTGGGCGATTGTGACGCCATATTCCTGAATCGTATAAAATGCATAATAATTGGAAATTGCACTATGATAAAGCGATCTAGCAAATACTACAAAAACAAGCAAGATAACGGCATTTCGTATCGCTTTTGGCAACTTCACTTTTGTTTTCGGTTTCTTGTTGCCCGCGGTATTTTTCTTGATGATGCGAATTTGTTCCGCGTACCATCTTGAAATATAGACAAGTACCAATGAAGCAATAAACGCTATTGCAACAAACCAAATTGCTCCAAATTGTCCCATGGGAACGAGTACAAGTGCTGTAATGATCGGAGCAAGCGCTTGTCCACTATTTCCACCGACTTGATAGATCGACTGGGCAAATCCACGTCTTGGACCAGCTGCAAGATAAGCTACTCGTGATCCTTCTGGATGGAAAACGGCCGAACCAAAACCAATGAAGACAACACTAATTAAAATCGTCGGTAGGTTTGGTGCAAAGGCAAGACCTAGCATCCCGAACATACTTGATAATAATCCGATTGGAAGTGCATATGGCATTGGGCGTTTATCCGTGTACATGCCTACCACAGGTTGCATAACGGAAGCAACCATATTTAATGTAAAAGTTATCAGTCCAAGTTGCGTAAATGTCAGGCCAAGTGATTGTTCTAGTATTGGAAACATCGCTGGAACGACGGCTTGTAGTGAGTCATTTAATAAATGTGCTAATCCAATAATGATTAAGATGGAATACATTGTTTTATTTTCAGATTGATTTTTAGTTTTTGCTTTCAATTTTTTCGCTACCTTCTACTTTGTCTTTCTACTAATGATAGTGTAGCTTAAATTCCCTCGTTAGACATAATACTTCACTTTGTTTTCAAGAATAGTGTCATCTTTTGTTCGTACATTTCTATGATATACTGAAAAATGAGTAGGTGACAGAAATGAATATTGAAAAAGCAATGACAGAAATGCATGGGATGCTGATTAAGATTATGGATAAACTTGATGAGCATAGTAGGATGCATGAAGAGCACAGTAGAATGCTTAAAGAGCACACAATCCAACTAAAAGAACATAGTCAAATCTTAAACGCACTCAGCACTGGACAAGAGTATTTAAAAGCTGAATTTGACGGGATGAAAGTTTCAACAGCAAAAGAAATTGGTAGTGTGAAGGAAGATAACGAGACCCTTTCCATAAACCAAGAATTATTACGGAATGAAGCATGGACAAACAAAGTAGATATTGAACGTATTAAGAAAACGATGGGAATGAGCTAAAATAACCCTCTATTATAATTCCTCTGTCGTCTTCTTAAAATTAAACCTTCGTTAAAAACTTAAAGCAGCGTAGATTCCACGTCTACACTGCTTTTTTCTGTTTTAACTCTTAACGACCTTATGAAAACATCAAATCGACAATTCGATCAATATGAATTTCTGTTGTATTTAATTGTGGAATATCTAGATCATTTTCTTTAATAATCATCGGTAGCTCTGTACATCCCAAAATAACTGCCCCGACATTATCTCTTTCTACCATCTCATGAATAATTTCCAAATAACGTTTTTTCGTTACTTCGTTCACAATACCTTTTTCGAGTTCCGCAACTATTTTTTCATGGATATAATGTTGTTCTTCTTCTCTTGGAACAACTAATTCTATACCGGCTTTAGTAAAAGGCTTCTTGAAAAAGTCATTTTCCATCGTGAATTTTGTTCCAATTAAAGCAATTTTATCGAGGTTTAGATCTTTTGCTTTTTCTAATGTTTCTTCGACGATGCTATAGATAGGAATCTCCACTTGAGCCTGCACTTTATCGAAAACAATATGTGGGGTGTTTGCTGAAATAACTGCAAAGTCCGCTCCAACTTTTTCAAGAGGTTTTATGGCATCAACTAAATAATTTGTAAGTCCATCAAGGTCATCATTCTCAATAAACGCAAAAATTTGGTACATATTAATACTGTTAATGAAAAATTCTGGAAGTACTTCTTGATCACCGATTCTATCCTGGAATTTGGAAATAATTTTTTGATAATATTCTACTGTTGACTCTGGACCTAATCCACCAACCATACCAAATTTTTTCATATGATCTCCCCTTCTCCATGTTAGATTGCTTTTAGTAACAACCGCTTCAACAGTGGCGCAAAATGATCGGCTAGCTCTGAAACGGAAGGAACCATCAGTTTTTCTTTGCCATAAATATTTTCCATAATAACATCTTCTCGCTCTCCAATTTCCCCATCGGCCAAAAACATGCCTATGACATCAATACCTTTCTTTCTAGCTTCTGAAACTGCTAGATGGGTATCAATAATCCCGTTTTGTTCATAACCACTCGCAGCAGGCTCACCATCAGAAAACACGAGTAGAAATTTATGTTTTTCTCGTCTTGCTTCTAAGTCATGAGTAGCAACACGAATGCTAAAACCATCACGGTTATCTTCTTCAGGTGCTAGCTGCATTATTTTCGCTCCGTTATTTTGATAAAGTGAATCTGTATGAGAATGAATCACGTGAAAATAATTCGGTTGGTAACCTTCTTTCACTTGATTCGCATCTTCCCAAAATCCGTGAATCGCATGAGGTATTTTTAACGCTTTAAGCACTTCATGAAAAAGAATAACAACTTTCTTTGTTTCTTCCATTTTATTTACCATGGATGCCGAGCAATCAATAAGCAAAGTAAAAACAGCATCTACTTCTGGTGACTCTTGGTTTTTCTTATAGAATATCCGTTGTGAATTTTCAATGACAAGTGGCAGTAATTTCTTTGACAAACGCCCGACTAGTAAGTCACTGCGCGGACTATTCTTCTTGTGTTCAATTGTTTTTTCAATAACTGTACGCAGCTTTCTTTCGAGATGCTCCACTTCTAAAGCGATTTGATGGTAAAGCTGTTCCTCTAGGGCTGATGGTTTTTCGGCTTCTTTTAATAGGAGCACAGCGTCAGCATTCTCTTCGCCATAAACACTTTCAGACCCTTGCTTTTCTTTGCCTTCTTGTTTCTTGTCTAGTGCCTCTAATCGTGAGTAATCCTTCTTCTCACTTTCGCCTGAAGCCCCTTGAATCGATGCTAGCGCTTGGTCTGCGTCCTCCGTCTCCCGAGCCCCACCACCAAGCATACTTGATTTAGAGCCTTGCTCCAGTTCAAATTGAAGAAAATTTTGTTTGCGATCTTCATTTTTATTTTCTCTATGCCATGTGGAAAACTTCTCATCAAAGTATTCACTTTTCTCTTTATCCACTTCAGAAATATCATCATTTGCTAATTCATCTGTACGTGTAAGTTCATCAAATAATGTATTTTGCGTGTATGTTTCTAATGATCCAATTGGAAAAATAAAATACTCATTTAGCGAGTCTTTATATTTTTTATCTAAGCGAAAAACCACTTGCTCACAAATATCTGCGATTTCTGTCGTCGAACTTCCTTCGTAAGCGCTATATAATAACTGTCTCAATTTATCCAATTCATGGAGCTGTTCAGAGTTTGCTCGAGGAAAACTTGGGTCCGGCTGATCTGATTGAAGCAAAATGTAAATCATACAAAATAATTCATCAAGCGCGAAACCTCGCATTGCATTCGTTGCCAGTTGTTGAGAGAAATATTGGAAATAGTAATTTTTTCGTATTTGAAAATGTTCTTTCGTTCCAGGTCGCTCCTGTTTAATTAACTCCTCCAAACGGATATCTTCAAGCAATGCAAATAATTGTCCTGCAAATTTTGGCAAACTCGTCTCGTGAATGGAATCAAGATAGTTTTGCATCGGAGCGATTTTGGAATACTTTAAGGTGCCGATTGCACGTAAGAAAAGATCTGTCTTCAATCCAGCTTCTTTTGTGTCGTCGTCAAGTTTTTCCCAAAGTCTACTTGCTGTTACTTTATTCGCTTGGAGGTCAATTGCTGCTCCATAGCCATATTCAAAATTCAAGTCAGCATTTTCTGCAAACACAGTCGTCATATCTTGTAATTGTATAAAAATTCTCGTATCTACAACGGATTCATGGAAACGCACCATATTTTTGCCTCCCTTTTGAAAGCTGATGTGCTTTTAAAATAATGTGTTCGCTAGATTTTTCACGAATTCTCTTTCACGTTCTTCATCCAGTTTGTCAACGATGGAACGCAAGATTGCGCGCTTCGGTGGAATCAACACACTCAAATCACAAGCATCTAACAAAGCTCTGATTGATGCAGCTTCTTCTGGTAACTTCCCTTGAAAGACCGCTGTAATTAAATCCGTGGAAAGCTTCACGAATAACTTAATCATTGTTTCGTCCTTGAGGTTGGTAGTTGTGCGAATTAATTCCGTGAGCTGCTCCCCTTCAATATATGGAACATCAATAACAATAAAACGATTTTTCAGTGCTTCGTTTAGAGGCACAGTACCGATATATCCTTCATTGATTGCTGCAATCACACCAAATCCATTTTCAGCTGTGATAATTTCATTTGTAAAGGGGTTCGTGACGGTACGACGGTAGTCAAGCACACCATTTATCAATGGCAACGTTTCAGGCTTAGCCATATTTACTTCATCGATATATAAAAAAGTGCCAGCTTTCATCGCCTTTGTAACTGGCCCTGGGATAAACTCAATTATTTGCTTGTTGCCTTCATATGCAAGGGTTTTGAATCCGAGCAAACTTTCTGCATCTAGATCTACTGAACAGTTCACGCTAAACATTGGTTGCTGAAATAGCTCAGACAATGTCTCAGCGAATCTTGTCTTCCCTGCACCGGTTGGGCCTTTGAGTAATATATTTTTTCCTAATGATAATGCAGTAATCGCGTCTATTAATAACTCAATTGATGGAGGAATATAGCCACCAGGACGAATTAGGTTTTTATATTCACTTGGTTGTTGGCGTTGATTTTTTTCTAGTTCAAGTTGTATGTTTTCAGGTAATTGATTTATTAGATTCATTTTAAAAACTCCTTCCTCGTATAGTGTAACTTAAGTTGTGGAGAAGGAAAAATGATGTGGTTGGATGTGGAGGCTCGATGTTCGTGAGTCGAGCGAATCGAGGGCTAACAATCACCGAAGGAAGTTTATCGACTCGTAAATTCCGAAACGAAGAATAGCGACCGTTAAAAGAAAGATACTGGCTTGTAAATTTCGAAGCGAGGAATAGCGACCGATAAAAGTAGGATATCGGCTCATAAATATCGAGGCGGGGAATAGCGACCAATAAAATTATCGGTGGAACGAATTTGAGTTGGGAAGTTACAGGTGGAGCGAATTGGAGACCATTATGATTGTGGACGGTAAAAAACTCATGTAGTATATAATACAAGTTAAAGTATATGAAGAAAGAAATATCTCTATCTCAAGATTTCAGAATTGAAAGTGAATAAAACTAGCTACATAGTTTTAAATATAAAATACAATAGGAGGAATTTATCATGGCTTCAATTACATTCGGTCAAGAACCAGTTACATTATTAGGTACGGAGGTAAAGGTTGGAGATACGGCACCTAACTTTACTGTACTATCCAATGATTTAAAAGAAGTAACATTGGAAGATTACAAAGGGAAAGTTAAATTGATTGCAGCAGTGCCGTCGATTGACACAGGGGTATGCTCAGATGAAACACTTCGCTTTAATCAAGAAGCTGACTCCCTTCCTAACACACAGGTTTTAACTATTAGTATGGATCTACCTTTCGCGCAACGTCGTTGGTGTGCAGCAAATGGTGTGAAGAACTTAGACACATTATCTGACCATCGTGATGCAAGTTTTGGTGAAAGTTATGGTGCATTAATTAAAGAGAATCGTCTATTAGCGAGATCTATCTTCGTTGTTGATGCTGACGATAAAGTTGTCTATGTAGAATACGTAAGTGAAGCAACCGACCACCCTGATTACGAAAAAGCACTTGAAGCAGCAAGAAAAGCTTAAATCTTCTAGATAAAACCACATGAACGACGTTGAAAGTGACGTCTCATGTGGTTTCTTTTTTATGCTGATCTTCTTGAAGAAAAAATACCAACAAACAATTTCCCGCCTGTTGGTAATTACACTCTACATCAATTCTTCTTCTCCAGCTTTTTCCTGTAGCTCATTATAATACTGTACGCTAGTCATAGCGCCTTCATCGACCATCTTTGCGTCATCTGTCGCGCCTACCGCTCCTGGTCTTCCTAACTTTTTCACATATTCACTGTTGTCTTTACCAACGATTTTTTCAATCTGACCTCTTAACTTATCTCGATTTTCTTCCTTAGATAAGTATACGGCTCCCATTGCAGCTCCTGCAGCTGCGCCAGCAATACCAATTGTTTTCGTAAGTTTACCCATTCGATCTCATCCCTTCTAAAAAGTGATTAGACTCTTTCCCTTTATTATACCATCTTTACTCTACTTATTTAAATTTTCTGTTTATAAAATAGTTAAAAAAAGGGATAACGCATGATTATCCCTTTTCTAAGACTTATTTATCAGTGTTCATATATTCCAAAGTTGCTGCTCCTAATACTTTCGCTGCAACTAAAAGAGATTTTTCATCAATATCAAATTTTGGATGATGATGTGGATAGGAATGTTCTACGCCAAGCTTTTCAGCACCAACAAACAAAAAGCTTCCTTTCACTTTTTCTAAGTAGTACGCATAATCTTCTGCACCCATCTCTGGTGTAATTTCACGAACTGCTGTCACATCTGGAACTGTTTCTGCTAGTTTTGTAATGAATTTCGTTTCTTCCTCGTGATTCACCACTGCTGGGTAGCCGCGATTATAGATCAACTTCCCTTCGGCACCATATAATTGGCAACTCGCATTGACGACATTTTCCATTTCTTTTTCAATAAAGTCTCTTACATCATCATTATATGTGCGAACCGTACCTTTTAAAGTAGCCGTGTCAGCAATAATATTATTGGCATTAATTGCCTCAAATGTTCCTACCGTAATAACTGCAGGCTCTAGTGGATCAATTTTTCGACTAATAATTTGTTGGAGATTACCAACTAGTTCACTACCAATTACGATACTATCCTTTGTTTGATGCGGGTAGGCGCCATGCCCACCTTCTCCTTGGATTTTTATTTCAAAGAAATCCGCTGCTGCATACATTGGTCCAATGCTATAGGTTACCTCGCCAACAGGAGTCTGTGCTTGTAAATGAACACCAAAAATAACGTCCACTCCATCAAGACAGCCGTCCTCAATCATTGATTTTGCACCGCCTGGGATGACTTCTTCTGCATGCTGGTGAATAAACACGACAGTCCCAGCAAGGTCAGCCTTCATGCTATTCAACGCTTTCGCTAAACCGAGTAAAGTTGCAGTGTGCCCATCATGACCGCAAGCATGCATCACACCATCTACTTTTGAACGAAATGGGACATCTGTTTCCTCCTGAATTGGTAGTGCATCAAAATCCGCACGAAGCGCAACTGTTGGACCTGGTTTGTCACCTTTTAAATAAGCAACAACCCCGTTCCCACCAACATTTCTTCTGACTTCATGTCCTAAGTGCTCTTGGTATTCAGCAATATATTTCGCCGTATATGTTTCTTGAAAAGATAATTCCGGATTTTCATGAAGATGACGTCTAATTTTAACAATTTCATCGTAAAGCTCGTCAAGTGTTGTATATAATTTTTCCAATGCATTTCCCCCTATATTAACTAAATTTTTACACAATTTATACTTTTTATTTTAAAGATAATTCCTAGCTCTGTCAATCTGCAGGACGCAAGGATGAGCAACTTCAACTAACGGTATTTACTGGTTCACCATCAAGGAATTTTTTTAGATTATGCACGGCAATATCCAGTAGACGTGTTCTCGCTTCCAATGTCGCCCAAGCAATATGTGGAGTGATGATACAATTCTTCGCTGTGAGTAGTGGGTTACTAGTTTCAATTGGTTCTTTGGAAACGACATCAACAGCTGCTCCAGCAACCTTTCCGCTATTTAGTGCGTCAGCCAGATCTTGTTCTTGAATAAGTTGCCCACGTGCGTTATTGATAATAATGACTCCGTCTTTCATTTTTCCAATAGAATCTTTATTTATCATGCCTTCATTTTCATCTGTAAGTGGACAATGTAAAACAACTACATCTGATTTCTCATAAAGCTCATCAAGTGTTGCGTATTTTACTGTCTCTGTTTCGATAACTTTTTCTCGTGTTCGATTATGGGCTAGTATTTTCATTCCAAAGCTTTCAGCAATTCTTGCGGTTGTTTGGCCGATGCGACCGTAACCGATGATTCCCATTGTTTTACCTGAAAGCTCCATTAATGGGTGGTTCCAAAAGCAAAAATCTTCACTGTTTGTCCACTGCCCGTTCTTTACCGCTTGATTATGGCTGCCAACTCGGTTTGTCAGCTCGAGTAGTAAAGCGATCGCTCCTTGAGCAACTGTTTCTGAGCCATAATCAGGGATATTTGTAACAACGATGTTTCTTGCTTTCGCAGCTTCCATATCGACAACATTATAGCCTGTCGCAAGTACACCTATGTATTTCAGCTCTGGAAGTTTATTGATTATCTCAGCTGTAAGTGGTGTCTTATTCGTTATAACAATTTCAGCTTCCTTTGCACATTCGATAATCAACTCACTATCGGCGGCAGATAAAGACGTCCGATCAAAAATTTCAAAGTTAGCTAGATTTTTAAATGGCGTCCAATCTAAGTCGCCTGGATTTAATGTATAGCCGTCCAAAATTACTGCTTTTTGCACTTTGTAAGCTCCTCCTTTATCGTGAATGTTCTTATGATACCGTAATGATTTTGACGATATTTATTCATTTTATTGCTCAAGGCTTTCTATATCCCATTTCCAATAACCACTTTAGTTTCACAAAACTTAATATGACTTTCAATCGTCCTTATAATCGTTTTTTCATCTTTTCCTTTTACAGCTTCGTAAAGGTCTACATGTCTTTCGTAATGCAAGTCTTTTTGGTCTTCATGATAATGATGGGTTTCTGCTAGGAAGGAACGAATTTGAACGAGTAAAGTATAGTAAATATCGATAATCCGTGAATTATTGCATTGATTAATTAAATACCAATGAAAGTCTCTATCAACATTAAATGCTTCAAACCAATCATTTTGATCAATACTTTGTTTTAATCGCTCTAATATGTATTCAAGTTCGCGTTCATTTTCTTCTGTTAAATTTTTAGACGCTTGAATCAATGCTGGTCCTTCCAGTAAAAGTCTTATTTCCTGAACTTCTTGAGCATCTTTCTTTGTAAACTTGTTTACGTAACTTCCTTTCTGGTTCTTTGTAATAATCAACTTCTCCAACTCTAGTATTTTTAGTGATTCTCTTAATGCATTTCTGCTGATGCCATATTGACTAGTCAATTCTATCTCAAGAATTCTTTCCCCAGGTACGAGTTCTTTTTTCCAAATACTGTGAGCAATTTCGATTGCAATTGCTTCGCTTAGAGATTGGTGATTTATCCTACTCGTTAGCATCATTTAAACTCCTTCTTCCAACATATTTTGCATGCCAGCACTTATAATTGCTAATTTTAAGATATTACTGATAAAACATATTGTCAAACGACTGTATCTGATTTTTTATGACATAGAGTGAGAGATTCCTGTATGATAGAGGGTAAATAATAGATTAAGACTAAATTCAGTGATTGGAGGAGATATTCATGCGAATCTATTTTTCTATCATTATGCTATTCGTGCTTTTCTCTCCCTCAGTAATTTCTGCTGAACCGATTCAATTAGAAAGAACGGAATATATTCACTTTAATACACCAATAATTGACACACATGTAGATACGATGATGGAAGTTATTGATGAGTCAACCTGGCTACCTCAAACAGACATTGGGACAGAAACAAACTTTCATTTTGATTTAGAAAAGGCCAAGCTTGGTGGAGTAAACGTTCCATTCCTAGCTGCTTATACATCTGGATTCTATGAAAATACACCTCGTTCCATCAGTCGTACACTTGCAATGCTCAACGGTGTACATTGGACCCTTGAACAAAATACAAGTGAAATGGAAATTGCGACTTCATTAAATTCTTTAAAAGAGATTACCCGGAACGATAAAGTTGCCGCTTTTTCTTCTATTGAAGGAGCATATGCTTTGAACGAAGAAAATGCCGTTGAGCTCACCGAACAATTTTATGATATAGGTGTGAGAATGATTGGTTTCACTTGGAATTATTCGAATACCTTGGGCGAAGGAGCAAATCGTGTATATGGAAATACCGAGCAAACACCATCTGAAGGTGGCCTAACGGAACTTGGAGAAAATGTTGTAAGAAAAATGAACGAACTTGGCATGATTGTTGATGTTTCGCATATGGCGAGAGAAACCTTCTGGGATGTTTTGGAAATAAGTGAAGCTCCCATAATTGCTTCGCATTCTGGAGTGAATGCTTTGAAGGAGCATCAGCGCAATTTAACAGATGAACAGTTACTAGCACTTAAAGAAAATCGTGGTGTCATTAGTATTGTTTTCTATCCAGCTTTTTTAACGGATCACTCAACTGGTTATGTTAGCGATATCGTTGACCATATTGACTATGTCGTTGATTTAATAGGAATTGATTATGTCGGAATTGGCTCAGATTACGATGGAGCGTCGATGCCTGAGGATTTACAAAACGTTTCTGACTTCCCTAAGATAATTGAAGAGTTAGCGTTTAGAGGCTATACAAAACAAGAAATAGAGCAGATTCTTGGCGGAAATGTTTTACGTTTATTAGAGGAAGTCGAAGCAGCTGGAGTAAAGCCTGACTCAAGCACGACATCCATTTATCCTGCGATCGAAATGGGAGAAGCAATATCTGATAGAAATCCATTGTTGGCTGCTGAAGTTAAAGGGAAAAATATTGATAACAGTGCCTTTAACATTATTGTCGATGGGATTAGATATGAAGCTGATTATGAGGAGGAATCCGCAGTATTTTCATTGGCGGTTCCCGAGAGCTTAGAAGAGAAATTTCATATTGTAACCTTTGAAGTGGCAAGTGAAGATGGTGCTGTGAATAGAGAAACTAGAATATTTTATATCAGTGAATAGGAAGCTTTAGTAGTACTTAATAAAGAGAATGTCTACCTGCTAATAATTTGGCTCTGTGAAAGCATATTGTTGAGATTCATCCCTCAGTAAATAAGAAGGCTAAATTGAGCTTCGGAAATATATGAAGACTCCTGCGCAAAGCGAAGTATATTTCCGAAGAGTTGTTGTACTCATAACAACATTCCACTTTAACAGAGCCATTTATATTCTAATATTTTAAAGAGACATGTAGACTCCCTGCGATTAAATCCTTTATCTCTTCCGTTTTATTTTCATGAAAAAGCTGAACTATCTTACTGCCGACAATAACCCCATCACAACTCTCGCTCAAAGCTTGTGCTTGCTCTTTCGTTGACACACCAAACCCAGCTAGCACTGGAACTTTACTATAAGTTTTAAGTTGAGATAAATAATGAAGCACCTGTTTATCGTGCTCTGACCTTTCTCCTGTCGTTCCATTTACAGCCACAGCATAGAGAAATCCTTCCGAACGTTCAGCAAGCTTCATGAGACGTTCCTTTGGACTTGTCATTGCAGCTAAACGAATAAAGGCAATCTTTTCATGAGCTAAGGCCTCGGCAATTATCTCCTCTTCTTCCATGGGTAAATCGGGGATGATTACTCCGTCTACTCCAGCTGCTTCGCATTTTTCCGAAAATTCATTCACACCATAGGCTAAAATTGGATTTAAATATGTCATGATTACAATCGGGATGGGCCGACTTTCTTTTGTCTCTTCAAGTGTTTTTAGCACCTTTTCTAAAGTCGTACCATTTTCCAGAGCACGCAGACCGGCTACTTGAATTGTTGGCCCATCTGCGACTGGATCAGAAAATGGAATTCCAATTTCAAGCGTTGCTGCTCCACAACTAGCTAAAAAGTTAATCCGTTCTGGTAAAAGATCCAAGCCACCGTCTCCAGCCATGATAAAAGGAGAGAATATCTTTTCATCTCTATTTACTTTCTCTAGTAAACTACTTTCCAATCTTTCCTTTCCCATTATAGCTCCCCTCCAATTAAGCGTTTTACCTGTTCTACATCTTTATCTCCCCTGCCAGAGAGACATACAACAATCGATTCATCTTTATTCATTTCTTTTGCTAATTTCATCGCATAGGCGATTGCATGAGAACTTTCCAGTGCAGGAATGATTCCCTCAGTTTTTGATAAATACTGAAAAGCTTCTAGCGCCTCTCCATCTTCAATTGATGTATAGGTTACGCGGTTTGTTTCCTTTAGATGACTATGCTCTGGTCCAACTCCTGGATAATCAAGTCCTGCTGAAATAGAAAACGCTTCTTTAATTTGACCATCTTGATCTTGTAAAAGATGTGTCATTGTTCCGTGTAAAACACCTACAGTTCCGGATGTTAAGGTTGCAGCATGTTTATTTGATTCTAGCCCGGCTCCTCCTGCCTCTACACCTATAAGCGCAACTTCCTCTTCCTCAATAAACGGATAAAACATCCCCATTGCATTACTACCTCCACCAACACAAGCGATGATCGCATCAGGAAGGTTACCAACTGCTTTCAATATTTGTTCTTTTGTTTCCAACCCAATTACTGATTGAAAATCTCGTACAATTCTTGGAAATGGATGCGGACCAACGACAGATCCAATGATATAGTGCGTATCCTCTACGTGATTTACCCAATAGCGCAAGGCTTCGTTTACGGCATCTTTTAATGTCCCACTTCCTTGTGAAACACTGCGGACTTCTGCTCCAAGTAGCTCCATTCGGAAGACGTTTAGCTTTTGTCGTTTTATATCTTCTTCACCCATAAAAACAATACAATCCAAGCCGAGTAATGCGCAGACTGTTGCAGTTGCCACACCATGTTGTCCCGCACCTGTTTCAGCAACGACTTTTTTCTTCCCCATTCTTACCGTTAACAATGCCTGGCCAATCGTATTGTTAATTTTATGTGCCCCTGTATGATTCAGGTCTTCACGTTTTAAATATATTTTTGCACCACCGATTTTTTTCGTTAATTGTTCTACAAAATATAAAGGTGTTTCTCTTCCTACATAGTTTTTCAAATAATAGTCGACATCTTTTAAAAAATCCGCGTCCTGTATTGCTTTCTCATAAGCTTCTTCCAACTCTAAAACCGCTGGCATCAATAACTCTGGAATAAATCTCCCTCCAAAGTCTCCAAATCTTCCTCTTTTATCTGGCATTGTGTAGGTTGTCATTTTCTCCATCCTCCCCTTGTTTTGCGTTCTTTAAAAATTGTTGGATTTTTGAAAGACTCTTTTCTCCATTTATCTCCACTCCACTGGACACATCGACCGCTAATGGTCTGACTTCTTCAATTGCTAATGCTACATTTTCTGGTGTTAACCCTCCAGCTAGTATTAATTTATTGTGATTTAAATTAAGTTCTTCAAAAATGGTCCAATCATACGTTTTACCTGTCCCACCTCTTTGTTTTTTACTTGGTGTATCGATAAGGTAAAAATCACAAGGGTAAGATTGCATTTCTAACACTCGCTCTTTCTGTGCTGGGAAAGCTTTAATTATCTCATAAGGTAGGGAAGTTGCAGTCTCGTGTGACTCGTCACCATGTAGCTGAATCACATCTAATCCTACTTGTTCTGCAATAGCAATCATATTTTCAACCGTCTCATTTACAAAAACGCCTACCTTTTTAACTGTATTAGGTGTTGCTCTAGAAATCTTTGTTGCAGCTTCAGGTGTTATTCTTCTTTTACTTTTGGCAAAAACAAAACCGATAAAATCTGCTCCCTCTAGCACAGCGACTTCTGCAGCTTCAAATGTTTGAATCCCACAAATTTTAACAAGCATTTATTTAGCATCCTTTTGCAATAAAGGGATCTGCAGTGCTTTAAATGTTTTCTGTAGATTCTCAGTTTGCATCAAGCTTTCACCGACGAGAATCCCTACCGCTCCCGCAGCTGTTACTTTTTCTACATCTTCTTTCTTCTTGATGCCACTTTCACTAATTAAAATTATATTTTTGCTATCTACCATACTTGCAAGCTGCTCCGTCGTATTTAAGTTGACTTGGAATGTTTTTAAATCGCGATTATTGATTCCGATTATCTCTGGTTTTATTTTAAGTGCACGATGCATCTCCTCTTCGTTATGAACTTCTATTAAAACTTCTAGGCCAAGCTCCTGCGTGTAATTGTTTAAAAGGTTAAGTTGTTCATCTGACAATGCAGCAACAATTAATAAAATAATGTTTGCTCCCGCTGCATTTGCATGATCAATTTGCATGGTATCGATAATAAAGTCTTTACATAAAATTGGGAGATTACTAGTTTTTCTCACAGCACTTAAATCTTCAAAGGAACCTTTGAAAAAATGGCCATCTGTTAATACAGAGATTGCCGCTGCACCGTTTTGTTCATAATTCCTTGCTTGCTCTGCAGGGTCGATGTCAAGATTAATAGCACCTTTGGATGGGGAGGCTCGTTTTATCTCTGAAATAATATTCACATGCTTTGCTGAAGCTACAATACTTTTAAATGTTGGTACGTCTTTTTTCTCGGTAGTCATTAATGGTTTATGAATTAACTGAACAAGTTCTTTCTTCTTTTCAGCTAAAATTTTATCTAGGATCGTCATTTAATACACCTCACTTTTCACTTTTTTACTACTTGTAATTAAGCCTTCTAATTTTTTAAGAGCTGCTCCTGATACGATACTTTCACGAGCAAGATGAATTCCTTCCTCGATGCTATTCACAAGTCCACTCGCATAGATCCCTAGACCACTATTTAACAGAACCGTATCAAAATAGGCGCCACGCTTTCCATTCAAAACAGAAAGTAGAATTTCAGCATTTTCTTTGGAATTCCCTCCACGAATTGCGTCTTGCGGATACATTGCTAAACCGACTTCTTCGGGGTGCACTTGAAACGGGCTAGTCTCTCCATTTTCAAGGATAATCAACTCATTCAAGCCAGCAAGTGATGCTTCATCCATTGCATTTGCCCCAGTAACAATGACCGCTCGCCTTCTACCTAGTCTTTGGAGGGTTGAGGCAACCTTTGGCAGTAAATCTTTTTGGTAAACACCGATAAGCTGTGTATCTAAATCAACTGGATTTGTTAAAGGACCGATAATATTAAAGATGGTTGGAACGCCGAGATTTTTACGTACAATTGAAAATGGTTTTAATCCTTGATGAACATGAGGAGCATAGAGAAATGCTATTTTATTTTCGAGTAACATCTCTTCCATATGTTCTTGTGAAGATGTGAGTGAGACACCAAGCTGCTCTAACACGTCAGCACTTCCTACTTTGCTTGAGATGCTGCGGTTACCATGTTTTGCAACTGTAAGACCTGCCCCAGCCATAACAAATGCTGATGTCGTACTAATATTAAAGCTGTTCGATCTGTCGCCTCCTGTCCCACAGTTATCTATCGCACCAGCTACTCGGTGGAAATGGAATGTAGATTTTTCACGGATCACTTCTACTAATCCAGCAATCTCGTCTGCAGTTTCTCCTTTTATCTGAAGAGCAGTAAGTAGGGCTGCAATTTCTGATTCTGTGGCATGCTCAGTGAAACAATAAGAAGCAGCTTCCTTCATTTCTTCTAAGGACAAATCTTCCATTTGAATCAACTTTTCAAGATATTTCTTCATTTTTGGTCGCTCCTTTTCTATAATATTTCCATTAATGTCTTTGCTTTATTTAATGTTTCTTGGTATTCACTTGCAGGATCTGAACCTGCAACAATTCCCGCTCCGGCTTGTAGATATGCTTTTTGGTCTTTGATAATTAGGGACCGAATCGCCAAGGCTATATTTATATCCCCGTTAAAGTTGATATAGCCAATCCCCCCGCCATAAGCGCCACGTTTTTTCACTTCCAATTCGGCAATAATTTGCATCGCACGAGCTTTCGGTGACCCTGAAACCGTCCCTGCAGGTAGGCAGGTAATTAAAGCGTCTAGACTGGTATGGTTTTCAAGGAGTTTCCCTTTTACCTCCGAGACAATATGCATCACATGCTGGTATTTCTCAATTTCCATATAAGTTGGTGTCATAATGCTTGTCGGCTCACAAATTTGCAGAAGTTCACTTTTACTTAATGCAACAAGCATTTTATGTTCAGAGAGCTCTTTTTCATCAGAAAGCAATTCTTTTTCTAGCGCTTCATCTTCCGCTGTTGTTTTTCCTCTTGGTCTTGTTCCTGCGATCGGATTCGTAATGACCTTATTTCCGATTGTTTGCACTAAGCTTTCTGGTGAAGCACCAAGAATGAGATATTCTTCAAAATCGATTAAAAACATATATGGTGATGGATTTACTTTTCTTAATGTTTGGTAGAAAGCAAAAGGAAACCTAAAACTCTTATCAATCGTTGCTGTCATCCGCTGGGATAAAACAACTTGAAGAACTTCTCCGTTCAAAATATATTCTTTTGCCTGCCGAATTTTTTCCTTGAATTCTACTTCTGAGATTTCTGATCGGAAATCAATTGCTTTATAATCATCTTCATAGGTCTTATCACTTTTTTTGACCACTGTTTTTAACTGTTCTAACCTCTCGTCAAAAGTGTCAACTTGGTATTCGGTTGCTTCGATTACAATGAGATAGATTTCTTTATTGAGATGATCAAAAACAATTAAATCCTGGAAAAGCATAAAGTGAACATCGGGCATTTTAATGTCATCCTGTAATGAATGACTGAAGTCCATCTCATTTTGGAGCGCGTCATAGCCGACGTACCCGACTGCCCCACCGTAAAATGGTACTGGGATCGGTAATTCAAGTTTCGGCAAATACTGTTTTAAAAAATCTATCGCGTGTACATCCTCTAACCTCGTTTCTTTTGATTGGGAATTTCTTATCATTGTCTTCTTGCCGTTACTAATTACTTCCTCATATGGATTCACACCTAGAAACGAGAACTTCCCTTTTGTCTCATGCTTTGTCGTACTCTCTAAAAGAAACTTTTTCTTCCCTGTAAAATGACTCCAAACATCAATTGGTGTAATACCTTCAGCAGCTACTCTTTCGTAATGATAAGCTTTCTTTGTTTTTTGCATCTGTCGCCCTCCTTTTTTAGAAAATAAAAAAGCCCTCTATAAACACAATCAACATGTGTTTATAGAGGGCGTATTTGCGCGCGGTGCCACCTCAACTTAGGAAGAATGTATCTTCCTATCTTCTTCAGGTACGGATTCAGTCAAGCCGAAGCGATACCCTATCCGTGTAACGGCGGAACTCCGTGTTTTCCTACTCATGTACATACATTTTAAGAAAACCTCTCGTAAGTCCATTCAACAATAAGTAATGTGCTGGAATCTCACCTCCACCAGCTCTCTTTAACACTACAACAATTGTTTACTCCTCTTACTTAGCGATTTAGAGATATTTAATTACGATAAACATTCAATGCTAAAGACGACAAAAATCCCTCATCCGAAAAAGGACGAGGGACCGTGGTACCACCTTTATTAGCTAAAATAGCTCACTTTATAAGTACCAAGTTTACTTGATACTTTACCTCTGATAACGAAGAGGTGATTTCGCCAAAGCCTACTTAAACAAGTGTCTTTCAGTTTGGAAGCTCAGAAGTCCATTCATTTATCCGACCACACTAGTTTTCACCATCCACTAGCTCTCTATAGTGTCCAAATAAATTACTACTCTCCGTCATTGCTTTGCTATAAATTTATTAAAGATAAGATTATGACAATTGAAACTAATTGTCAAGTGTTTTTTAAAATTAATTTCAAAATAGCTCAAACTTTAAATGTTTAACTTTCCAATATCAATATTACCGCCACTTAACACACAAACTACATGTTTATCTTGGACTCCTAGCTTTCCACTGATTGCTGCTGCAACTGAAACTGCTCCAGATGGCTCAATCAACTGCTTCATTCTTTCTAAAACAAGTTGCTGTGCTTGCTTGATTTCTTTTTCAGTAACAAGAACGATTTCATCAATATATTCCTGAACTATTGGAAAAGTCATATAGCCTGGCACTAGAGTACGGAGCCCGTCCGCAATCGTATTTGGCGCAGCAATTTCAGTTAATTTTTCATTTTTCAAAGAAAGATAGGTATCATTCGCTAATTCCGGTTCTACGCCAATTACTTTTATTTTAGGATTCGATTGTTTAATAGCAGTCAAAACTCCAGCAATTAAGCCACCACCGCCAATTGGGACAACGACAATATCTGCATGTGGGACTTGCTCGAGAATTTCGAGTCCAACTGTACCTTGGCCTGCGATGATTCGTTTATCATTATATGGAGGGATAAAGACGCCTCCACGTTCCTTCGCTAGATCTTCAGCTCTTTGAATTCTCTCTTCTGACGTATATCCACATTTCTCGATTGTTCCGCCATATGCTTCAATCGCTTTTTGCTTACTTGGATTCACGTCTTCTGGAACAACAATTGTAGCTGGTATTCCGAAGTGATTTGCCATATAAGCAACCGCTTGGCCATGGTTTCCACTTGATGCCGCAGTTAGGAAAGGCGCTTTTTCTTTAGCCATTTCACTTACCATATTAGCTGCTCCACGGATTTTAAATGAACCTGTTTTCTGTAAATGTTCTGCTTTAAAATATAAATGATTGCCGCTTAACTCACTAAGTTGTTTTGATTCAAGAACTGGTGTTGTATGAATAATGTCGGCTATCTCTTTTTTTGCCTGTAAAATATCTTGTAAATTAATCACGCATAATCCTCTCCCCTACATAATTTCTATACTTCTATTAAAACGATTTTAATCATTTGCGTCCAATTTAAATGATTATCATTTGACTATCGATTCCCACTTATTTATCATTCTAGCAAAGTACTTTATTAATGATGAAAGGGTTGAATAACATGGAAAAATATATTTATGGAAATACACCAACCTTCCTTGGAGCGAAAAACCTTTCGAAAAGTAAAAATTATGAAGATGTTGATGCGATTGTCTATGGTGTGCCTTGGGAGGGTGCCGTCACTTGGGGTGATTATACGGGATGTGAACTCGGACCAAAAGTAATGCGAATAACATCTGAACGTTATAGTGGCTATTTACCAGAATTAAATCATATCGATGTTTTTGAGCATCTAAAAATTGGAGATATCGGTGACTTTGACCTTGTCCCTGCAGACGTTAATGAGACAATGACAAGGATTACCAACTACACGAGTGAGTTATGGAAAACAGGTAAATTTCTAATTGGACTCGGTGGAGACCATGGGATCACTTTCCCTATCGTTAAAGCACTTGCTGAAGAAGGGAAAAAAGTTGGGATCATTCATTTGGATGCACATTACGATAATCTTCCTTCACATAATGGCGATGAGTATGCACGTTGTAGCCCATTTGCAAGACTTTATGAACAAGAAGGTGTTCGTAATGAAAGTATTATTCATACTGGAATTCACGGGCCGAGAAATGAGCCGCAAGCTGGAAGAAATGCACGTGATGCAGGAGCAGTGACGGTTACGATTAATGATATTCGGAATCATCCTGACTTAAAGCAACTTGCACGCGAACTTTATGATTTGGCGAGTACAGATGTCGATGTTGTCTATTTAAGTATTTGTAGTGATGTATTGGATTTTGCCTTTAACCCAGGTGGACCTGTTGATGGGAATGGACTTACTTCTTTTGAGTTACTAACACTTGTCCATGAAATTTCGAAGTTTGGTGTCGTGGGAATGGATTTTGTCGAAGTTTATCCACAACAAGATTCCAATCAAAATTCTGCACATTTTGTTTCAACTGTTATTTTATATGCACTTGCAGGCCTTATTGAACATCGTAAGGACAATTAGTGACAATCGATAATTTATGTGACAGCTGCCCAAGTTTTCCCGTATACTGGAAGTAGAAGAAATTAGGGGGAGTTACATGGAAGAAATGATTTTTAGATACATGGATACCATTCGAGATTATACGATTGAAAAAATTAAGGAGATCCCGGAAGATAGAGCAGATATAATTCCAGCAGGGTTTACAAACAATATTCGCTGGAATATCGGTCATATTGCTTTTATTCAAGATAGGGTTATTTTTCATCAGCAAGGAGCACAAATGGGTGTGCCAAAGCTATATAAATTACTTTTTGCACCAGGCTCAAGCCCTGCAAATTGGCAATTCCCTACGCCTTCCTTAGACGAGCTATGTGAAGAACTGCATAGCCAAAAAGCAAGGATTAGAGAATTCCTAACAGGCAGACTCGATGAAAAATTAGACCCACCGTTTACAAATGGAATCGGATTAACCTTCTACACAGTCGGCGAATGCCTACAATTCAGCTTTTACCATGAAGCATTGCATATGGAAGTAATTAAGCGGATTAACCAGGCTTTGAGATAGTGAGCATTTAAGCATTGATGTTTTGAAATCTATTAAAAAGCTGCAAAAGCTGAAGTTCACAGTGAAGTCGCCGAAGTTCACTGGAAAGTCGCCCAAGTTCACAAGAGACTTGCCTAAAGTTCACAATTAGTTCGCCCAAGTTCACAATTAATCATGATTTGATACGACTTTTTTAATAAAAAAAAGTAAAAAACCTTCCCTCGGGTTGTCAATCTAAACTCTAGCTTTAGATTGACACCCGTTGAGAAGGTTTTTTATTATCTAGGATTACGACACATCCCAGGAATAAGAAAAATATCAATAAACATCCAAATCCATAAAAATATCAAAGGAATATACCCGATGAAAATCCATGCCGTTCCCCAACCGATAACTCCTAAAAGCAACATCATAATTCCAGTAAATATTCTACCTGTATACATGCGGTGAAGCCCAAAGTGGCCGAAAATAATCCATAAAATATATGCAATAACAATGTTTTTTTGATACATCATCTTACCTCCATATTCACATGTTCCCTACCCATAATTAGAGTATGTCAAAACATATGAAAAACAACAAGCAATTGCGGATGTCAAAGAAGTTTATCTTTCGAGAGAATCACGCCATCTTCATCAGCATAAACATAATCACCCGGATTCCATCTTACATTTCCAAAAGCAAAACTTACATTGCGCTTGCCAATTCCATTTTTTCTACTTTTTAATGGATTTGTTCCGAGAGCAAATACCCCGACATCCATTGTTGCAATATCTGCGGAATCACGAATGCACCCATTTATAATCACGCCTGCTAGGTTGCGCTTTTCAATAATCCCTGCAAGCCTGTCACCCATCAATGCACAGTTCATCGAGCCACCGCCATTTACTACGATAACAGATCCAGCTGGTACGCTTTCCAGTGCTTCTTCAAACAATACATTATCTTCGTAAACATGAACCGTTTCAATTTTTCCAGCAAAGCGTTTTTTCTTACCAAAAGATCGAAAAGGTGTCTGACATACTTCTAGCTGTTTTGCATAATCATCACACAGGTCGGCTGTTTTAAATGCTTCCATTATTTTTCCCCCTTGTTCTTCCTTTATATTCTTGGGTTGGGTTCCCCTTTAATAAATTCCCATAACCCTTCAAATACCTTCGCATCGTATAAAGACATGATTAAAACCAAGCTAATTGGACCAATAATAAGCCCGACAAGACCAAATAATTGTAACCCTGCAAAGAGAGAAACCAGGATAGCAAGCGGGTTCAACTTCATACTAGATGATAGCACTTTTGGCTCTGCGACTTGTCTTGCAACTACCGTTGACGCATATAAAATTAAAAGACCTACACCTAAGAAAATATCTCCCGTAATAAAGCTATAAATGCTCCACGGAATAATAATGAGACCTGGGCCAAGATATGGTAATAAGTCGATTAGCCCGAGAATGACTGCAATCGTAAACGCTTGGTCAACTCTAAGAATCAATAACCCAATAAAACTAACCAAAGCAGTGAGTACCATCAAAATGACTTGTGAGCGGAAAAATCCAAAAATCTTTGTTTTTAAATCTATAATGACATTCCAAGTTTTTCTGCGGAAAATAGCTGGTAGTTTTTCCTGATAAACCTTTTTATAGTGTTTCGATTCCTTGCTAATGAAATACACAGCGAGCATCGAGAAAATAATTACTGTAAATGTAATTGGTAGCGCGCCGATAAATGACGTCACTCCGTTGGCAACGCTTTGTCCAATGGTACCTAATACTGCAGCGAGGTTGCTTCCGACGATTTGAAAACCTTCTTGCATCACCTGTTGCTGCGAAGTATCAAGGGTATCAAGAAAACCGATTCCTTGAATCCATAATGGCAAAACGACTTCATTAAAATAACTTTGTACGTTCCCCGAGATTACTTCAATTTGATTTGGGATATACTCTGATAAATAGATAATCCCATCCACCGTTAATTTTACTAGTACGGTTAAAATACTACCGATAACGCCAATTAAAAATAAGATTCCCATCAAGATGGCGAGAGGTCTTGGAAAACGCAAATATTTTTCAAATAATTTTACGATCGGTTGAATAAAAAATGCAAATAACCCTGCAATTAAGAAAGGATATGTGAGCCTTATAAAATGAAAGAGCAAAAACAATCCAATTACTGTAACGAGGAGAACGATTAGAATGCGAAAAATGATTTGAATGTTTGGATGGTTCAAAGGCTGACACTTCCCTTCAATTATTTTACATATATTTAAATTATTCTTACTTTTATATGTTCTATCGTATCATAATTCAGCTTAAAACTACATTTTTAAAAGGCGAGTTCATGTAAAATTTTCTTAACTTGTGAAAGATGTTTAACAACTCTTTAAAAGTGGATTTACCCTGTTGGAATGGTCGTTAATCTTATTTTATTTCGTGTGGGAAAAGGTTGGCTTAAAAATTTTAAATAAAGTCTTTACATCTTTTGTAGAAGCTTGTAGAATAGAGAATGGTTAAACTAAAGTTTAATTATTAAACATAAGTTTTCAAAAGGAGGCAAGAGCATGCGCGATGCAGAAAAAACCCCTTTAAATAAGAATGAAAAGAAATTATACGAATTAATTAAACAAGACCCTTTTATTAGCCAACAAGCACTGGCAGATGAAATGAATTTATCCCGCCCATCCGTTGCGAATATGATTTCAGCTATGGTTCAAAAAGGATATATTCTTGGAAAAGCATATATTTTAAATGAAGGCCAACAGGTCATTTGTATTGGTGGCGCGAACGTCGATCGGAAGTTTTATCTAAAAGATTCTATCCAGATGGAAACGTCGAATCCAATTCGCTCTGAACAAAGTGCAGGTGGTGTCGCTCGGAATATCGCAGAAAATATTGGTAGACTCGGACTCGACACAACTTTACTTACAGCTGCTGGAAAGGATCCTGACTGGACGTTTATTGAAGAAGTATCCGCTCCTTACATGAATCTTGATCAAGTCAATCAATTTTTAAATGAATCAACAGGCTCGTATACTGCGGTTATTGATGACGCGGGAGATTTGGTTGTCGCACTTGCCGATATGGACGTTTTCGAAAAAATATCCTCAGAATATATGATGTCCAAGGTGAATTTATTAACACAGGCAAAAATGATTATCGCAGATTTGAATTGTCCGAAAGAAACGTTAGAGCAGCTCGTTATTTATGCAAAACATCATCAAGTTCCGCTAGCATTCATCACGGTTTCCACTCCAAAAATGAAACATATGCCAGAAAATCTCGAGAGTTTATCTTGGTTGATCACGAATGTGGATGAGACTGAAGCATTTTTCAAGGGAACGATTGCAACGGAGGAAGATTGGAAAACAGCTGTTCAAGATTGGTTAGATATGGGTATTGAAAATGTAATCATTACGAATGGTAGTGAAGGCGCGATGGTTGGGAATAATGAGGAAGGAATTCATCATGTTCCAGCCGTTAAAGCGGACAAAGTCATTGATGTGACTGGCGCTGGAGATGCTTTTTCATCGGCGGTATTATTTTCTTGGTTAAATAACAAGCGTTTGACAGAGATTGCCCATATTGGAGCAGTCCACGCAGCAAAAACAATTGCATCACCCTATACCGTTAGACAAGATTTATCAGCAACACAATTACAAAAAGACATGGAGGAAACAAAATGAAAGAATATATCGTTTTATCAAAAGAAGTTCAGGAAGCAAAGGATGCTGGAAAACCAATTGTTGCACTAGAATCTACTATTATTTCTCACGGAATGCCATACCCGCAAAACGTTGAAACTGCACGTGCTGTCGAAACAATCATTCGTGAAAATGGAGCCGTTCCTGCAACGATTGCTCTTATTGATGGGAAAATTAAAATTGGATTAACAGATGAAGAATTAGAAGCTTTTGGAAATAGTGATGATGTTGCGAAGGTTTCGCGTCGTGATTTCCCTTATATTCTTGCGACTCGAAAAATGGGAGCAACAACGGTTGCAGCAACAATGATTGCCGCTGCACTAGCTGATATTAAGGTTTTTGCAACTGGTGGAATCGGTGGGGTTCACCGTGGTGCGGAAACAACAATGGATATTTCTGCGGACTTGGAAGAACTTGCGCAAACAGATGTTGCAGTTGTATGTGCTGGAGCAAAATCAATTCTCGATTTGGGATTAACCATGGAATACCTTGAAACAAAAGGTGTGCCTGTGATTGGTTATGAAACAGATACTTTGCCAGCATTCTTTAGTAGAGAAAGTAATTTTCCAGTGAATTTCCGTGCAGATGATGTTTCAGTAATCGCTGCGACACTGAAAACGAAATGGAAATTAGATCTTCATGGCGGAGCAGTTATTGCTAACCCGATTCCTGTAGAAAATGAAATCCCGCGTGCTGAAATCGATTCTATTATTGATCAAGCAATCGCAGAAGCGGAAGAAAATAATATTCAAGGAAAAGATGCTACCCCATTCCTTCTAGCAAAAGTAAAAGAACTGACAGAAGGAAAAAGTCTTGAAGCTAATATTGCATTAGTTAAAAATAATGCTAAAGTTGGCGCACAAATCGCTGTGGCTTTAGAAAAATAAATTTTAATTATGTACGAGAAAACAGTCCCGCTACATTTTGGTAGTGGGACTGCTTTTTTATGTTATTTTTCTAGAAGTTCCATGATGTTTTTTTCTGCCTGAGGATGACGTAATTTTCTTCTGGCTTCTTTTGCCCAGCCCTTTACAGCTTCGACGGAGACATTTTCCTTCTCGGCAATTTCTTTTAATGATATGTCTTCAATAATATAGTATTGCACCCACTTCCACTGTTTTTCTGTTAAAAGTTCTCTAATTTGCATCCAGAGGTGGCTGTTGTCTGTGAGGTGCTCTGTAATGATGTCTTTTTGTGGTTCGGTGTTAGTTGAATTTTGGTAATTTGCTCGGTCTAATGTTTCTTCCTCTTCTGTTGCCATTGGTGTTTCTTTGTTTATTCTCCGACTTTCCTTCCGAATCAAATCAATTAAACGACGATGAATAATAAAATTAAAATAGGTTGAAAGTGGCCCTTTATCTGGCTGGTATTTTTTATATGCACTCCACATGGCAATTAGCCCCTCCTGATAAAATTCCTGGTGCGGATCCTGAATCCTTAACTTATGAAGATGATAATGAATCCGCCGCTCATTCTGCTCAACAATCTCCTCAAACGAAAACCCCTTCATAAAATCCCCCCTACCAAATACATCCTCACCCCTATAATCGAAAACCAACTCGGAAAGGGGGTGAATGAAACATGGGGACGGTTCTCATGTTGCAATGAATGCAACGCGAGAACCGTCCCCATGTTTCACTTTTCTTCTAGATCGACTGGCCAGTGTTGTTGTTTTTCGGCCATTTCCCAGAACATGTATTCAAATAGGCTTGTTTTTACTACGATTTCTTCTAATTCTTTTAGATCACGTTCTGGTTTTCCTTCGGTTATTTCATTGATGAGCGTTTTACAGTCCTCGGCTAATGCTGTGAAGCCGTCTGAGGAATACATTCTCACCCAATGTCCGTAAAATTCATGCTCCAATGCGCCGTCCCATTTGGCTAATTCTTTTCCAATAAAATTATAGCTCCAAGCACAAGCCAAAACGGATGCAACGACATTTTCAACTCCGCCTCGCTGCGATACGTTTAGCATATAGCTTGTGTATGCAGTCGTTGTTGCTGCTGTCTCTGTTTCCTCAAGTTCTTCATGCGTTATTCCAAATCTACTTGCATATTGGCGGTGTAAATCCATTTCCATGTTCAATGTTCCATCAAGTAGCTTTGCAAAAACGGACATCGTTTTTAAGTCAGGCGCTTTTGCACTTCCGAGAGCAAATAAACGAGAGTATTCAATTAAATAAACATAATCTTGGTTCAACCAATGTTTAAATTTATCCTGCTCCAGCCAACCTTCTCCGAGCCCTTTCACAAATGGATGCTCTAAATATGATTCCCAAATCGGTTCAACTTTGTCCCATAATCGATCTGTAAATTGTTTACTCATTATTTTTCCTCCTAATTTTTTTGATAATGCATTAGAACTTGATTCGAACAGGATCACCTCTTTTGACTAGGAAAAGAAAACACAAAAAACCCCATCACTAGAGTACTAGAAATGGGGTTAGCAATTTATAAATAAATTCAGCTAGATTTCTTCATCCACTTCCCTACGCTAGCGTTAACTAGATCAGGTTCGAAGGGTCGATTACACATCTCTCAGCATTTCCATGCTCCCCTAGTCGATTCTTTAATATTCACTTAACACATACCATTATAGACATAGCGACATGAGCAAAGCAAGGAGATTGAAACATGGGGACGGTTCTCTTGTTTCAATTAATGCAACATGAGAACCGTCCCCATGTTTCACTAAATTTGTAGTTTATTTGAATTATGTTAGGGAAAGGCTAATTGTGGGTAGTACTATTGGTTGGTCAAAATAAATGGAGGGAGGTTTTTTGGTGAAGGAGTCTGAAAATAGACAAGAGCATGAAAATCCTGAAGAGGAACTTTCTTTTAAGAGTGCTTTGTATTCGTCTGTTTTATTTGTAGGTGGAGGAATTGTTTTGTTTTGGTTTCTATTATTTATCGCTTTTTCCCTAAGAGTATAAGGAGGTAAAAATAATATGCATCGTTATGAAAAGATTTGGCTCACATTAGCAGCTGCAATGTTGGTAATTGCAGTTGTATACAGTGGTTATCAAACCTTTGCACTTGGGCACGGACCCCCGAGCGGAGTTGGAACGATTGATCCAGAAAATGTAGAGAATACTGCTCCATTTGATAATCCAGGTGTATTTGAAGTAGGTGAAAATGAATATGAGGTTGTTATGATTGTAAGGGCTTTCTCTTTTGAACCTAGTGAAGTAGTCGTTCCTGCTGGTTCTACTGTTAATTTTATAATGACTTCTCCAGATGTTATCCATGGTTTTCAGGTAATTGATACAAATATTAATGCGATGGTCATGCCAGGACATGTTCAGGAGGCCTCACAAACATTCAATGAACCTGGTGAATATTTGGCTGTGTGTAATGAATATTGTGGAGCGGGACACCAGATGATGAGTATGACAATTACTGTTGAATAGGAGGGTTGCAATTGGAAGCGACTACGACACTTCGAACGAAATTAGATTCTGTATCTGGAAAAAGATCAGAAGATTCACGGATTACATTAACTTATTTTTCCATAGCATTTCTTACAATAATTATCGGAGGATTTTTTGGTTTACTGCAAGTGTTAAATCGGGCAGGCTATCTTGAACTTCCTGCTTGGCTAGATTACTATCAAGTATTAACTGCACACGGGGTATTACTAGTCTTAGTATTCTCTGTGCTATTTGTGTTTGGTTATTTTTATGCTGTACTTTCACATACAACGGACGGCTTACTTCCTATTGTAAGAAAAATGGGCTGGGCAGCATTAGGCATTATGCTCGTCGCTGTAGTTTTTGTTGTCACAACAATTCTAAATGGAACAGCCTCTGTCATGTATACTTTTTATGCACCAATGCAGGCTTCTCCTTGGTTTTATGTGGGGCTCTTCATTCTTGTTGTGGGAATTTGGACGGCTGCATTCAGCGGGTTTATTCAAATAGCCAAGTGGAGAAAAAGAAACAAAGGAAAACATATCCCAATTCTTGCGTTTTTTGCGATGGGTGTTTTTACGCTTATGTTTTTTGGGAGTCTTGGTGTAACCGCAGAAGTTTTAATGCTTATTCCTTGGGCTTTTGGCTGGACAGAAACGATTAATGTCATGCTTAGTAGAACGTTATTCTGGAGCTTTGGACATACATTTGTAAACATTTGGTATTTAACAGCTGTTTCTGTTTGGTATGTAGTCGTTCCGAAAATTATTGGTGGTCGATTATTTAGTGATACATTAATTAGAGTTGTCGTTATTTTATTAGTTATTGCAAATATCCCTGGTGGTTTTCACCATCAGATTGTTGACCCTGGAATGTCAGAAGGTGTGAAACTTATTCACGCAGGAATGAGTATGGTAATTGGTTTCCCTTCTTTGATGACTGCCTATGCGATGTTTTATGTATTTGACCGAACAGGAAGGAAAAAAGGTTCAAAGAGCATCTTTGGTTGGGTAAAGAAAATGCCATGGGGTGACGTTCGTTTTCTCGCTCCAATGATTGCAATGATTGCATTTATTCCAGGTGGTGCAGGTGGAATTGCACAAAATGCCAACCAGCTGAACCAAGTCGTCCATAATACTTTATGGGTTGTCGGACATTTCCATCTAACTGTTGGTGTTACTGCAGTGCTCACCTTTTTCGGTGTGGTATATTGGTTAATTCCATACCTTTCAAAACGTGTGCTTACTCCACAAATGAATCGATTAGGTGTTATTCAAACTATATTCTGGGCGGCAGGTATGTTAATTATGACGACTGGAATGCATAGTGTTGGTGTTTTAGGTTCACCACGGAGAACATCCTATTCTACGTATGGAGATAACGCTGTTGCACTAAGTTGGGATCCGTATTTAGTTACGCTAGTGATCGGTGGGACTCTCCTTGCGATCGGCGGAGTATTAATGCTATATATCGTAATCAATTTAATGTTCTTCGCACCAAAAGGACATACAGAATTTCCAATTGGTGAAGTAGAAGACAATGCCAGTACAACACCACTATGGACAGATCGATGGAGCATTTGGATTTCCATCATGATCCTAGTAATCGCATTCGGCTACGTCTTCCCAATCATAGAAATGATCCAACATGCCCCACCAGGCTCCCCACCATTTATAACCTGGTAGCATAACGGGGACATGGCGAGTGAGTGAAACATGGGGACGGTTCTCGTGTTGCAATGCGTGCAACATGAGAACCGTCCGTCCCTCTGTTTCACTCTTTTTTACTTGTTACAACTTTGTTAACCCTCTCAAAAATTGACGTAGGTCAAATATTTAGTTTCTACTATGGTGGTATTATTAACTCACAGACTTGTGAAAGTTTGAACATAACAGAAACTATAGGAGCTGAGTAGATATGATTATGGATTTCCTTAGAGGTAATAAAGTTGTTGCTGGTATTTTAACAGTATTGAGAATATATATTGGATATAAATGGCTTACTGCTGGTTTAGGTAAACTCAAGATGGACACGTTTGATGCAGGTGGGTTTATCATGATGGCTGCAGAAAGCTCAACAACTCCAGCATGGTGGCAATCATTTTTACATACAGTAGCAGTGCCAAATACAGAGCTATTTTCATTTATGGTTATGTGGGGAGAAGTTTTGGTTGGTGCCGCTTTAATTTTAGGAGTATTTACTAACTTCGCAGCCTTAATGGGAATTTCCATGAACTTATCATTTCTTTTCAGTGGTGCAGGATTACTCGATGCACAAATGGCAATTTTGACGGTGTTCATCGTAATCACAGGAACCAACGCCGGCCGATATGGCTTAGATCGCTGGATTCAACCAATTATAAAAAAAGTGATTTTCCAGAAAAAACAATGCAACGAACAAATGGAAAAAGAAGTAGCCGCAGTTTAAATTATAGATGAAGCGTGGGGACGGTTCTCATGTTGCAATGAGTGCAACGCAAGAACCGTCCCCATGTTTCACTT
Organism: Oceanobacillus sp. CAU 1775; assembly: GCF_054482815.1. NCBI lineage: Bacteria > Bacillati > Bacillota > Bacilli > Caryophanales > Bacillaceae > Oceanobacillus > Oceanobacillus sp. CAU 1775. The sequence continues at coordinate 545,001 of NZ_JBTLRO010000001.1, read as the reverse complement.
AACTTTTAATGATGAACATGTCCGCCTTTTGAAGGGTTTGTTATCGTAAAACCTGGATTATCTCCTACATAGAAATATTGAATCCATATTCCGTCAAGAAATTCTTCTCGTGAATCAAGCAAGATATCAACTTCTTTATCCGTTTTCACAATCTCATCATGTTCTTTTGGAGTATCAAGATCGATCCCATAATGTGCATGATTTCCGTGCATTTCTGTAATATATACACGAATCATCTTCCCTTGCGCCTCTTCATCTGCTAGTATCTTTTTTAATTCCTTCGCTGCATTCCTATTTATTTTTACTTTCATATTCAAATCTCCAATCTATAAATTTTGTTTTATTATTATCTCATGAATATATAATGAATAGCAACGAGATTGCAACATGAAGGCCACATGAATGCAACATGGGGACGGTTCTCGTGTTGCACTTAATGAAACAGTAGAACCGTCCCCATGTTTCAATTATAATAAACTTCAGGGAGGGATTTTTATGTCGGACTCGTTTTTAGATATTGTTGAGCCTTATATTTTAAGTGATGATAGTTTGTTGAGAGATTTTGCTTTGGATAGTATTAAGAGTGCCAGGATTGGTTCAGAGGAGACTTTTCATTATATTTTGGAAGCGTTGGATAAAGTAGAGCCTAATGCCATGGTGAATAGAGTTTTGCCATACGCTTCAAACATATCTATAACAGAAAGCATGTTAAAAGAACTACTAAAAAGAATTAAATTAGATGACGATAATCAAATTTGGTATATATCACTTCTTTCAAATTGTGACTTTGATTTAATGGTTAAATATCAAGAGGACATTGCTCCATTCGTAAATAAAGATTATCTAGAATCTGTCGTCAGCCTCTATTCCATGGATTCTGTTCAGTTATTTTCCGAAATAGATGATATAGTTCATTCACTAGGAGCTGATTATTTTAATCAACCGCTTTTTAAAATGGGCAAAAAGATTTATAAGGAATTAATTAGACGTGGAGAAATTACTGATTCTTATATACAAGGAATTGATGCTTCGATTAAAAAGGAATCCAAAAAAGAATTTATCACCTATGAGGGAATTTATAAAATATATCTAGCTGGTGAGTTAGAGAATACAACATCAATACTTCCTACTCTCGCTGGACTTCTTTTACGTGGGAATGAAGAGGTTCTATTAGAAGTAGTTACAGAAACTATAATTAAAATCGGTTCACCTGAGATATTCCCTCTTATCGAAAAGTATATATCGCATGAACAAACTTTTTATGAAGCAATCGATATTTTAAAAAACATCAAAGATCCTCGTGCAGAAGAAATACTTTTACATCATTTCGACTTGGTTACAAATATAACAGCTAAAACGCTTATTGCTGACTCCTTATGCTATCAACTTTCAAAGAAATCTATTACTAAAGTAGGCCAACTTGTGGAAGATGGCTACGATAGCGGGGTACTTGATTTGAAAGAATCTTTATATGCAAATTGCATGATAAACGGTATAGAACACCCAAAACTTCCTAAATGGAAAGATGAAATTTCACAAAAATACAACGATCTTAGCCCTATGATCACCACAATACAACCCAAAAAAGTAGGCCGCAACGAACCTTGCAGCTGTGGCAGCGGTAAAAAATACAAAAAATGCTGCGGAAAGTGAAATATAGGGACGGTTCTCGCGTTGCACTGACTGCAACATGAGAACCGTCCCCATGTTGCATACCCATCTTTCACGCTCGATGAACTAAGCTAGTGGAGACTCCGAGGATTCTTGCTGTTTGTCTTTGGGAGATTCCTTTGATGGTTTTGAGTTTTCTTAGGTAGGTGTCTCTTTCTGATTTGGGAAGTGTTTTGATTTGAGGGATTGTTATTGGTCCTAAGATTTCTTTGAAGATAGCCCGAGCTTCGTCATCGGTTAGTCTTAGATGATAGGTATTTTCTAAACAAGAATCATTGTTTACTCGTTCGTTGAACTCTTTGAATCTCGCGCGCGCATCTTTTAAATTGTTAGAAAGTAAGTCTAAAATAATATGATAATCGAGCAGTCCCGACGGGTAACAAGCTTCACCATAATAGCCATTACAGCTGCTCCACTCCCATTGATCTACTCGCTTCGTGATGCCTGCCTTTACTGGGTTTTGGTGGATATACCTGACGACAGTAAATAAATATCTTCTCGACTCCACATTCTCACTGCGATAACGATCTTGAAATAAATGACCAGTCGTTCGGTACTTGGTATTGTAATAATGAGCATAACTCACACTAATTCGCTTGAGTGTAGAGGATATTTCTTCACTTCCTTCCTGTAATAATAAGTGCACATGATTATTCATCAAGCACCACGCTAAAACTTTCATCTTGGAGAGGTTTTTAAATCGGTGGAGGGTTTCTAGAAAACGCATATTATCATCTGAATCATGGAAGATTTCTTGTTGATTCGCTCCCCGATAAATCACATGATAGATATCACTGCGGCTTTTCGTTCTTGGCATTCGAGGCATATTTTCACCACTCACTTTACTAGTTTTTGTATTTGAGGAAACACATAGAGGACAATCTATCTATAAGATAAACTATCATTTATCAGTAGTCAAAAGCACACTGCACCCGCAAAATACAATTATCACACCTAGAAAACTCGTGAAAATACATCCTCACAGTAAATCTCACAAGAAAAAACACAATTCACCAAAATTTCATCTATCAAAAAACGATAACCTACATATTAAATTATTTTTAGTGAAACATGGGGACGGTTCTCGCGTTGCAGTCAGTGCAACACGAGAACCGTCCCCATGTTTCATTTTTATTCTTCTGTGTTTCCTTCGGGTGGGATTGGGTTTTCTTTTAGGATGTTGGCAAGGTGGACGAGGTTGTGGCTGGCGATTTGTGCGTTATTAATCGTGAACTCGTTGTTGTGGCCGTTTGCTTCTATATAAGAAGGCCCTGGACCAGCGTCACCTACCCAATAAGATAGCGGATTAGGTGGTAAGGAAAATCCGAAATGTCCTAGGCTAAAGAGAATATCACGAGCTGCGTGTTTTGCACCATCTTCATTTCCTGTTACGACTGCACCAGCAACTTTATTATAGTAAATTGGCTGTCCTTTTTGATTCGTTTCCGAGCCCGATCCACTAATACGCTCCAATACCATTTTAGCAACACTACTTTTTTCACCAATCCATAAAGGAGTTCCAAAGAGAAGAATATCAGCCTGCTCGATTTTTTCAGCAATTTTCGGCCATTCGTCTCCTTCTCCCATGTCGGCTTCAACACCAAACGCTATATTATAATCAGCTGCACGTACGGTCTCAACTTCTATCCCTTTTTCTTTAAATACATTAATAAACTCCATCATCAGAGCATCTGTATTTGACGGCTCACTCGATTTTTTAAGGGAACAATTTAATACTAAAGCTTTCACTAAAATAGCACTTCCTTTCTTTTCATATATTTTCTCTCTACCCCATTTTGTCGAAATTAATCGTAAACCTCTTTCTATAGGTTTAACGTATCATCAAATAGGCTAAAGTGAATTAACCCCTATTATTGAAAGAAAGGACCAGACCGAATGATTTTATTTGAAAATGTTACTAAAAATTTCACAGAAGACAAACCAGCAGTAGACACAGTAAATTTCAGAGTAAACAAAGGAGAATTCTTTGTATTAATTGGTCCAAGTGGCAGCGGAAAAACCACGACACTAAAAATGATTAATCGCCTGATTCCACTGACGAAGGGAACAATATCGATTGATGAAAAAAGGATTAGCGATTATAAAATCGATGAACTCAGGTGGAATATCGGCTATGTGCTTCAACAAATTGCATTATTTCCCCATATGACAATTGAAGAAAATATCGCTATCGTTCCTGAGTTAAAACAATGGGATAAAAAGAAAATCCAAAATCGTGTAACTGAATTACTGGAGATGGTAGGACTTGACCCAGATACATATCGAAATCGCATGCCACATGAACTTTCTGGTGGCCAACAGCAACGTGTTGGTGTCCTCCGAGCTTTAGCAGCTGATCCAGAAATTATTTTAATGGATGAACCTTTTAGCGCGCTAGATCCAATTAGTCGGGAAAAACTACAAGAAGATCTCATTGAGCTCCATCGCTCCATAAAAAAGACAATTGTATTTGTTACCCATGACATCAAGGAGGCGATGAAGCTTGCAGATCGAATTTGTTTAATGCGGGCTGGTAAAGTTGTTCAGTTAGGAGCGCCCGCTGAATTGTTGAATAATCCTGCAAATGAGTTTGTTAGCGAATTTGTCCAAGGGGTTTCCCAAATTGGAAGTCATTTTGATTTGGAAATGTATATAACTCCTTTATCAGCAGAAAATAATCAAGTATATCCAGTGATTTCCACTTCGGCAACATTAGCTGAGGTGTTAGAGCAATTAGCTCATCATGATCGACTTACTGTTGAAAAAGATGGCATCCCAATTGGCATGGTAAATAGACAAACGATGATTCATTATTTTTCCCAACAGATGTTAGAAGGGGGAAATAGCGATGAATAACTTTTTCGAGATATTCCAAAATCGTCAAGGACAATTGGTTGAAGCATTAATTGAACATATTCAAATTTCGTTTATTGCACTCTTTTTTGCTGTAATTATTGCAGTTCCATTAGGAATTTATTTAACAAAAAAAGATCGCATCGCTGAAGGTATCATTGGTGTGTCGGCAATGCTACAAACGATTCCTTCGCTAGCATTGCTCGGGCTACTTATTCCGCTACTCGGGATTGGTAAAATTCCTGCGATTATTGCACTTATCATTTATGCCCTGCTCCCCATTCTGAGAAATACATATACGGGAATTAAAGAAGTTGATGCTTCTTTAATTGAAGCTGCGATGGCAATGGGAATGAACACAGGAAAAAGATTGGTAAAAGTGGAATTGCCACTTGCAATGCCTGTGATTATGGCTGGGATTCGGACAGCTATGGTTTTAATTATCGGAACAGCGACACTTGCTGCATTAATTGGTGCTGGAGGCTTAGGGGATCTTATTTTACTTGGGATAGACCGCAATAATTCCTCTCTAATTCTACTAGGCGCGATACCTGCAGCATTGCTGGCAATTTTATTTGACCTTGTTTTAAGAGGGATAGAAAAGCTTTCTTATAAAAAATCACTTGTGACAATTGCTGTGATTGTTATTTTAACGATTGGAATATCTGTTGTTCCTAATTTGCTCAAAGATGACCAAGAAACGTTGGTGATTGGTGGAAAATTAGGTTCTGAACCAGAGATTCTAATTAATTTATATAAAATTTTGATTGAAGATGAAACGGATTTAACGGTGGAATTAGAGCCAAGCTTAGGAAAAACAACTTTCCTATTTAATGCGCTCGTATCCGGAAACATCGATATTTATCCAGAATTCACTGGTACTGTCATTACGCAATTCTTAGATGAAACACCTATAAGTAATGATAAAGAAGAAGTTTTTGAGCAAGCGAAGGAAGGATTATTGGAAAATGATGACCTCATTTTATTAGAGCCGATGGAATTTAATAATACGTACACATTAGCTGTGTCTGAGGAATTTGCTGAAGCGCATGATTTAGTATCAATTTCCGATTTGCGAGGGATTGAAAATGAAGTAGCTGCTGGTTTTACCTTGGAATTTAGCGATCGTGAAGACGGGTATCTCGGGATTCAAGAGCTTTATAATCTGGAATTTTCTAATATGGTTACGATGGAACCAAAGTTACGCTATACTGCAATCGAGCAAAATGACATCAATCTCATGGACGCTTACTCAACAGATAGTGAATTGAGACGTTATAATCTTACCGTGTTAGAGGATGATTTGGAATTATTCCCACCATACCAAGGTGCTCCTTTGATGCGTAGCGAAACACTTGAGGAATATCCACAACTCGAAGAAATTCTAAATCAATTAGCAGGAAAAATAACCGACGACCAAATGCGCGAAATGAACTACCAAGTAGCCGTCGAAGGCCGAAGCGCAGCCGAAGTAGCCCAAGAATTCCTAGAATCAGAAGGAATCAGATAGTGCATGAAACATGGGGACGGTTCTCGTGTTGCACTGACTGCAACAGTAGAACCGTCCCCATGTTTCACTCATCTTGCTAGATTTTGATAAAAAACTATTGTAATTTTATCTATTAGGTCTAAAGGATTCTTTTATTTTATGGTTTATAATGATGGCAAGTTAAATTTGTGGGAGATAATTATTATATGTGAGTTTATTCACATAATCATCCTTCTTTTTTATTTAGAGCAATTATTTATTGAGTAGTATATGATATGATTATAGCTCTTAACATTGTATTATCTTATATAACTATATAGAACTTTATTTTAGGGAGGCGTTTACTTTGGAACCATTTAACCGAGACAAACTTAGAGAATCTGGTATTAGTGAAGATTTACTACCAACAAAACCATCTGACAAAAATTGGACAACGACAAACTTCTTTTCCGTATGGATGGGATCCGTACATAACATTCCAAACTATCTAGCTATCGGAGGACTTTTTGCGTTAGGAATGTCTGTTGGACAAGTATTTTCTTCAATTATGTTAGCTGCTCTAATCATTGCCGCTATCATGGTTTTAAATGGACATGCTGGTTCAAAGTATAGCTTACCATTCTCCATGCACGTGCGTACTGTTTTCGGGATTAGAGGCGCCATCATTCCAGGTATTATTCGTGGAGTAATCGCAGCTATTCTATGGTTCGGTCTACAAACTTTTGCAGGAAGTCAGGCTTTATTTATCCTTATCGCAAAAATGTGGCCAGGCTTTACAGAGTTAGGTGGAAATTGGGATCTCCTTGGATTATCACTCCCTGGACTTATCGCATTCTTGTTATTCTGGGTGCTGAACGTAGCTTTAATCTTTGGAGGTATGGGCTTCCTTGGAAAATTCACGAACATTTTATCCCCGCTTGTTTATATCGTATTTGGAGGTATGGCAATTTGGGCAGTGAATCTTGCTGGCGGAATCGGGCCAATTTTAAATTATACTGCTGATGGTATAGAAGGAAATGTAATTATTGTATTTTTAGGTGCAATTGTCGCAGTTATTGCAGCATGGGCAGCTCCTATGGTTAACGTTTCTGATTTTACCAAGCTTGCTCGTTCTACAAAAGCTCAAGCAGTCGGGCAATCATTAGGATTAATCATTGCTTATCTATTATTTGCTGTAGCAAGTATTGCAATTATCGTAGGATCTGAAATTGCTTTCGGAACGCCTATTTGGAACGTGTTAGATGTAATCGATCGATTTGATAGCGGATTTGCTGTTGGGATTTCAGTGTTGACGCTTTGTTTAACAGCTTTAGCAGTTAACGTAACAGGTAATATTGTTCCAGCTGGATATCAACTAGCATCCCTATTTCCAAAAATGCTTAACTTCAAAAGTGGAGCTATGATCGCAGCGATAATCGGGGTACTGATTCTTCCATGGAAATTAATGGAGAATCCAGAAAGTATTTTAGGTTTCTTAAATACAGTTGCAGGTCTTCTTGCACCAATAACAGGAATCATGCTTGCACATTACTTTGTAGTAGCAAAAACTGAAATCGATATAGACCACTTATTCTCAAAACAAGGAAAATATCATTATAAAAATGGATTCAATTACAACGCTATCATCACGCTGGTTATTTCCGGCGTCCTAAGCTTAATCGGAAACTTTGTACCATTCCTAGAACCCCTCTACACCATCTCATGGTTCGTAGGAATAATCTCAGCATTCATAATCTATCTGTTGTTAGAAAAAATACGATAAACGTAGGTATGAAACATGGGGACGGTTCTCCTGTTGCACTCGAGTGCAACGCGAGAACCGTCCCCATGTTTCATCTATGTTCCAATAAAAAAAGTATTGACCATTTATCTTTTTTTGCTATAAAATGTAGTGTACTCTTTTTTCAAGAGCATCCAAAATGAAGGGAGTGGGGTTTTGAAAGTTTTACAAAGCGCCAGTGCTATTTTTCGTTCGGTAGAAGAATAGCTGACGAGGTGGAGGTTTATCGAATTTTCGGCGGATGCCTCCCGGCTGCATATCTCAGTCGTATGTTTTTCCTTAAAACAATTGGGTGACCTATTGCACAAAGGGAAAGTCGCAGATATAAAATTGTGAAGAGGGGCAACGAAATGCCTCCTTTTTCCAGATGGTATTTTGCCTTGCCCCTCATAGGAGGAAAGAAACATGTGCGGAATCGTAGGTTATATCGGGCAAAAAGATGCAAAAGAAATCTTATTGAACGGATTAGAAAAGTTAGAATACCGCGGATATGATTCAGCAGGAATTGCACTCTTGAATTATGAAGGTATTCAAATGACCAAGGTAAAAGGAAGAGTTTCTGTTCTGAGGGAAAAAGCGGATGATGGAATCTGTGGTTCATTTGGAATCGGGCATACACGCTGGGCAACTCATGGTGCGCCAAGTACCATCAATGCCCACCCACATCAGAGCAAATCAGGTAGATTTACACTTGTTCATAACGGTGTCATTGAAAATTACAATCGATTGAAAAAGGATTTTCTCTTGGATGTTCCTGTAGTTAGTGAAACAGATACAGAAATTGTTGCACAGCTAATGGAAGTATTTTTTGAAAAACATCAGAATACGCTCGTAGCTTTTCGTGAAACGATGAAGCAGCTTAAAGGCTCTTATGCAATTGCAATGATTGATACGCAAAATCCGGAGACGATGTACGTTTCAAAAAATAAAAGTCCTCTTTTGATTGGTCTTGGCGATGGATTTAATCTTGTTGCGAGTGATGCCATGGCAACTTTGGCAGAAACTATTCGCTATATGGAAATTCATGATGAAGAAATCGTGCAAATCAGTAGAAATCATGTAGTGATTCAAACGTTAGAAGGGAATCAACTCAAGAGGGAATCTTTTATAGTAGAAATGGACGTTACAGACACGGAAAAAGGGACCTATCAACATTATATGTTAAAGGAAATTGATGAGCAGCCCTTTGTCATTCGAAAAATCATCGAGAAATATCAAGATGAAAATAATAATATTGCTATCGGAGACAATATTCGTCATGCAATAAGCCAAGCAGATCGAGTTTATATTATAGCCGCTGGTACGAGTTACCATGCAGGATTAGTTGGGAAAAGTTTTCTCGAAAAGTTAACAGGAATTCCGACAGAGGTGCATATCGCCAGCGAATTTAACTATAATATGCCTGTACTAGAAGAGAATGCGTTTTTCATTATTATCTCTCAAAGTGGCGAAACGGCAGATTGTCGTTCTGCATTAGTAGAAATTAAGAAAATGGCATATGAAGCACTTACGATAACGAATGTTCCAGGGTCTACGCTATCACGGGAAGCGACCTATACGTTACCTTTACACGCCGGGCCAGAAATTGCAGTTGCATCAACCAAAGCTTATACTGCACAACTTGCGGTTCTAGCAATATTGGCAGTAGATGTAGCTAGAGCGCTTGGTGTCGTTCCTAATTTTGATCTCTTCCAAGAATTAGCGATTGTTGCAAATGCAGTTGAAGTACTGACAGATCAAAAAGATAGGATAGAAAACTTTGCCTATGATTATTTAGAAACTTCCAGGAATGCATTTTTTATCGGAAGAAATCTTGATTATTATGTAGTATTGGAAGCAGCTTTGAAGCTAAAAGAGATTTCGTATATCCAAGCAGAAGGTTTTGCAGGTGGAGAATTGAAGCATGGAACAATCGCTTTAATTGAAGAGAATACACCAGTCATTGCGCTTGCAACACAACAAAATGTAAACAGCGCCATTCGCAGTAATCTTCAAGAAGTAGCTGCCAGAGGAGCAAAAACGATGGTGATTAGTCTTGATGGATTACATGAAGAGGATGACGGACTCGTTTTACCAAAAGTGCATGAGTTACTTACGCCATTAATAAGTGTAGTTCCATTTCAACTACTCGCTTACTACGCAGCACTGCACCGCGATTGTGACGTCGACAAGCCAAGAAACCTAGCCAAAAGTGTAACAGTGGAATAATGAAATAGGGATGAAACATGGGGACGGTTCTCGCGTTGCACTCGAGTGCAACATGAGAACCGTCCCCATGTTTCATTGTATTATGTATATAGTCAAAGAAATGCTTTTAGTTCGCTGCTTCTGAAACTGTATAAATTCAATCACTCTACTCACAGATTCCAGTAGCTCTACTTACATAATCTAGTAGGAAAAAGCGATCTACAATTCATTTATACATCTAATTGATTTGCTGCTCTTTCCTTAAATTAATTACCTATAGACGGGATCCATAATGTTAAACTTGGTACGAATGTAACTAGGAGTAATACAAGTATAGCTACTGCAACAAAAGGCCATAATGCTTTAACAAAAGTTTCGATTGGAACCTTTCCTAGGGACGTTGCTAAAAATAAACCTGATCCTACAGGGGGTGTTAATAATCCAATCGTAACATTTAAACAAATAAGTACACCAAAATGAATCGGATCGATACCAAAGGCTGGTAATATTGGAACAAAGATTGGTGTCAAAATAATTATTAATGCAATTCCTTCCACTACCATACCTAGTAGTAAAAGTAATATATTTACTAGAATTAAAAAAACTATTGGACTACTTGCAATTGTTGTCATCCATTCTGCTATTGTTTGGGGCACTCTTTCAAATGTCATTGCCCAACCAAAAACGCTAGCCATTGCAATGAGTAGAGTTACAATTGCTGTAGAAATTGCTGTATTTACCATAATGCTTGGTAACTCTTTTAAATCTAACTCCCTATAGAAGAAGAAGCTTACTACTAACGCGATAACACATGCAATACCGGCTGATTCGGTAGGAGTAAAAACCCCTGTGACAATACCCCAAATTAAAACTCCTGGTACTAAGAGTGCTGGTATTACTTGTATAGAAGATTTACCTCTTTCCTTCCAACTAGCTTTTTCTTTTGAAGGGAAGTCTTGCTTATAGCCGATATAAGCAACCAAAATCATAAAAGAAATAGCTATTAATATTCCAGGAATGATACCTGCCAGGAACATTGCTCCAATTGAAGTACCTGAAGTTGCTCCATAAATAATAAATAACATACTTGGAGGAATAATTGGACCGAGCATACCTGAAGCCGCAGTGGTTGCAGCCGCGAATTCCCGCTTGTATCCTTCTCTTTCCATTGCTGGTACCATAACTTTTGTCATCATAGCAATTTGTGCAGCCGCTGATCCTATTATTGATGCAAGGAATGTATTTGCCACAATATTTACATATGCCAGCCCACCTCTAAAATGTCCTACAAATTTTTGAGCAAAGTCAATCAAGCGCCTCGTAATACCACCTGAGTTCATAATTTCACCAGCTAGCATAAATAGAGGTATTGCTAATAGACTATAACTTTCCAAAGAAGAAAATAAACGCTGCGGTCCATTCATTATCATCCCTTCATTCCCACTTACAAATAAAAGGACGACACCTGAAATTCCCAAAACAATTGCTATTGGAACCCGTATAAAAAGAAATATAGCAAAAACTACTAATGTCAGCGTCATGTAATCACCTTTCCTTCTCTAGAAACCTGTATCGCTTGAGTAAGCCAATGAATAAAATGGATAGACATAAACAATAAACTAACCGGGATACAGAGATACATATAGACCATCGGCATCTGCGTAGTCACAGTTTTTTGTAAGAGAATAACTGGATTCATTATCCATGTTAAAGAAAGATAAAAGATATAAACAGAAAAAATTGTTGATGCCGCTAAACCAATTATTATCAAAATGTTTTTTAGTTTCGTTTGCATTTTATCAACAAATAAGTTTACAGCTACTGCTTCTTTGCCCTTTATACTCATACTAGCTCCTATGAAACTAGACCAGACAAAGGTGTATAATGCAATTTCCTGAGCCCATACTAGTGGTGAATTCACAAAGTACCTAAAAAAGATATCAAATACCATTGCTAGAAGCATTGCTGGGATTAATATAACTACCAATACTTTTTCTAATTTATATATCTTATCACTTATGATTTGTGTAAACTTCATATCATCCTCCACCTTTAGTAAATATTAAATCGTTCTGCAATTACTTTAAATTGTCCTCCTGAAGTCAAGCCACCATCTAGAACTAATTCAGATCCAGACATATATGATGAGTCGTCGGAAGCAAGATACGTCACTGCTTTAGCAATTTCAATTGCTTCTCCAGGTCTCCCTAGAGGATTCATATCTTTTGTCGCTTCGATTAAATCCTTTATAGTTTCATTCAACGGCGTATCTATGAAACCTGGATGAACCGAGTTTACACGAATGCCAAATTTCCCAAACTCTATTGCAGCTGATTTAGTTATGCCTCTTATCGCCCATTTAGATGCCGTGTAGGCCACCGCAAAATAACCTGTCAGTCCTGTTATTGATGATAAATTAATTATTGAAGCATTCCCCGATTTTTTTAATAAGGGCAAGCAGTATTTCATTCCAAGAAACACACCAGTTTGATTAATTGATATGATTTGGTTCCAATCTTCAAGTGTACAATCCTGAATTGTATCACGTTTATTCACACCAGCATTATTTACCAATATGTCTAATTTATTGATTTTACTAGTTAATAGATCCGTTAATGTTTTCCATTCGTTTTCACTTGATATATCAATTTCATAGGTTAGGATAGTGGAATTTCCATATTCTTGTACTAACTCTGCCGCTTCATTCAATTTTTCTATATTTTGACTAACCATAATTACCGTTTCTGCATCTTCTTTTACAAATTCAATGGCATCAGCTAGGCCTAGTCCACTTGAAGCACCGGTCACTAATGCAGTCCTTCCTTTTAATCTCCCTGCCATATTTCCCCTCCATAATAAGATTGGAATAGAGGCTGTCACGCGAAACATCTATCGCGTTCCAATGACAACCCCGATCCAAATGGTTATTACTTTTGTACTGCTTCGATGAATTCTTTTATTAATTCATGTTCATTAGAGTATTCTTCATAGATTTTCTTCGCTTCTTCGATGAACGCCTCTTTATTTGCTAGTTCAACTACATTTACTAATCCTTCAAGCTCTTTTAGGTTTTCAGCTTCACTGGCAACTATTTCTTTTTCGCCCCATTCAACAGCTGCTGCAAGAGCTTCGTCAACAATAGTTTGATCAGCTTCACTCATTTTCTCATAATTAGCTTCACTTCCTGTTACAATGCCTCCAAACGCCATATGATTTGTCAGAACATAGTGTTCACCAATTTCAAAATACTTTTCTGATAACATTGGGTTTGTATCTACTGACACTCCATCAATAACTCTTGTCTGCATAGCATTGTATACTTCAGGTAGTCCCATCGCTATTGGACTTGCACCTAATCCTTCCCAATAATCAATTACAGATGCTCCTCCAGTGAAACGTAACTTTCTACCATCCACATCTTCCATACTCTCAATCGAATCACCATTCACAAGTAGGTTGTGATTGGCTGCGAAAAAGTAATCCAGTCCTAAAAGTCCTTGTTCCTCAAGCAAACCAAGCATTTCCTGTGCTGGTTCTGTATCTTGCGCAGCTAGAGAGGATTCTAAGTCTTCAAATAGAAATGGCATATTCCATCCATCCAACTCAGGAAATCGTGTACTCATGTAAGCATTGGTTAGTAACGCAAAATCAAGTGCTCCACTAGATAATTGTTGAACCATATCTGCTTCAGGTCCGAGCTGAGCTGCTGGAAAAAGTTCTAATGTCATTCTACCGTCAGATTTAGCTTCTAATTCTTCACCAAATTTTTCTGCGAATTTATGCCAGATATGGCCTGTCTGTGTAACATATGACATTTTAAATTCATATGTTTCACCTTCGCCATCAGAGCTATCAGCAGCACTTGTCTCACTATTGTCATCACCACATGCACTTAGGAATAAAGCAACTGACATTAAAATCATAATAAATAGCGTTTTCGAACTTTTCATAAACCTTCCTCCTTCATTATCTTTTAGTTTCTAACCAATTCATTAATACCGAGGAAATCTAATGCATTTTGTCCAAGCATCAATCTAGCATCTTCTTCTGAAATATCTATAAGACTATCTATTACATTTCCAACTGGATTTTCTCTTAGTAGAAAAGGATAGTCAGAGCCTGCAATAATCTGTTTCACACCAAATCGATCCATCATGAATTTTAAATTATCCTTATCATAAACTAGCGAATCATAGTAAAGTTTTTTCGCATAAGTACTAGGTAGATCTTTCGTATTTCTAGTTTCAGGCCACACTTCCCAGCCTTTATCCATTCTTGGTAGGATGAACGGTAAAGACCCTCCCCCATGTGCAAAGCATATTTTCAGATCTGGTAGCCTATCTAACATGCCACTCATAATAATGCTTCCGGCTGCAAGAGCTGTTTCTGACGGCATACCAACAGTGTACATAGAATTAAACTTTTGTAGTCTTTCACCACCTAGTGTTGCCCATGGATGAACAAATAATGGAACATTCATATTTGCCGCCGCCTCAAAAAATGAATATATACTATCCTCGTCTAAATTTAATCCATTTACATTTGTACCTATTTGAATTCCTTTAAGATTTAAATCATTAACAGCCCTCTCCATCTCAGTGATTGCTAATTTTGCATCCTGTAATGGAACAGTACCCATACCGATAAACCGTTCGGGGTATTTTTTTGCTACAGAAGCAATAAAATCATTTTGTGATCGAGCAAGCTCTAAGCCTGCTTCTGGGTTCGACCAATAAGAGAAGGTGACTGGTATTGGTGAAAGGACTTGAATATCAACACCTTCCTTATCCATATCTTCAATCCTTCTTTCAGGATCCCAAGCTTGATCAGTAATTTTTCTAAAAGTTTTACCTTTAACTTTGATTTCAGCGCCACAACTACATGTTTTATGTAGTTGTGGAAAACGATCATCGCCATATTTAGCTACTAAATCAGGGAAGTCTTCAGATATAATATGTGTATGAAAATCGACCCTTAATTTTTTCTTCATAGAGTTATCTCCCCCTACCCTTTTACATAACTTTCAAAATTACTTCTTATTTTTTAATTTCTGTACCGTATGTTAAGTAACTCTCAGGTGGTGTACTTCCCCACATATCAAGCCCAAACCCTCCAGTTCCTGATTGCCATTCAATTGGCTCCCAATCCGGTGCAAAAATTAACATTCCACCAGTCCATAATTCAATCCTATTACCAGAAGGTTCGAAAGCGTACAGGAATTGCGCTCCGCTTGTGCCGTGTTTACCTGGACCCCATTCAATTTTAATATCGTTTTCAGCCATAAGATTAAGAGCTCGTAGTAGTTCATCTGGTGAATCAAGAAAATATGCTACATGATGAAGATGTGCTCCTGTCTGATTACTATTACGCATGAATGCAATTTCATGGGCAACATTCGTTTTGCTTAACCATGAGCCAAGACGAACATCTTCTTCATTTTGTATATAGTAACGATGATGGATGCCAAGGAAATTAGTCCACCATTCTTGCTCATGCTTAACATCATCAACCATGACATTCACATGATCAAATCGACGTGGTGCTGCACCTTTTCCACTGTATTTCATTGGATGACTTGGTAATTTTGATGCAGTCAGAGGATTAGAGTATGCTTCCATTTCCCAGTAGAGTTCAATTGGAATTCCTGCAGGGCTATAAAATTTAATTGCATCCCCTTGTGCCAGTTCAGTGCCAGCTTCCACCCATTTATATTCAGTTCCGGAATCTATTAATGCTTTTTCAAATGCATAAAGCGATTTTTCCGAATTTACACGCCAACCAAAGTGATCTAGACCTGAAGTTTCAGCTTGATTGATAACTAATGTATGATGATCCCAATCTTGCCAAGCTCTAAGGTATACCTTGCCTTCCTCTTCCGCTGTTACATGTAGTCCAAGAACCTCTGTGAAAAACCATAGAGATTTTTCCAAATTCGTTACATTAATAGATGCATGGCCGATATGTGCAACATTTGATAATTTTAGATCTAGTTCTGTTAAAGTTACCTCTTTTTGATTCATATTTGATACAGTCATTTTGTTATTCCTCCTAAATTTTTATTCTTATTTTAAATATTATCTTCAAATTGGAAAACGCTTACATTTAGTGTTTAATAAGGGATTCCAATTAACAAGAGCTTTCATAAAATAAAAGTTAAAACTTTTAGATAATTTCATTATAATAAGGTGAACTAGGAATAAAAAGGCTTGAGTTCTTCTATACGGAACAAACACAAAATTATTATTTAATTTAGAAGATTCCCTTTCACATACTCTTTAAAAAAGTAACATTATTCGTTTCCTTACATTATAATAGCAATAATATAATATATTAAAAGAGTTCTGTTCCTTTATAAGCAACAATATTAATTTATTTGATATTTCTAATAGTCTTATTGAAAATAAGTCATCTTTATATACATTATCAAATATAAATGATAGAATATTTTAAACTTTATTAATAACGTTCCTCTATATGAAAATAGTTAAAAGGAGATTAAATAAAATGACTACAAAGAATAATAATCCACAAATTCTCTCGTCTGTAAGTAATGCCCTACGTATTTTAAAAAGTTTTTCTACATTTGAACCAACTCTAAAAGTTAGTCAAATCGCTGAATCACATAATTTAGCTAAAAGTACTGTTAGTCGCTTACTTTCGACCCTTGCGCATGAAGGGTTTGTAGAAAAGGATAAAAAGACTGGTGCATATAAATTGGGATTATCAGTGTTGACATTAGGAGGTATTGTTACAAATAACCTTGAAATTCATAAAGAAGCTTCACCAGTTATGAATAAATTAGTAACTGATACTGGAGAAACTGCACATCTTTCCATATTGGATGGACTCGATACCATCTATATTCATAAAGAGGAATGCAATCATCCAGTTCGAATTCTTACCCATCTAGGTAGAAAAAACCCAGCCTACTGTACGAGTTCGGGTAAAGTCTTACTTGCTTTTACTGAAGGAAACCTCGTTGAAGAAATAATCAGTAAGGGTTTGAAGAAATATACAAGTAATAGCATAACTGATCCTAATAAGTTACGGGAAGAAATGGAATTGATAAGACAAAGAGGATATGCAATCAGTACGGAAGAGTTAACAGAAGGTACTAGATCAGTTGCAGCACCAATTCGCGACTATACTGGAAAAGTTGTATCTGCGATTAATGTAGTAGGACCCCTACAACGTATGAAAGACTACAGAATTCCTGACATTGCAAAGAAAGTAGTTTTTGCGAGTGAAGAAGCTTCGGAAAGATTAGGTTATGATAAGCGATTTTTAGGATAAGGAAGAAGTTTAATTTTTAGATATGTAATTTTTCAGTTTAAAAAGCCTATCTTTCAAGTTAAGAAAGGTAGGCTCTCATTTTTACTTTTTTTAATTAATCATTAGTGTGTCTATTTATTGCTGCATTATCAATCAACACAAAATATTTCCGCTGCTATCTACCCAAATCCTTTACGCTAGTTCCACCAATTGACCAGTGTGTTTTTGGAATTTCTGTTACAATCACACGAACATTTTGTTTGGGTGCACCTAATGATTCGCTAATGGTCTTTGCTACATTTTCCATTAAACTATTGATTTTCTCTTCCGACCTACCCTCCAAAATTTGAATATTAACTAATGGCAAGCAAATCACCTCCTCTAATCTTTTCTCGTTAAAAATATTGTACTCATTTTACCAAATCTATTTAATAAAAAACGAGATATCTCCGAGTCCACCATACTTAGCGCTAACATAATCACCTGGTGATAAATGCACTGCTTCAGTAAGACCACCTGTTAATATCGGTTGTCCAGCCTTTACTTTTTCACCCTTTTTGCTAAGCATATTCGCTAGTCTCGCTACCGAATTCGCTGGATGTCCGAGTACTGCAGCCCCTGCCCCCAATGCTTTAATTTCACCATTTATCGATAAGGTTACTCCAACTACATCTAATTCAAGGTTATCTGGTCGCTTCAAATTTGTACCAAAAATTGCTCCGGCCGCAGATGTGTTATCAGCAATCACATCTGGTAAGGTGAAATTAAAATTTTCGTAGCGACTATCGATAATTTCGAGTGCTGGAAAGACATACTCTGTTGCTCTTAACACATCAAGTGCAGTTACCCCAGGCCCTTCCAAATCTCTTGATAAAATAAAGCCTATTTCCGGTTCGACCTTTGGGTGGATATAATCTTCAAAAGCTACTACATCACCTTCATCGACAACCATATAATCAAATACGTATCCATATATTGGATCCTTGACATTCATTTGCTTCATCTTTGCTTCACTGGTGATTCCCATTTTAGGTCCTACAATTTTCTGACCATCTGCGAGCTTTTGTCTAACTAGTTCCTCTTGGACTAAGTAAGCATCTTCTATAGAAAGCTCTGGATGTAATTCAGCTGTTATTTTAATTATTTCCTTCTTTTCTATTTCTGCATTATGTGTATAATTGGCTAATTCTTTAATCAAATTTTTGTCCATCTTATTCCTCCTGAAAATGACAACTAGAATCTTAGATCGTCACTTTATTCTTCTTCGCCAAAGCTGCTGCGACGTCGATAATCATATCTTCCTGTCCACCAACAATTTTTTGTCTTCCAAGTTCAATAAGAATATCACGAGAATCTACGTTATAGCGTTTGGCTGCACGATTCGCATGTAATTGGAAGCTAGAATAAACGCCAGCATACCCCATTGTTAGACTATCTCTTGTGATTTCCTGTGGTTTCGGTAAAATTGGTGCAACAATATCCTCTGCGATATCCATCATTTTATAAAGATCTATACCTGTATCTATTCCCATTTTCTGCAGAACTGCTACGAGAACTTCTGTCTGTGTGTTCCCCGCACCTGCACCAAGGCAACGAACACTTCCGTCTATTCTAGTAGCTCCATTTTCTATTGCTGCTAATGTATTCCCCATCGCTAGAGATAAGTTGTTATGGGCGTGAAAGCCGATGTTTGCCGATAACTCTTGGCGTAATGCCTTCACTCGCTCTGCAACCTGGTTTGGCAGTAAAGCTCCAGCAGAATCGGTTATATATACTGTATCAGCACCGTAACTTTCCATTAATTTTGCTTGTTCAACAAGTTTATCGATTGGTGCCATATGACCCATCATTAAAAAGCCTACCGTTTCCATGCCTAAATTCTTTGCCGTTTCAATGTGTTGTTTTGAAACATCAGCCTCAGTCACATGTGTAGCTACACGTACCATTTTCGCACCAATGTTATGAGCTACTTTCAGATCTTCAATTGTTCCAATCCCGGGTAATAAAAGAACAGAAATTTTCGAGAAATCTGAAACCTCAACAGCTGCTTCAATCAATTTTAGTTCATCCACTTTTGATAGACCATATTGTATAGAGGACCCACCAAGTCCATCTCCGTGTGAAACATCAATATAGTGCATGCGAGCTTCATTTAGTGCTTTAGCTACATTTGTAACTTGTTCAACAGTGAATTGGTGACTCATGGCATGACTACCATCTCTCAATGCAACTTCAGTTATCTTTATTTCAGACATAATAATCCCCCTCTCTTTTATTAATTCACTGTCGCTTCAGCACGACTTTTTGCAAATTCTTCTGCTACTTTAACTGCTGCAGAAGTCATAATATCTAGGTTTCCTGCATATTTCGGTAGATAATGACCCGCACCCTCAATTTCTAAGAATACGGTAACTTGGTTACCTTCAAAAATCGGCTCTGTCCTTAATGTATAGCCTGGAACATAAGACTGCACTTTAGCTGCCATCTCCGTAATAGATGTAGTTATTTTTTCTTCATCCATCGTACCTTCTTCAACAATCGCATGAACGGTATCGCGCATCATAATTGGTGGTTCAGCAGGGTTCAAAATAATAATTGCCTTCCCTTTCTTCGCTCCACCAACTTGTTCTATCCCTTTAGCAGTTGTCTCGGTAAATTCATCGATATTCGCACGGGTTCCTGGCCCAGCACTTTTACTTGATATGGTTGCAATAATTTCACCATACACCACAGGGGCTACCTGATTGATTGCATGAATAATTGGAATTGTTGCTTGTCCACCACAAGTGATTAAGTTAACGTTTTCCGCATCTAAATGGTCCCGCAGATTAACAGTTGGTACAACAAAAGGACCAATCGCTGCAGGAGTTAAATCTAGCATTTGCTTTCCTAATTTTTTTGCTACCTCCGCGTTATGAACATGGGCGGAAGCACTTGTTGCATCAAAAACAATATCTACAAGTTCTGGTTTTTCAAGTAATCCATCTATGCCGTTGTCGAATACTTCAAGCCCAATTTCTTTAGCATGCTGCATCCCTCGTGAAGATAAGTCTACTCCCATCATCGTGGTTAACTCTAAACTATTTGACTTCGTTAATTTAACCATTAAGTCTGAACCGATATTTCCTGAACCGATAATTCCTACTTTTAATTTTCCCATCCATATCCCCCCTTATTTATTCAGTAAACGTAACACTAACTTCTCCAAGTTCAGCAAATTTAGCTCGAAAACTGTCTCCAGGTTGAGCCTCTATAGCTGCAGATAATGCTCCTGATAATATAACTTCCCCAGCTTTCAAGGTGATGTCATACTCCGCTAGTTTGTTCGCCAACCATGCCACACACTTAGCTGGATCGCCTAGTGCCGCAGCACCTACACCAGTATTTTGTAATTCTTCGTTTTTATAAAGAGCCATACCAATTTGTTTGATGTCGATATCAGTAACTTTTTTTGGAATGTCACCGAGTAGATATAGTCCACTAGAAGCGTTATCAGCTACTGTATCTTCTAATGTAATTTTCCAATCTTTAATTCTACTATCAACAATTTCAAGTGCTGGAAGGATCACATCGGTAGCTTTGAGGACATCAAGTGAAGTAATATTTGGTCCCACTAAATCCTCCTTGAGAATAAAAGCAAGCTCTCCCTCTACTTTTGGTTGTAGCACACGATTGAAAGAAATTGTTCCACCATTTTCTACTTCCATATAGTCAGTTAAATGACCATAGTCTGGCTCACCGACACCGAGCATATCCTGCATCGCTTTCGAAGTTAAACCAATTTTCTTTCCTGTAACTCGCTGACCGTTTTCAACATATTCTTCAATCGTGTGCAATTGAACATAATATGCCTCATCAATAGATAGAGTAGGGTCCAGCGTTGTTAATGGCTGAACTCCTTCTCTATTATTCCAAGCATCTCTTAAATGTTTTGCATGACTTTTTGTTTTTGAAGAATTAATTGCTACCATATACATCCCCCTAGAGTTTTAGTGTTACGTTAGTCACTTCTGTATAAAAGTCCATACTGTGTGTACCACCTTCACGCCCAATTCCACTATGCTTTGTTCCACCAAATGGTGTACGTAAATCACGAAGGAACCATGTATTTACCCAAACCATACCGGCTTCAATTTGTGAAGAAAATCGAGCGGCACGTTTCACATCAGATGTCCAAATACTTGCACTCAAGCCGTAATGTGTGTCATTCACTTGCTCAAGTACTTCTTCTTCTGTATCAAATGGGATGACCGTTACAACTGGACCAAAGATTTCTTCACGAACACATCTAGAGTCTTTACCTAAACCAGTAATAATTGTCGGCTCGATATAATATCCTTTATCTTCATATAAGGTGTTTCCTCCAACCAGGAAATTTCCACCTTCTTCTTTTGCAATATCCAAGTAACTAACTACTTTGTTATAATGTTCTTCACTTACCATTGCTCCAACTTTCGTATCTGGATCAAAGGGATCTCCAACTTTTAATTCTTTTGCTTTTACAGCAAATTTCTCTAGAAACTCATCATAAATTCCTCGTTGCACATAAATTCTTGAACCACAGAGACAAACTTCACCTTGGTTAATAAAGCTAGACCTTAAAGTAGTCTCGATAGTGTCTTCTAAATCAGCATCATTAAAAATAATATTTGGATTCTTTCCACCGAGTTCAAACGAAAGTTTCTTCAGTGTTGGAGCTGCAGCTTTCATAATTGTAGTTCCAGTAACTGTTTCACCAGTAAATGCAATAGCATCTACATCTTCATGCGAGGTGATTGCAGCACCTGTTTCACCAAATCCATGCACCATGTTTACAACGCCGTCAGGAACTCCTGCTTCTGTACAGATTTCCGCTAGAACCGTAGCGGTCATTGGTGTTACCTCAGAAGGTTTCATCACTACAGTGTTTCCTGCTGCAAGAGCTGGAGCCAATTTCCATGTTAAAAGTAGTAATGGAAGATTCCATGGATTTATTAAACCTACTACTCCAACAGGTTTACGAATAGAATAGTGAATAGCAATATCATCTTGTTGATAAGATTCATTTGTAACAGATGTTACATAGTCAGCAAAGAAATGGAAGTTGTTAGCCGCGCGATCAATGTCTACACTTTTCGATAGCCAAATTGGTTTTCCTGTGTCTAGCGATTCAAGTTCCGCAAGTTCAGGAAGTCTTTCAAGAATTAAATCGCCAATTTTACGGACAATCTGTGAACGCTTTTTAGCAGGCATTGTTCCCCATTCACCTTTAAGCGCTTTTCTCGCAACTTTTACTGCTTCGTCTACTTCTTCTTTTCCACCTACTTGAACTGTACCAAGTACCTCTTTAGTAGCCGGATTGATATTTTCAAACGTCTTTCCGCTTTTTGATTGCACATATTTACCATTAATATAATGGGAGCAATCGATTGGTTTTACCTTTACTGTCGTTTTACTGACCTGCATAAAAAAACTCCTCCTTATGTTTTGGAAACGCTTAAATTATTTCCAAGTCTTAAATTGTTATTTTGTTAAATGAATAAATATTTGTATTTATCTTGCATTTTCATTATAGGTTCGATAAGTGAATTAAAAAAGTCCGCAGTTCTTCTATGTGGAACAATTGGAGATTTGTTTTTATAATATTTGGTTTACGGAGAAGGAAAATGAAACATGGGGACGGTTCTCGCGTTGCACTCGAGTGCAACATGAGAACCGTCCCCATGTTTCAATTATTTATTATCGATTACTACTTCGTTTACGATTAGGTTTTTTCTTGGTTTGATGTTGTTGATGATGATGTCGGCTACGTCGTCTGGATCCATGAGTCCGGGTTTTTCTTCTACATCAAATATGCCGTCCCAGAAGTTTGTTTTCATGCCACTCATATAAGCGCCGTAGACTCTTACTTCTGTGCCTTTTAATTCTTCATTTAGACTTTCCGTGAAGCCTCTCACTCCGAATTTACTTGCACAATAAACGCTTTCTGTCACTTTCCCTTGTTTACCCGCAGTCGAAATGACGTTTGCGATTATGCCTTCGTTACGTTCCTTCATATCTTCAAGAACTTCCTGCGTACAAAAGATGGTTCCCTTTAAATTAATATCAATCATATCATGCGTTGCTTCCTCTGGAATATCTTCAGCCATCTCAAATACCCCAAGCCCAGCATTATTGATTAAAATATCGATAGTGCCCAAATCTTTCTTTATTGAATCAAAAACTTTAGATACATCATTTTTATTAGAAACATCTACTGTATAAATCGAATAATCTCCAGTTAATAACTCTGCTGTTTTCTCTAATTTTTCCAATGTTCTTCCAAGCAAAACAACATGGTTACCCATTTCCGAATATTTTTTTGCGAGTGAAGCACCTAACCCACTACCTGCTCCAGTGATTACTATATTCTTTTTATCCATTTTATCATTCCTTTCTTCAAAAAGAATCCATATAAACTTCGTTATAACTACAGCACGCTAATTATTCCAAGTCTGTGTGCTGCCGCTATAATATATTATTTAGTTAATTAACTCAAGCTTTATTAGTATGAAATATTGCCAGGATGCAACATGGGGACGGTTCTCTTGTTGCAATGAATGCAACGCGAGAACCGTCCCCATGTTTCGTTATTATTCTTCTACAAAATGGTCTTCTGTAATTACTTCTGTGTTTGATGATGTGAATGTGATAGTATATGCGTCATCAACGCCTACTTCTTTCACAACTACATTTTCAGAGTCTGCGTAAGCTTCGTTCATTTCTTCATATGAACCAGCGAATTGTTTGTCTTCGAAAAGGTCGCTATTTGTTCTTTCCGTTACGTTAAGCTCTAAAGATAATTGTAACTCTTTATCTAATAATGCTTCTTTGTCCGCACCTTTTAGTGCAAAACCAAGAACATTTTCTTCATCAATTGTAAATTCGTATGCTACGAAACGATCTTTACCTTCGTCATCTTTCAATACTAGACGGTAAATTTCTGTTCCAGCTGGTAAGTTAGTATCCATCGTAACTTCCATATTGCCGTTTACAACATCGATACTTGAAACTTCATATGTTAAATCAAGCATCTCTCTTTCTACTGCTGACTGCTCTTCAACATTCTCAGTATCCCCGCTGCCATCAGCTTGACTAGCGTCCTCGTCATTACTGCTACCACACGCTGCTAGAACGAGTGCCAGGAAGATAAATAATACAGATGTAAATAAGTTCTTTCTCATGAAGCAAATCCCTCTCTTTTGTTGAATTTTGCGGCATTTAGCATTTAGTTATATAGATTTAACCCATGCCAATTAAAAATGCCCAACAAATCAATTTTACTATAAATGGTAGAAAATTACTAGTGAGAGACATTGGTGGTGCGAGTTGATGGTGGGTGTGGCGTGAGCGCAACGTGAGTGCAACGTGAGTGTAACGTGAGTGTATCTTGAGTGCAACATGAGTGCAACATGGGGACGGTTCGAGACCACTGAAAAAGTCCATCTGAAAATTCAAAAATATAGATAAACATAAAGAAATACCCCTTCCTTTTTGGTATAATGTAGTTATCGAGACAACATACACCGAAAAGAGAGGGGTATTTCCATGCTTAAAGAAAAAGATAATCAGTTAAGCATCTATACAATATTATACAATAAAATTCCAGCGAATCACAGACTAAAAGTTTTAAAAGATGAATTAGATTTTAGCTTTATTAATAAGATGTTAGCACCTACATATAGTAAACGTTATGGTAGACCAGCGAAAGAACCAGAAATGATGGTAAAACTATTAATTCTAAAGCATCTATATGATTTATCCGATGTACGAGTGATTGAAGAAGCTACTTTAAACCTTGCTTATTTGTATTTTCTAGGGGTTAATCCTGAAGACGAACTTCCAGATCCTAGCCTTCTGACGAAGTTTAGAAAGAATAAATTAGAAGGGAAAGTTACGATGGATGAAATTATCATTCATATCGTAAATCAATGTGTGGAGAAAGGTATATTAGAAGGAGCTAGTATTACTATAGATTCTACACATACCCAAGCAAACACGTTCAAATGTACACCTGAACGTGTAATGAAGCGCGTCGCAAATAAAGTATTCCAGACTATAAAAGAAGAAAACCAAGAAATACCTAAAGAAATCAATCAAGAAATTCCAAACTACAAAGAAATCGACAATCCTAAAGAAGCAAAATCTGAGATGAAAACTTACTTAGAAGAAACGATAGAAACTGTTGAGAACACAATCGATTTAGAAGCATGCCCTAAAACAAAAAAAGTAATGGAGAACGCAAAAGAAATAATCGAAGATCCAAAGTTTATCCAACAAAAAGGAGCTCGCTCGATTGTTGATCAAGACGCAAGAGTAGGGTATAAGAGTAAGACATCGCATTTCTTTGGTTATAAAACGGAATACATGATGACGACACAGGATAGAATTATTACCGCAGTACATGTCGATAACGGAGCATATGTCGATGGAACAGAATTCGAAAAATTAATTGAACTTACAAAACAAACGGGACTTCCAATTAGAGAAATTTATGGTGACAAAGCATACTTCAGAAAACCGATTCTAGATAAAATTAAGGAGTTAGAAGCGAAAGCTTATATCCCAGTAAGTGAAATGGTATATAGAATTAACGAGGATTTATATAGTTATAATAAAGATTCAGATGAATGGTTTTGTGCGCAAGGAAATAAAACGGTAAATAAGAAATACAAAAAAGATAAAAGCGGAAAAGAAACGCTAAGATATTATTTCGATAGAGAAACCTGTAGAAACTGTCCGTTACGAGAAACTTGTATAAAAGCTAGTGGTACGGTTGGAAAAATCTTGGTGTTAGGCGTAAACACACCAGAATTTTATGAACTTAGTCAACAACAAAAAACGGATGCATTTAAAGAAGCTTATAAGAAAAGAGCTTGTCAAGAATGGAAGAATGGAGAAATGAAAAATCATCATGGGTTAGACCGTGCCAAAGGGTACGGTCTAAAACCCATGGAGTTACAAGCCAAACTTACTGCATTAGCAGTAAATATGAAGAGGGTAGCAGCAATACTATCCTCAAAAATGAGCGCATTTTCGAATTATATTTTTATATTCTCGAAAAAACAGCAAAAAATTATATTTTTCTTCAGAAAAAAAGAAAAGCCCTTATTTCTTAAAAAAATAAGAGGCTTTTTTCAGTGGTCTCGGACGGTTCTCGTGTTTCACTCGGAACTGCAACACGAGAACCGTCCCCATGTTGCATACTTGTATTTATTTTTGCTCTATAAGAGAATAGGGATACAGGTTATTATTTTGCTAGTTGGAAAGGATTTTTTAATTGAAGAAGATAATTGGTGGAAGTAGAATAATTAAAACTGGGGTAGCTATTTTATTAACTGCCTGGATCTGTGAGCTTTTTGGATGGCCACCTGTTTTTGCGGTGATTACTGCCATTGTTACGATTGAGCCGACTGTTTCCGATTCGATTAAAAAAGGTATCGTTCGTTTCCCTGCTTCAGCAATTGGCTCGGCTTATGCTGTATTATTCATTTCTTTTTTCGGAAATTCTCCTATTACATATACACTTGCAGCCGTGCTGACGATTGCAACTTGCTTTAGATTAAATCTTCACGCTGGGCTTCTTGTAGCAACGTTAACATCTGTTGCAATGGTAGAAGTAATTCACGATAATTATTTTCTTGCCTTTTTAATCAGACTCGGCACGACAACGATCGGACTTGTTGTTTCAACGATTGTGAACATGTTCGTCTTACCACCTGACTACCGTGAGGACATAACTACAAATATAGACAAAATAAAGAAACACACTGCGACCGCGCTGGATAAAATTAGCAGCGATATTTTAACCGCTGATTCAGGAAATAAAGCTCAACGATACACAATGTTAGCTAAACTAAAAAAAGAAATAACAAATACAAATACATTAATTCGTTTTCAAAAAGATGAGTCAAAGTATCACCCACTAGTCACTAGTGAAGAAAAGTTATTTCAACTTATAGAAAAACAAGCGGAAATATTACGCAGAATACATGATGATTTGGATGATTTACTCCGTCAGCCGACAGAGGGTTTGTCTTGGAGCGAGAAAGATAAGGAAATTATTCGTTCAGCAGTGATGGCACTAACTGCCAGCTTAAAATCCACTAGAGATTACGACCACCAAACCCATCAATTAAATAAACAAAAAATCACAGAAATATTCTGGAGATACAACAGCACTATTACAGAAACTAACGAACAAACTTCACCTAGCCTACCACCCGAATTGATTGTCCTATACGAATTACTATCCATCTACGGATTAGTAGAAGAATTTTATGAAGAGTGAAACATGGGGACGGTTCTCGCGTTGCACTGATTGCAACACGAGAACCGTCCCCATGTTTCATTCCATGCTATAATCTAGCTATTAAAACATTTAAATTGCGAGGGGATAAAATGAGGCAGCGTTTTTTGCAGAACAAAAAGTTAATCGTTCATTATTATATTGTTGCAGTTATCGCTATGTTTTTATTTTGGTTTTTCGTGAGCAAAGAAGCTGCGATCGATCCAGTTATTTTTACGATTTTAATAATTTATCTCCTCGTGTTTCCATTAACTATTCTTTATATAAGGAAGTATGCTGTTCATATTTTCTTATTTCTTTTAGCGTTCATTACTGGTTTTTATAGTTTTTATCATTATTCTCTTGATGATCACTCTATACTAAACGCATTTTATTTCACTTTTCAACTCTTTTTATTAATGGTAGCAGATGTATTTTCGTCTGATGGCTCTGTTTTATTAGAATATCCTCTAATCGTTGAAATTGCTCGTTGGTCGGCAGCTCTCTATACCATCTCGACGATATTTATCGCGATGTATCGAATGCTGGAAAACTCTATTTTACTGATTTTCTATCAATTAAAAGGAAATCACACCATTGTCTTCGGCTACAATAAAAATAGTTTGGCCTTGATAGAAGATTTACGAAAAAAGAAAAAGCATATCATTCTAATTGCAGAGCACCCTCCACAAGAAGTTGTTGACTACTTAGAAACGCTGAAAGTAGCCGTTATACATCACTATGATTTGAATGAAAATATGTATGCAAAATGTGGTGTAGAACGGGCTGAAAATATTATCTTATTACATGAAGATGATGTTGATAATTTGAATGAATTCATGAGTTTACGCGATAGCTTTGAATCGCATAAATGGAATAACCGTAAGTTAACTGTATATATTCACCTTCAAGAACCCATGTCTCGTAAGCTTTTCATAGAACTTGAACAAACGACAGTGAAGAGTAAACAATATTTTCAAATACAGCAGATAAATTTATATGAATCGTTTGTTGATGACTTATTTGAGCGTCATGCGATTTCCATTCATGGCGAAAAATCGAGTCCGATGCATTTATTGATAATTGGGTTTGGATTGTTAGGTCAGCAAATTGCTTTAAAAGCAGCTACTGAGAATAATTCGTTAGAAAAAAGCCAACTAAAAATTACTGCACTTGATAAAGCAATGAAGCGCATCAAACCTGAGTTTGGGCGGAATTATTCAGAGCTTCAGCAACTAACGGATATGACCTTCCACACTTTCGATGTGACAATAGACACAATTGAAAAAGTGATAAAAGAACAAGTACAGCCAATCACACATATATTCATTTGCCTCCACGATGACGCGCTGGATTTATGGTCAGGAATTGAACTATCAAACCAATTCCCAGACATCCCAATTTACCTCGAGTTTTCCGACGGCAGCTTCGCTGAAAAGTGGATCGAATCAGAAGTAAGTGGGGACAGATTAATGTACAGCCTAGGAACATTTGACAAAATACTAACCGAAGAAAAATTACTAAAGTGAAACATGGGGACGGTTCGAGACCACTGAAAAAGTCCATCTGAAAATTCAAAAATATAGATAAATATAAAGAAATACCCCTTCCTTTTGGTATAATGTAGTTATCGAGACAACATACACCGAAAAGAGAGGGGTATTTCCATGCTTAAAGAAAAAGATAATCAGTTAAGCATCTATACAATATTATACAATAAAATTCCAGCGAATCACAGACTAAAAGTTTTAAAAGATGAATTAGATTTTAGCTTTATTAATAAGATGTTAGCACCTACATATAGTAAACGTTATGGTAGACCAGCGAAAGAACCAGAAATGATGGTAAAACTATTAATTCTAAAGCATCTATATGATTTATCCGATGTACGAGTGATTGAAGAAGCTACTTTAAACCTTGCTTATTTGTATTTTCTAGGGGTTAATCCTGAAGACGAACTTCCAGATCCTAGCCTTCTGACGAAGTTTAGAAAGAATAAATTAGAAGGGAAAGTTACGATGGATGAAATTATCATTCATATCGTAAATCAATGTGTGGAGAAAGGTATATTAGAAGGAGCTAGTATTACTATAGATTCTACACATACCCAAGCAAACACGTTCAAATGTACACCTGAACGTGTAATGAAGCGCGTCGCAAATAAAGTATTCCAGACTATAAAAGAAGAAAACCAAGAAATACCTAAAGAAATCAATCAAGAAATTCCAAACTACAAAGAAATCGACAATCCTAAAGAAGCAAAATCTGAGATGAAAACTTACTTAGAAGAAACGATAGAAACTGTTGAGAACACAATCGATTTAGAAGCATGCCCTAAAACAAAAAAAGTAATGGAGAACGCAAAAGAAATAATCGAAGATCCAAAGTTTATCCAACAAAAAGGAGCTCGCTCGATTGTTGATCAAGACGCAAGAGTAGGGTATAAGAGTAAGACATCGCATTTCTTTGGTTATAAAACGGAATACATGATGACGACACAGGATAGAATTATTACCGCAGTACATGTCGATAACGGAGCATATGTCGATGGAACAGAATTCGAAAAATTAATTGAACTTACAAAACAAACGGGACTTCCAATTAGAGAAATTTATGGTGACAAAGCATACTTCAGAAAACCGATTCTAGATAAAATTAAGGAGTTAGAAGCGAAAGCTTATATCCCAGTAAGTGAAATGGTATATAGAATTAACGAGGATTTATATAGTTATAATAAAGATTCAGATGAATGGTTTTGTGCGCAAGGAAATAAAACGGTAAATAAGAAATACAAAAAAGATAAAAGCGGAAAAGAAACGCTAAGATATTATTTCGATAGAGAAACCTGTAGAAACTGTCCGTTACGAGAAACTTGTATAAAAGCTAGTGGTACGGTTGGAAAAATCTTGGTGTTAGGCGTAAACACACCAGAATTTTATGAACTTAGTCAACAACAAAAAACGGATGCATTTAAAGAAGCTTATAAGAAAAGAGCTTGTCAAGAATGGAAGAATGGAGAAATGAAAAATCATCATGGGTTAGACCGTGCCAAAGGGTACGGTCTAAAACCCATGGAGTTACAAGCCAAACTTACTGCATTAGCAGTAAATATGAAGAGGGTAGCAGCAATACTATCCTCAAAAATGAGCGCATTTTTGGATTATATTTTTATATTCTCGAAAAAACAGCAAAAAATAATTTATTTCTCTAGAAAAATAGAAAAGCCCTTATTTCTTTAAAAAATAAGAGGCTTTTTTCAGTGGTCTCGGACGGTTCTCCTGTTGCATCCACTGCAACACGAGAACCGTCCCCATGTTTCACTCTTAAACTAGATTCATAGGATAAGTGGTTTTTACATACCTGACCTGTTTTTCTCTTCCATCAACTAAAATAGAGGAGGTAATATAATCTTTGTTAGTCGTTTCAATGCCTCTCATGATGATATTGTCTGTAATACCAGTTGCAGCTAAGAGACAATCGTCTGTATTTACTAGATCATTTTGCATTAATACGCTGTCCACATTTAAAATACCCATTTCTAGACACCTGTTAATTTCTTCTTCATTTCTTGGTAATAACTTTGCTTGCATTTCTCCACCAAGAGCACGGGTTGCTACTGCCCCCAGCACACCTTCTGGAGCGCCACCGATACCAATAAACATATCCACTCCTAAACCTTCAATACAAGTTGCAATAGCGAAAATGACATCTCCATCATGAAAAGTAGAGACTTTCGCACTCGTTCCTCTGATTCTTTCAATCATTTCCTGATGTCTCGGTCGGTCTTGAACGAGAATATTTAGTTCTTCTACTTCTTTACCAAGTGCTTTCGCTACATTATAAATATTTTCTTCAAGTGGGGCATCTAAATCAATATGCCCTTTTGCTTTTGGCCCTACTGCAATCTTTTTCATGTACATGTCTGGAGCATGAAGCAAGCTCCCCTTCTTAGCAGCTGCGATAACTGTTATTGCATTCCCCTGTCCGTTTACAGTTGGAGTTGTTCCTTCAATCGGATCAACCGCAATATCAACTTCATGCTCTCCACCAATACCAAGCTTTTCTCCGATATAAAGCATTGGTGCTTCATCAATTTCTCCTTCGCCAATTACAACTGTGCTTTTCATTTTCAGTTGATTCAATCTCTCTCTCATAGCTGCAGTGGCTGCTCCATCTGCAGCTATTTTATCACCACTACCTACCCAAGGTAGTGCCGCAACAGCAGCTGACTCAGTTACTTTTAAAAAATCTAATAATAGTGATTGCATGTCTAACCTCTCCCTGACTAATAAGTATTTATTAGTTACTGGTGCAATTACTTCCAGCTACTGCGTCTTTGTAATTTTCTCCAACAAATTGTCCTTCTTTTTCAATGATCTTATCCACTTTTCTCTTTGAACCTTCCGCCCAAGTAACATTCAAATAAGCAGCTACAACTTTTTTCGCAACTTCTGGTCCGATAATTTGAGATCCCATAGCAATAATTTGTGCATTATTACTTAATTGTGCTCGTTCTGCAGAGTAGACATCATGCGCTACACCTGCACGAATCCCTGGATACTTATTAGCAGCTATACTAACTCCAATTCCAGTTCCACATAGTAAAATTCCTCGCTCAGCTTTCCCTTGACTGATTGCTTCCGCTACTTCAAAAGCCACATCTGGATAATCTACAGCGTCTGCTGAATGACAACCGAAATCAACTACCTCATGTTCAGTGCCAGCTAAAAAATCCTTAATGATTTCTTTTAAATCAAAAGCGTTATGATCACTACCGATTGCAATTTTCATTTTAAATTCCTCCAATTATTTTTCGTTATATTATCACTTAGTTTCATTTTAATATATATCCTATCGTTTTACAAGATAAACGTTTTCGTTTACTTTCGTTTTGCTCCAAAAATCTTCATTCACACATATTTATAAAAATAGGAATCAGAAGATTAGTTTCTGATTCCTATTTTTTATTTTACTTATCTGATCATCTTGAACTTAAATTATTTATTCACTTTTCGCTTCAATAAAAGATAGAAAAGCTTCTACAATCATATACGCAGAAGTTGCCCCAGGATCTTGATACCCAATTGATCTATCACCTAAGCGACTTGAACGCCCTCTTTTTGAAATAATGTCCTTCGTAGATTCCATTCCAGCTTTCGCTGCGGTAACTGCTTTAGCAAATGCATCTGTAAAATCATTTGATTTTGCAAAGTTTTCTTCTAATGCATTTGCAAACGGATCAAGCGTATCTACCATTGTTTTATCTCCTACCTCAGCTTGACCACGCTCTTGAATACCTCTTGCAAAGGCAATCCAAAATTCTGCTAAATCCTGATCATTTAAAATTGTTTTACCCTTTACCGCTTTTGCGCCTCTCATAAAGCCAGTTGCATAAAGTGGACCAACCGAAGAACCTACTGCACTAAGAAATGTCTTTCCTACAGTAATACTAATTTTTGCACAGTCCTCTTCATCTACAAGCTCATTCTCTAGCTTTTCGTTTACCGCTTGCCAACCAATGGACATTGTAACACCATGGTCACCGTCACCTAATTTACGGTCAAGTTCACAAAGGTAGTCTTTTTCTTTCTCCACCATTGCCACAATCTCTTTATAATAAGCTTTTAATTCTTTTGCTGTAAATTGCATATTAGAACCTCCATCAAATTATTTTTGCACAAACATTGGACAATCAACAGGGTGATCAATTGTTTTGATGAGTTCATCGTCTAACTTCATTAATGTAACAGAAGCTCCACCCATTTCAAGTGAAGTGATATAATCACCTACGTAAGATCGATAAATTTCTATCCCTAAATCACTTAACATTTGTTCTACTTTGCGAAAAACAATATATAATTCCATTCTTGGAGTTGAACCAAGACCATTTACTAAAACAGCAACTTTATCCCCACGGTTAATTTCAATATCAGCCAGAATGTCATTTACTAAACGCTCTGCAACCTTATCTGCTGATTGAAGTGGCCCTTTTTCAATTCCAGGCTCGCCGTGATGCCCTAGTCCGATTTCCATTTCGTCATCGCCAATCTCAAAGCTTGGTTCCCCAGTTTGAGGTAATGAACAAGGAGTCAGGCCTACTCCCATTGAACGTGTATTTTCATTCGCTTTATTTGCAACTCTGACAACATCTTCTAGATTATATCCGAAGTCTGCTGCCGCTCCTGCTGCTTTATATATAAAAAATTCACCCGCAATACCACGACGTTTTTCTTTTTCTTCCTTGGGAGCAGAGGCTACATCATCTGAAGCTAAAGCCATCTCCACTTGAATATCTTCCTCTATATCTGCCATCTCTGCAGCCATTCCGAAATTCATTACATCTCCAGCATAATTACCATATAGATAAACAACACCAGCACCTTTATCGATTGCTTTTGTTACTTCTAATATCGGATCTGGTGATGGTGAAGCAAAGATATTACCTATAGCAACACCATCCGCCATACCTTCACCAACATAGCCTAGAAAACCTGGCTCGTGACCTGATCCCCCACCAATTAAAACTCCTACTTTTCCTTCTCTCGTCTCTTTTGTAGTAACAAGTGCTCTATCATTTTCAGGTAATTGCCTTATGTAATCAGGGTGCGCTTTCACGTAGCCGTCCACCATTTCTTCGACTACATATCTAGGATCGTTCATAAGTTTCTTCATTATACAATTCTCCTTCTATATTCATTTAATTAAACTGATTATGTTGATTATAACAAATTCCTTTATATATTTATTCTGTATATTTGACTTCACCATTAACTTATTCATCATCTAATACTGTCTTTAGAAATTATCATTTTCTACGAGTAGGCAGATAATTAGATTCTTACTAATACTTAATAGAAGAAACACTACAAACAGGGTGAATAAATTTCAATGAAATCGTTTACAATATATTTTATATGTTATCATTTTTTTTCGTTTTGTCAATATTGTTAGTGTATACTTTCGTAAATTGTGCAATCTAATTATATAATTTCAATTCTTCGAGTCACAAAGGAAATCTATCAATTGACTAATTTATTTTATTCTTCTATCATAAGATATATTTTAACCATAGGGGTGTATCTACAATGAGAATGTTTGCAGGTGAAAGTAGAACGAAACCTACATATATTACAAAGTATAGGAAAGATTACTGTAAAAGAACTTGCTCCGAGTCTCAAGGTATCAAAAGATACTCCCAGAACTGATTTGGGGAAATAGAAATAAACGGACTTCTCAAAAGAATGCAAGGTAGAGTGGTTGTAAATAATGTGTCAATTAGTAATAAAAGCTTCTCCGTTCGGGAAAAACCAATGGTAAAACGCTCTAAAAAATTGTTACAATGATTGACAGCAGTAAAACTGACAAAGTCTTTTGTTCTGTATTTGCGACTACAAAAAAACCTCAGCTTATCCATGATAAAAGGATTCGAGAGGAAATCTCCTCGAAATTACAAAAGTATTACATTCGTTTAGCTGATTGCTATCAAATAAAATACTTAAAATAAAGGCACCTTCTTCACTATGAAAGATAGGTGCCAATTATATGTTTGATTAGAAGTAAATCATTTCATTTATAACTTTCCTAACAAGAAACGCTATTTCCCTCTAAACATAGAAATACAATGGTATTTTCCGTTAGCATCACTAATCTCTACGCCTAGCGTTCAATAAATTCTTTATGCCCTAACTTTTCCAAAACTTCATCATAACTTGGTAAACCCTTATTATCTCCATTAACTTCAACTACTATGCAGCCAATTGCATTAGCAAATTTAAGTGTTTTTTCTAGTGGCCAATCCTGTAAGATACCATATAGAGCCCCAGCATCAAAGCCATCTCCTGCACCAACCGTATCGACGACCTTTGTCGCCTCAATTGCAGACACTTCAGTGATTACTCCCTTATGATAGCCTGTAGAACCTTTTTCTCCTTGTTTAATTGCAACAAAGGAAACGCCCATCTTTTTAACTTCTTCGATTATTTTTAAAGGGTTTTTTTCTCCAATTATGATTTCCATCTCTTCATCACCTGCTAGGAGAATATCAACCTTGGGTAATATTTTTTTTAATACATCTCTTGCTTGTTCTTTACTCCACATACGTAAGCGTATATTCGGATCGAAAGAAACTTTAACACCATGCTTTTTGGCAAGATCAATTGCTTTTTCCATTACAGAGATATTCTTTGGATCAATAGCTGGATATATTCCAGTTAAATGTAGAATTTTTGCATTTTTAATATATTCTTCATCAAGTAAATCGGCTGTTAATGTTAGGATTGGTGACTTATGTCGGTAATAGATTGTTTTGGTTGTCCCATCTGCGCGAATTTCTTTAAAATTGAGTGAGGTTGGGTAGTCTTCAACTAACTCAACTTGCGAAACGTCCACTCCCTCACCACGAGCAAAATTGTAAATATATTCACCAAAATCATCTTTTCCAAGTCGACTTAACCATCCGGTTTTCATTCCTAGTCTAGAGCAACCGATAGCAACATTTAACTCTGCTCCTCCAACCGATTTCTCAAATGTATTGGCATATTTTAATCTCTCTTTTACAGTGGGAGTTAGTGTAACCATTGATTCACCCAATGTAATCACATCTTTCATGAAAGCACCCTCCATCTTTCCATGTGTTTCTATGATGTTTATTTTTCTATAACTTTTACTCCATTAGCTTGAGCAACAATCAACTTGCTAGTCATATTAGGAAAAATACCTGTCTCCACAACACCAGTTAGCTGTTTTAATCGAGTATGCAGCTCTTCAGGGTTTTTAATTAAACCAAAATCACAATCTAAAATATAATTTCCATTATCTGATAGAAATCGTTCTCCACCTCTTGTTCGAATAGTAGGCGTTCCACCAATTGCTGCTATTCTTCTTGCAGTTACTTCCCAACCGAACGGTAATACTTCGACCGGTAACATGAAAGTGCCTAGCTGTTCTACTAGTTTCGACTCATCAACAATGATAATAAGTTCCTTAGCATACCCATCTACAATCTTCTCACGCACTAAGGAACCGCCTCCACCTTTAAGTAGATTAAGATCACTATCTACTTCGTCGGCTCCGTCAATTGCTATATCTATTCTCTCGACCCTAGAAAAATCAGTAAGTGGAATACCAACTTCATTTGCTAGTCGCTCCGTTTTCTTTGAGGAAGGAATTCCCTCAACCCTTAAACCAGCTTTTACCTTTTCGCCTAGTTTATGAATCATCCAATTAACCGTAGATCCAGATCCTAAGCCAATAATCATATCATCTTTAATAAAATCAACTGATTTTTCAGCTGCTAACTTCTTTTGCATATCCATTTGGTGCATTTTGTACCTCCTAATAAATTGAAGTTCAACTTCAAAATAATTATCTAATTAGAAATAGCGATAGTTGTGGTACGAATGTGACAATGAGAAGTGCAACGACGAGCACAATAATAAATGGAATGATTCTTCTTACCAACGCTTCGAAGGAGACACCTGATATTCCTTGGGCGACAAATAAGTTTACCCCAACTGGTGGAGTAATAAATCCAACAGCTAATCCAACAACCATAATAATCCCAAAGTGAACAGGATCATAACCAAGACTTGTAGCCATTGGCAATAAAATTGGTGTTAAAATGATAATAGCTGCGAGTGTATCCATGAAACATCCAACAATTAATAATAAGATAATGATTAAAAGCATAATAACAATGCGATTTTCAGAAATTGCTAACATGCCTTCTGCAATTTGATTTGGAATTTGTTCTACAGTTAGTAGTCTACCAAATGCAGTCGCTGTACCTATAATTATTAACACAGTTGCACTTGTTAAAGATGAATCAATCAATATTCTTGGTAAATCCTTCAATTTCAGTTCTTTGTATATAAGTAAACTAGCTATTAAACCAACAACTACAGCTACAGCCGCAGCTTCTGTTGGTGTGAAAATTCCACCATAGATACCACCTAAAATAATAACCGGTATCAAAATAGCCCACTTTGCTTCCCATATTGATTTAAGTATATTTATAATAGAGAATTTTTCTCCATTTCCTTTAAACCCTTTTTTCTTTGCGTAATAATAAGAATAAGCACTAAGCAGAAGAGCAATAGAAATTCCTGGGATAATACCTGCTATAAATAAATCTCCGATAGAAGCAGATGCTGAAGTTCCATAAATAACCATCGGAATACTTGGTGGAATAATTACACCTAGAGATCCAGCAGCAGCAACCACTGCAGCTGCAAATGTTCGATCATAACCGAGCTTTACCATTGCTGGAATCATAATTCCTCCGATAGCTGCAACAGTAGCTGGTGCTGAACCTGAAATAGCTGCAAAGAACATACAGGTAACAATAGTTGCAATTGCAAATCCACCTGTAATATTACCAACCATTGAGTTTGCTACTCTAAATAACCTTTCAGATATACCACCTTTACCCATAATTTCCCCAGCAAGAATAAAGAATGGTACAGCTAAAATAGGAAAACTATCAACAGATGTAACTAACCCTTGTGCCAGAAATTCAATTGGTACTGAACCAGAATATATAATAGTAACCACTGTAGAAATACCAAGCGCAATACCTACGGGTACACTTAGTAATAAAAATATTGCAAAACTACCAAATAAAACTGCTATTGTCATTGTTATTACCCCCTTCGCTTAGTGATGTAATTTGTCTCCATCTTTTGCATCTTCAACAATCATGTCCTGCTCTGTCTTCACTTCAAAATGCTCTTTACCTCTTAATGTTTGAATTTGTAAGATAATCTGTTGAACCAGTCGAATAGAAG
The DNA here is from genome assembly GCF_054482815.1 of Oceanobacillus sp. CAU 1775. NCBI lineage: Bacteria > Bacillati > Bacillota > Bacilli > Caryophanales > Bacillaceae > Oceanobacillus > Oceanobacillus sp. CAU 1775. Next base: position 506,659 of record NZ_JBTLRO010000001.1, on the reverse strand, counting down.
TTAAAGTAAAGCCAACTGGTGTAGCCATATAAACAACACCCATTGGAATTTTAAGTGCAGGAGTTATTTGTCCCCAACCAAGCAACTGTTTACTGATATCGTAACCATAAATAATAATTAATATAGAGAATGCTAAGAATAGTAGATTAGCTACAATCCCCATAATTATTTTTTGTTTGTCTTTTAGATAATGCATTAAAACATCGACTTTAATATGTCGTTGCATTTTTACACCGTAACTTATACCGATATAGACCAACCAGATGAAACAATACCTCGCCAGCTCCTCTGACCAAGATAAGGACGAACCCATGACATGTCGCATGAATACTTGTAAAGCAATAACAACTGTCATCACGCCACTCAATATAACTAGTATCGATTCTTCAAAATGTCTATCTAACCATTTAATTATCTTCATGAATATCCTCGCCTTCTAAAAATAGATTAGAAAATAGTTTTTTATTTTATTAGAGCTGCCAACAGGATAAGTCTAGAATAGATTCATTTATTCATAAAATATTCTCTTTTTCAACTGTATACACAGACAGAGTAATTAATTTCATTACTGGAATTGTTTCCACTCTTCAAATTTACTGACATACTGTTTCGCTCGTTCTGTTAATTGTAATAACTCATCCGACGTAACTTCCATATTCCCTTTTACCAATGAACTACCTAACCCAACTCCAATGGCCCCAGCCTGGAGAAAATCTTGCATATTATCTAAATGAATCCCACCTGTAGGAAGTAGGGGAACTTGAGGTAACGGTCCATGAATATCCTTTATATAGCTAGGACCTAAGCTTCGCGCTGGAAAAAGCTTGATAATATCTGCTCCAGCTTCGTAAGCTGTCAATATTTCTGTCGGCGTCATTGCAGCTGGCATACTAAGCACACCATATCGCTTCGTTAATCGTATCGTTTCCGTATTCATTGTCGGTGAGATAATAAATTTTGCACCACTATTGATTACTGCCTTTGCCGTCTCAGGATCAAGCACAGTACCAGCGCCAATGAATACTTCATCTCCGAATGCTTTCACAGCATCTTCTAGCGCAAAATTTATACCAGGCGTATCGGCAGTAATCTCGACAGAACGAACGCCACCATTCAATAACGCTTCAATAATAAACACAATATTTTCACGTTGTTGACCTCGTATAATTGCTACGATCCCATTTTCTTTAATTCGGTTTATACTACTCACATCAAAAACCTCCAATCAATTTAACGAACGGTAGAAGTATTCCTTTTCTACCGGATAGCGTAGGATTTATACTCAATTTTTAGAGCGGTAATTCCTCACTATTTTGTTCACGAAAAATAGAAGATGCTCTCCTGAACATAATAGGATCAAATCGATGGATATCTGAGCCACTCGTATCTCCAGTTGAAATTTGTTCCATCAATAATTCGGCTGCCTTTGTGCCGATATCAAAGGCCGGTTGAGCTACAGTTGTAATTGGGGGAGAAAAGATATCTGCATAAGAGATATCATCAATTCCAATAATAGCTAACTCTTCAGGTACTTTTACTTCATGTTTCTTTACAAACTTTAGGATTTGCATTAGCGTTAGATCATTCGTAGCAATTATTGCTTCAGGCAGTTTAGCTGTATTTGCTAACCTTTCTAGTTTTGCCTCCATTTCATCGAGGGGAGACGAAATTATATATTCCTCATCGTATAAAAGATCGTGTTCAATTATAGCATCTTTATAGCCCTGGATGCGTTCTCGTCTCGCTGTTATCGTTGTAGGTGACATCGTCATGATGGCAATTTTTTTATATTTATTAGCTACCAAATCTTCCACGCATATACGTAATGCCTTCTCATTATCTAAAAGAACTGAAGTAACGTCAATATCAGATAAAATTCGATCAATAAAAACCAATGGGAAATTTCGCTTTTTCAACGTCTTGTATAACTCAGTATTGCCATTCGTCGGTATAGAAATAATACCATCTACTTGATTTGCTAATAACATTTCAATATAGTGCTTTTCTTTCGCTGGATTATCATCAGCATTACAAATTATCACATGATAGCCTTTTTCATTGCACACATCCTCAATCGAACGCAAAATCTTTGTAGAGAAGTCGTATAAAATATTTGCTAGTATAACCCCAATTGTTGTTGTGTTTTTCTGTTTTAAGCTTCTAGCAATTTTATTTGGACTATAGCCCAGTTCAGCAATTACTTTTTTTATGCGTTCTTTTGTATCCACTCCCATATATTCATATCTGCCATTTAAATATTGGGAAACAGTACTTTTAGAAACACCAGCACGTTCTGCAACATCTTTAATCGTTACTGTCCTCATCCAGAAACCTCCTCCGAAACCGTTTTCTATTTAATCATGCATAGATAGACACGGTATCCCCTGCTTCTTTAAACAGATCATCTTCCTAACCAGCCACCGTCAACCGCAAGTAAATGCCCATGTACAAAGTTAGAGGCGTCGGAAGCTAAATATACGACAGAACCTTTGAAATCATCTGGATTTCCCCATCGTTCAGCAGGAATTCTTTCCATTATCTGACGACTTCTTACTTCATCTTTAATGAGAGCTTCATTCATTTCCGTAGCAATATAACCAGGGGCAATTGCATTCACATTAACTTGATGTTTTGCCCATTCATTGGAAAGCGCCTTTGTTAATTGAGCAACGCCACCTTTTGCAGAAGCATAAGCAGGAATGGTTATTCCTCCTTGGAAAGAATTTAAAGAGGCAATGTTAATAATTTTCCCTCCACCGTTAGCTACCATAAACTGTCCGGCTTTTTGAGATAACGTCCATACAACCTTTAGATTTATATTGATTACATCATCCCAATCTTGTTCTGTGAAACTCACTGCCGGAGCTCGTCGCTGAATCCCTGCATTATTTACTAAAATATCTATTTTACCAAATAGATCTATAACAGTTGGAATAGCTTTTTCTACTTGATCTTTTTCAAATAAATCACCAGGAATAATTTCGCATCTTCTACCCAAAACTTCTATTTCTTTCTTTACATGAAGTTGAGTAGGATCTCGTTGCAGTAACGCTATGTCAGCACCTGCTTCTGCCAGAGCGATCGCCATGGCTGAGCCAATCCCACGCGTTCCACCTGTTATTGCAGCTACCTTACCTTTCAAAGAAAATAACTCCTGCATACTTCTCTCTCCCTTAAAAGTATTGTGTTATATGTATTTCTTAAAAAATTATGAAATAAATGGAATATATAATGAAAAAGAAGGGAGAATAATATACCTCCCTTCTCTCCTTACGTGAATAGATGTCTTTCAAGCTTACAATCTAAAATTGATAAACCATTCACGCACTTTGATACTTATATGTTATTGTGCAGCTTCAATCGCATCGTATAGTTCATCAAATAGAGGCGAACCTAACTCTTCTGCGAACTCATCAATTACTGGTTGAACAGCTTCACGCATTTCAGCCTTCGCTTCATCGGATACTTCTGTAAATTCTACTCCCTCATCGATTAAAGATTGTACATACTCTTCGTTCGCTTTACGGTTCACTTCACGTTGGTGTACCCCTGCTTCAACTGCAGCAGAACGAAGAACTTCTTGATATTCTTCTGGCAGGCCATCGAAGAATGGTTTACTTACTAAGAATACAAAAGGTGTGTAGATATGATTCGTTGCAGAAACATAATCTTGTACTTCATGGAATCCTTCTAAATAAATAGTAGCAATTGGATTCTCTTGACCGTCAACAGTACCCTGTTGTAATGCTGTAAATAATTCCGTAAATGCCATAGGTGTTGGATTTGCTCCTAACGCACTAAAAGCACTTAAGTGTAAGTCATTTTCCATTGTTCTTAAAGTTAAGCCTTTGAAATCTTCCATTGTTTCAATTGGGCGGACACTATTGGACATATCACGATATCCATTTTCCCAATATGCTAATCCAACAAGGTTCTGATCTTCTAGTAGATCTAACATTTTCTGTCCTACTTCACCATCTAAAACTTCATCTGCAACTTCTGAGCTTGGCATTAGGAACGGGATATCAAATAGTGCAAATTCTGGAACGAAGTTAGCAACAGGTGCTGTTGATGGAACAGTTACTTCTTGTGATCCAAGCTGAAGCGCTTCCATCGCAGTTCTGTCATCACCTAACTGACCACTATGGTAAGTCTCTACAAAAACTGCTCCATCAGTTTCTGCTTCTACAATTTCCTTGAACTTTAACAAACCATCGTATTGTGGGTGATCTGCATTCAGACCAATACTTGCTCTAATTGTAAATTCAGCGTCTCCACTTGCTTCTGTATCTTCATTAGATGCATCTGTTTCACTTGTATCATCCGTATCGTTTGCATTACTTGACGTATCATCGTCATCTCCACATGCTGCTAGTACTAGTAAGAGCATCACGCTAGCAAAAATTAATAATAGCTTTCTCATTATTTTTCCTCCTTTAATGTATGAAACTCCTCGCCTTACTTCTACCCCCCTTAATAAGATAAAGAGGCTACATTACCCTAGCCTCTTATTCAATTAGGACAATTAGATTAACTCAATAATCTCTAGAGCTAAATCGATTTAGTAAATCGAGTTAGTCATATTATAATATGAATGAAAGCGTTTTACAAGAACTATTTATAATATTTAAATTTAAATAAGTTAAAATATCAACACAGCGCTGTAGCATAGATTTTGGCCTGTCTTTATTGAACTACTATTCACTTGAATAAATGTTTTAATATTGCTATGTAGCCTATACTTCCATTAACTAAATTCTTTAGTCCAGCTAAAATAACATTATTCGTTTTTAATGTTATTTCTATTAACAACGGCATCTTTAAATAAACAACCACAATCTATCAGTTCATATTCTGTACCTTTTAAAAAAACCTTAAGTGTTTCTTTTCGAATTAAAAGCAAACGAAAGTATTAATGCTTTCAAATTATATTTTTCTTAATCATTTCATTTCTTATCACGATATGATAAATTAATATTACTACGAGGAAGTACGAGGTGGAAAAATGGTTAAGATGTTTGCTGAAGAAAGGCGTGGAATAATTTTAAATCATTTACAACAAGAAAAACGCATAACGGTTAAAGAACTGGCAACGCTTTTAAAAGTATCTGAAGCTACTCTTCGTACTGACCTAAATGTGTTAGAACAAGATGGATTATTAACGAGAACTCATGGAGGCGCAGTATTAAACGAAGCAAAGCCAAAAATGAATAGATTCTCTGAAAGAGCATCTCAGAATATTAAAGATAAGAAATCGATTACGAATAAAGCTATAAACCTTATCGAATATAAGAGTAGTATTTTTCTTGATGCTAGTACTACTGCTTTAGAGTTAGCTCGACAATTAAAAGAATTAGATATCAGTTTAACAGTAGTAACTAACGGATTAATGACAGCAATTGAATTAAAAGAAAACCCATCAATTAATGTTATTCTTTTAGGTGGAATTGCTCGAAAAGATTCTATGGCAACTGAAGGCCTACTAGGGATTTCACTATTAGAAAGAATTAACATCGATTCTTTCTTTACATCTGCACAAGGTTTCACCATCAATGAGGGATTAACAGATTTTAATGTGTATGAGGCTGAACTTAAAAAGAATATCGTTAAAAAAGCAGATAAGGTCATTGCTTTATTGGACCACTCAAAGATAGGTAGGAGCTCTATTGCCTCTTTTGCTTCAATAGACGATATCGATATATTAATTACAGACAAAAAATTATCAAGTGAAACAGCTACTGCCCTAGAATCAAATCAGATAGAATTTATTGATGAGTGATGCATGGGCATAAAAAATAAATAGTAACTAAATATTCTATAGGAGTGAAAGTTATGAAAGTCGGATTTATTGGTCTTGGGATTATGGGAAAACCAATGGCAGGTCATCTAATTAAAAATGGTTATGAAACCTACCTGTTTGATTTAAATACTGAAGCAGTGAAGGAATTGGCTGCAACAGGGGGGCGTGCTTGTAAATCAATTAAAGAAGTAGCTCAAAATAGTGATGTGATTATTACGATGCTTCCTGCAGGGAAACATGTTTCTACAGTACTTTTCTCTGAAGATGGTGTCGCTTCTAATAGTAAGACCGGTACAATTATTATTGATATGAGTTCTGTAAAACCTGAAGAATCTATAGAATTCGCATCTAAATTAGAAGCATACGACCTTCATCTGATAGATGCACCAGTAAGTGGCGGCGAACCGATGGCTATTAGTGGTCAAATGTCAATCATGGCAGGTGGAAGTGAAGAGAACTTTAACAAGGTATTACCATTACTTGAAGTTATGGGTGGTCATATCGTTTATATGGGACCGACTGGAACAGGATCTGCAACTAAATTGGCAAATCAAATTCTTGTTAGCAATCACCTAATTGCATTGGCTGAAGCTTCCATCTACGCAAGCAAAGCTGGTATTGATTTAAATAAACTATACCAGGCAGTTCACGGTGGACTTGCAGGCAGCGCTGTAATGGATGCCAAAATGCAACGTATTATTGATCGTGATTTTGAGCCTGGTGGAAAAATTGAAACTAACTTTAAAGACTTAAGTAATATCCAATCATCAGCAAATGCACTTGGTGTACAGCTACCAGTAACAAATATGGTTAAAGAGATATTTGGTTCAGAAATTGCGAATGGTAATGGTGGAAAAGACCATAGCTATGTCCTCAACTTTTTTGAAAAGATGTCCAACCATCAAATTAACAGTTAATAAAAAAACTGCACTTCTATCATTAGACATGATCTAATAAAAAGAAGTACAGTTTTTTTACTTTAAAAAGAGTGAGTTTTTATAGACGGAATATATTAACCTAACAAATCTACCTCTTGTAAAATTCCTTTTAATTCTTGTATTTTATCTTCACTTAACGGCTGAGTCGGTGGCAACACATATGTAGATATATCTATTCCTCTCATCTTCATTGCTTGTTTGATAACACCAATAAATGGAGAATCTAAGCTATACATACGTGGTAATACTGATATTTTTTTATGAAGCTCAATAGCAGTTTCAAAATCCTTTTCCCTAAAAGCTTTATACATATTAACAGCGAATTCAGGAGCAAAGTTTACACTAGCACAAATTGCTCCATCCCCTCCGAGGCTTAAAGTATTAAATAAATGATTATCAAAACCAGCAAAGACAGCAAAATCTGGATGCTTAGCCTTTACAGTGGTAATCATTTTTTCAATATGAGCAACGGAATCAATTGTTTCTTTTATCCCAATAAAATTATCATATTTATCTACAAGTCGTAAAACAAATTCAGGAGTCAAATCCTGACCTGTTAAAGTTGGAAAATTATAAAGCATAATTGGCAGATTTATAGATTCTGCAATCGTAGCATAATGATTGAATAAGTTCTCTTCTGATAAACTCCAATAGTAAGGGTTAATAACCACGACACCATCAGCACCAACACTTTCAGCATGTTGGCTTAAAAGCACTGCTTCTTCTGTGCTTGAACTACCCGTTCCAATTAAAACGGGTACTCTACCTGCTACATATTCTGTCGTGTAAGCTGCAACTTCCTTACGTTGTTCAACAGACATCTGTGAAAACTCGCCACCACTACCTAAGAAAAATAATCCGTCAACTTTTGCTTCGATTAGAAAATCAATCACAGTTGCCATTCCTTTTTTATCTAATTGACCTTTATCATCTAAAATAATCGAAACGGGTGGAATAATTCCATGAAAATTGTTTTTATCCATTAGATAATCCCCCTTTAGAATTTGTATTCGTCTCTCATTTCAAAATCGTTTAAAGATACCTGCTCCGTTACGGTTTTATTAACAAGATATTTCGGGTATTGACCATGAATAAGTACATCAATAACACCAAGCGCTGCTTTCGAACGCATTTCCTCTGCAGACTCTTCTGAATAACCAGCCATATGAGGTGTAATTACGACATTATCCATTTTTAAAAATGGATGGTTACGATCAATAGGTTCTACTTCGATAACGTCAAGACCTGCTCCCTGAACCGTATCATTTTCTAAAGCTTGTATTAATGCTTCTTCATCAATTACAGGACCTCTTGCTGTATTTACGATAAATACACCTTTTTTCATCATCTGGAATTGTTCTTTGCCAATCATCCCTTTAGTAGCTGGAGTCAATGGAGCATGTACAGATATGACATCCGATCGCTTACATGCATCTTCTAAAGAAACTAATTCGACTCCATGTTCTTTCGCAACTTCTTCAGGAAGAAATGGATCAAAAACAATAACATGCATTCCAAAGACTTTCACCTTTTCAGCTAAACGTCGAGGAATATTACCGAACCCAATAAGACCTACAGTCAACGTATTTAATCTTCGAATCGGCTTGATTGTATTTACATCCCATGTATCACGTGTAACGATATGGTTCGCTAGATTAACTTTGCGTAAAAGGGTTAAAATCAGTGCAAATGCATGATCGGAAACTTCATCGATTCCATAGTCGGGAACATTTCCCACACAAATTCCTTTTTCAGTCGCAGCTTCTAAATCAATTGTATCTACACCAACTCCAAATCGAGTAATGATTTTACAATTATCAAGAGTTTCAATCACACGGCGTGTCAGTGGCGCGTACATATTAATAATTCCATCAGCTCCACGACAAGCTTCAATTACATCTTCTTCTGTTTTGCATTGATAAATTTCTAATTCTATATCCTCATGCGCAAGTACCTTTTTTTCATATTCTAAATTAGGATACTCGTGGTCAGTAATAACAACTTTCATGTTTCCTTACACCTCGCTTAATTTTCTACTGTATTTTCTAAAGCTTTCATTAGTTTTTCTCGTAGGTTTCGTTCATTAAGATAACATGTTTCCAGATTATCTTTCCCACGGACTTCAGCTGCAACTCGAAGCCCTTTCTTTGATTGAATTCCTAGTGACCGCGCCTTCTTCAAGATTTCACTTATACGTTCTACAGTTAAAAATCCTGGTTCTCCAATTTCCATATGGTAGTCACCATAAAGATTGCTAGATTTATCTAGTACAGCATTTGAGAAATGAATCTGTTGGATAAGATCCTTGCCTTTTTCAAGAGCAACAAAAATATCTTCTTCGTTTAAGGCAGCATGTGCTGTATCAAATGCTATCCCCACATTAGGATAAGATTGTTGCACCCGTTTTAATAAATCAACCGTTTCATCTGTCGTTCCGATAATGCGTTTTTTATGAGCAAAACGGTCAAGTGGTTCAATTAATAAAGTCATTTGATATTCTTGCGCTGCTTCAGCAATTTCACAAAGGCTCTCATAAAGACCTTCTACTCCATCTCTCCACAGCTCTCGCCCTGGATCATCTCCTGTTACAAGTGCGATATTCTCTGCTCCAATTTCTGCTGCAAGTGGTAAACTTTCTTTAATTGCACGAACAGTTTTGGCTCGTAATTGAGAATCCAAAGATGAAACGTCTAAATTGTTCTCTTCAATGAGAAAAGTTAGCCATTGTGTAATGCTTAAATGATGTTGTTCCTTTGCACGTAAAATTCTATTTCTTTCTTCTTTTTCGAAGCCATCGCCTAATTCAATTGATTTATAAAAATCATATTCTACTACACGCTCAATAACATCCGCTGCCAAATTTCTTTCTCTCTTGACTGGATGAAAGACCTCTGGCAATAGTAAAGATGGGAGGAAGTTAGTCATCATTCTACTCCCCTTTTACAATTGGATCTATGTATTCTCTGACATATTTACCAATTTCCACAATCGTTTCGCTTGTTTGTGTTTGTGCTTCAGGAGTTTCTTCTTCTACAATTAGCCATCCATCATAACCATTATCTTTCAGTACTTGTACACACCCAGGAATATCGATATCACCTTCACCCATCTTTTTCCACTCTTGATTTTTAGATGCATCTTTAAAGTGGACATGCTTAATGAGAGGTAAAGACTCTTTCATTATTTCTACTGGATCCATACCACCAAAGATAATATGACCAACATCAGGTGTATATCCCATATATTTTGGATCTAAGCCATCAAATAAAACATCATAATCCTCTTTGAATCTCCAATATGATGTTTCATAAGAAATAGGGTGGAATGAAGTTACAATCCCATTTTCATAAGCGCGCTTCCCAAGTTCATTTGCGCCCTGGATGATTTCCTTTTGTCGCTTCAATAAATTATCTCTATTTTCCCCTACCCGAGAAGGAATATTCAAAATTGCTCCCGGGAATTTTTTTATATAATCAAAATAAAAATCTTGAAGTTTTCTTTCTTCATCTGATGACTTCCCATCGATAAATGCGTGAGGTAACGTTAAAGCAGCTAATTCTAAACCTCTTTTATCAAGTTCCTCTTTGAACCGGCTCGGGTCATTTTTATATCTTCCTAGTAAAGATACTTGCATATCAAGCCCTGTAAAACCGCCTCGCTGAACGTCATCCATGATTTTATCCATCATGTCTTTCTCAATATCATAATTTAATACCCATGTTGAACCTTGGCATCCATATTTCATACCCATTTACACGCACGCCTCCTCTTATAGACTTATAGCATCACTTGTAATCGTTTTCACAATAATATATATTTATAGTATCATTCATTTTTGTTTTGTCAATAATTCTCTCACTTGGCCTTTTTATAAAAACAAACGATAAAAAACAACAATTATTGATATATAAAAGTATGAGTATATTTTTGGGGGATGTGATAGATATGAAATTATTTGTAGATGAAAGACGGTTAGAAATTATTAAGCGATTGAAAGATAAAAAAAGAATAACTGTAAAAGAACTTGCTAAGGAAATCTCTGTATCTGAAGCTACATTACGAGCAGATTTGAATCACTTAGAAATCGCTGGACACTTAAGAAGAACGCATGGTGGAGCTGTTTTACCAGAGAAGCAAGATAACAATACCAGTTTTTCGGTTAGAACGAAAAGAAATGTAACGGAAAAAATGAAAATTGCTATTAAAGCATTCGAATTAATTCAGGATCGCCAATGTATTTTCCTTGATGCAAGCTCAACAGCTTTAGAGCTTGCTCGCTATATAAATACCCAATCAATAAATCTAACAGTAGTTACCAATGGGATTCAAACAGCAATTGAATTAAAAGAAAATCCTAGAATAACAACCATAATAATTGGAGGTGTAGCAACGAAAGATTCTAGTGCAATTGAAGGAACACTTGGTTTGGACATATTGGATAGTCTAAATATTGACTTCATGTTTACGTCCGCTAACGGTTTTTCAGTTACCCAGGGATTAACTGATTTTAATTTATACGAAATATCATTGAAAAGAGAATTAATGAATCGAGCAAAACATGTTGTTGCACTTATTGATAGCTCAAAAATAGGTAAAACATCAAGTGCTTTCTTTGCCTCGCTTCAGGATATTGATACATTTATAACGGATCAGCCATTAGAAAAGGAAATAGCAAAAACTATTACAGAAAACCAGGAAGTAGAAGTTATTATAGCTAATTAGTGACTTTTTCCTCACCCATATTTAGAAAAGCTTTTCTAAATCAGTTGAAGAGTCGACTAAAACTAGCTGGTAAAATAATGAACATTTTAAAAGCACCGTATTATTGGGTTTTATCCCAAGAAGACGGTGCTTTTTATTATATCCTTTACTTCGTTCAATTAAAACCAGTTCGTATGGAATGTCCCTGGTTTGTCTTTGCGTTCATACGTATGTGCTCCAAAGTAGTCACGCTGTGCCTGAATTAAATTTGCAGGCAAATCTTCTGCACGATAACTATCGTAATAAGCAATCGCACTAGAGAATGTCGGTACAGCTATGCCATGTTCAATAGCTAGTGCTACGACCTCCCGTAATGCTGTTTGATAACTTTCAAGGATTTCTTTAAAATATGGATCTAACATAAGATTTGCTAATGCTGGCTCATTATCGAATGCTTCCTTTATTTTTTGTAGGAATTGTGCGCGAATAATACAACCACCACGCCAAATCATTGCAATGTCCCCATATTGAAGGTCCCAATTGTTTTCTTCAGAAGCAGCACGCATTTGAGCGAATCCTTGGGCATAAGATACAATCTTACTCATATACAATGCCTTACGAATCGATTCGATTAACGCCTCACGATTTCCTTCATACTTCTTCTTTTCCGGTCCTTTTAATATTTTACTTGCAGCGACTCGTTCCTCTTTAAGCGAAGATATAAAGCGGGCAAATACAGATTCTGTAATCAGCGGCAATGGAACACCAAGATCGAGTGCATTTTTACTCGTCCATTTCCCTGTACCCTTCTGCCCTGCTTTGTCCAGGATCACTTCTACAAGTGCTTCACCAGTTTCTTCATCCTTCTTTTTAAAGATTTCTGCTGTTATTTCTATTAAGTAACTATCTAATTCACCTTGATTCCATTCGCTAAAGACTTCACTTAATTCTTCCGCTTCCATCCCAAGCACATGCTTTAAGATAAAATAAGCTTCCCCAATCAACTGCATGTCACCATATTCTATTCCATTATGGACCATTTTCACAAAATGTCCTGCTCCGTCGGGACCGATATAGGTAACACAAGGTCTGCCATCTACTTTTGCAGAAATCGCTTCAAATATTGGAGCTACTAATTCATAGGCTTCTTTCTGACCACCAGGCATGATAGATGGACCATTTAATGCGCCTTCTTCTCCACCTGATACCCCTGTTCCAATAAAGTGAATTCCCGTTTTATCTAATAATTCGTTACGACGTATAGTATCTTCGTATAAAGTGTTCCCTCCGTCAATTAGGATATCACCTTTTTCTAAATATGGATGTAAGGATTCAATCACAGCATCTGTGACAGAGCCAGCTTTCACCATTAAGATAATCTTACGTGGTTTTTCTAGCGAATCAACAAATTCCTCAATTGTTTTTGCACCAAAAATTTGTTTTCCTTCTGCTTCATTTGCTAAAATAGCTTCTGTTCTCTCATACGAGCGATTATATACAGAAACAGAATAACCTCTACTTTCTATATTAAATGCTAAGTTCTTTCCCATTACAGCAAGTCCAACTACACCTATTTGTTGTGCCAATATTGCTCATTCCTCTCTTCGTTAATTTCTTTTATTTAAATATTACTATTTTAAAAACATTATACTTAAATGAGTAGATACATTATTTCAAATGTAGTATTTTCATAAATAAAGCAAATCTTACAATTCATATGATATAGTTGAAGTGAATAATTTACAAGTTAGAATCAATATAAATACAATACATTTAACCCCTCAAAAGGACTTTTAAATTACACCATATGATTGATTTACCTACTAACAACCATTGGAATTAATAAAGGATGACTACGATGAAAAAGAAATTAGCAATCGGCTTAGATATTGGAACAACTAGTGTGAAAGCAATTGCCTTTGACTATAGTGGAAAGCCTCTCTTTGAGGAAGAAAGCCTAATTAAAACCTATTATCCAGAGCATGGCTATGCAGAACAAAATCCTGAAGAAATAGAGATATCTGCTAGAGGAGTCATGCGACAATTGATTGCCTCCATTGATGATTCGAAATATGAGCTTGTGGTTACTGGACTTGGGTCTGCCATGCATTCTTTGATTTGTGTAGATGCAAAAGGTAAAGCACTATCGAATATGCTGATTTGGTCAGATGGACGTGCTGGCAAGCAAGCCAGCGAACTTCTCCGTACAAACGGCAAGGAAATTTACTTAAGAACTGGAACTCCCATACATGCAATGTCCCCTTTCACAAAACTAATATGGATGAGCGAGAATCAATTCCCTGCTTACAAAAACGCTACATATTTCATGACTATGAAAGAATACCTTATCTATCACTGGTTCAATCAGCGAATCGTCGATTATGGACTTGCTTCATCCACAGGTATGTTTGATGTAAAAAATCGAGTTTGGGATCAGGAAGCACTTGATATTGCAGGTATTAAAGAAGAGCAACTATCTGAGATAGTAGAACCAACGAAACAGCTAGCTGGGTTGCAGTCAGACATCGCTAAAGAATTTGGACTTACAAAAGCATTACCGTTTATTATTGGATCGGCGGATGGCCAACTAGCAAATCTTGGTAGCGGGGCTACTTCCATTGGTGAAGTTAATATTTCAGTTGGAACAAGCGGAGCAATCCGACAATTTGTTAAAGGGACACCAATTAATACTAAAATGGAAACCTTCACCTATGCCTTTACGAAAGACACTTCTATTATTGGAGGACCAACAAATAACGGTGGAATTGTTTTACAATGGCTTAAGGAATTACTTGATTTTAAAGGAAGTTATACTGAACTAATTGCGGAAGCTCGGGATGTTGCAATTGGAGCTGAAGGTATACTTTTTCTCCCTTATATTAATGGAGAACGTGCACCTTTATGGGACCAAAAAGCAAAAGGTAATTTTTACGGCTTAAGTGTCGCTCATTCCAAGAAACATATTATTCGAGCACTGTTAGAAGGTATTGCTTTTAATATATATGAAATCAGTCAATCACTTGAGACACTAGCTGGTAAGCCTACCAAGGTGACGATAAATGGTGGGTTATCACGCTCTACACTATGGACGCAAATTCTAGCAGATGTGTTAGGAGAAGATTTGTATCTCTCCGAAACCCATCACAATGCTGCATGGGGAGCTGCATGGACGGGGCTACTGGCAATTAACGAGGTACCTTCTATGTCTGCAATTAAAGAAAATTTGCCGCAAGAAAAGAAAGTTACAGCAAATTTAACGGCACACACCGAATACATGCAGATTTATAAAAAATATAAAAAACTATATATTTCCTTACAACACTTAATGACAGAGTAGTTTTTATGAAACATGGGGACGGTTCTTCCGTTGCATTCATTGCAACAGGAGAACCGTCCCCATGTTGCATTCTGGTTATGGATAATTTACGCTTTCGTTGACACAGGATGGTAATTTTTTCTTGTTGAGTCCAGCTACGATATTATCAACTGTTAGTGACGCCATAGCCATTCTTGTTTCGGTAGTAGCGCTTCCAATATGTGGTGTTATCAATATATTTTTTAGACTCATAATTGGATGATCGATACTTAAGGGCTCTGGATCTGTTACATCTAAAGCAGCATAAGCAATTTCCTTATTCAACAGGGCTTCGTAGAGTGCGTCGGTATCAACAATTGCACCTCTGGAAGCATTTATAAAATAGCTTGTTGGCTTCATTTTGGAAAACTCTTCTCTTCCAAACAGTCCTTTACTTTGTTCTGATAGTGGAACAAGAACGACTACAAAATCCGATTCCTCCAACAGTGTTTGAAAAGAAACATAGCTCGCACCAAGTTGCTCATTCTCCTCTCGTGGATTCCGATTGTGATAAATGATATTCATTCCACTTGCTTGCGCTCGCTTTGCCACAGCTCTTCCAATATTACCCATACCAACAATACCAAGCTTTTTCCCATACAAATCTATAGCTAATGGTATATTCGTACCAGTCTTCCACTCTCCAGCTTGAACAAACTCCCATCCCTCATGAATTCGTCTTGCCGAGGTTAGCAATAATCCAAAGGTCAAATCAGCTGTTGCCTCTACTAAAACTCTAGGCGTATTTCCAAATGGAATAGATCGCCTTGTACATGCATCAATACTGACATTATCGAAACCAGCAGATGGCTGAGCAATCACTCGTAACTTAGGTGCATTAGATAGTAATTCATCATTTATCTTTATATCACCCCTACTAATCAAACCATCTGCATCCTTCACCCATTCTAGTAATATCTCTCGCGGAATTGGATCTGATTTATCCCATATGATTAATTCACATTGTTCATGCAAACGTTCCAATAAAGTACCATTCATCTTTCCAATCATAACTACTTTGAATTTGGCCATCTAAGTACTCCTTCAGGTTTATTATCTTCGACTAACTATTTTTGTTCATTAGTTTTTCTATTACCACTCCGCTATACTACCATCCTCATGCCGCCAGACTGGATTTTTCCAAGAGTGGCCTACTGCAGCTCTTTCCCGGACATATTTTTCATTAACCTCAATTCCTAAACCTGGTCCCTCCGGAAAACTTGCATAACCATCCTTGAATTGAAAGACATCTTTATTTAATAAATAATCCTGCAAATCATTGTCTTTGTTATAATGAATTCCCATACTTTGTTCTTGAATAAATGCATTATGAGAAATAGCGTCGACCTGTAGACAAGCTGCTAATGCGATTGGTCCCAATGGGCAATGAGGTGCTAAAGCGACATCATAAGCTTCAGCCATTGCCGCTATCTTACTTACTTCAGTTATTCCGCCAGCATGTGAAAGGTCTGGCTGGATGATATCTACAATACCTTCTTGTAGGATTGTTTTGAAGTCCCATCTTGAATACATTCTTTCACCTGTTGCTATTGGTATTTGCGAGTACTTTGCTATTTCGCGTAGTGCTTCATTGTTTTCAGGTAGGACAGGTTCCTCGATAAACATCGGTCGATAAGGTTCTAATTCTTTCATTAGTATTTTCGCCATTGGTTTATGTACTCTGCCATGAAAATCAATACCTATTCCCATATCTTTGCCTACAGCGTCCCGAATTGCAGCTACTCTTTCTAGTGATTCATCCACTTTTTTATAGGTATCGATATATTGTAGCTCTTCTGTCGCATTCATCTTTACTGCAGAAAATCCTTTTTCTGCTGCTAATTTAGCAGCTTCTCCTACATCAGATGGACGATCTCCACCAATCCATGAATAAGTCCGAATTTTGTCCCTGACTTTTCCTCCCAATAGGTCATAGACTGGAGCATTATGAAACTTTCCTTTAATATCCCACAGTGCTTGATCAATCCCTGCAATGGCACTCATTAGAATTGGACCACCACGATAAAATCTCGCACGATACAGTTTATTCCAAGTGTCTTGAATATTTAATGGATTTGAACCAATGAGGTAGTCACTTAGCTCCTCAACCGCAGCTTTCACAGTAGATGCACTGCCCTCAATTACTGGCTCACCCCATCCAATAATTCCTTCATCCGTTTCTATTTTCAAAAAACACCATCTCGGTGGGACTAAAAAACATTCCATTTTTGTTATTTTCATTTGTTCCGCACTCCTTCTATTTTTCATTTGCATACAATTCTTCACTTCATTAAGTTTTCTGCTATTTTTAATGGTCCTATTACTATAGCTTTTTCCATTTGATCATCAGTAGCTTGAATAACGTTCCAGTCTTGATAATGCTTTTCTATTAGATGACTAAGAGCGCTTCGTAAAGGATTGGAACCACCTATAATGGCCCACTTAATATTAGTTTTATTTACTTTTGTTTCTAGTGATTTCAAATCATGATAGAGGACAGAACCAACAAAGTAATTCGAAATCTCATTTTCATTTAAATCGGAAAACATTTGTAATAAACGAATATGATAGAAACTCCTTGTTAAACCATGTTTTTCTGCTGCTTGAAAACCTTTCTCTAAATTCTCTTTATCTAAGGATTTAATTAAATTTTTCCCCAGTGAATCGGATAGAATTGTCTCACTTTGTATGGCGAAAAGCATCTCACCTCCAAGTGTAGATAAACAGTTTTCTAATGCCTTATCTTCGCTAATAAAGATAAATTTTGTGTGAGAACCTGGTAAAATAACAACTCCTTCACCATGGACATCAAATTGATCTAATAGACCAATCGTTTCCACCTCTTCACCACGCATAATATCAAATTCATTAATTCTCTCCACAATATCATTCTCATGTATGTTTGTATTATTTTTTAATCCCGGTGTGAAAATCCAGGGTATATCAAAAAAGCCCTGTATTTTAGTGACTACAGACCCTTTAGAAAAGTTTTCAATATAAGCTGGTCCGGTGATATGTGGTACTTCATGGATACCTAAATTGGAAGTAATCATACCTGAGGCAATAATATATTTAACTTTCACAGCGTCTAATTGATTTCTAGCTAAAATTCTTTTTAAACCAGATTGAACATTACTTTTCAAGCTACTATTATTACCTTCAATAGCAGTATTTCGAATTCCAACTTTTATTTTTTCAGAGTCTATTATTTCTGTTCTGTTTTCTTTTATTAATCTAATTCTTGTATTTGTTGTCCCCGAGTCTATTAATATTACATACATGCGTATTCACCACTTTTTTTACTATTTATTTAAGTTTTCAATTTAATCTAAATTAAATTTGCTATTTTTTAATTGCTTTATCCTGCCACTTTGTACAGCGGTTTAATTAATTTAATTAAGCGAATATTATCATAATAGGTATAATTTGTCTATGTTCAATACTAAGTTTGCTAGAGTAATACTATATCCAAGCAATGAATAAAGTGAAACATGGGGACGGTTCTTGTGTTGCATTCACTGCAACACAAGAACCGTCCCCATGTTTCATCAATTATTAACTAATTCAAACTCATGAACCCAAACTTTCATCTCTGTTTGCCACTTCATTCCTGGGTGTAGCGAAAGAATTGAATCTTTATATCCTTCGAGATTTTGATAACCTTCCATCACCGCATCTTCATCGGTAACCTCGCCAAGCTTCTGTCTATATACATTTTTCACGATCAATTCCTTACCTTCTAATGACCATGTATCGCCAACGTCTGCAAATCTACCACTTCGACGCGTTGCTGTCTTTTTGCCTTTTAAAACTTTTTCTATATCTGCTGACTTAGTAACAAGCTTATCTAGCTCACCAGTTTTTGGTGGTAGTTTTGTTTTTTCTTCCATAAATATCCCTACCTTCTTCATGCGATATCCACTTTTAAAAAAAGTAACATCACTACTATTAATAATATTATTATAACAGTAATTCCTCATCTAGACGTATTTGGCGATTGAAACGAAACATGGGGACGGTTCTTATATTGCAGTGAATGCAACACGAGAACCGTCCCCATGTTTCACTCTGAAAATAGATCCGAGGATAAATACCGCTCTCCTGTGTCGGGAGCTATGCTTAGAACTTTGGCTGATGGGTGGAGATTTTTTGCTATTTGGATGGCGAAGTATGCGGAAGCTGCTCCGGATGCTCCGACGAATATTCCTTCTCGGGCAGCGAGGCTTCGTGCCATGTTTTGTGCATCATCATCTTCAATATGTAAAATTTCATCAAAAATATCTTGATTTAATATTTTCGGAATGAAACCTGGGCCTGTACCAGGTATTTTATGGGAACCAGGCTGGCCACCTGATAGGACAGGGGAACCTTTAGGCTCGACAACATAAATTTTAAGATTAGGGATATGCTTTTTTAATTCCTCCCCTGCACCAGTCACCGTTCCTCCGGTTCCTGCAGTCAGTACCAGAGCATCGAGTTTACCATCAAAGGATTCTAGTATTTCAACCGCTGTTGTGTTGCGGTGAGCATCAACGTTTGCTTGATTTTCGAACTGCATCGGAATAAAACTATTAGGAATATCATTTGCTAGTCTATTTGCTTCATCGATTGCTCCCTGCATTCTCTGACTGGAAGGCGTCAAAATAACTTCCGCTCCATATGCCTTCATTATTTTTATACGTTCTTTTGTAGCATTATCTGGCATGGTGATAATCGTGCGATACCCTTTCACAGCACTTACCATACAAATTCCAATCCCTGTATTTCCCGATGTTGGTTCAATAATCGTGCTTTCGCCTGGAGTCAGTTTCCCTTCTTTTTCCGCTTGTTCAATCATATTAAAAGCTGCACGGTCTTTGACACTGCCACCTGGATTATACGATTCAAGTTTCATATATACGTTCGCACCACTTGGCTCAGGTAATTTATTTAACTTAACGATAGGTGTATTTCCGATTAGCTCGAGTACTGAGTTGTAAATTTTCATCTTTATTCCTTCCCTTCACTATCTATGTAAATTCCTTTGAAACATGGGGACGGTTCTCCTGTTGCACTGAATGAAACGCGAGAACCGTCCCCATGTTTCACTCGAAGTTTCCTTTCACTACTGTGACTCCATTTTCCACCATTTGTTTTCCTTTTGCGAATAGGTGTTTTAGTTCTAAAGTTTCTCTGTCGAGTATTAGTACATCTGCGTCATAGGTTTCTTTTAATAGCCCTTTGTTTTTTAAATGTAGGGCGGTTGCTGTGTTTTTGGTGACAAGGGAAAGAGTTTCTATGATGCTTAAATTATTTTGTTCAATTGTTTTAATTACTTGATCAAACAAAGTTCTAGTCGAAGCAACCTCTAACCTCACCATATTTCCTTCATCATCGAAAACAGGAAGACTGCCATTACCATCTGAAGATAATGTTAGTTGATTAAGATTACCACCATTTTCTTTATAATAATTAATCCAGTCAGGTGTTTCCGAATCTGCAGTAATATCCACGAACGAACCTTTATTAGCAAGGCTTATTGCATCATCAATAAGCTCCTTGCTTCTCGTAATATGTGTTGCATAAAGCTTGGCCGCTGGGATTTCGTAATTTTCTAATAGAGCGTGTAAAGGCGATAATTTTCCTTTTCCAGGACCTACATGAAAATGAGTGACACCTGCTTTATTCGCAAGTAACCCACCTATTCTTGCTTCTGCAACCAACTTTGCTAGTTCGTCTAGACTCGGCTGAGCCGAACGAGAATCAGAAATGGCGATTTCACCAGCTCCAATTACTTTATCAATGAGGATAAGATCGTCCCTAACAGAGTCGGTAATCGTCTGAGTTGGAACATGGTAATTTCCCGAGTAAATATAAGTAGTAAGGCCCTCTTCTTCTAGCCCTCTTGCCTTCGCTAATAAAGATGTCATGTGTCTAGTTGTTCCATCCGTTCCTAAACAACCAACCACCGGAGTAATCCCTGATTTTATAATATTGCTCAACTGAATTTCTGGTGTTCTTGTAGCAAATCCGCCCTCTCCTCCACCACCGATTAAATGAACATGAGGATCAATAACACCTGGAGTAATTATAGCATTTTCAGCGTCGATGACTTCAATATCTAAACCTGCATTTAAAAGTTTTTCTTCATTCAAGCTACCAATCTTTGCAATTTTATCACCTATTATTAAAACAGATTGTTGCCCTAAATATTCAGGAGCATAAACTTCCCCATGTTTCATCCACTCCAAAAAAAAACCTACTAATTTATCTGTTCTTTCTACACATACTACTCCTATCTAGAAAGGAGGCACTACAATGGGTAGAGACGAACATCGAAAAACAAAGAATTCTTTTCTTGCACAAACACCTAGACAGCAACTGCGTGATGGAAAAGACATCGAATTCTCCAAAGAACTAGCAGACAATGAAGACCTAAAAGCAATAGAAAGAAGCAAAGAAGCTCGTAAACGAATGAAGAAGAAATAATGCAACATGGGGACGGTTCTCGCGTTGCACTGAGTGCAACAGGAGAACCGTCCCCATGTTTCATAGGTATTTCTGATTTAGTCTTATGTATCGTTTTGCTTCTGTCATTATTGTTTTATATTTGATAGATTTGTTTTGTTGTTGA
The DNA here is from genome assembly GCF_054482815.1 of Oceanobacillus sp. CAU 1775. Taxonomy (NCBI): domain Bacteria; kingdom Bacillati; phylum Bacillota; class Bacilli; order Caryophanales; family Bacillaceae; genus Oceanobacillus; species Oceanobacillus sp. CAU 1775. Next base: position 485,252 of record NZ_JBTLRO010000001.1, on the reverse strand, counting down.
CGATAATCTTGTAAACCTATGATTATAGACCTTCCAAGGTCGTCAATTTCCCTCTCCTCTGACTCCTTTCGATTGACTAAATGATATAATTTATTTTCTTTTCGTCTCGCTTTTTCTCTTTTTGTTGATGGCATTATAGAGTACATATTCTTCCCCCTAATATAAATAGACTACACTCTTTTAGCGTAAAAAAACCTTTGCGAGATAGATAAGATATCCATCTCGCAAAGGTCGGTTGCACCACTGACTCCATACGTTTTCGGTGCCCAAACTACAAACGTACTTCAAAGTTCCCTTATTTAATAGTTCCATTTTACCATGATTTTAGAATCATGTAAATAGCTATATTTGGAAAAGATGTGAGCCTAACATTTTAAACTTTGTACTGTTTGACGGATTAGAAAGATTACAATTCGTAAATTTCATCTCTTGCTTTTAACTAACTTCTTAAAAACTTTACAACCAAAGATGTTTGCAAACTTGAAAAAGGCATAATAAGAGGGCTGAAAGAAAACTCCTTAGTCAAAACATTTCTAAAGTATTATCTCGCGAATATATTTCAAGTATCTGGACTTATGACCTGGTGACAAAAATGTAAGCGAAAAAAGACGGTTTCAGTTCTTAAGTTTGCTGACAATGCAGCTCAAGAAGCGAAACCATCCATATATTCTACCTCATAATCAATCCACCCAAAATTCCCCTTTTCCAATCTACAGTTTCTTTATTTAAAGATTCCTGCCTTAGCTCACTCCATTTTAATGGTGTGATAAAGTATGCGCGATCTCGCAATTGACTTTCTGGTGCAATTGCAATTAATTCACCAGGAGCCAAATCCCCGATTACTTCAATTTGTCCATTTTCTTCAAAACCAGTATCGACAATTAACTCAATAAGCTGTCCTTCTTTATTCATTCTCCATACTGCTCCATCTATTAAATGAGCCCTATCTATCGCTGTAACTCCTAATCGTTCCTCAAGAATGATGGCAAGTGTACCGTGGTAACCAGGTAAAAGAGTCGATTCGTTTTCATAGTCACCTAATTCTAACTCTTCTTCCTCCTCCACTTCTTCAACTACTTCAACTGCATCTTCTGCCTCTGGCTCTGCTAAAGCAGCAATCAAATCATACTTACTCTCGCCTCTAACACTTACTTTATCTGGAACATCCGCCAATTCATCTACATAGGCAGTTAAAGTCTCATCAACTGCATTTACTCTTACCTCCGCTAGCATTCCTTCTTCTACTATTGCTCTTTCCTGCTCCGTAAGGCTCGTCTCTGCTTGTAAATCGAAGCTTTCGATTGTAAGAAGTGGAGACGCTAGCTCATCCGAAAGATTATTAACCCTCCCCGCATAAGGGCTTATGTATGTAATCGTATCCCCTGTACTTTGCAAGGATTGCAGCTGGCTATTTACCGCTTCTCGTTCTGCATTTAGTTGCGTAATTTCTTTTTTCTTTTCAGCTATGAATTGCCTTTTCATAAATTCTGCTTCCATTGAAGAAGCTGGCACCTCTACCGTAATACTAAACTCTTCTACAATAGGAGGAACAAATTCATTCTGTACAAACGTAACTGCCTCTACCTCAGCCATCGCCTGTTCAGCCGCAGTAATTGCACCATTAATGCGTTCAACCTCACTTAAGAATTCAGCCTCTGCTTGATAATAATTTTGTACCTGATAAATAAACAAGTCCTGTCCGACAGTTACTTCATCACCCACTCCGACAAGAAACTCTTGAAATATACCTTGATTATCTGAGAAGTAAATTGGCATTTCTTCTTTTGGTGCAAGAACAGCCTTTTTCAAAAGTTCTTCTCTCATGTCAGCAGTCGTACTCTCTTCCCATTCATTTATATAAGCCAACCTATTAACTTTACCTTCATTATCCTTATAAATAAGTAAACCATTTATAACAACAAATAAAATGACCCCTATTTGAATCCAATGAATCACTTTCAATCCACCAAGCCTCAATCGAACCACCTACCTATAATAAAAGTATCTCCTAATGCAACTGTGGCTGCGAGTGCCCATCCAATTATTTGTAATAAAATAACAAAACCAATTAATGGAACTCGTCTTTCTTCCGATAGCTGTGATAGAAATCGATATTGGAACCAAATCACCCAAATTTGAAAGAGTGAAATAGCACCAAAGAAATAAATCAACCAATCTATTTCTGTAAGGTAAGAGACTATTACTCCAAGAGACAACGGTGATACATACCAATCTAACCCAGCGAGTGTCGCCAAGGGTATCCAAATGATACGTTCCAATAACAATACAAATAGCACTACCTGTTGCATGACGACCAATTTTTGATAAGGTACGTCTGCTAGATAATAAAATAATAGACTAGGAACGAATAATATTAAGACAGCAAAAAGGATTCCATATCCAATTCTCCCAATCATGAACCATAATTTATTTCCTTCATATGTAGTTGAATCTATTAAACTAGCATCCATTGATAAAAATTGCGAACCGATACCAAGTGAACCCATCCAACCATATATGATTGCAGACATGATGATTAATAAAATGCTAGATAACCAGAGTCCCCTAACTTTCTCTGATAATTTTAAACGATAAATATGATCCTTTATAGAAAATAAAAACTTTAAAACATGAGGCCGATATATCATAGATTTACTTCCTCTTCTCTGAATTGTTATACATATCAGTATACATGAATTAGAAATAATGAAGAAGTAATATAATGAAAAGTTAGATTTTTAGTGAAACATGGGGACGGTTCTCGTGTTGCATTAGTGCAACGCGAGAACCGTCCCCATGTTTCATTCTATTAATTTACTGCTACAGTTTTTTTGTTTCTTATAAATAACACTAAACCAGTTAGAATTAAGCCTAACCCAATTGCTAGTAAATTGAACATACTTGTAGCTGTTTGTGGTAGTACATTGCCTGGGCCATTTGTTCCAGTAGTTGCTGTTTCGTCGGATTCTTCATCTTCTGTAGAATCCGTGGTTCCATCTCCGGCTGCTTGATCTCCTGATCCCGGAACTTCTACGATACCATATTCACTAAAGTGGTAAACTTCTACGACTACTTCACCAGTTTCTGCATTGTAGCTAAGTACTTGATTTTTATAGTCTGTATACGTACCATCTTCTTCAAAGTAACGCAAAACAAGGTCATTCCAATTTGTTACTTTACTTGGATCAACTTTAAAAGTGAGAATAAATGGTTCTGAGAACTCGCCATCGTATGTTTCTAATCCCACTCCTAAGTTAAATCTATACACACTACTTACAAGTCCTTCGATTTCCTCATAGTTTAAAGTGACATCCTCTAAAGATACCGATACTCTAAAGTCATCACCAACAATTTGTTTAAGAACACTTGCAGGAATTGATAAGTGAACACCGTCGATTGATAGATTCACTTTAGCATCGTCATTTAAATCTTTTAGAACTTTACTATCTAATAACAGTGTTCCTGTATTTGGTAGATTGACATTACCTTTATTATCGAGATATTTTGCTAATTCATCTTTATCCCATAGATTTCTGTATGCATTGTCTGTTACAGTTTCTTCGTATTCATCCTCTGATTCATCGACACCTGAATCTTTATGATCACCAGATCCTGGAACTTCTACTAAGCTGTATTTACCAGATTGATAAACATCAAAGATTACTTCACCAGTGATTGTATTATAGTACATTTCTTGACTTTTCAAGTCAATGTAATTTCCACTCTCATCAAATGAACGTAAAACAAGATCTTCCCAATTACTTACTTTGTTTGGATTAATATTTATTACCATACCAAATGGCTCTGAAAACTCTTCTTCGTATGTTTTCATACCAACCCCAAGATTCACTTCGTATAGATTACTAACAAGTCCTTTAATATTATCGTATTGTGATGTGAAATCATACAAAGATACAACTACTCTAAAGTCATCTCCAATGGCCTGTTTTAGAGTATCTATAGGTATCCATAACTCAGCACCCTGATTTGACATATGGATGTGCGTATCATGATCTATACTTGTAAGTGTTTCATTACTTATTATCACAGTACCTGTATGAGGTAGAGAAATAATACCATTTTCTACTTCATCAATATCCCACAAATACTTATATGCACTTTCAGTTACAGTCTCATCATCTTCATAATACTCATCATCTTCTCCGTACACATCGTCACGCACGTCGTAAACATCATCTCTTACCGAATCATCATTATCAGCTTCTGCAGCGTATGTAGTTGTCATAGGAGTAATTAATGTTAAAATTAAAGCAAAAGCAATTAAACCACTTAGAAATGATAAATTACTAGTCTTCATTTTCTAATCCCCTTTACTTAATTGTTTAAAATGACTTGCTTTAAAACCTCAACCCTCCTTTTTTGACAAAATAATCAAACAATTACCTCTCCATATTAGTGATAATTTTCCATTATGTCAATACTAAAGTCTGATAATACTGTCAATCCGAAAATAAGTTAGGATAAACTGCTTGGTATTTATGCACTAACTTACCCCGTTCATCATTTTTATTTAATCTCTCTAAAGTAGAAAGAAGAAAATAAACCACTTGTTGTTCACCCTCACCTGGTTCTTTGAAATGGGTAAGTATATCTCTTATTAAATCGGAGTCATTTAATAAATAGCCAGCTTCTGCTGCATAAATCATTGCTTCTTCAGATAAATGGAAATCCCTACTATTATGATATTCTGCATAATCTAGTGATAAAGTTTCTTCAACTTGTTCCACAAGATTCCTATATGTTTCCACTACAGTATGTAATATAGCTTCTTTTTCGAGAATATTGTTTTCAATTGAAGCTCTCTTTAAATTAATACTCATATGTGTCTCGTAATTAACTAATCCATATGGGTCAAGATCCATTGCCATCTCAACATATTCATCTGCCAACTCTAATTCGTTAATATCCTCAAGTAATCTAGAAACTTGCGAGTAAAGGAACGCATTATTAGGTTCAAGCTCGACTATTCTATTACTTAGCTGAATTACATTTTTTGTATTAGTCTCTACGTCATGATTTTGTTCAGCTAAAGAAGCACGTAAACTCGCTAATCTTAATAAATACCGATAATTATAACTATTCTTTTCTACAGCTTCTGATAGGTAATTAATCTTTTCATAGGGATTTTTTACAGAGTTAGCTTTACGAAAGCTTTGTTCAGCATTCATAAATTGATAAGACATGAAGACACCGACAAGCACTAGCGTTACAAATGCATAACTAAAATAACGAGGAATCATTTTACTGTTATTCTTTGTTACAGTTTCCACTTTTTGATATGTCAATCCCATAACCAATAGCCATAAAAGCATAAAACAAACTGTCCCAAAGGCTAAGTCAAAATCTATAAAACTATGGAATAGTATTGTAAAACTAGCAATTAATATAGCCGGAAAAATCATATTCTCTTGCTCATCTTGATAACTCCTAAAAATAATGAAGAAAAAGTAACCAATAACAGCTATAAAGAACACTAATCCAATCCAACCAATATCTACAGCAAACTCCATGTATTCATTATGTATTTTATTTGCTTGGTAAGGTAATTGTTGGTAACTACGATATAATGGCTCCCATGCATCCCCTCCATGACCAAATAAAGGAGCGTCCATTGATATTTTAAATGAGTCTTGCACAAAGAGAGTACGTTCTCTTGCAGATGCACTGCCACTCATACTTGAAATTCTCTCTTGTAAGTCTCCAGGGAGTTGCTGGTAGACAAATCCTTTAAAACCAAAATCCATTAATAACAGTAGTGCCATTACAACTATTAATACTGGCACAACAAGACGGTAGACCCTTTTAGATGATATTTTCTGTACAAAGTTATTCATCTTATCTTTCTGGAGGAATTTATCATATGTATGAATAAACAGAGCTATTCCAACTGAAAGTATTAATAAAAATAACCAAGCGAGGTCACTTTGTAGACTAAACACGCCAAGAATGCTAGCGATTAAAGACATTAAAGTATAAACAATATAGCTTAATTGCTTAGCTTGTCGAAGTAATAATAGTCCTGAAAACCACATGATTGGCAGAATTAATAACATGCCACGTGAGTAAGTTTCAATAAATGTAACTAGAAAAATAACTAATGGTATTCCATAAATAATTTTGTGTATCGCTCTAAGACGTGGGTGCAATAACATGAATATACTAAATAAAAAATACATCCCCATGACAGCACTTAATGTATTAGGGTACTGAAAGACTCCAGCAAAGCGGTTGAAAATAAAGGCGGAGGAGAACTCCATCCAACCAAATTCATTTAATAACATATGTATAGCAATCCATATTCCTGTTACTTGAAAAATGAAGGGAAGTAAATATTTAATTTTTCTTTCTTTACGCGCAGCCCAGTATAACAAAATAAAAAATGCAGTATATCCTATCCATCTTAATAAGGAATTCCATGCTCCTATAGGGCTTTCCGCACCGATTAATGAAATAAGGTAGAAAAATGGAAGAATCATTATGACCCATATAGGCTTTATAGAATCGGTTTCCTTTTTTACTAATAAAGTTATATATAACATGATAAAAAGACCAAAGATGACTAGTTGGATACTATATAAATCCCTATCAAAGTAAAGTCCTCGGTCATAAGGTGAAATAATAAAAATTAATCCTAATATAAGTAAAATGAACCAATTCATGTTATTTTCAGCCTCCAATCTTCTTATACAATAATATTATACAATACTTTAGTCCTTATCGGTGAAAAATTATAAATATTATAATAAATGAACATAAAAAATGGTTCTTCAGTCTATATAATTTCAACTGAAGAACCGATTTCGAATAAAGTGAATTATATAGTTTTATATAAAAGTGGAATTTAGCAGCAAAAAGTGACGCTCTTAAAGTTCTATATTCAGTCGATTAATATCGCTCCGAAAATACTTTGCTTTGAGCATAATTTCCAAATCCACACCTTCTAAACTCAGGACCTACGATTAATCACTTTTTTTATATCATAAACAAATCATATCTCCGAGGTAGGCTTCTCTTCAAAAGACATTGAACCTATCTTAAGAATAGAAGTAAACAATACTTTGCTAATTACCGTTTCTGGCAAATTAAAATCTCTGCGGTATTTTGTTAAATTCCATCCTTCTGCTATTGCTCTTTCTCCAAATGATTCACAAGAAGTAATTACAGTGTTGGATGCGTGATTTTTATACAACTTTCCTTCTTGATACAATTTAGTACTGTTTGCTATAGACTTATAAATAATACTATATATTTGTGCGACTGAAAAATACTCTAAAAGCCTCTCTAAGACTTTTATTGTTTTAGCTCCCTTTTTTTCATTGAACCCTACTTTTTCCATACTATATGATAGATATTCTAATGATTCATTAACTGCTATCTTCTTCCACATTTGAAAGCAGAACTCTTTATCCTCTTCGAACTCCTCTTGAGATGGATACAATAATCTCTGAACCATGTTAAAATAGCTTCCATCGTGAGGTTCAATGTTTAGTGTATAAATCACTTCGTATATGTAGTACCCGAACGGGAAATCCTCGTCATCTGGAAAAGCGCGTAAAGAAGAATCTGGGTGAGGTGCAATAAGATCTCTTCCAGTTAATGTTTTTATCAATTCAGTCGTGAACTCTGATGTAGGTGTTAATTTCTCAGACGCCTGTTTCACTGGTAAAATGTAATTCAAATTTTCATCCATACAACTTCTTATTAAAACTGACAGATATAATTTATCTTCTAAAGTTAAGTTTTTTTCATCAACTTTCTTTAAACTGGATAAATCATATGTCTCAGCGATACGCTGTTTTTTAAGTTCATTCTCTTGCTCTATTAATGCATTTCTCATATTTATACAATTCTTACAGTAACAGGAGCCTATCCCTGTATGATTACAATTCGGGCAGTATGATTCATTAGAAAGTGCAGCAGATCTCGATTGCCAATCTATAATTAATTCAACATTACAATATCTGCAATCTTGTTCCGTTCGTCTTTTAGGGAAAATTTTTACCAATTGTGAATTGGCAACTTTTATATCATATTCTTTTTTTAATTCCGATATATTCGAGCCGTTATAGTACTCTTGTATCAATTCCGCAATTCGCTCTTTATCAAGATGATCAATTCTATTATCAATATTCGAAAAATCAATCATATCTACATTTAATTCCATAATTAACACCACCAAAATAATATTAACACTTATCCTTCATTGAACGAAAAAGCTACCTAATCAACCTCCTACTCGACCTCCTCTCCCGGACTCATAACCGTAGTCAAAAAACCCCAATTCAATATCATGGAATATATTTATAACTTTCTTATCAGAAAATCTTATTTCGAGATATGCCAATAATTCTCCCATTGACTCTCTGAATCCTGCCCTTATATTATCGATAGCATTTTTGTGAAAATAACCCACTACTCCCCCCCATTAAACGGTCACTTGATCTAACAGGTGCAATACGCGTTATTTCATTCGGATAAGACTTTTAAAAAATTATGCCGTTGATAAGAATTTTCATTTTCACTGCATGTTTTGTCTTATTTCCTAAATAATAAACTCCATACAAAATATCCTACTCATTATCCTGCCTAGCTTTGTTAATTGATTGGTTTGAATTTAATAAAAACAGTTCATTATTATTGTTTAATTTCCCTAAAATCTATATCCCTTTGGCAAACAAAAGATTTACCATAGTGAAAAATCTATATATTCGAAATTATATCATTGAAAAAATAAAAAACTAGTCCTATTGTTATGTTTCAATATATGCATCTTACTTCTAAATTTCGAGAAGAGAAGTGGTAATGGAAAGAGAAGAACTTATTACACATGAGATTCTTTCTATAACAATCAACTATCCATATAAGAGCACCAACACCATTATTTAGAGGATGGTATTTTTATACCATGATGATATAATCAATTTATAAATGTTATATAAATTGCACCAAAAAATTGAATAAGAACCTATAAAGGCGGGATAAAATTGAGAAACAACAAATATTTTATTGAAAAGTATTTCATAGCAACAACAATACTCCTATTTCTACTAACACCACTACATATTTCAGCTGAAAGCAGCAATGAAGGAATAATGGCAGAAGGAAACCACGGTATTGACTGGCGTTTAACGGAGGATGGAATATTATATCTTGGAGCAGGTGAATTAAAGCCACGGGAAGGTTCTCGTTATAATGAAACTTATCCTTGGTCAAATTATAAATCTATCATTCGATATGTGGTTATAGAGGGAGAAGTAATTTTACCAGACTCTCCCCATTTATTTAGGGGATTTAGCAATCTTATAGGAATAGAAAACTTCGAGTTACTAGATATTTCAAATGTTACGGACATGAGTTATATGTTCGACAGTGCTTCTAAATTAGAATCATTAGACTTATCCACATGGGACACATCTAATGTTACGAATATGCGATACATGCTTTCAAGAATGCCAAACTTAAAATCTATTGAACTTAAAAACTTGGATGTATCTAATGTAACCGATATGGGTAGCCTATTTTTTGACACTAGTAGCCTAGAGTCACTAGATTTGAATAATTGGGATGTATCCAGCGTAACAGATATGGGTTCAATGTTTGGAAATACCTTTACTACTTCTTCCAAACTAAATGATTTAAAAATATCTGCTTGGAACACTTCTAATGTTACGAATATGAGTGGCATGTTTAGGTATGCTAAAAGTTTAACAGCTTTGGATTTATCTAATTGGAATGTATCTAAGGTTACAAATATGAGCAATATGTTTAGTAATGCATCTAGTTTAAGTGTTTTAGATTTATCTAGTTGGGACACATCTCTTGTAGAAAGTATGAGTTATATGTTTGAAAGTACTAATTTGAACTCATTAGATCTATCTAACTGGGATGTATCTAAGACTACAAAAATGACAATGATGTTTACAAATTCTATATTTTCCTACCCTTTTGAGAAACTAGATCTATCCAATTGGAATTTATCAGGGATTACAGATTTAGATGGATTATTTCAGAAAAGACGGGGGCAAGCAGGGGTTAGAGCAGATTACCTCGATTTATCTAATTGGAATATTGATAAGTTGTATAATTTAGAAGCAATAAAGCTGATTGATTATGCTAATACGTTAAATTTAAAGAATTGGCAGGTATCCGAAGAATTAGATTCTTTTGTGCATTCCTTAATAAATAAGTTTCCATATATGGAGATTATCGGTCTAGACTTCGAACCAAGTATAGAAATACTACAAGGAACGAATAGACATAAAACATCCGTTGAAATAAGCAAAATAGCTTACGAAAAAGCAGATACAGTAATCTTGGTAAATGGGTATGATTTTCCTGATGCGTTAGCTGGAGGCCCACTAGCTACTTCAATGAATGCACCAATATTATTAATCCAGAGAAATAATGTTCCTGTTGAGATATTCGAAGAAATTGAAAGATTAGAAGCATCGAATGTAATTTTACTTGGTGGCCCAATAGTAATAAGTGAAGATGTTGAGAAAAATCTAAAGAAAAACTATACCGTATCTAGAATTCAAGGATCTAATCGATTCGCAACAGCAGTAGCTATAGGAAATAAACTTATAGAAAAAAGTCACAGTAAAACTGCTATGCTAGTGGCAAGCACAGATTACCCTGATGGATTAGGAGTTAGTCCACCATCTGGAAGAGATGGAAATCCAATACTATTTACCTCAAAAAACAGTTTACACGCTGCAAGTAAAGAAGCACTAAAAAAGTGGGGAATAGAAAAGGTTAATATTATTGGCGGCCCGTTGGTAATCAGTGAAAAAGTAGAAGCCGAATTAAAAGAAGAAGGATATATTGTAGAAAGAATCAGTGGATCTAATAGAGAACTAACAGCACTAGCAATAGCTAATGGAATGTACGATAACCTAGATACATTAGTGCTAGCGAACGGATATAATTTCCCCGATGCATTAGCAGGAGGGCCATTAGCTTCTCAAAAAAATGCACCTTTGTTATTAACTAATGTTAATAGAATAGCTCCTGAAGTATTAGATTTTATAAGAGATAATTCTATATCAAAAGTATATATTTTAGGTGGTCCTCTAGCAGTTAGTGACAAGGTAATTGAACAAGTTGACAATGTAACAGTCAAAAGGATCGCGAGGAATAATTAACAGAAAAAAGATGAGTAGAGTATAAGATTGAAGCTTTAGTAATTATAAAAAGCGTGATACCTCCCGACTAAGATGGAAAAAGGTATCACGCTTATTTTATGCGTTACAAGTTACGAATAGCTCTCAAGATATCGACTTCTCACTCTCCATTACCACTTCATTCTTCGGTATTCTATTTCTATGAAGCAAGAAACCTAATCCGACCCACAAGACAAAGATCAATATAATTGAAGGAGCATCCAATAACGCCAGCGTAATAAACACAATATTACTAATTACTCCCAAAATTACTGTCAGCTTCAGTAATCCTGGTTTCACTCGGAAAGGAGCTGCTTCATATAAAGCTTTTTCCTTCTTCGGAAGATGCCATGCTGCGATACCAATCACAACAGCGTTAAAGAGTAAGCCGACAATTGTAATGGTTGTAAAATAAACTACAGATAATCCACTAAAGATACCGATAATTGCTAGCACACTCATGAAAGCGATCGGCACAACTGGAGTACCGTTTACTGTTTTGCTATGCAATTTCTTATTGAAGATACCTTCGTTACTTAATGCGATAAAATCTCCTGGTACTGTCATCAATACAGCATGAATCGTTGTTGCCGTAGCGAATAATGCCCCGATACTAATAAAGAAGATGACAGAGCTAGGCAAGAAGACTTGTGCTGCTTCTGCGACAGATGCTCCCGAATTTGCTAGTGTATCCCAAGGGATAACTCCAATCGCTACAAAACAGACGAAAGCATATACAACTGCGATAATTCCTAAACTAATAAATATCGCCTTTGGAACGTTCTTCGTTGGATCTTTAATATTTCCACCAATTTCAGAGATAATTCCATAACCGACATAGGAGTAAACCGCAAGTACTGACCCCATCATCAAACCACCGAATCCGTTCGGAAACATTGGTGTTAGATTTTGTGTGTCGACTGCAAACAGGCCTGGTACGATGAACACGAGGAGAGCCAACAATATCCACAATGTCATGAGTATTTGAAATATCTCCGCCGTTTTTAGTCCTAATAAATTAATAGCTAATAACACGAGAACTATTCCGGCTGCAGTCAATTGAATATTTAAGTTTGGGAAGAAGAACTGTAGATACTCAGCGAATCCTAGGGACAGCATAACAATTGCTCCAATTCCACCCAGGATCAACGACATAACTACCATATATCCTGCCTTTGCTGAGAGTAACCGCTTCGAATAAAAGTATGACCCGCCGGTTGTCGGCATTGCAGCTCCCAACTGCGCATAATAAATACTACCAAAGAAGGCTGGGATAAACGCAATCATATAAGCTAAATATAAAGCTGGACCTGCCTGCCCTGCTACCGGTCCTAATAAAATAAAGATGGATGCCCCAATAACTGTACCAATAATGATCGCTATTGCACCGACCAGACTTATTTTTCCAGACTGCTCATTCATTTGTTAATCCCCCTTTTATTTTTCTGTTCTCCAAATCTCTTCTACTCGGTCATAAGAGTCCAATCGTAGATCAGCTTTTTCTTTTATTAGTAGATGTTTTGCCACACGTTCTGACGGGGTAAGTGGTAGATCTTTTTTCACTTCCCAATACCTCGGTATCTTAAATGCGGCAAGATTTTGTTCACAGTGAGCGATTAGTTCTTTTATCTGACTTTCTTCATCAGACACCTCTTCATTAAAAACAAGATACACCTTCACTTCTTCTCCCCGAATCTCGTCTTCTACTGGAACACAAGCTGCCATCTTCACTACGTTATGCTTCAGAATAGTTGTTTCAACTTCAGCAGAAGATATGTTTTCTCCACTTCTTCTGATCATGTCTTTTTTGCGACTGACATAATAAAAGATGCCGTCTTCATCTTGTCTGACAAGATCCCCCGTATGGAACCATCCATTTTTGAAAGCCTCCATTGTTGCCTCTTCATTCTTAAAATAACCATCCATCATGCCTGTTCCTCTAAGTACGAGTTCACCAACTGCTCCCCGCTTTACTGGTCGGTCTTTATCATCTACTACCCGTACTTCTCTGCCCTCCGCTGGTCTACCAAGGGAACCCTTTCCAATATAGTGATCATGCTCCTCTTCCGTCATCGATAAGTCATATCCAGTTTCTGTCATCCCGAAAATTTCATACCATTTAACTCCCCATCTTTCCTCGAGTTGCTCATGAAGACCTGATGGGATTGCCGAACAACCTACTAATCGCAGACTATGGTTACGATCTTCTTCCGATTTAGGCATTTTCAAAAGCAATGCTGGCATACTCCCTAGGCAATAAAAGAAGGTAGCTTTGTGCTTTCGAATTTTTTCAAAAAAGCTCGAAGGACTGAATCTATCTAAAACAACTAATGTTGCACCTGTGGATAGAGCTGCAATCGTATTCCATTGTGGATCCATATAGTAATATGGTTGGGCTGTTAATAAAACATCGTTCTGATCAAATTCAGAAAAACTACTATCAGAAAACTTTTTCCCGATGGTTAACCAATAGTTCTGAGAAAGCATGCACCCTTTAGGGTTACCAGTTGTGCCTGAAGTATATTGGATATTCACTAATGTTTCTGGGTACACTTTTATATCTGTTGGTCGATCTAATTTGAAATTCAATAAATCTGGAAGATATGCGTTTGCATGGAGGTGAGGTTCGTCGATGGTAATGATTCTGAATGCTAACTGCTCCTCTTCCCTTATCGTGTGTAGCATGTCTACTTTTTCAGAAACTGTAATTACTAAGCTCGTTTCAGAATTGCTTAAAACATAAGAAGCATCAAAGAATTGGTAACGAATGTTCATGGGAATCATCGTCGCACCAATTGATCCGATAGCTAACCAGGTTAATGGGAATTCAGGAACATTTGGAAGCATTAAAGCAACTTTATTTCCTTGAACAATTCCTTGATTCGATAAAATGGCAGATAGCTCCTTAACGCGTGCATTAATTTCATTAAAAGTAATTTTTTCATCTGTCTCATCAAAAATTAATCCGTACTTATCTCCCCATTGGTTAGCCGCTTCTTCTACCAACTCAAGAAAGTTAGTAGCCGACTTTCTCTTTAATCCTTGCATCTCTCAATCACTCCATTCGATTTATCTATTATTGGATAGTAACTCCTGTACGACTTCTATTTCTTTGACAAGTGCAGGCTGTAAAGTTGAATCCATACCTTGATTCAAGAGTTTCTTTGCTGCTGCTAATGCATGTGCTGGTTTAGTTACTAATTCCTTTGCCCACTTCTCTGTTTGTTCTTGCAACTTATTTTCCGGAACGACGATATTGATCATTCCTAATTCGAGCGCTTTTTCAGCTGAAAAGTTTTCACTAAAAAATAGTAGTTCTTTCGCTTTTGCTAGTCCTACCATTCTTGGAAGATAGTAAGAAGTCCCCTGTGTAATGGATAGGCCAACCTTTACTTCTGGAAATCCGAAAACTGCTTTTTCAGATGCAAGAATAAGATCACAATTCATCGCAATTTCACAACCAGCTCCAAGCGCATAACCATTTACAGACGCAATGACAGGCACTGGCATGTTTACAATCAGTTGCGTTATCTCTTGAAGTTGTTGCATGAACTTTTGTGCTTCCATACTACTTGGATCAAGAGGTGGTCCTTCTAAATCATGCCCTGCACTGAATGCCCGACCTTTTCCTGATAAAACAACGACTTTAGGATTTTTTTCCGCTACCTCCTTTAAAGCTTTATGTAAATGAGATACAACTTCTTCTGAAAGCGCATTCATTTTTTCCGGTCTATTAAAATATATGAAGGCGATCTCGTCGTCCCACTCCGTAAGAATAGTTGAACTCATCGGTCACCCTCCTTCATCCCTAAAAGGTTTAGAGCATTCTTATATAATAATTTTTCAACTACCTCATCTTTTAATCCCAGATTCTTCCATTCTTCAACCGCACGCTCCATTGGGATAACTGGCCAATCCGTTCCGAATAAAACTTGATTTGACAGCAAATTGTTCATGAGTTGGAAAAGCGGATCCCAACCACTTCCAGGTCGACCAATGTATTTCGGAGCAACTCCGCCAAATTCGATATAAACATTGGCGTGCCTTCTTGCGACAGCAACCATTTCATGTACCCATGGCCAGCCACCATGACAAGCAATTATTTTTAAGTCAGGGAAATCTGATGCTATCTGATCGATGAAAATTGGACTGTTTTTTGCCAAAGAGTGCTGTGTTGAATAGTGAATGCCTGTATGGAAAGAGATAATTAATCCCAATTCAGAAGCAGTCGCATAAAGCGGATATAATTTAGCGTCGAGTGGATCTACATTAAAAAATACTGGTTGTAGATTGATTCCTTTTAGTCCCGCCTTGTGAATAGTTTTCGCTTGTTCTACAACCCTCATCGGCTCTAAATTATTAAGAGAAACTGCACCAAATCCTGCAAACTTATCCGGTTGCTTTGCCACTATTTTAGCCAATGCTTCATTCATTTCGTCCGCTGTATCCCCAAATTCATATTCAGCATGAATCACCGCAAACCCAACTTTTGCTTGTTCCATTTCTAGTTCAAGATCTGCTAGTGTTTTACTATTGTTGTCTAACACATTTAAAACCTCATCATACCTACCGTAAAAGTCCTCCTCTTCTACTTTCGGACGGAATTCTTGTGGCAGTCTAACCCTGATGTCAATGGCTTTCATGTATACATCTCCTCCTCTTTGATTAGATTTTATTAAGATTTACCGCTTTTGCTCCGACCATTTGTAATCCTAATTCCATATATTGATTAATGACATCTTCGATAGAGAAACGCTTTCCCTCAACATACCAGTGTGCAACTCCAGTACACATTTGAATGAGCGCATAAGCCGTCACTTTGACATCAGGAATATTGAATACCTCTTCCTCAACTCCGCGTTCTAGTACACGTAGCCACTTCTCTTCGTATTCATTTCTTAATCCCTTTACTACTTCTCTGTCTTCGCCAACCATGGATCTGTATTCCGTGTCCACAACAAGAGCTGGTAGTTGTTCCGTTCCGTGCGTTCTTACATGCAAACCTATAAGGCTAGCAAGCGCTTCGTCTGGTGACTTTGATTCAAGTTCCATTGACTCTGTTTCTGCGAGTAACATTTTTAAGTATTTTTCCATGATTAGAATTAATAGTTGATCTTTTCCTTTAACATAGTAATAAAGGGTTGAAGAAGTTAATTCTGTCTCCGCTGCAATATCGCGGATACTTGTCGCTGCATAACCTTTTTGTGAAAATAATTTAACTGCTGACTTAATAATAAGTTCTTCTGTTGTCAAATATAGCATCCTCTCTTTTTCAAGTATCTGAATACTTAAATATATTTTATCAATCGTTCGATAGAAATGCAAGGGGTATTTTTACTGATTTTAGCTTAACTAATAAGATTTAAAAAATGCTTGTCATCATTAAAACTTTTCAAAGGGTATAAATAAATCCCCATTGGTTAGAATACTATGAAACTATTTAAATGTGAGGAGTGAAGGAAATGAGTAATTTAGAGGGAAAGTTATTAAATAAGATGGAAATTGTAGACTTAAAGTATCATGTATTATCTATATTTCATAGTTTACAATTCGATGAAGTCTATGATAAAGAAGATTGTATTAAAGATTTAAGTAAGCTATTAAAACAACTAGACGAGAATGAACCACCCTACTCTTTGATGATCACGAATAATAATAGAAATGAGATCATAGAAAGTACTGTAATCTAATTTATGTTTCATAATGAAAGATTTTAACCGGAGTATACAGCATTTTTTATTAGTACAATATAGTGCTTCAATTTCATTAAAAGAAATATGGCCCCCGTTCTTTTACATTTAAAATTATTTACGTCATGGGGCCTAACCCATTGATCGCAGGAATGATTCTAGCCTTGCTTTAATCTTTTGCTTTTACTCTATTTTAACCAGTTCACTACCATTTATTAAAATACCTTTTTGTCTATCAATCTTCAAAAACTTCAATACAAAATCATGATCCCGTATAGTTCTAATTAGGTGTAACATAGATAGTTTTTCAATCGTTGATTGAATCGTTTCTGGCTTGTGTAAATCATGAGTACCCAGCGGACGATATGCGAATATAGGGAGAATAATCTATTCGATTCACCCATCCTAATTTTATAATTTAAGATTCACAATCAATGTTATCCACAATATATGGTACAACTTCATTAACCATATTAGCTAATTCATTCAGTAGATTTTGTTTACTCTCATCGTTGAGTAGTACCACTGGTCGCTCCCCAGGTGTATTCTAACCAATAGAATATCCATTTAATGTTGTGATAAATTGTACAACTCCACCTTCAAAATAATTAAAAATCTTCCTCTGTCAAATCGGAAATTACAATACTAAATATATTAACTAGCGTTTCTCCTTCATCCATAAATGTAAAATCAATTGTTTTAATCGAATTTCTCTGCCAATTCCTCGTACTGACTGCATACCTGTTTCTAAATGATTCTGCCAAATTAATTGTAAAACTATATTCCTCAACTTCATATTTCAAGGAATCCATTGTTTTAAGTTTATTGTATTCATCTAAAGGGGGCTTTGGTTCATCATTATCTACTATAATTGCTTCAACATTGATTCATAAGTTATACCAAAAAAGTCTAATAGAGCTGCCTCATTACTATTTTCTCTTTTCACAGAATAAGTTGGATTTTGAACCGCTAAAGTTACATTTCCAGAAGCAAATCCACCCTTTATAGTATATTCTTCCATAGAATTTATATTTCCCACTGTAATTATCGCCTCATGTCCGACACGAGGAACATGTAAGTAAGAGTCATTAGGGGCGTCAATTATATATGAAACCGTTGGCGTATTATTCATATATACTTCCTGCTTTTGTAATTTCTATTTCACTGTAAGTATATAATCTCTAATCATATTTTGAATATTTAGGTATGACCCTAAACCAATCAGCATCATTGGCGAATCAATTGAAACAAGTAGATCCGATGCATCTGGGCTAGTAATAGATGGTATAGTAAATATGATTAAAATCAGCATCATATGTAAGTTTGGAAGTTGCAAGTTCAGGATGAACTTTAGAAAATATCTCCTGTTTTTTTCTGTTTTATGATAAATCATATTTTCATGTGCTTCTTCAATATGATGAAAATACTCTTCAAATATACTCTGTGAAGACTCTCCTACATTTACTAATTCTAACTGGACACCCTCTCGAGGATTATTTACTTGCTTTTCAGCTTGATTTATCGAAGTGTCATCCTTTGAAGTTTTTTTCATTTCATTCTAGTTATCGCAAGAGAATAGAATAATAGACAAGAACACTAATATAAGTATTAGCCTTTTAATTTTTCTCACAACCCTTCCTTAACGCACCTTAATATAAGCTATCCCATACATGTCATCAGCAAATTTAAATTTCTATCACTTTCGATAAAATTCGGGAATTGACCCTAAATTAAAGCTGTGAGAAGCTGAACACTTCTCTTCTTTCCCTAAACTCTTTCAATAAGTCCAAACACAATATATTGTATTTGAATCGAATAAAACCCTATTATGTATCTATATGTAGTTTTTTGTGCTATATTCTTAATATAAATAATAATAATTCATTAGGGGGTTTTAAAATGGATGAAAGTTTACCACTTTCTGTATATCTAATTAAAGCAGAGTTCAAAGAATATGATCAAATCTTGAAGAATATGGATGAGATTACTGATACCCTTGAAATCAAAAGCACCTTGAATTTAGATGGGAAAGCTTTTATTGGAGATAATAAACAAAATCCTCCAAAATGGGATGGCTTTCTAGATAATATCCTGAAAGATTACAGCACTCAATTAAATCAATCAACTAGAGCCGTCTTATTTATAAAAAGAAAGAAAAGGATTTTTGCCTTCACTTTTGGATATGGTAGGCACCTACTAAAAGACGACGTTTATGAACGTAACTTCGGCTTCAAAGTAATCTTAAATAATGCAAAAAGAGATAGTATAAAGAGCATTGACTCTTCTGTAATAGATGAAAAAACTTTTCAAAATCGCAGCCAAGCCCCAAGAGCTTCTAGAATGGAAGATTTTAATCTAACAGATATAAGAACTATGTTCCGATCTATCACAGCGGAAAGCAAATTAGAGGATAGATATGGTCACACAATTACAGGTAAAGATAACTTTAACTTCAATAATAAATTTGGTTTAACAAACCTTAACTACCTGTGTGAGATATTACTAGATGATTTCCAAAATAAAACTTATCTAGATAAGTTCCCTGAAATAGATAGAATAAAAGAAATTAGCGACCCAACAATGATTGATAGATTGAACGTGTTGATGATCAATAAGTTTATGAAAAATGAGAATATTTATCTCATGATTCCAGATATTATTGACTGGACTGAGGTTGAAGGATTTTCTTATACAGCAGCAGGTACGATTTATCCTTCTCCATCAATTGATGATTTCTGGAAAAATAAAAGTAAGATATACAATGGAAAACTTACAGTTGAGAAATTAAAAAACCATTATTTATACCAAAGGATGAACGATGATATAGTAGAAAAATGGAGTATTATCAAATGTATTTTTACAGAGATAGAATATGAAGGTCATCATTACATCTTTTATAATGGTCTGTGGTTTGAAATCAAAAAGGAGTTAATAGAAAAAGTAAATCACTTTATAACTGAACTTCCTTTATGCGAGATTGAATTTCCAATCATACATGGGTATCACGAAAAAAATGCTAATATCATATTTGCAAATGAAAATTCTAATCTATTAAACATGGATCGTAATAATATGCGAATAGATGATAGTAAATATGAGGTCTGTGACTTACTCACTAAGGATAGTAAATTAATCCATGTTAAATGGTGGGATAGCTCTGCTACATTAAGCCACCTCTTTTCACAAGGGAAAGTAAGTGGAGAAATATTAGCAAACGATAACACCCAACGAATAGAAATAAACAAAAACATCGAAGAACTTAATCCTGATTTTGTAAATATAATAAAAAATGATGATTTTTCACCTGAGGACTACACTATCGTCTTTGCAATTATTTATGAAGGGGAAAAAACATTCACTGAAAGACTACCCTTCTTTTCCAAAATAAACCTTATGCAAGCTACTAAAGAATTACGTTCTATGAGATACAACGTGGAGATAGTTCATATTGAATCAAGTTGCAATAGACTTAGTACGGAAGAAAATACAAAAGCGATTGCAGAGTATGAACATGCTGCAACTTTATAAGGTTTAGCCTAGAAATCAAAATAATATATTCTGGAATTTAAAGCCTTAAGCGGAGCCTCTGACTTAATAGCGTGACTTCATTATCCGCACGTGGTGCCGCAAAACTTACTATTATTAATAATCATAGAACTTTCCAAAAAAACAGGAAAAACTTAGCGTAGGGATTGGGGAGTCGAAGGGCAATAATTATTTCATTTTAAAGCTTTAAAAGAGAAGGGACTGACCTTTTTTCCCAGGTAAAGCATGATGTCGAAATGTATTTAAAATTAAGCAATGAGGGTCTGACTAATGTAACTTATACTTATTTTCATTATACTATACAATATATATTAAATATTTAAATATAAAATTGGAGATGAGAATATTGCCACATGTACCTGCTATTTGTGATAGTTGTGGAACTGTATTTAATTCTGGTATTTTCATAGAAAACTCAACTAATGTTAGTTTATCAGGCAATAAATCAGGTCCTTGCCCTAATTGTGGAGGGTGGGGGCATGTTCCAGATGGAGTATTTAATTTTATTGGTAATGCAATAGAAATTTTATCTGCTCCTGAACGAACAATTCAAGATTTAAAAAAGTTGTCAGTTATTCTTCAAGCTGCTAAAAATAATAATAGTTCATATCAAGAAATTGAAAAATCCCTTGAAAAAGAAACACCCGCTTTGAGTGAGTTATTACCAAAAAACAGAGAAGAAGTGCGCAAAGACCTCAAGTTTTGGATTACTAGTATATTAATAATCTTACAAATATTGTTACCGTTAATACAGGAGAATAAGCAGACTCCAGATAAAAATATTGAGGTTAATCAAGTTATAAATCAGTTTTATATTGATACAGAAATTAATAATCCAACTAATATAAACAAAAACAATCGCAGTATCGACCCACCAAATGTATACCAACCGATTTGGATTGAAAAGATAGGAAGAAATGAATTGTGCCCTTGTGGAAGTGGGAAAAAATATAAATACTGTCACCTTAATCAGGAATAAATGGAGACAAAAAGAATAATTAAGATAGATACCTGATGTATCTCAATGATAAAACTTTAACACTCTAAAGCGGTGGGGGGGTCTGACCCTCTAGTCCAAGAATATTCCATGTTTCGACGTTTTAAACAGATTATTACTAATTGCAGATGAATTGAGACAAGTTAGATCATTCTACCCGCTATAATCAATTTACGGATTATTTGAAGCTTACGAAAATATACAGATATGATTGACTAGGAAATAATTCCTTACATAAAAGACCCTACTAGCAGATATTAAGCCAGTAGGGTCTAATTAAATAAATTAACTAATACAATAAAAATTTCTAGTAGCCGCATTTAATATCGACTGTCCCAGTAGGAATTGGTAAATCAACAGTCATCCGATGAGCATCATATTCAACAAAATACAGGAAGTGACAGGCACCCTAAATCTCAACTCCGGAAAACCCAACTTCACTTTTATGATATAGTATTTCTAAAGTAATATAGGGAGATTTAATTAAAATGAAAAAGGACAAAATAGACTATGTAAAACAACAACACTTTATGCCGCAATTCGTACTAGAAAATTTCAGAACAGAAAATAATCAAATTCTATTTATTAATACTTCAAATAATCCATTGGTAGTTTGTAAAAGTAACCCTAAAAAACTTATGAGAGAAAATGATTTTTATGAAGTTAAAGATGCTAAAGGAAATTATGTTTTACGAAATTCTATAGAAGATATATATTCAGCTTGGGAGAGTGATATTAAGCCAAATTACCAAGCATTTATTGATTTGAGTAGAAAAGATAATTTTCAAGATGAATTTGTAAAGATAATACAAAACGGGCGCTGGTATGATATTGAAACAAGCCTTTTAAAATATTTAATAAAAACTCTCATTAGAGGTAAAGCAGTAAAGAATTTAATGTATTCTAATGAAAATCTGAACGATAGTGAAAAGCATATTATGTATTTACTTGCAACGACTAGTCAAGTGTACACTATTGAATTCGCTAAAAAAATGTACGCAGGTCAAGACTTAAAGAATATTCTATTGTTTATCAAGAGCTCTACGGAGGAACCTTTAAAGGTATTCATTGAGCACATTTTACATGGATATCAAATTAGAGTTCATAAAGCTTCTGGAAATAAAAAGTTTTTCTTATCCGATAACCCAGTTATTGTGCAAAAATTTGAAGGTGAGGATTATCATTTACCGATTTCATCAGAAATTTGTATTGGACTTACTCCGATAAAGATAGATGGTGATACCCTTTTAACTGATAACACAATTTATCATATAAGTGATAAAAATATTGAACGGATTAATGAGCAGTCTGTATTGAATACAGATAAGTTACTCATCATCTCAAATGAAGAAGATCTAGAGTTCGTATCAAATATACAATCTAGAAACAACAGTTAATAAAATCAGATTAAATTCAACAAAATTTAGGAAGTGGCAGGCATCTTAAATCCCTTGCACACTAAACCCTACTAACAGGTACTAAGCCAGTAGGGTCTTATTAATTAAAATAACTAACACATTATAAATCGCTAGCAGCCATATTTAAGATCGACTCCCAAAGCAAAAAAACTACTCCAATCCATAATAATACCCCACATACCACTCCGCAAACTCTCTCAACCCATCCTCAATAGAAGTCTCTGGCTTAAAGCCTACTGCCTTCTCTAATAAGTCAGTCGAAGCATATGTCGCATGAACATCACCGGGTTTCAGTGGTTCATATTCTTTTTCAAAAATTACTTCTCTACCTAATGTGTCACCTAAAGTCTTTTCTAGAATCTGAATAAAAACCATCAATTTCTCTGGATTGCTATTGCCAATGTTAAAGACTCTATGCTTAACTTGTTCATCACTCGGAGGATTATTTAACAATCGAATAATTCCTTCCACAATATCATCTATGTACGTAAAATCACGGTACAAATCATTCTCAAAGTCTCCGTTATTAAATATTTTTATTGATTCACTATTGAAGTACTTATCTGCAAATGCAAAATAAGCCATATCTGGTCTTCCCATCGGTCCATATACAGTAAAGAATCTTAAACCTGTTGCAGGTATCTTATAAAGGTGGCTATATGTATGAGCCATCAATTCATTTGATTTATTTGTTGATGCATATAGAGAGACTGGCGTGTCCACAAAATCTTTTTCTTCAAAAGGAACTTTCTTATTTGCACCATATACCGAACTCGAAGAAGCGTAAATTAGATGTTCTACAGGACGATGCCTGCATGCCTCTATAATATTATAGAATCCAATAATATTACTTTGTATATATACATCGGGATTTTCAAGAGAATATCTAACCCCCGCTGGTGCTGCGAGATTCACTACATAGTTTGGCTTATATTCTTTAAACAGCTTATTAACCTGCCCCTTATCCGAAATATCACCTTTAATGAAAATAAACTTCTCATATGGATTCAATAATTTTAACCGCGATTCTTTCAATGTAACATCATAATAATCATTCATATTATCGATTCCTATTACACGGCATCCTTGTTCTAGTAACCTTTTAGAAAGAAAACTTCCTATAAATCCAGCTACTCCTGTTATTAACTATACACCCCTGGTATCCAAGTTATTATCTTTCAATTCCCCCACCCCTTTGCTTTCTTCCACAAAGCAAGGTTCGTAATAAGAGGCAATGACATCTTAGCACCGTGTTTCTCCAATAATTCACTAAATTGTTTATTGAATTCTTCAATTGCTAACTGATCTTCAAGCAGATTCATAAAGGTAGATTCAAATGGATAAAAATTAAGCTTCTTATTTTCCCATTTATCCTGTGCTGCCTTCCATCTTTCTTCAATCTCAATTTTATTTAATTTTGTTTTCATTACGAAAAAGATTTCTGGTTTTCCGCCTCGTATTAACTCTCGTGTTAGACCCAAAAATTGAATGCTTTCATACAAGATATCATTTCTTGTTAGTCCAAGTTCTTCAATACCTTCTCTTATAATTGCAAAAGAATCTAAGGTTTGGCCAGATGCAATACCATGAGTTCTTACTGCGCCTGAAATAGAAGCAGATAATTCTAACGGTGCATAGCTCACCTTGTCTGATCGTTGTGGCATGATTAAATATCCAGCAGGTGTAAAGACAAGAATGTTTATACCTAAATGGTTTGCCAACTGTGAATCATGAATAGAAGTTAGTTTTCCTTGAATATGAATTCTCTCACGTAGTGACTTTCCATCTTTTGGTTTATAGTCCATTAACATATTTGATTACATATAGCTTTGATAATATACGGGTTGTGTTTCAAATGTATAGATATCATTTTCAAACTTTACATTTGATAATCGCAAGTTCTCCCCATTGGTATATTTCATTGTTTTAGTAAGGTTTGTATAAGCATCAGATGCAAAGTCCTTTATATTTTCTGGTAATTGGTACACTTCTTCATTAAACTCAAATATAAATTGTTTCATTTCTAACGTTTTGAAGTATTATCTATTTCAAGTAACTGTGATAAATACTCTATTTCATTATTAAAATTTAGTTGTAACAAGTTACTTTTTTCAGCTTGATAGTACTGTAGCATCTTTTCAAAATTGTTAATGGCATTTAATAAATGTACCTATTGGCAATTAAGTGTATGCAATAAATAATGAATAACCACAGCTTTACTTGGAGAGGTGGTCATGATAGGCTTCCATGCCAGACAAGCCATAAGCTTGCCACGCTGCCTTATATCATGACCATAGAGGCTCCATGTCAAGCTCGCGATGTATGAATAAAAATACGATTCAATGCATTCCCTTAATTGCCATTTCATACAAAAGTTAAATGCCGAAATACATATATTTCAAAATTAACATCTAAAGACTTATTGTTGGGATTGTTTTTCATCTTTTTGAATACCCACTTCATTAATTCTGTTGGTAAATGAACAAAATTGCTAGCTAAATTTAAAGAGTCATCCACAAGAGCATCTAAAAAAACTATCGGCCATCATATTAATCTCTCCTAAGAATAAGTCTTGAACTTCCTATTCGTGTCTATATTAATATATTATACCTTTAAATTTGAACTATTTGAATATTGTTTAGATAAATTAATTAACTTTCAGAAAATATTCGGTACTGCAGTGAAAATAGTCTACAGGTCTTCTTAGGTCAATCTAATTCCCAAAGCAGATGCCGAGACAAAACAGCAAGATAAGGATAAGACGAGGAAAGGATTCCATAATAATCCAGAATTAATACTAGACGTTTTACATCACACTATCAAAAAGTGATTCGGGCGTGCGGAGCTTTGTCTATTTCTATTTTTAAAGATATACATGTACAGATATGCAGGCTAGGGACTAAAGTTCCTTACATAAAAGACCCTCTCAGCTGATTTTAAGCCAGTAGGGTCTTATTAAATAAAATAACTAATACAATATAAACTACTAGTAGCCGTATTTAAGATCGATTGCCCCAGTGAAAATCGATATACCAACATTTATACAACCGACATCATGTTCGATTTAATTCTAAAAGTGACAAGACTATTAATTAAACTCTGCGTTTTATTCCTACACGTGCAAGCCCATTGGGGCTGACCTTGTTATCCTATTCCTTTTATTTTATTTCTAATTAATTTAATTAAAATCATTAAATCACTTAACTTCATTAAATAAATTAGTATAAAATATATTAAAATTCCTGTTAGTATAGTGATTACTAAAGAGAGATTATGGGCAAACATATCTTCTGACAATACAGTGAATATCGGCTTTATTATTAAAACCATTAATATTGATGCAATAAGTATCTTTATATTTGTACTTAAAAGCCCTTTCAAACTAAAAGAACCTATCTTCTTCCTGATTGATATATATAATAATATACTAGTAATAATTGCAGAAATACTTGTAGCTAAAGCTAGCCCTCCAATACCTAAGATAGGGGCAAGTATAATATTGAGTATAATATTTATAATTAAACCTATGGTGGCATTAACAGTCGGAGTCTTTGAGTCTTTAAGGGAATAAAAAACTCTCGATATTACTTCACGAATCCCTATTCCGATTATACCCAGTGAGTAGAAGAATAAGGCTGAAGCTGTTAAAGTAATTGCATTTGAATCAAAAGCTCCTCTACCAAATAAAAATATTACTATTGGCTGTGCAAAGAAAATTGTACCTATCGTTGCAGGGATTAAAAGTATATTCATACCATTTATCGTCTTAACTATTGATTTCTTTAATCCTTCTATATTATCATCCGAAGCCATTTTTGATATCAGTGGATACATCACAGTAATTAGTGACAGTACAAATACACCCTGAATGAATAGATTGATTTGATTTGCGTATGTAAGTGAGGAAATACCTCCTACAATTATATTCGATGCAAAAGTTCTATCTACAAGAACGTTTATTTGATTGACAGAAACGCCTAAAATAGTTGGAAGAGCTATTTTTGTGAATAACATTAAGCTTCTATCTTTCAAGTCAATAATAAACGCATATTTATATCCCGCTTTAATTATTGATGGAACCATAAATAAAAATTGAGCTATAACCGCCAACAAATAACCATAAGCCATATAAGATAATGTATTACTCTTAGCACTCCAAATAATTGAAACAATAATAATAATATTTAGCGGAAATCCTATTAATGCTGGAATATAATAATTACCTTTTACTTCTAGAAATCCTTTAAAAACGTAAATTAATAAAGTGAAGTAAATTGTAAATATATTAACTCTTGTAAAAAACACAGCGATATTAAGTGTTTCACTATCAAAACCTGACGCAAAAATCTTTACAATATTCGGAGTGAAAACTAATAGTGTTAACACAATAAATGTACAAACTACAATTAGGTTATTAATTAAATTTGATGTGAAGATATTACCATTTTCTTTACTTTTTTTTTTTATCGTTTGAGTGAATACCGGTATAAACCCTGTCACAATAGCAGTTCCAATAAACATAAACATAAAACTTGGAATTGTACTAGATATCAAGTATGCATCAGTTATGTTGGTTGCACCATAATAGTAAGATAATACTACATCTCTTAAGAAACCAAATATTTTAGAACCAAGAGTAATTAGCATTAAGAACATCGCAATTTTTCTCAACTTAACTGCCTCAAACTACAATTTTTATTATTGGTTTTATCTGCTATTAATGAGCCTACGTTCCAAAGTGCTAATAGACCGTTCAATTTATGTAATATCAAAAATTTATTCTCTACTAAATTCAATAATTCTTTGTTAAAAATCTTTTTATCAGTTATAAATAAACTTCGAATTAATGAACGATTTCCATTGAAACAGCCATACCTATTATCGAATAGTCGCTCAGTGTATATTTTTAATTTATTTACATTTGGGTTAGCTTTAAGTATATTTTTCATCATATATTGGTCTGAATATTCCAAGAATAACTTTCTACCATATCTAAATTCTAATGGAACTTTACTCCAAAAATCCATAATTTCACTATCCCATAAAGGTAATCTCCATTCGTATCCTTTCACTTCAAACGCTTTAATGGATTTACTAACGAACTTTGATTGCCTTTCTTGCCATTCCCATTGCTCAAAAATACTTGCAGCCATTTCAGCCTCTATATCATCACGTGTGCCGATAACCTCGAATATTCTATCTTTTAGGTGTTTTTCAAAGGTAGGATTCTTTAATTTAAATAATCGATGGTTCTTCTTAAATATTAGCTCTGCTATTTCAGAAGTTGTAAAATAATCTTTTTCCAATATTTCTTTCGGTATATGTTCTCCTTCAATAAAATCACCACTATTTCCTGATACAAAAATACTATCTTTTGGAATAAAATATTTTCCTTCTAGATATTCAATAGATATATTTTCTTGAAGGTAAGGAATCGACGATATGTGACCCGTCACATTATTAACATCGGAGTATTTTTCACTTTTAAACCACTGATACCAATCTTTTCTCTTATGATCAATTCTGATCCATTCATAATTTAATCTGCTCGCAACATCTTTAGCTATTTTTACTTGCCAGTCATTTTTTTTACCCCAAGTAATACATAGGACATTGTTATAATTAAACTTTCTTAGCATTTCTACAATTAATCTGGAATCATATCCCCCACTAAGTGGAACTATTACTTTTCTACCTTTTAAAGAATTTGTAAAACGTTTGAATACCTCATCATGAACTTCACTCAATTTATTAACTAATTCCTTTTCGGATATATCATAAGGAAATACTGAGTGTTTATATTCATAATATCTGTTAAGATGTAATGAATTAGCATCTATATTATAATATAAATACTCACCTGGTTTTAATTGTTTTATATCAGCGTAAAGTGTGTAGTTACCAGTCGTATATCCTAAACTTAAATACTCTAAAACAGATGTACTCTCTATATTATCTTTATCTGTTGGCATATAATCAGCATAGTCAGACAGTAAAAGAGTTTGTCCTTCCGCAAAGAATATTGGAGTAGAGTTAATTCTATCAGTTGCAGCTATTACAAATTCATTTTTTTTTATTACGATTGCAAAGTAACCATTTATTTCATTAATTAAGTCCACAAAATCCTTTTCTGATTTCACATTGTCAAATACAGCAATCATTTTTTCTTTTTCGTAGTAATGATTACGCCAATAGAAAGAACCCTTTATGTTAACTCCCTTTCCTGAGTACCACTCAAAATTCTTACTACTTTTTAATTTGATTTCCATTAATTACACCTTCTATTATTTAAGAGTATTTTCTTTTTAAATTTTAATTTTTAATGCTAAGTATCTATTGTTTTTTTATCTCTAGGTATAAAATAGAGTGCAAATGTAATAAATATAAATCCATGTGTAAGTAAAACAGTGAAAAAAGAACTGTTCACAAAATTTATTGTGAAAATAATACTTACTGCGAATAAAATTCTATAATCGATACCTTTTGCACAATAGTCAAAGAATCTTAATGCAAATATTAATAATAATGGATAGAAGAGCAAACCTACCCAGCCAAAGTTTGCGAAGGCATCTCCTGCCATACCATTATTTGCCCCACCAACTCTTCCTGTATAATCAACGGAGATAATAAATGGGATAGGCATATCATAATTTGATTCAAACCCAAATAATCTTAAGATACTTTGTTGTAGGTAGTCTGGTTCGTTATTTGAAAAGAATTCGTAATACCAAGAAGAGATTAAGTTTGTTTGAAACATATTTCTTCTTTGCAAAAAGGCTACGATGAAAGATAACCCATCATTATACAAACTCTCTATCATACCTAATATATTAACAATGATTAACAATGGAACTAACTGTTTTTTATAGTTTTTCTTGAGAATATATACTGCCATTACTGAAATAACAAGGATAAATAATGCTGTTTTATGCCCCCCAAAGGCAAATAGAAATAGTTGAACTAAAGACATTAATGTAAATAAAATATATCTCTTCTGTAACAGAAATAGAACCGCTCCTAATGGAACAATTGATGAAGCTACTGGTTTAAAATAACCAACAATTCCTGGTAAGCTCATATCAGAAACAGATTCTCGCAACTCATACACGTTAAATAAACTCAAGTTAAGTCTAAATCCATTATATATCCCTGTAATTATAATGGAACCACCAACTATAATAATTAGTATAAAATTAAAAATCAAATTTCTATTGACTACTTGTTTTATTCCAAAATCTATAGGTGGTATTAACTTATTCCAATAGTTCAGTAGAAACCAATAGACAACGAAAAAGGAAAAAAAATATTCATCTACACTAGAAAATGCAAAAAATGTACAACCAGGTATAAAATAAACTAAGTTAATTAATAGTATAATTAAAGAAGATGGGGCAGTTTCGTTATACAGAGAAACTATCCTTATACATGCAATAATAAAAATAAAAGTTGATAGTAAATATTTAAAGATTCCTGGTGAATAGTCCATACCAGTATAGGAGTAATGAGGTATTATAAAAAAAACATATAAAATATCTAAGGATAACTTATACATGACCAAACCAATAAATGCTTTGCTGTTATTCCTTATTTTTTCTAAGCTTATACTCATTAACGCATATATCCGTTCACAGCTTTAGCAACCTTAACAACATCTTCCTCCGTCAAATAAGGATGCATTGGTAATGATAGAACAGTGTCACATAATCTATTAGTCACTTCAAAATCAGCTTCATTATAAGTTTGATCTGAAAAAGCACCTTGTTTATGCATGGGTTTTACATAGTAAACCATCGTAGGGATTCCTTGTTCTTTTAAATGATATTGCAAAGCATCACGTTGCTCTTTAGAGTCTAATTGAATTGTATATTGAGCAAAGCTAGAGTAGTAGCCTTCTGGAATAATCGGTTTTACAACCCGATCTGTAAGTTTTTCATTGTACAAATTAAATGCTGTGTTTACATCATCTAATTCATGTTCTCTAAATGCTTTGAGTTTAATTTTCAATATCGCTGCTTGCATTGTATCTAATCTAGAGTTCACACCAATTCGGACGTTATCATACTTATCAATACCTTTTCCGTGTACCTTTAAAGAATTTAATAGTTCTGCTAGTTCATCATCATTCGTAAATATTGCTCCACCGTCACCATAGCAACCTAATGGTTTAGCAGGGAAGAATGAAGTCGTTGCAGCATCTCCAAAACTACATGCCATTTTGCCATTAATATTACCCCCAAAGCCTTGAGCGCCATCTTCTAACACTAATAAGTTATATTTCTTAGCTATTCTCTCAATCTCAGGATAATTAGCTGGTAATCCAAATAGATCAACAGGCATAATTACTTTTGGAGTAAGCTTGCCTTCTTTAATCGTGTTTTCAATTGCTTCTTGAAGTTTATTAATATCAAGATTAAAGGTTCTGTCATGTACATCAACATATACTGGTGTTGCACCACAATAAGATACAACTTCTCCAGATGCAAAGAAAGTAAAGTCAGGAACGAATACAGCATCTCCTTCT
The DNA here is from genome assembly GCF_054482815.1 of Oceanobacillus sp. CAU 1775. Taxonomy (NCBI): domain Bacteria; kingdom Bacillati; phylum Bacillota; class Bacilli; order Caryophanales; family Bacillaceae; genus Oceanobacillus; species Oceanobacillus sp. CAU 1775. Next base: position 453,897 of record NZ_JBTLRO010000001.1, on the reverse strand, counting down.
TTAATACCCCAAGCCATTAAAACTAAAGAAAGCGCATCTGTTCCGTTGGCACATGAAATACAGTGTTTAACGCCTACGTAATCTGCTAATACTTGCTCTAATTCCTTAACAACAGGTCCACCAATGAAACCTGCATTGCTCATTACATCTTGAACTGCTGTATCAATTTCCTCTTTATATGTATAATATTGGGTCTTTAAATCTCTGAATTGCATTCGAATCACTCCATCTATTTAAAATGATTTTATTGAAATTGCTTGTTTTACACAGAACCTTTTCCTAAGATTACTTGATATATAGTTTTAAATAAGATCTTCAAATCTAAAAATAAACTTATATTTTTGACATAATATAAATCATGTTTAATTTTTTCTCCATGATTCATATCACTTCTACCATTCACCTGGGCCCAACCAGTAATGCCAGGTTTAACAGCTAAACGTATTTTTTGTACTTCGCTATAGTACTTAGTAATTTCAATTATTTCTGGTCGAGGTCCGATTACACTCATTTCACCTTTTAATACATTTATGAATTGTGGAAATTCATCTAGACTATATTTGCGGATGATTTTACCTATCTTTGTTATATTTGGGTTTTCTACAGAGCTTGTTTTAAATACAAAATCATCTGGTACACCATTTTTCCAATCATAAATACCGCCTTTACTTTTCCCTTCAGAAGGCTGCTTAACCTTCATCGATCGGAATTTATACATTTTAAAATATATGTCATCTTTACCACTACGGCGCTGTTTAAAAAATACAGGGCGTCCATCTTCTTTAATAATTAGTATCGCTAAAATGAAAAACAATGGGGATAACAATATTAAAATGAACAAGCTAAATACAATGTCAAATATACGTTTAAATATTCTTTGAAATGGATTGTTTGATTTTTTGTATCCTGCTTCTGTCTGATTCACTAAGCTGCTCATCACTTTTAACTCCTCCACTTCCATCAGCTATACCAATTACTTGATAAGGTTCTTTGATATTATCTACAATTACAGAGCCTTGCTTACCTATATAGCCACCCGAAACAACTACAATTCCATTAACTTCTGATTGACCAAAGATATCTTTGAAAAAGCTTGTTGTATAATCATGTTCTGAAAGCAATTGATAAGGTAGAGCTATTCTAGTATCAAGTCTTGTAATTCGAACATTATTATCTAACATACGTTGAATAAATTCAGCACTGAAGTTATTTATGCCACCATCAATTATAAATGTATTCTTATTAATAAATGGTGTTAGCTCATCTTCCTTTTTAAACTGACCTGATAAAAAAGAAATAACTATATCTAAGTTGTCATCTTGATTTATTGCTTCTACAGTTTGTATTATATTTGTATATTTAGGTAGAAAAGAGTTTAAGGCTTCTACAATATTCTTTTCTTTCTTTGTTGTTCTACCCGCTATATAAACAATGGCTTGTCGCTCAGCTAAACGAACTGCTAATTTGCTCGCTAAGTTTCCAGTCCCAATAACTAATATTTTTTTTCCTTGTAAATCATCATTATAACTACTCCTTATAAGGAGATCACAAGACTCTACAGTTGTATCATTCGGCTTCACAGTAATTATATTTGTATCTTGAACAATGTCTTTTGCAACTTTTAAAATGTTTAGAGATTGTTTTTGTTCTACATCTATAAATATTTTATTTATTTTACCATCGAAAAAAGCAAGTGTATCTTTTAAATACACTTCATTATTAATCATAAAATTTGAAATTGCCATGTCAAATACAGTCTTCCTTGGAAGTATTTTAAAGTCTAATGCATGCTTAGCTGTAGTAGTAAGCATAATAGAATTTAATTTATAACTTTTTAGATAGTCAAGTTCTACTTGGCATTTTTTAATAATATTCATTTTATACAACACCTTTTTTAGTTAGCAGACTTTAAAGTTAACCTCTATACTTCTTACTACACCTAATGTTTATATCCTATGTAATTTAAGAGTCAAAATATCCTTTAAAATATTGTACTAATTTTATAAAATACTTTCACTTAATTCTACAATTTTATTATAATTATAATTGTTATCAAACTCTTTCATTAAAGCTTTTAATGCATTTTTCTTATACTCAATAAGAGTTTCTCTATTATTTATATAATACTTTATTTCATTAACCATATCTTCTTCACTTCTAACTGTATGACCACATTTATATTTATTCAATAATTGCCCCATATCACCATTTTTAGAGTTTCGAGCTATAATAACTAAACCAGCAGAAAGATAATCAAATAATTTTGTTCCATAGGCAATATCTTGATATATTCCGTCTGGACTATATGTAAATCCAATTGAAAAGCGCGATAATTTTTCAGTTAAACTTTCTTTTGATAGAAATCCATTGAATTTAACTTGTGTCAGATTGTTATTTTTAATAAATTTTTCAATGTAATCATCAAGTTCACCTTTTCCATATATAATGAAATTTACATTCTGTTCATTTTTCATCAGTTTAGCAACTTCCAAAAAAAATTTAATACCCGTATGATTGCCTAGTGACCCAGAAAACACTACTGATATTCTTTTTTTATTTGCTATTTCTAACGAAGATTCCTTCTTTATAACCGTCTCTTCTATCAATGAGCCATTAGGAATTACAACAATATTAGAATTTTTATTACCCTTTCTATTAAGTAAAATCCTTTTAATTCCCGGTGTTAAAGCTACAATCACTTTTGCATGATTACAGATCTTATTATCTAAAAATAAGATAATTCTTTTTAGTATTCTATTTTCATTTAATCTATCAAATGATTCTGGCCAAGGATCACGTATTTCATAGATTAAAGGTACATTATAGAATTTTGATTTAACAACTCCTGCTAGACCAGTAAAAAGACTTGGGCTTGAAGCATATATTATATCTGGTTTTACTTTTTGTCTTTCTAAGATAACTTTAATGAAAAAAGTAAAATAGACAATTAACCTTGCAATGAAACTTTTTCCTACTAAAGGGATTTTCAAATTATTAACTCTCACACCGAAATTATCATGATTTGTAATTTGTTTCTTTTTTTTTCCATTAGTGTAATCAGTTAAAGTAGTTAATACATCAACATCCCAGGTTTTCTCATTAAATTTCTTTGCAATTTCATAAAATCTACTACTACCAAATTCATGAGGGTAATTAAAATACTGAGTTATATATAAGAGTCTTTTTTTAGACATTTTTTCATATTTCTCCTCTAACCTTTAATTATGAATTCCTGATTATCTTCAATGATTCTGGACCGTGATTAAACATAAGATCTAGAATTGACATCTTTTCTTCAAATCCATTCCATTTTTGGTTATATTCAGGATGATTAAAGTCTTGATATTTCAAATTTATATTATTATTTTTAAAGCTCTCTTCGTTGTTATATTTCCTCGCTCCCTGTCCAGAGAGGTATGTATCTGCATTCAAATACTTACAAATATTAACAATTCTTTCACTACCAATACCAAATTCTTGACTAATTTCTGATTCAATTACAATTTCAGTCTTTATTTGTAATGATTCTCTTATGAACAATATTAATTCTATATTAAATAATGACAGCGATTCCCAGTCTTTTTGATATATTTCAGAAAGTAACTGACTATATAACCCCCAGTAATCAGACTTTTTATAATTACTTTCTATAGTTTCCCAGTGCTTTCTTCTCCAGTTCTGGCTATTATTTATAAATACTTCATTAATAGGCACCCTTTTAGTTTTCAATGGTACTGTTAACATTGTTGGTCCTTGAGCTGTTTTGATTTTATTTCTATTTGTATAAGATCCTTTTGAATATATCGCTGTATCTAGTAACATAAATCTGTCAACTTGTGCCATCTTGTGGAAATATCCAATCCATGGTATATAGTTTGGTTGGTGGATAGCAATCATCATAAATAATGTACCCCCTAATTATTTGATTGTAGATTAATTTAAGTCTACTTTTAGTATCTTCTTCATTAAAAAGTCATTAGTTCTTTCTTCTATTAACTTGAAATCGTTATTTCTGTAGAAATTTATTGCTCCTTCGTTTGATTTATCAACGTAAAGAGTGATACTGTTATACTTTGATTTTATCACATTTTCTTCTAAGTAATTAAGTAATGTTTTTCCTAAACTTGCGCCTCTGTATTCATTCTTTACTGCAAATTTATGAATATGAATGGAATCGAAATCATCTTTTATAGACGCAATTATACAACCAACTATTTTTCGTTCATTCTCTATTATTGAACAGGAAAAAGACCATTTACCTTTTCTCTCAAGAAGGTAATTTTCAACATCCCAATTTTCATTTGGTATGCCTTTTACCACTTCCATCAGTTCTTTTATATGTTTTACCATGAATTTTTTTGATATTGGTTTTACTTGAATTCTATTCATTATCTTTCTGCCCCTTAACAAATTAGGTTTACATCACACTTTGTATGTTAAATAATTAATCTTAAGACTTCAAAGCATTCTGCGTAATCTTTTTTTACTTGAGTTCCTCTAAACTTGGCCCAACTATAAATATAATCTTCACTTAGATATTCTCGATGTTTTTGTGTATTATAACACTGGAGTGCATCATACTTCGCTCTAACATCTTTTTCATCCAAAATAGAAAAACACACATTTCCAAAAGTTAAGTTATTCCACGGTAATTCATAAGCTAATATTGACTTGTTTTTAAATGCTCTTAATCCTTCATTACTAATGATTTGATGATCTTGGTGGATATCATTTTGTGAGGGAAGTAATACTAAATCCGGCTTAAATTTTTGATTGAGTTTAACTAGTTTTTCTAATATTTCTTGTCTATATTCACTTAGTTTCCTAACTGGATACCTATCAATTTTTACATTTTCTTCAATGTTTATACCCAGTTTTTTCGTTGCATTAATCACTTCTTTTCTAAGTGCATCCTTAGGAAATCCTGGTGGTACTGATTCTTCAGCTGCAGAAAATGCATAGTAAAAAACTTCCTTCCCTTGGGATATCCATTTATTGATCGATGCGCCACATCCTAGTTCACCATCATCTGTATGTGGTGCTAAAATGAGTATTCTTTTATAATTATCCATATTATAAACCCCTATCAATAAAGTTATAAATCTCTATTATTCCTAAGTAGTTGTTCATTTGGTACACTCCTTAGTTTTCTTGCTGGTGCTCCTACTACCAAGTCTTCTGATTGAACATCTCTTGTTACTACACTTGCTGCAGCTACAGTACCGTCTTCTTCGATTATTTTCCCTGGTAATATTGTTGAATTTGCACCAATTCTTCCACCCGTTTTAACAGTAACACCCTTAAACTTCTCAAATCTCTCTTTACTTCTACCCATGTAATTATCATTAGTAGTAACAACATACGGTGCTATAAATACATAATCACCTAGTTTTGAATATGCAGTTATATAACAATTAGTTTCTAGTTTACAGCGCATTCCAATTGTACAATCATTTTCAATTGCAACACCACGACCAATTATGGTGTCTTCACCTATTATTACTCTCTCTCGGATAGTTGCAAAATCCGCTATAAAAACATTATTAGCTACCTCACAATTTGCATAAAGAATTGATGAAGTGCCTATAGTTACTCCTGATCCAATATTTGCTGCTTCTAATTTTTTAGTCTCTGGTAGAATCGATGTTCTTGCTCTTGTTGGTTGTTTCCCAACTACTACATTATCTTGTATTATTACATTATCTCCAATGGTTGTACCTTCATAAATAATTACATTATGGCCAATAATAACATCTTTCCCAAATGTGACATCTTCCATTATTACTGCATTAATACCAATCGACTTTGGTTGATTCATTAAATACACCTACTTTCCATTATTTAAAATTAGGTTTTTTAAATTCATAATCTATAATAATTCAATAGTGTTGCATAATTAATGTTTAAATCTTCTGTTTTAATGTTTCTTCTAAGTAATCCAAAAAAGTATATACTTAACTAAAGATGCCTCCATCCATTTGGAGAATCTCTGCATTTAGACTAAAGTGGCAACGACATTTCGTTTGTTAAGAATCACCTTTTCCTACTACTTTTAGAGGCTAGATATAACCTCGTTTCCATAGAGCAGTTAAAAATAACGGCTGTTTTAATAGAGTGTTCGTTCACTTTTTGTCTATTTTATCAAGCAAATTCAGAAAAAATGCGATAAGTACAATAAATACCTGATTTAAAATTACCATTTCACTTTGACCGTAGAATTTCTTGATATTGACGTGTAGTTTCATCTACTTGAAAAGTGACTCTATAGCCTAGCTCAATTTGTATATATCTAAGATTTCATCAGCGTCTAAATCAAAACGATTCTTAATTAATGAAAGAAGACCCCCTAAACATCTTTAACTTTAAGAAGGCGAAAGTAATTCTCCACACGGTTCTATGTTGTGTCGATAAGTATCATTTTGTCGGATAAACCGCTAGAATCCTTAGGTATCCTTGAAAATCATTATCAATTATTTGTACAACTGTATTTTTTGTGGTCTTAAAAGAAAAAAAGAAGCCATTATCCGTCATGCGATTGAAACGCTTGTAATTCAACTAGTAACGATCAAACACATACATGTATTCTTTGTCATCAACCTATAATTCTAGTTGGCTACGAATGTGTTCTTTCATATTCGTGATTATCGCTCTTTCAGAATAAGATAATCCTTTCTCCATTAACAAGAGTTTGAGCTGTACTTTCACACCAGCTTTGGTTTTACGAAATGTAGCCCGTTTAATATTAATTAAATCAAAGGTTATGTCGTTGAATCAATATTTTTCAATCGCATTGCTGTCTTTGAATGAGGTGCTTTTCCATGAATTTGAGAAACTAAATAAAGGAATAATCTCTAAAATATTACTGGATTTATGCCATTTAAACAGCGAGATAGCTAAGAAATACTGATGGAATGAAGATCAATTTCCTTTTGAAGTTGGCCTTCAAAAAAACAAGTAATTAAGGGGTGGAGACTCTCCATCTCATCTAACTGTGCAAAAAATAATAATTTCAGAAAAAATTCAGTCGTTAATTTTTTTGTATAGTAATCTAATTTCAACATTTTCATATTTTCTTCAACTAATTGAAGATATATCGATTAAAACCATTATTCAAATAAAGTTTTTCGTGAAACTTTATTCATGAGATTTGTCCTTAATAATTGAATTTGGATGAGTCGCCATCTGACTATATCCATTGTAAAAGGACTTTTACTTTGCAAGAAAGTAATTTCCCGAATATCTTGGGTGTTCCTAATTTTTAAATATAAAACTAGTTGCGATAATTCAATAAATACTTTTATACAATTTAATTAGTTCTTTACTTTCCGTCTCCCAATTATATTTGTTTTCTACTGCATTTCTACCGTTATTCCCCATCATTGCAGCTTCTATAGGGTTTTTAAATATCCATTCTACAGCATTTTTAATTTCCTCTATATTTAATGGGTTAACACAAATTCCGCAATTGTTTTTTTCTATAATCTCTTGCCATAAGGGAAAATTTGAAGCTATAACTGGGATACCAGCTGCCATATACTCAAACATTTTAATCGGAAGAGAATCGATAAAATTCAGTCTGGGTTCTAATATTACAAACCCAGCGCTTGATTTTGAAAGCATCTTTCTAATTCCATCCCGATCTAAGTACCCATGATAATTAACTTTTGTTTCAATTTTTATAGCTTCTTTGAATTTTATTTTTTCTTCTTGGTTTACAAAATTCCCGGCTATTTCTAGTGTGCCCTGTGTTTCTTCAATTGCTCGTACCATAGCAATGCTTCCTCGCTCCTCTGTAATACCTCCTATATATAGCATCTTTTTCTCAACATTCTTTTTCTCTTCCGGTTTATATAGTTCATTTAGAATCGGGAAGTTATTAATATTTACTACTCTTCCATTTAGATTCTCGAACCTTTTTTTTATATGCGGAGTTGCCGTCACAATAGCATCCATTTTTCGAACCTTATTATTCTCATACATTTCAAATGCATATGAGAATGGTTTTCTCAACATTTTCGGTATCCAATGTTTGTTCAGGATTTGTCTTGGTACATCTTCATGTACATCATAAATCACTACCTTACCCTCCCTCTTAAGTTTTTCACCTATTGGAAGGAGTTCCGGATCATGAAAATGATATATATTAGCATCAATTTCCAAAGCTTTTAAATATACGTCTTTTGTGAATTTTTTTACCCTTTGAATTCTACTTTTATAATTGTTCATTAAACCATGAATGTAGACATCACCAAATTTCTTTTCCTTAGTATTGGGTGCTATTAGATGAACCTCATACCCAACTTTCGCAAGAGATTGAGCTTCTTTAATTGTAATACGTATATCATCATATGGATGAACAGACGTCATATGGCAAACTTTCATTAAATTATCCTCTCATAATATATATAACTCAATTATATACTTCAAATGTTATATATTCTGTGTTTATAAGTTAAAAGATATTCGACTATACAGGCAAACTTCTATTAACAATTATAACAAACGATATTTTTTTCCTTCATCCAACCAACTACTATAATTTATAATATTTTTCATTATCAATATTTCCATTAAATGAATTTCTCGTATCAAATATCACATTACCCTTAGCTGCGATTTGTTCATAATCGAATAAACTATGGTTAGTGGCAAGTAGTATTAAGTCCGCCTTTTCTAACATTTCATTTGTAGTTCTCTTTGTTGGGATCTGTATTTGATTTTTAAATTTAAATTCTGGTACATATGGATCTACGGCTGTCCAATTAGCTCCACTTTCATCAAGTTTCTCTAAAATTGGTAATACAGGTGATTCGCGATAATCATCAATATCTCTTTTATAAGCAACACCTAAAACAAGTATTTTAGATCCGTTTAATGCCTTACCTTCTTTATTTAGAATTTCTATTATACGTGAAACTATATAATCTGGCATATCATTATTTATCTCGCCAGCAGTTTCAATTAATTTCGTGTGATAATTATACTCACGCGCTTTCCAAGTTAAATACCAAGGATCTATAGGAATACAATGTCCTCCTAATCCTGGACCTGGATAAAACGGCATAAAACCGTATGGCTTTGTTGCAGCTGCATCGATTACTTCCCAAACATCAATTCCCATCTTATTACAGAGAACAGCCATTTCATTGGCTAAGCCGATATTGATATTTCTGAATGTATTTTCTAGTATTTTTTCCATTTCAGCCACTGCGGGACTCGACACTTGGTGAATATCACTTTCTAAGACATTACCATACATTGTAGCTGCTACTTTGGTACAATTCCCTGTTACACCACCGACTACTTTTGGTGTGTTTTTTGTTTTAAATTCTTTATTTCCTGGATCTACACGTTCTGGTGAATATGCCAAGAAGAAATCTTTTCCACAAACCTTATCTTTTCCTTCTAATATAGGCTTTAATAATTCTTCTGTCGTACCCGGATAAGTAGTGCTCTCAAGAACTACTAACATTCCATCTTTAAAGAACTTAGCGATCTCTCCCGCTGAACTCTCTACGTAAGACGTATTTGGTTGTTTATAAATATCTAGTGGTGTAGGAACACAAATAGCGACTGCATCTACTTCTTTTATAAAAGAGTAGTCAGAAGTTGCTTTTAATTTCCCGTTTCCCACTAAATCTTTTAATTCTTCATCCACTACATCACCAATATAGTTAATTCCTTGGTTAACTTCATCTACTTTAGATTCTTGTACATCAAATCCAATGACATTGTATCCAGCTTTAGCTTTTTCTACCGCCAATGGTAGTCCCACGTAACCCAGACCAACTACACCAATTACTGCAGTTTTGTTGTTCAGCTTCTCTATTAGTTGCTCAGCAAGCTTATTGCTTTTTTCCTCAGTTGTTAACATATTATTTCTCCTTTGATAATTGAATTGGTTGATTCCTTCTTGCAGATTCGTAAAATGATAATACTAGTTCGAGAGACTTTCTTCCCTCTATTCCAGATACTGCGGGATCTCTGTCTTCTTTAATTGCTTCTACCATATCTTCAATTATACATTGATGACCTGGAACTCCGAATGGATCTGCCTTCACTTTTTCCACAAGATTATTTAATTCTTCTTCTGTCTTACTTTCAATCTCAATGTGCTCGAAGTAAACAGCGTTTTTTCCACCAATCTTAACAGTTCCTTTTTCACCAAAAAGAGTTATAGATTCCTCGAAATTTTGACCATAGGTTGTAGTAGATGCCTCCACCAGGCCTAATGCACCAGACTTAAATTGAATAATGCCCATAGAAACATCTTCGGCTTCAATATCTCTTAATCTAGTTGCTTCTGCACTAAACACTTGTTCAGCATCGCCCATAAACCATTGTAATAAATCTAAATTATGTATTGCTTGATTCATTAGTGCTCCACCATCAAACTCTTTTGTACCTCGCCATTTCGCTTGGTCGTAGTATTCTTGACTTCTATTCCAGTTCACTAGTGCATTTGCATGACTTATCTTTCCCAACAAGTTTTGTTCAAGTATTCTTCGTAACTCTTTTACAACTGGTCTAAATCTATTAGGATGAACAATAGATAGTTTTACATTGTTCCTATCACAAACTTCAATAATCATATCAGTTTCTTCTAAAGTCATTGCAATAGGCTTTTCTAATATAACGTGCTTTTTTGCATTCGCTACTCTAATAGCTAAAGGAGCATGAAGTCCCGTAGGAGTACATATTGACACTACATCAATATCATCTCTTTTTAGCATCTCATCCATATCTTCGTAGGTTTCTACACCATACTCTTCTGCATATGGCTGCATTGCTACTGGTACTTTATCGCTTACTGCTACTAAATTAGCATTCTCTACTTCTTGAATTGCTTTTGCATGTTTTTTTGCAATAAAACCACAGCCTACAATTGCAAAGTTCATTTTCAACACTTCTTTCTTTTATGTTTAGTTTCATGTTGTTTCATTATTTACTAACCGAATCAAGCCTTTTCAGCCAACTGCTCCCTCTCAAGGTAAACAATGCCCATTAAAGCATCCTTCAATTCAATATTGTCATATTCTCTAAAACCTTCAATTAAATTCTCAATCATACTCGGATGAACTTCAACTGTTCTTCCAACATAAATCTTCTCATAAACTTCCCCAGGGAGAATCTCATCCTCTCCCAATAATTCCTCAAACATCTTCTCACCAGGACGTAAACCTGAATATTCAATTCGAATTTCGTCCTCAGCATAGCCCGACAACTTAATTAGGTTTTTGGCTAAATCAACGATTTTCACAGGCTCACCCATATCCAGCACAAAAATCTCTCCACCTTGAGCAAGCGTTCCAGCTTGGATTACAAGTCTTGAAGCTTCTGGAATCGTCATGAAGTATCTAGTTATATCAGGATGTGTAATTGTAATAGGCCCACCTTTTGCAATCTGCTTTTTAAACAATGGGATAACACTTCCACGGCTTCCTAATACATTCCCAAATCTTACAGCTACAAATTTTGTTTGGCTATTTTTCGCCAAGTTCTGCACAACCATTTCAGCAACTCGTTTTGTTGCTCCCATGACATTCGTTGGATTTACAGCTTTATCTGTTGAAACAAGAACGAAAGTATTCACAAAAAACTTATCAGCAGCTTCTGCAACGTTTCTTGTCCCGATAACATTATTTTTCACTGCTTCATGTGGGTTATACTCCATCAATGGCACATGCTTATGTGCTGCAGCATGATAAATAATCGCAGGCATATAAGTTTCAACAATCTCAAAGATTCTTTTACGATCTTTTACATCACCGATAATCGGAATAATTTCTGTTTCTGTTTCTCCAAACGTTTTTCTTAATTCCATATCAATATTGTAAATACTATATTCCCCATGCCCAACAAGGAGAATTTTTTTCGGAGTGAAGCGCATCAACTGACGACAGATTTCAGAGCCAATCGACCCACCTGCTCCAGTTACCATCACCGTGTTCCCAGTCACATATTCAGAAATAGCATCAATATCCAGTTTTACTGGTTCTCGACCTAGTAAATCCTCTACTTCGACATTTTTCAAACTACTAACAGAAACTTTTCCTGTCATCAGGTCTTCGATTTTTGGAATCATTTGCACCTGTGCTGATGTACCACTGCAAGATTCGACTATTTTCTTTAGTTGGCCATTCTTAAGTGATGGGATCGCAATGACAATATGATCAATGTTGTATTTTTCTACAACTTCTGGAATATTAGCTACAGTTCCTACAACTGGTAAGCTATACAACTCCATTCGTTGTTTACTTAAATCATCATCAACAAAAGCAACGGGCTGGAGATCAATATTATGCTCATTGCGAAGTTGACGAACGATCATCGCTCCAGCTGCTCCAGCACCTACGACTAGAGTGCGTTTTTGCGAAGAAGCTTTATTATTGATATAGCGGTCTCTGTAAATTCTCCACATAAAACGAGAGCCACCTATAAAGATAATATGTAATAACCATGCAACTACTAATGCGCGTCTGAGGATTGTAAAGTCGTTAAGTAAAAGCATAACGACCCCCGCGCTAAGAATGGAAAGCGTGACTGCCTTCACAATAGCTGCCAATTCTCCGACGCTAGCGTAAGACCACACTTTATTATAAAGTTTGAATACTGCGGCATAAATATGATGGAAGATTAATAGAGCGACTGCACTAGTGATGATTGCTGTAGAAGTTAGGATGTTATCATAGGCAGGATAGACAATCCACGCTGCGATAAAAATTGCAGTTATCACGATAACTGAATCTAGCAGTATAAGAAGTGCTAATCTCTTTCGATAAGTCATGAAGCTACTCCTTTCTCATGAGGTTAATTCCTTCATGTTTGATTAGTATGTATCCATATCTTTTCCATTTATTTGACAAACTCTATCATACTATAAAAAAAGTCATATTTTAAGTGACTTTTTAAACTTGAAAGTCAAATATCGAGTTCTTTCATCATTCTTTGAAACAAGTCTATCACACGTTTACGAGAGCGAATATTAAGTTTGTTATAAATTTCACTGATATAGTTCTTCACTGTACCTTCACTCAAGTTTAATACCGAAGCTATCTCACTATTTGTGTAACCTTTTTTCAATAGATAAGCAATATCGAGTTCTCGATTCGTAAGACTATAACCGTGATAGAAAAGACGGGAGAGGAAAATATCTTTCTGTCCCAAAGATAGTTGCTTAATTCTTCGCACAAGCACTTCAGCGACTGGCCCTGATAAAACAGTATCTCCCATGATTACATTTTCAATAGACTGTATGAGTCGATCTGTAAATTCCTGCTTCATTAAGATTCCATTTGTTCCTGCGAGAATACTTTCAATAATAAAATGTTCATTCATTTCCGACACCAAAGTCAGGATACGAGTCTTAGGAAATTTCCTTTTGATGAGATTTATTGTTTTAATCACATCAGTATTTTCTAATTCTAAATTAATTAATAAGAGATCTGGCTGTACGGTACTTTCCTTTAAGAATTGATATGCTTGTCTCCCTGTATCAAAGGATCCAAGCACACTATATTCTTCACTCGCTTCAAGAATTACTTGCAGACCTTCACGGAATAAGGTTTGTTCATCTACAATCATTACTTGAACCATGCTAACACCTCTTTATTATGTATTAGCAGTATGTTGGTTTTGTCTCTAAGTGAGCGAAGCATTGCAAAGGAAGAATTAACCAGTACTGCTTATTTATTTTTAAAAGAGCCCTAAGAATTTCTTTCGCTTAATATGTTCAGGTTCCATTTGGTTAATATTTTGATTGGCAATTAATAGTTCGCTATTTTCTAGTAGCATATAGTATAAATCGCTACCATATTCCTTTTTTATATGTTCAAAGGCCTGATCCATGAAGAAACCTCGGGATGAAGTATTATGTGCATCAGACGCAATAAAGTGTGTAAGATTTGCTTCGATTAGTTGCTGACTGAATTTCTGAATACTTTTTCCAAAGTTACCAACAAGACTGCCTGCAGTAACTTGTGTTAGTGCACCCTTTTTTACGAAGTCATAGAGACGTGAGGGGTGTTCGATAAGTTCTTGGTTGCGTTCGGGATGAACAATAATTGGAATATAGCCTGCTACCTGAATATCGAATAACATTTGACTTGTGTACCTTGGTACATGCGCTGTTGGTAACTCGACAAAAACATATTTCGAATGGTTAATTGGTAGAATAATATTCTCCTCTAACTCTTCAATCATCTCTCCATGTATCCGCGTTTCTTGACCTGGAAGAACTTTCAGTGGAATGCCTTCATCTTTGAAGAATGCTTGAAGCAACTCAACCCACTTTAAGACGGCTTCTCCTTCATTATCGAATTGACCATTCCTATGATGTGGTGTTGCTACAATCGTCGTAATTCCTTCCTCAAATGCGGCTCTTGCCATGTCTAAACTATCTTGTTGTGTTTTCGCCCCATCATCAATACCTGGTAGAATATGAGAATGAATATCGATCATTAAGAGCCACTCCCTTCTCTATGTTAATAAACTGATTTTTTAAACACTTTTCTGATTTTTATAATTATACCATAACCTTCAATTTTTTTACATAAATCGACCGTTATTTTTTAGTAATACTTAAGTTGTTACTTTTATTAATTATATTTGGTAATTTTATCCCACAAAAATACAGCCCTGTTGGAGTAACTATCATTACTGAAAAATATATCAGTTATGTTTACTCTCTTTGGGCTGTAAGTTTTATTTTGTTCCATAATAGTAATAATAATTTGATGCTGATTTTTCCCTACCATTTAGCACTGTACCCAGTAACTTCGCTTTTGCTGGTTCTAATGCTTCCTTCGCTCGCTGTGCAGCTTCAATTTCAGTCTTTTCACTACGAACGACGAGGACGCTACCATCCACAATATTAGCTAGAATCTGAGCATCTGTTACTGCTAGCACTGGTGGTGTGTCAAAAATAACCATATCATAGGCTAGTAACGCTTCTTTCAAAAGCTTTTCCATTCGTCTTGAAGCTAGTAATTCAGATGGGTTAGGTGGAATTGGGCCACATGTTAATACATCTAGCGTTTCCATATCCGTCGTATTAACCGCTTCTTCTAGAACATTTTCGCCTACGAGAACATTACTTAATCCTGTTAGGTTGTTCAATCGAAAGGTGTAATGCACGGTTGGTTTACGTAAGTCAGCATCAATAAGTAAGACCCGCTTCCCTTGCTGTGCATAAGCAACTGCAAGGTTTGCTGTTACTGTTGATTTCCCTTCTTCAGGTCCTGATGATGTGACGAGGATTGTTCTTAAATCTTTATCAATCGATGAAAACTGGATATTTGTACGAATTGTGCGGTATTGTTCTGAAATTGGTGATTTTGGATTAATCATTGTTATTAAGTGGCGAATATTACTTGCCGCTTTAAACCGATTTCTTTTGCGTGACATTATATCCACCTCGCTTTCCTTTATTATTTCGGAAGGAAGCTTGGCTTGGTTGAACATCATCAGCATCCATCATAGAAATAACACCAAGAACAGTTAAGCCTAAATGTTTGTCAATGTCATCTTCTGTTGTAATTGTATTGTCTAGATATTCTAGTAAGAAGGCTAGACCAACACCAAGCATTACTCCTAATACAAGTGCAATTGCGATATTGAGCAATGGGTTCGGTGCTACAGGCGTTGGGTTCGAACTTAGTTGAGCTTCTGTTAATACATTTACGTTATCAACATTCATAAATTCTTGAATACGGTCTTGGAAGACAGCTACCGTTGTATTCGCGATATCAACTGCGAGTGCTGGATTTTCATCCGTTGCAGTAACAGTCACAACTTGAGAATTCTGTGCGTTTGAGACACTGATATTTGAACTAAGTCCTGCAACTGAATATGGTAGATTTAGTTCTTCAATTACGACACCTAGAATTGCAGGACTCGTAATAATAACATTATATGTATTAATGATTTCAACGTTTGCTCGGATATCATTTACGTTATAAGGTACCGTTTGATCGGTTTGACTTTGGTTTACGATAAACTGAGAACTAGATTGATAGGTTGGCGTTAAAACAAAGTAACTAATGACTGCTGCGATTATGGCAGCGACAAGCGTTATTGAAGCTATAAGTAAAAATCGCTTTTTGATAACATTAAATATTTCCTTCAAGGAAATTGTTTCTTCCATGACTGTACCTCCAAGTATCGTTGTTAATTTGTGGTTTTATGATTAATTTGTTTATATTGCAATAATTATTTCGGTTTACCCTTTTACATTGAATGATTATATCATAAATAAGTTGATATGATAGAGGGTATTTAATAGTTTTTTCAATTTTAATGAGAAATTAATTTTTTTAAACTGACTTGCAAGTTGAAATGTATCATTTAAACCTATAATTCAAAGTTATATTACAAAAACATTACAAATTCGTTAATTTTCTTTTTACATATGAAATAATTGGTATAATATGAGTTATTAAGTTTACATATTTTGCAGAAAATACACTAAGTAGATTTAATAGTTTTATAGTAATTAACAACTAAGAAGGGGGATTTAGCATTGTCAAAAAAGAAAATGTTCATGTCCGTAACAGCCACAGCAGCTATCGCATCAGCAATCTTCGCGGCAGAAGAAGTCGAAGCCGCAACGCATAAGGTCCAATCTGGTGATTCACTTTGGTCAATTGCCCAGAAGTATGGCACAAGCGTATCCACTCT
Organism: Oceanobacillus sp. CAU 1775; assembly: GCF_054482815.1. Lineage (NCBI taxonomy): Bacteria > Bacillati > Bacillota > Bacilli > Caryophanales > Bacillaceae > Oceanobacillus > Oceanobacillus sp. CAU 1775. The sequence continues at coordinate 437,220 of NZ_JBTLRO010000001.1, read as the reverse complement.
AAAAGCAGTAAACAACCTAACATCTGACATAATTTATCCGAATCAAATTATTGAAACAAGTAACACTGCAGGATCTAACTCAAGTGGGTCGAATAAAGTTGAAAAGCCTAGTTCTAATAGCTCTGCAGGAAATACTTCGAATTCATCAACGGGATCAAATACATACACTGTAAAAGCAGGAGATACTTTAAGTGGTATTGCATCGCGCCATAATATATCCCTACAGAATTTGATGAAATGGAATAACCTTGATACGACATTAATTTTTCCAGGGAATGTTTTTGTAGTAAGTGAGCCCGGGAAGGAGTCTAGTAGTGGATCGACTGGAAATTCTAATAGTTCATCTAATAATAGCTCTTCTGGGGCGCCGTCTAGTAGCCAGCAAACTGGAAGCTCAAGTGTCTATACCGTAAAATCAGGAGACACACTTTCTCGCATCGCTTCCCAGCATAAAGTAACAGTTGCCAACTTGAAGCGTTGGAACAATTTAAAATCTGACTTGATCTTAATTGGACAAAAGTTAAATATCGGTGAAGGTTCTAGTAGTTCAGGCGGGAGTTCTAAACCTGCAGCGCCACCTAAAGTAGATGTAAGCTATAATATTGATAACCTATTAAATGTTGCGAACAGTCAATTAGGTGTACCATATGTATGGGCAGGCGCTACGCCAAGCGGATTTGACTGTAGTGGATTTATCTATTATGCATATAAGAACGCAGGTATGGACATTAGTCGTACATCAAGCGCAGGCTATTTTGATCGTTCGTATTACGTAAATCAACCACAAGTGGGTGACCTTGTATTCTTCGCAGGAACATATAAGGCTGGCATCTCGCATATGGGGATTTATATTGGCGATAATAAATTTATTCATGCTGGCTCATCAACAGGTGTTACAGTTGCAAGTTTGGATAGTTCTTATTGGTCGAAGCATTTTGATAGTTTTAAGAGATTTTATTAAAGTGATTAGTGAAAGTCCTTCTTGGGAGAGAGGGGCTTTTTTTGTTTGGCGGTGCGGAGGAGGGGGATGTGCGTGGATTGGGGATAGAGGTGCGTCAATTTGGGGTGAGGGTGCGTGGATTGGGGGTGGAGATGCGTCAATTTGGGGTGAGGGTGCGTGGATTGGGGGTGGAGGTGCGGCAATTCGGGATGGGGGTGCGTGGATTTGAGTTTGAGGATTTTACTCCAATCAAACTACGGGAAAATAGAGGGGCAATCGCTCCTCTGTTTTATTTTCTTTCCCATCTATAGCGCTCTTTATTGAATTCGAGGTTAGGCATTTTCCGAAGTAATCCTAGGCAAGTGTTGCGGGAGGTGATGACAAGAAAGTTTTGGCATTCTTTGTTGGTTATCCAAGGTTTTATTAGTAGTAGGTATTCATTAATTGTCTTTTCGGCTGCGAGTTTATCTTCGACATGACACCTCTTACATTTCCACGTCCAGCCTTTTCTTTGCATACCAAGCGTGTTACATCCTACACAACGTATTCCTGGCATTATCTCATTTGGGTGGATAGAGTACTCTTTTAGAATATCTTTATTAAAATCGGTTGCAGCGTTCTTGAGTTTGTAGCCGATTATTTGATGTGGGAAGTTATGAGTTTCCTTATAGCGTTTTTCCAACTCCATTATTTTCCATGGGATGTGTTCACCATGAGAGAGGAGCAGAGAGTTTTCTGTCGGCTCGCCAACAATAGTGAGGACTGTCTGAGAATCACTGATAACAGCGAAACAGTGAATTGGAAGGTCTGGTTCATTATTTATACTTAGCCACATGCGTAGTCGCTCTTTTTGAATTTTTGCTTGATTAATAGGGTTGGCTGTACCAAATGTTCGGTGACCATTATTTAAAACAAATGTATCTGATGCAGTATGATAGCTGACGCTGCTTAGGAAGTTTTTTACCTCTACAATGTAGATTGCGTTTCGTGTGAGGATCAGGTTGTCCATTTGGAAGGTCTGATGGTTTACTTTGAGGGTGAGATCTTGAAGGATGGTGTAGTCGGCTGCCGGGAGGAGCTTAAGATAGTAATCGACGGCGAGTTCACCTTCATAGCCTTTCAGACAGTTTGTTGCGTCAAAGGCGACTTGACTGTGATGAGGGGAATGCTGGGATAAGCGCGACACTAGTATTTCGTATTTCTCTAGTAAGAGAGGCTTTTTGCGATATTTAATTATCATTTTTGATTTCCTTTCTTTGATATAGTATATTTCTTCTTCTGATTTCATAGAATGAGGCAAGGGGGAAATGCGATGGATAATGTTCAGATTCGGCAGGACATGCTTGCACGGTTTGATGATTTGAATCGTCTTAAAAAAGAGATTGATCAGGAATTGAATGAGTTGAAAGAGCAATTTAATGCTTATTTTGATGAGACGGTTGGTGTAAATCTGAAGGGTGAGCTTGAGATAGACGGGTATCGGTTGCAAAGGCAGATTCGTAGGTCGGAGCGTTTCGATGAAAAGCAGACTGTTGAGAGATTAAGAGATTTGCAGATGGAAGATTTAATCGAGACCGTGCAGGTGCCTGATAAAGTAAAAATTCAAGCGGCGATTGAGCTTGGATTGTTGCGCGAGGATCAGGTGGAAGATTTGATTGTGCGGAATTATTCTAAGGTAATTGCTGTGAAGAAAATAGGTACCCTCTAACAAAATGTGTTAGAGGGATTTTTTTAATTATCTCCCCATGCTGCTTCATCAATAATGACAGTCGCATTTGGATGCTTGTGTAACGCTGTGGCTGGTACATCTTCTGTAATGACACCACTTAATAGTTGCGTAACCGCTTCCTGCTTGCTTTCACCTGAAATAATCATGAGAATTTCTTTGCTATCAAGGATAGTCCCAATTCCCATCGTGATTGCTTTTGTAGGCACTTCTTCAATCGAATCAAAAAATCTTGCATTTGCTTGGATGGTAGATTCATCTAGATCAACAACATGGGTTCTGCTTTCGAAAGATGTCCCAGGCTCATTGAAACCAATATGGCCATTGCCGCCAATACCTAAAAGCTGAAGATCAATTTGACCAGCTTTTTTTATCGTTGCTTCATAGTCTTCGCATTCAACTTGTACGTCTTCAGCAACGCCACTTGGCAGGAATATATTTTCAGCTGGGATTTCAATATGATTAAATAATTTATCATTCATAAAATAATGATAGCTGCTTGGATGCTCGTCGTCGAGTCCGATATATTCATCAAGATTAAAAGTTAATGCACTAGATAAATCCATATTTCCTTTTTTACATTCGTCTATTATTAGTTGATAAAGGCCTTCAGGTGTCGAGCCTGTCGCCAGACCAATTCGTGGTTGCGCTAAATCTTTAATTCGATCGGATAAAATTTCATATGCTTTCTGACTTAATTGTTCATAGTCTTTCACTTTTATAAATTTCATTGTAGTACCTCCATTAAGGGTAGACTTCTCTCTAAAATGCTTTATGTACTTAAGATTAATACATTGAGTTTCTTTATTATAAGCGAAAATGTATAATTTGGGAATTATTTTCTATAGGAAGAAAGCCCCTTCTACTTTCATACCCAGAAGGGGCCTTCGATTAACCAACTTTTTTATTTTTCTCATTCTCACGCTTTCAGTTTAATTTGTCGGGTAACTGTTGGATGGAATCGATTAGCAGGTTGAGTTTGCCTTCGATTCGGTATAACAAATAAAACGTGACACCGATGGGAAACCCGACTTCTGCGATAAACGCATACCATACTTCCATAAGATAACCTCCTTATTTTTTGAAAAAGAAGACCAGCAGCCTTTGCCACTGGTCTTCTTTGGATTATAGGATTTCGATTTCTTCTACAATTTGTTCTACTACTCTTGCGCTTCGTTTTCCGACTAGGTCACCACCAGATGAAGTGAAGACATTCTCTTCAATTACTTGATCCATTACTGCGTTTACTGATGTAGCATCAAGATCTTCAAGTGGGTAATCAAGGCTGTAAGTTACTACTCGGCCTTCTTGGTTTTCAAATCGCATTTCTAATTTTTTCATGGGAATCCTCCTTTCTTTTCGGAATTTCTGTTAGCTGTACTGTACGGTGTTATGCTGGGCGGATGTCTGAAGTATCTCTTCGACCAACAGATTCAAGCGGGCGTTCTTGCAAGCCTTCGAATGCAATCGCAATATTATATAATTGCGCAGGCGTTGCTTGAGATTTTACGTTGTTAAAACTCTTCGTCTGGAATACCGGCTCTCCAGATAACGGATCAAGTCCATTCTGGAAAACAAGCTGCAACGTGGATTGTGTGATTGTTGAAGTTGCCATGTTTCTCACCTCCCTTCCACCCTTATAATCGAATGAAGTATCTGGGAGGGGGGAATTTTTGAAGAAATTAAAATACCTCCAGCCTGTTCGGGGAAACAGGCTGGAAGTTAGGGGGTAACGGACTATGCTATTTTCACAAATTTATCGGGTTTACGCCATTTAATTATGGCGGTTATACAAAATATTGGAAACAGAAAGTAGATAAGTTTTTTCTTCATCTATATCCCTACTTTCTGCCAATTAGTAATTGTTGCTGGATAAAGGATTGCTTTAAACTTTTCTAGCTCTTTTGTTGCAATCAATATATTGGGATACATTCGCAGAAAATTCATTTTCTCAATTGTATTTATCGTGAAAGTTATGATTTGGATGTTCATTTTTTCTAATTGTTGCATTTCAGGGTTATCCATCATATGAAAATTGAATTTCACCATATAATGCGTGGCATTCAATTCTTTTAAAAGATGGATATCAGATGCGGTTATTTCATTTGAAATCAGGCCAAGTTTAAGATTCTTTGAAAGCATTCGTATTCTTGCCAGGGAATGATGATTACGTGAAAGTATAAAGACATCGTCATGACAATCTAGCTTTTCAATGATTTGGAAGACTTTTTCCTCAAGCCCTTGGTAAAAGCCGAGTTGCTTGATTTCAATCCCTGTGATGACTTTTCCTTTAGTAAATAGAAGAACCTCTTCTAATGTAGGGATTCGCTCATCATGATTGATAGAAAAGCGTTGAAGTTCCTTATAGGTATAGTCTGCTACCTCACCAGTGCCATTCGTAGTTTTATCCAGTGTGAAATCATGGATAACAACGGGGATCTGATCCTTTGTCAGATGGACTTCCAGCTTGATATGGGTAAAATTCTGCTCGGTGGCAGCGCGAAAAGAAGACAATGTATTCTCAGGAAACTGCGCAGCATATCCACGTTCAGCAATTCCACGAATCTTCATCTTTTTCTCCTCTCAACAAATTGTTTCTATCTTTATTATAGTTGAAGGATGTGAAGTTTGTGTTAAATAGGAGTGAAGAATGTGTTAAGGATTTGTTAGGTTTATGCGGTTGATGACTTTGGGAATAGAATGCGCAAATTAGACATGGAGGTGCGTAGATTTAGGTGTAAAGTGCGTGGATTAAACATGGAAGTGCGTGGATTCAGATGTAGAGTGCGTGAATTAGACATGGAAGTGCGTGGATTCAGGTGTAGAGTGCGTGAATTAGACATGGAAGTGCGTGGATTGAGGTTAAAGGTACTCAATTTACCAAAAAGGAAAAGACAGGACGCCCAACCGCGTCCTGTCCACTGTTCTATTCTATCATTATCCAAAGAAAGACCAGATCTTACCAATTATACCAATCACTTTACCGATTACTTTTTTAACGATATCTTTAACACTTGGTTTGCCTGGCTTTTCAGGTTCCTCAGGGTCAACCGGTTCTTCTGGCTCTTCTTCCTCAGCTTCAACTTTTTCAATCGTAATATACTCAACTGTTTCTTGGCCGCTTAGGTCGACTATTTTGAATTCGAAGACGTTTTCTCCCATATCAAGTGCTAGATCGAATTCGAGTTCTTCGTCAAAGCTCTTGCTGCCATAAGGTGTTGATAGACTGTTGAAGTACACGTGATCGCCGTTAATGTACACGTCGATTTGATCGAATCTATCTTGGATATGGGCCTTCACTGTTGTTACATCTTCAGTAGTTTCTTCTTCAGCAGTGATTGTGACACTTGCTGCTGTCGAGTCTACAAAATATCTGCGGCTGAATTCGGCTTCGTTACCTGCGTTATCGACTGCTTTAAATCTTGTTAGGTAATAGCCGTCTTCTTCATGTGTTAGTGTGTATGTGAAGTTGTAACGCTCGTTTGCTTCGTCATATACAAGTTCCACTGGATTGCCATCAACCGTTACTTCTTTCACACCAGATTCTTTATCTGATACGTATCCAGTGATTTCAACGTCTTTTGTGGTTGATACCGCAAGTGCTCCAGGTGTTTCCACACGTAGGTCTGGCGCTGTTGTATCTTTTGGTTGAAGTTCTGCTTCGCCTTCACCAGCGTTACCAGCGTAATCCACTGCAACAACTGTTACTGTTTGCTCTTCAGCGTCAAATCCTTCTGGAAGTGCATGCTCTGTTTCGCCATTTACATATGGCATTTCTAAGACAGATTCACCATCGACTAATACATCCCAGTAGGAAACGCCACTACCGTCTCCGTCGTTTAGGTCAACTGTTAAAAGATTATTATCTTGGTTAATTTTCGCGCTTACTTCAGGTGCTGTCACATCAAGCATAACTGGAATCGTTATGTCTTGTGCTTTTGCTCCTGGGAAGTCAATTGTAGCTTGTGCTTGCAGGTAGTATTGTCCTTCTTCTGCAAGTCTGCCAGCAATTTTTCCGTCCCATGCACGTGCGCTAGATAATGTGTAGTAAGCAGCGCGGCCACGGTCATAGTAATTTTTGCGTAAAAATGATTCATTACGAATCGTGCGTACAACTTCGCCGTCTTGATCAAGAACGCGGAAGCTTGCATCTTTCACGTTTCTCATTAGCGATACTACGAGTAAGGCATTATCTTGATTGCCATCCCCATTCGGTGAAAAGGCAATATTTTCTGGATTGAATGCGCCAGTTGCTAGGTCTTCGCCAAGGAAGCCGTAACTATCGTCACCAAGATTTGTCGCTATACCTGTCATGCCGTAAAATGACAATGGATCCCACATTGGTGTATCGAAAATTGGTGCTGCATCCCATTCGCCTTTGAAGCCAACATATGGAACGGACAGGTCTGGATTCATGTCAGTTGGATCTGATAATGTAACGAACCCTTCTAACCAGTAACCATTTTCAAAAATACTGCTAATTGATGCGTCAACTGAGCTAACATCAATTGTTACTTCAAATGATGTTTTTCCATTTGCTGGTACTGTAATTGCTGTTTCGCCACCGTTAATTGTCGCAAGGTCGCCAAGGTCATAGGCACCGAACATATTCGGAGCTGTAACTAGAACGCCCCCACCATTAACTGGTGTATCGGTTTGAACGCTCGCACTAGCTTCGTACGTAATCACTTCGTCAGAGAAGTTTTCTGCTGTTAATTCGAAAGTAACTGTGTTTGACGTCACTTCTTTTAACGCGACTTTCCCTTCATTTGTCGAAGATTCCGTCACGACAACTGGTGTAGATAATGCGGAGTGTAGCTGCATCATACCTGCGCCTTGACGACGAGGAGAGACAGGTGCTCCGTCAAAATCAACGACTTTTGCTGTGTTTAATAAGAGATTTTCTGCTAAATTAACACGATTTGCTCCTTTATAGCCAAATTCACTATCCACACGTTCAAGAATAAGTGCTCCCCCACCTGCAATATGTGGTGCTGCCATGGAAGTTCCACTCATTAGACCGTATTGATTATCATTTAATGTTGATAAAATTTGTCCACCTGGCGCAGTAATTTCTGGTTTGAAATCAAGGTTTGGAGTTAGTCCCCATGAAGAGAAGTCACTCATTTTTCCTGCATCAGGGTTATCAATTGTAGTCGTTTCACCTTCAAAGTTAATGGTAACTGCTTGTCCTGCATTTAATGCTGCAGCTAAGCGATCTCCGTCACTTTTCAGCATGAATAGCTGTGGAATTTTGATTCCCGGATCTGATGCCATATTTACAATGCCATCTTCGTTATTGTAAATAAAAATACCTGCCGCTCCATTATCCTGTGCGTTGAATGCTTTATCCGTAAAAGCAATTGCTCCGCGCTGAACAAGGGCATATTTTCCTTCGACATCAATATCTTCAAAGTCTTCAGGTTGTCCAAGGCCTGCATTGACAACTTCGAATTCCTTTTGCTCCACGTCATGTGGATGTATATTACTTACAGATAGGAACGCTGCAACACCTGACTCACCGTCAATGGTGTAGGTTACCCCTGCAACATCCATGAAGGAATTTTCAAAAGATGCAACTTGGAGCGAGTCATAAGCAACCCCTGGTGAACCTGCTACCCCGTAATCTGGATTTGTTGCATACGGGTAGAAGAAATCATCACCAAAGTAGGATGAGTTCCCTGCTGAAATCGACATAAGCACGCCGTTATCAACCGCACGAGTTACTGCTTGTTGCTCTGGAGAGTCCTCATTTACAAATCCTGCTCCAGAACCTAAGCTCATATTTAGTACGTCTGCACCTAGTTTAATAGAATCGTCAATTGCTTTAATATAAATATCACCAAAAGTAGATTGCATATTCGGGTCGTTACCGAATACCTTCAATGCAAGAATTTGCGCTTCTGGTGCAATTCCTAGGATACCACCGTTTTCCTCGTCCCCATTTGCGCCAACTGTTCCAGCAACGTGCATGCCATGGTAGTTTGCACCTGCATGGATTTCACGGATTTCTTGATTTTCATCCATATAGTTGTATCCATAAGGAACTTTTTCCGTGTGATATTTTCCTGGAAGGTCTTCTTTTGCAATCGTATCGTTCACAAATTGCTCTGTTAGTTTCCCAGTTTCATTGTCTGAAAGCACCATGTCGCGATGTGACGGATCAACACCTGAGTCAATCACTCCGACAACCATACCTTCCCCTTTAAAACCATAATCGCGCCAAGCTTGCTGTGCCTCAACTAGGTCTTTACTATAAACCATGTCAGGTGTAGCGTCTGGTCGCTCATATTCATTTACAAGATGTACTGCTTTTACGTCTGGCAGTTTCTCAATTTTTTCAATATCAGCATGTTTTACTTCGATACTGAATCCATTGATAACTGCTGTAAATTCTTGAAGCTCTTTTGTTTTAATTCTTTGCTTTTCTATGTTTGTTTTAACCGATTTCTGTTTTGCTTTTGCTGACCTTTCTAGGCTCAGTTTTTCAGATTGTCTAAGGTCATTATATTTCACTCCACGTTGAGTTGCGTATTCTATAGGAGCTTGGTCCTCAACTTCAACGATGACTCTGACTTCCTTTTCAGGATCAATTGTCTCTTGGACTTCATCTGCTTTAAGTGATTGCTTGTCCAATGCTTGCTGTGGTAATTGCTTTGTTGGCATCGCACTTGCGACTGTGAAGTTACTGAATACGAGTAAAAATGCTAAGAAAATAAATGTTATTCTTCTGCCCATGCTTCTCCCCCTAATTTAATAAATAATAATGAGTTGTGATGCTTTTGGCGCATGAAACTTCATTTCACATCCTTTCAAAAATTCAGATATCTAAATTTTACATATATAGGAAAGCATGTACTAGAGCAGAAAGACATAGTAGGATAGTTCATTATTTTCAGAATTATAGGCATTTAGTTTGGGTGCATAAAAAATAAGCTTCTTCAAGGGAGAGGTGTCACCTTTGAAAAAGCTTATTCTTTATTTTTCTTTTTGTTTAGAGAGTTTCCATTTAAGATTTCTTAATCGATTAACAACTGGGCGTTTCCCACCCATTACAAGACCTGCAAGCTCTGCAAGAATATGCAAGAACAACAAGACGAAGATTGTTACGACAATCGAAAATTTTGCACTAACTGTTGAAAATAAAATCGCTAAACCGCCAAATACACCACTAAATAGATAGAAAATCAATACAGTTTTTCGGTGACTATAACCCGCTCCAATGAGTTGATAATGCAAATGTTTATTGTCTGCAGCCATAATACTTTCTTTGTTATATGCTCGTCTCACAATCGAGACAATCGTATCAAAGATTGGTAATGCAAGGACGATAATTGGAACGACGAAACTAAAGAACGCGATGTTTTTAAAAAGCCCAAGCATGGAAACAACGGCAATCATATAGCCGAGGAAGTTTGAGCCTGTGTCTCCCATGTATATTTTGGCGGGATAAAAGTTGTGATAAAGGAATCCAAGATTTGCACCGATTAAAACGATACTTAAGAAAGCTGCGATTAATTCGGCATCAATAATAGCCATGATAAACATACTAATAAGGGCAATTGTCGTGACACCTGTCGCAAGTCCATCGAGTCCATCGATAAGGTTGATTGCATTTGTAATACCGACAACCCAAAGGACGGTGACGAGAACACTAAAGAAACCAAGATCGATCATGCCGATAAATGGCAAGGTAATACGTTCAATAATCAAACCTGATGAAACTAAGAAAGATGCAGCAACGAGCTGACCGGTCAATTTCACAATTGGCTTGATTTCGAAACGGTCATCTAGAACCCCTGTGATGATAATAATGAGTGCACCGAAAAAGATTTCCGGCAGATGCTCATGTTGTGGGGCTAAATATAAACCACCAAGTAGTGCGCCAAGGAAAATCGCAAGTCCACCGATTCTTGGGGTAACTTCTGTATGGATTTTTCGATAATTTGGAAAGTCAACAGCACCAATGAGAAATGCGAAGCGCTTCACTGGGTAGGTTAACAGAAATGATGAGATTAGAGCTATTAAAAATGCGATTACTAAATCGACGGGATTAAACATAAAATTCTCCTAATCATATATTAAACAAATGTAAAGCTGTATCGTTTAAATTATAGCGAATTATATACCCTTCTAGCAACTTTTGTCGTAATTCAGAGGGTTTGTGTTACTGATTGAATGAATTTCGCTTTCTTTCTATTATAATATATTTTCCCTCCCTTACCAATTCTGGTATGATAGTGCTGGTAAGGGGGGATAACATGGGATTATTACTTTATGTAGTTGCTGCTGCGATGGCAGTATTGGGTGTGTTGTTTTTCTATAAAACGAATGTGGAAAAATTAAAAGAAAATCCAGAAGATGCACCAAAGATTCAGCAAAAGTTTTTTATCGGTGTTGCAGCTTCAGAGGCCATTCCAATTGTGTTTTTGATTCTGGCGTTGGTAACGATTGAGCCAATTTATACGATGAATGATATTATTTTGCCAGCTGTGTTTATTGGCTTAATTATGGTTTTCTCTATTTTCTTCATTTTTATGCAACGTTCTGTTGGTGTTCCTGAAGAAAGTAAAGAAGCTGTCACACAGTTTTCGTTTATTGCAATCGCAATGTCACTGGCTGTTCCGATTTTGTCGATTGTCTTTTTATTTTTAACACTGGCTTAAATAGAGATGGGTGGTGGCACGGTGCAAGAGAAGGCAACTGTGGAGAGAGTCTGCATGATTGCAGGGAAAATATTGCTTGTAAGTGGGGCTGAAACGCACCGGGTGGAGGATACGATGAATCGGATTGCTAAGGCGTTCGGTTTGGAGCATGCGCAGAGCCATGCAACACCTACAGGGATTAGCTTTTCGGCCGGTATGATGGAAGTGAATAATTTCATACGGATTCAAAAGCGACCGACAGATTTACATAAAATAGATGAAGTTAACAGAGTTTCAAGGGAAATTGTTGCTGGCGAATTGAATTTAGCTGAAGCTTATCAGGCGTTGCAAGCAGTTGAAAAGCAAAAAGCGATTTATCCGTCTTGGGTACAGGTTTTGGCTGCAGCACTTGCGAGTGGTTGTTTTTCGATCATGTTTCAAGGATCGTGGATGGATTTTATGGCAGCTTGTTTTGTCGGCGGTCTTGGTTTCGCTGTGATGCTTTGGATGGATGATTTATTAGAAATTCGATTTTTGGCTGAATTTATCGGAGCGTTCTGTATTGGGATAGTCGCCTTTTTGCTTGTAGCTATTGGAGTTGGCGATGAGTTGGATAAAGTCATCATCGGATCCGTGATGCCACTCGTTCCAGGGCTACCAATCACAAATGCCATACGAGACCTCATGGCCGGGCACTACTTCTCCGGCATGTCCAAAGGGATCGAAGCAACACTAACCGCCTTCGCAATCGGCGCAGGCGTCGCACTCACATTTACAATATTTTAGATGGCGTGGTGGTGAAACATGGGGACGGTTCTCGTGTTGCACTCTCAATGAAACGGGAGAACCGTCCCCATGTTGCACTCATGAAAGGGGCATTCGGATGGAAATTGTGGCTCAGCTTGTGACGAGTTTTATTGCTGCTAGTGGTTTTGGTGTGTTGTTTGGGGCTCCGAAAAAAGCGCTGATCCAGTGTGGTTCTGTCGGGATGCTCGGATGGATTTTATTTTACTTTTTAACCCAGAACGGCATGGACATTATTGCAGCGACGATATTCGCAGCTATTCTTGTTTCGGTCTTGAGTTATATTTGTTCAAAAGTATATAAAACGCCAATTATTATTTTTAATGTCTCGGGAATTATTCCGCTTGTTCCAGGGGGGATGGCTTACAATGCCATGCGTGCTTTTGTGGAAAAAGATTATACATTAGCTGTCGAACTCTCCGCGCAAGTGATGTTAATTGCTGGAGGAATTGCAATTGGGTTAATGTTTTCAGAGGTCATCAAACAAATCAACCAAAAGATCATTGCAAAAAATAAGTGATTTTGAGATGCGTTTTGCTTACTAATTAAAAAGCAGAACGCTTTTTTCATTACGTTCTGCATTTTTCATGTATCAAAAGTGGGGCTTAGTTGCCACCGTTAGTATTGCCGCCATTGCCATTTCCGTCGCCGCCATCCATCATATCTCCGCCGTTATCAAATTCTTCGTTTAAAGGTTCGTCGGCGGGGTCATTATTCGTTCCACAACCTGTTAACAGCGTTATAGCCAGAACGGACGCACCGAAGCGGAGAAGCCATTTGTTTTTCATGATTTGCATGCCTCCTTTTCCATTGGAATCACTCGCAGTTAGTTTAACCAACTTTAGAAAGGGCATACAAATAGCGGATGGGAAATTTTTGAAGTGTGGGTTGCGACATCAATTGCAACATGGGGACGGTTCTCGTGTTGCACTTTGACTGCAACGCGAGAACCGTCCCCATGTTTCATCTTATTGAATAGCGAATGTGATTTCGGCTTCACAGGCTAGTTCGCCGTCTACTGTTGCTCTGCCTTTGCCTTTGCCGATTGGTCCTTTCATGCGGGTAATTTCCACTTCAAGGCGAAGCTGATCACCTGGTTTCACTTGGCGTTTGAATCGACATTTATCAAGTCCAGCAAGGAAACCAATTTTTCCTTTGTTTTGTTCCATATTTAAAACAGCGATAGCACCAACCTGTGCCATTGCTTCAACAATAAGTACACCTGGCATCACAGGATAGTCAGGGAAATGCCCTTGGAAGAATGGCTCATTAATCGTCACATTCTTAATCCCTACCGCTCGCTTCGCTTCCTCTACCTCAATAATCTTATCTACTAATAAAAATGGATAACGATGTGGAATAATTTCTTTTATCTCTTCAATGTTCATTTATAATATTCTCCTTTATTAGCTGCAACATGGGGACGGTTCTCATGTTTCACTTCTTAATGCAACATGAGAACCGTCCCCATGTTGCAGTGTTTCTATGTATTATATCAAACTTTTATAGCCTGTGAGTTAAGTTTTTTTGTATGAAAGGTTTGGTTTGGGTGAAAATAAGGTAATACTCATTATACAAAGCTACAAAGATTCTATAGTCAAAGAACAAAGGAGGAAAACAGCATGCTTTGGACGATAATTGTAATCCTGTTAATTTTATGGCTTCTTGGCTTTACATTTGAAGTCGCAGGTGGACTTGTACACATTCTTCTTGTGATTGCATTAATTGTATTCATTTTCCAATTAGTAACAGGGCGTAGAGGGGCCTAGCCTATCTAAACTAAAAATTATAATGATGAAAAAAACAAGCATTTCCTATTATAGGGTGCTTGTTTTTTTATTAGTTTTCACTTATTACAATATCAATTAGATGTTGCCATGTTTCAACTTTTAAAGCGTCTAGGGGAGCGCCGTCACCAATAACACCATAACCTATCATCAATCCACCAATAAGGGCTGCGAAGGTAATAAGTGCAACGACTATAATTCGAAGCCATAGAGGAAAAATACGGACACGCACTGGTTTACTCGAAGTTGTTTCAGTACGAGTTTCTTCCTCGGCTTTAACTTGTTTTTTGGATTCATTTTTAGCAGAACGTTGGTAGGCTTTTTTTGTTTCTTTATCATTCAAAGCCTTTTCCGTTTGCTTTTCTTCAATCTGTTTTGTTGCCATTGGTCAGTACTCCTTAACTCCTCAGTTGATTGACTAATCCCATCATCTGATCACTTGTAGAAATCGTACGTGCATTAAATTGATAAGCACGCTGCGCTTGTAATAAGTCCGTCATTTGCTCGGCAATATTGACGTTAGACTGTTCCAGCGCACCACTTTGAACCACACGATTCGTTAGTGGTATCTGTTGAATAATCTCATTCGGGTCATAATCAACTTCGTCAAGATTCGGCAGTCGGAACATATTGGCTCCAGTTGCTTCTAGAAGTCTCGGACGAATTGCTTGTGAAATTGCAATTTCTCCAGCAATCTCGCTTTGATTATTACGCTGAACAATGATTTGTCCACTATCATTAATTGTAATGTCAGTGAAGCCATTCGGAATAATGATTGGACCGTTTTGACCCAGTACTGGATTACCTGCACCTGTCGTCAACATCATAGCTTGGTTATCATTCGTTGGATTTAAATAAAAACTACCATCTCTTGTAAAACGCGTTTCAACAACACCATTTTCTTCCGTTTGAATTTGGAAAAAATGACTCTCGTTCATTAAAGCTACATCAAGTTCGCGGTTTGTTGTGTTTAAAGTGCCGATATTCAAGTTATGATTAATTGCGCCAAGTCGCGCACCTGCGCCAACTCTTACACCAACTGGAGATAGGCGGTTTTCTGCGTTAGCAGGTGAATTTAAGTTATTAATATTTTGGAATAAAAGAGATGAAAATTCACTTCTTCTCTCTTTGTATCCTGTTGTTTGGCTATTTGCCATATTATGTCCGATTAAATCTAATTTATTTTGTAATTGATTCATCGTTACAGCCGCTTGAATCATTATTTGTGACATAAAAGTCCCTCCATTTTAACGATGAAATATGATTTAGCCTAGTCGACCAATTTCAGTTACTGCTTTTCCTAAGCTCTCGTCATACGCTCTTAGTACTCGTTGGTTCACTTCAAAAGCTCTGTAAGCATTCATCATTTCAGTCATTGTCGTTGCAGCGTCAACGTTTGATCCTTCTACATAACCTTGACGAATATTATACGTAGTTCCAGCGGGCACAGCTACTGCTTCCCCGTTATATATATTATCGCCCTCTTTGACCAGGTCGTTAACATTTTCTACATAAAGAATTCCAAGTTGTGTATTTTGTTCAGGAGTTTGTAACATTCCGTTCTCTGTAACGGTAAATTCCATACCACCAGTTTGAATCGGGTTACCTGCTTGATCTAAAACATAATGGCCCTGATTTGTAACTAGCATTCCTTGTCCATCAACAGTTAAATTTCCATTTCTAGTCAAGCGAACTTCTCCATCGTCGTTTTGAACACTAAAGAAAAGTCCTCCTGTAGCATCTGGAACCTGTGATTGTATAAGTGCAAGATCCGTTGAAAGCTGTGTTTCACGAATGTCACCTTGGCTAAAATCAGGTAGCATTTCTTGTACATAAACACCTGTATGTATCGAGCCAATTTGTTGGTTGATTGGAATATTTAATCCTCTTGTTGTTGGGATTTGTTTATTGCCTTGCGCTTGAATCAGCATTTCTGGAAAAGAACGAATCACAGCCTGATCTGCCTTATACCCCGGTGTATTCATATTCGCAATATTATTCCCCAAAGCCTCCTGATAACGCTGTTGCGCCATCATCCCACTCGCAGCAGAATAAAAACCTCTAAGCATGAACATAACCTCCTTCTTGCAACATGGGGACGGTTCTCCCGTTGCATTGTTTGCAACATGAGAACCGTCCCCATGTTGCATTTTTTAGCTTATTTTTGTGCGTTCGATTTTGTCGATGTTTTCGAGCATGATTCCTGTTCCTTTTGCGACACAGCTCATTGGTTCTTCGGCGATGAAGACTGGTACTTTTAGTTCTTCTGCTAAAAGTTGGTCCATGCCGTGAATTAATGCGCCGCCACCTGTTAAGATGACACCGCGGTCAATGATGTCTGCTGATAATTCTGGTGGTGTTTGTTCAAGAACTTTTTTCGCAGCTTGCACGATAAGTTCTACAGATTCTCTAAGTGCTCTTTCGATTTCATCCGAGTAAACTGTAATTGTTCTTGGAAGTCCACTCACCATATCGCGGCCTCGGATTTCAAGTTCTTCTTTTCTCGCACCTTCGAAAACTGTTGCTACATTGATTTTAATATCTTCAGCGGTTCTTTCACCGATTAATAACTTATATTCTTTTTTAATATATTGTAAAATTTCTCCATCAAAATTATCCCCTGCCATTTTAATGGATTCAGAGGTTACAATGCCACCCATTGAAAGTACGGCAACGTCAGTCGTACCGCCACCTATGTCAACAACCATATTTCCGCTTGGCTGATAAATTTCCATACCTGCGCCGATTGCTGCAACTTTTGGTTCTTCTTCAAGGTAAACTTTCTTTCCACCAGATTTCTCTGCTGCTTCCTTGATTGCTTTTTGTTCTACTTTAGTAATATTTGTCGGACAACAAATTAACATTCTCGGTTTCGAGAAAAGTCCTTTTACATTGATTTTATTTATAAAATGTTTTAACATCGCTTCTGTAACATCAAAGTCTGCAATAACTCCATCTTTTAAAGGTCGAATCGCTTCAATATTTCCTGGCGTTCTTCCGACCATCTGGCGGGCTGCTTCCCCAACTTCAAGTACTTTTCCAGTATTTCTATCCATCGCTACGACAGCTGGTTCGTTTAATACAATTCCTTTACCTTTTACATGAATTAAAACGTTGGCAGTTCCAAGGTCAATTCCAATATCTCTAGAAAACATCTATCTTAGGTCCTCCTAAATTGCTATCTTGCATCGTCATTTGAGTACAATGCTACTAATATTATATTTTACCATATAACTCAACAATTAACTTCATTTATATTAAATTTTTTTATTAAGTTTTGTCGGAAATAATGGGAAGGGTAGATATATTAAAAAGTGGCAAACTTCAAAGAGGGTTGCTTCAGGCTGACCCTCTTTTTGCTCATTGATGATTAGACATGTTTTTTGTACTTTAGTCGGGTAGCTTCTCCTCCTCTAAGATGACGGATTGCCTTGTGGTATTCTAGGATTTCTTTGACTTGGTTGGCGAGTTCGGGATTTATTTCGGGGAGTCTTTCGGTTAGATCTTTGTGAACGGTACTTTTAGATACGCCAAATTCCTTAGCAATTTTTCGTACGGTTTGTCTCGATTCAATGACGTGATTCCCAATTCGAATTGCTCTTTCTTTAATATAATCATGCACACCATTCGCCTCCTAGGTTGTATATTCTGAGGTGTTTGGCTACTTCTACTTGGTGTATGAGTATTTCACTTATAAAGATGAGCACTATTATGTTTAACAATCCTCAGAAGTTTTCTTTGCTAGTCTGTAACATTTTATTACAAGCTAGGAGAGAATATGATTAAAAGCAAAACAAAAATGCAACATGGGGACGGTTCTCGTGTTTCACTCTGAAAGTGAAACGCGAGAACCGTCCCCATGTTGCAATGTTATTTATTCTTCTGTGTCTTCTTCTTCGGCTGGATCTTCTGCGTCTGCGTCAGTTTCTGCATCGTCTGCTTCTGAGTCGTCACTTCTTTCGTCATCTTCTTCTGCTCCAGGTTCTGACTCTGTATCAGAATCAGCATCTGAGTCTGATTCCGGCTCGTCACTTGGCTCATCAAGATTGATGACTGGATGGTTGACGTATGCTTCTGGATTTAGGATCTCATCGGCTTTACGTAGTTCGAAGTGAACATGCACGCCATTTTCCTTACCAAAATTATTTTTCCCTGCTGTACCAATCACGTCACCTTGTTTAACTTTATCGTCAGCACTTACATTGACATCTTCAAGGCTTGCATAGTAGGTTGAAACATCGTTATCATGAGAGATTCTGACGATATTACCCATTAACGGGTCGAATTTCACTTCAGTTACTGTTCCACTAAGGGCAGCAACTACATCGAATGATTCGCCATCTTCTCTTGCGATATCAACACCAGTACTTTGATAATAACGTTTGTTGTAATGGATTAGAGCATTAGCTTTTACTGCTTCATCTGCGTTATAATCAAAAAAGTTCGTTACGATTTGGGCTTCATCAAGATTTGCGACTGGTAGTTGAATCAACTCTTGATGTTCCATGACAGGCTCTGCGTCTTCCTCATTAATTACTGGTACGTAATCCTCTGAGTTTAGCAATACCTCATTTCCATCTGCTATCTGCTCATCGTCACTTGTTTGATACCAGACAACCGCAGAAATAAGTAGAGCTGCTAGAATCAAATAAACACTAGGGAAAAACCATTTCTTTCGGAAAATTCTTGTCCACCGTTTTTTTGGACTGAATTTGTTTTCCTCATTCATTTCTTCATCACCTCAACAACCATTCTGTTCAGAAAATATCAAATCTATACATCTAGTAGAAACTTTTTTTCTGAAATGGCAGTGAAACATGGGGACGGTTCTCCTGTTGCAACGACTGCAACGGGAGAACCGTCCCCATGTTTCATTATTTTGAGGCGAGGGCTGGTACTGTGTCGTTGATTTTGTTGATTTCGATATTTTGGTAGTAGTGTTTTAGGATTTCTTGGTAGGTTTGGCCGGCTTTGGCCATGCTGTCTGCTCCGTATTGGCTCATACCGATGCCATGTCCATTCCCTTTTGTTGTGAATATATAGTGGGTATTATTTTGTTTAATGGAGAAGTCACTAGAGCGCAAGCCCAGTTTTTCCCGAACTTCTCGACCAGTAAAAGCCTCCCCATTTATCTGTAGTTGTTCCACTCGACCGCTTGGTTTTCTTGATATTAAAAGATCTGGAGTATCTGTTAAATCTACCTCAAGTAGTTTTCCTAATTCCTCCATTGTAAATGTTTCTTGGTTAACGAGCTTTGGTTGGTTTAAATCCCACGGACTTTCAACACTGCGAAGATACGCAACTTCATTTTCCCAGTAATCTTCTGAGTTTTCCGTGTACCCATTACTCATTGAAAAATATGCTGGCGTTATTGGTTTATCATTATAGGTTATAATTTCCCCTGCAGTTGCTTCTACAGCTTCTCTGATTTTTGCGATATTCTTTTCGTAAGCATCTCCCCAGAGTTGCTGTAATTCTGCATCGTTCTTATATACTTGATGCTGAATCGTATCTGTTAGATCATAATCATCTGTTTGATCGCCGCCTAATATTCGACTAACTGCATACGTTCTTGCCGCGAGCGCTTGTGCTTTCATTGCTTCCATATCGAAATCAGCGGGCATTTCAGCAGCAACAACACCGACTATATAATTTTCCAATGGAATATCTTCCACTTTGTCAGCTTTTGTTCGCATCACCGCTACTGAGATTGCTTCATCGTTCATATCAAGTGTACGATCCTCGGCTGATTGGAAAGGTTCTTGTGGTGCATTCCCAAAGAATAGGACGATCATGCTTGGGATTGCTACGATTAAGAATAATAAGGAGAAAAAAGACAAGATAACTGCTGGTATCTGATAGGACCTCTGCCTTCTGGGAAAAGTTACTGGCTTTTTCTTTTGATATGCTTTTGATTGTAGAACTTTCGAATGTGTGCGCTTGCTACTAAATGGATTTCGTTTTGTTTTTAGACGTTGATTATTGTTATCCACAAATTCCCTCCTTATAAATTATCATCTACAAAAACACATGACTCTATTATAAAGTTTATACGAAATAGCAAAAAATAGACCTAACGCGAATAAAAATCATCAATCAAACGTTTGATTAAACGCAAATAACAGGTGAGTTTTCACCCACCCGTTGCTTTTAAAATATTCTTATCATGAATAGAAGCAATCAGTCATATATTATAATAATTGCGTTGCATTAAATATTACTTAGGAAATTTCTACGCTAGGTTTGCTTGTTTCCACAACGTTACCATCTTCATCAACACGTTCGATGATTGCACCAAGACCAGTTAATTTGCCGACAATATCAACATATCCACGATCTAAGTGTTTTAATTCTGTAACACGTGTATTTCCTTCTGAAACTAACCCAGCCAAAATTAGTGCTGCAGCTGCACGTAAATCTGTCGCCGCAACTTCTGCACCTTGAAGATCTGATTCGCCATCAATGATGACACTGCGTCCTTCAATTTTAATATTTCCATTCATTCTTCTAAATTCTTCCACATGCATAAAGCGATTTTCGAATACTGTTTCTGTTAGTACACTTGTACCTTTCGCTTTTAACATGAGAACCATCATTTGGGACTGCATATCTGTAGGGAAACCAGGGTAAGGTAATGTTTTAACGTCCGTTGCCTTTAATACTTCTGGTCCAATTACACGAAGTCCATTGTCTTCTTCTGTGATTGTTACATTCATTTCTTCTAATTTAGAAATAACAGAACGTAAATGCTCAGATTCAACGTTTTCAATTAGCACATTTCCACCAGTAACAGCTGCTGCTACCATGAATGTACCTGCTTCTACGCGGTCTGGGATAATCGAGTGCTCTGCACCATGAAGTTTGTCCACACCTTGTATACGAATCGTTTCTGTTCCTGCGCCAACTACATTAGCACCCATCTTGTTCAAGAAGTTCGCTAAATCAACTATTTCTGGCTCTTTTGCACTGTTTTCGATAGTTGTAGTGCCTTCAGCAAGCGCTGCAGCCATCATAATATTCTCTGTTGCGCCTACACTTGGCACGTCTAAATAAATTTTAGCACCTTTTAGTCGTCCATCAACTTTTGCTTCGACAAAGCCGTTGCCTACATGAATTTCAGCGCCCATTGCTTCAAAGCCTTTTAGGTGTAAATCAATTGGACGTGAACCAATCGCACATCCTCCAGGCATTGCAACATTGGCATGGCCATAGCGGGCGAGTAGTGGTCCCAATACAAGCACAGATGCACGCATTTGACGGACAAAATCAAATGAAGCTTCTGTTGAAAGCTCATTTGTAGCGTCGATTTCTACTGTATTTGTATCAGCATTAAATTCAACTTCTGCATTTAGGTTTTTTAAAACTTCATTAATCGTATATACATCCGCTAAAACCGGAACATCTGTAATAACACTTTTGCCTTCACTGGCAATTAAACTTGCAGCCAAAACTGGTAACACAGCATTCTTAGCACCTTCAATTCTTACTGTACCATTTAATTGCTGTCCACCTCTTACGATGATTTTTTCCATATTAAAATTCTCCTTCAAATCCAGTTTCTAAAGTATTAGTATTCATTTATTAACAATGGTGTGCCTATCTTGTACGATATTTTTTCATTTTCTAGTGTGGTAATTGCTATTTGTATGTTGAGTGAGGTACCTTTGACTATAAAGAAATTATCCCATAGTGATGTATACCCATAAATGATTGTGTTAACCCTCGAATTTTGAATTTTATCTTCTTGTATTTTCTTGTTCTTCAGTTCAAGAACTGAAGCATACGAATTTATAATCACTCTATCCTCTATTGTATCATCTATTTCAAGACTAATACAAGCAAATGTTTTTCCATCTTGTGAGAATAGTGTCTTGTCCAATTTTTCGCTGATCTGTATGTATTTTTCTTCGATGGAATCGTTCCATTCTGTACCTATGATTACCGTTGTAACCTCAACGTTTTTTAAGCTTTTTTCCGATATTATTATCTTGTATTGCACAGTAAATAAATCATTCGAAATGGACATGTCTTCAAATAAATAGTTTAAACTATTTTCGTTTTTAATCATAGTCATATCTTCATTCATTCGGAATTTGTTCACAAAGCGCTCTGGATCTTTTTTAGAGAAAGATTCTTTACGTACGACTTCCCAATTTTTAAGTGGGTATTTATTCTCTTCTGCGATGTTAATAAATGTTAATAAAGGATCAGCTTCTGTTAATTGAGCTGCACCAGTTAAAAAAACAGAGATCACAATAAGGATTAAAAGTAGAAAGTTTTTCAACGTATATTCCCCCAGAAATTCAATTTAAATCAGTATTGACATCTAGGGGGGATTTATTCATATATTAGTAGATTCATAGAGGTGTTCTATTAGAGGAAATATTTAGGACCCATAGTTTTTTCGGGTCCTAATTTCTTTTAAGTTATTTTTTAAAACATGTAAGGTAGATCTCTTGTCCATTGTAAAATATCTAAGACAAAGTTACTGACACCTGTTCCAATGACGATAGCTATAAATAACAAGAGCATTCTACCTTCAGATGCTGCACCTTTGCGAATTATTGGATCAATGTTTAATTTTTGCATGAGGCGCCAGGTAAGGTAAATAAAGATGAGGTGTGAAAACATCCCAACTAATGCGATTTGACCAATTGAAGCCATGGAAGTCTCCTTTCTTTGTTGATTATATTTTTATCGTTTTTTTATATATTCTCGCCGGAATAAAAACATTTCCCGGGCAATATCGACAAATAGCTGTAAAAAAAATCTCTTACAACTTGGGAGTCATAAGAGATTTTGTTTTAATTTGATTTTACGCTTAAGCGGTTTAACGCGCGTTTGAGTGCTAATTCAGCTCGCTGGAAATCAGTATCATCTTGTTTATCTGAAAGACGTCGCTCGGCTCTTGCTTTTGCTTCGTTGGCACGCATAATATCAATTTCGCTAGCCAATTCAGCTGCTGGAGCTAGAATTGTTACCTTTTCTGGACGTACTTCCATAAAGCCACCGGTTACAGCAATTTGGTATGTTTCGTTATTTTTCTTTAAACGAATTGCACCAATATCTAGTGGAGCAACTAAAGGAATATGTCCAGGTAAGACACCTAATTCTCCATTTACCGTCTTACAAACAATCATCTCATAATCCTCTTCCAGGACTGGACCACTAGGAGTTACAACACTCACAGTTAGTGTTTTCAGGATAAACCCCTCCTAATATTGTTAAGAAGGAAGCAATGACCAAATCCCTCATTGCTCGCTTCTTCCATTGTAATTAATTCTGTAGTTGACTAGCTTTTTCTACAACTTCTTCAATACGTCCAACTAAGCGGAACGCATCTTCTGGAAGGTGGTCATACTTACCAGCAAGGATTTCTTTGAATCCTTGAACTGTTTCCTGCACAGGAACGTACGAACCTTGTTGACCAGTAAATTGTTCTGCAACGTGGAAGTTTTGTGATAGGAAGAACTGAATACGACGTGCACGAGAAACAGTTAGTTTGTCCTCGTCACCTAGCTCATCCATACCTAGAATTGCAATGATATCTTGTAATTCACGGTAACGTTGTAGTGTCATTTGTACTTCTGTTGCAACTTTATAATGCTCTTCCCCAACTACTTCTGGGTCAAGTGCACGTGAAGTTGATGCAAGTGGATCCACCGCTGGGTAGATACCTTGCTCAGAAAGTTTACGATCTAAGTTTGTTGTAGCATCTAAGTGAGCGAAAGTTGTTGCCGGCGCTGGGTCAGTATAGTCATCCGCCGGTACATAAATCGCTTGAATAGATGTAACAGAACCCTTCTGTGTAGAAGTGATTCGCTCTTGTAATTGTCCCATCTCAGTAGCAAGTGTTGGCTGGTAACCAACCGCTGAAGGCATACGGCCTAGTAGTGCTGAAACTTCCGAACCTGCTTGTGTGAAACGGAAAATATTATCGATGAACAGTAGAACGTCTTGTCCTTGCTCATCACGGAAGTATTCTGCCATTGTAAGACCAGTTAGAGCAACACGCATACGTGCTCCAGGTGGCTCGTTCATCTGACCGAATACCATTGCTGTTTTTGCAATAACTCCTGAATCTTTCATTTCGTAGTAAAGGTCATTACCTTCACGTGTACGTTCTCCAACACCTGCGAATACGGAAATACCACCGTGTTCTTGTGCGATGTTGTTGATTAATTCTTGGATAAGTACTGTTTTACCTACACCCGCACCACCAAATAGACCGATTTTACCACCTTTAATATAAGGAGCTAATAAGTCTACAACTTTAATTCCTGTTTCAAGAATTTCAGTTTCTGTTGATAGTTCTTCGAATTTCGGTGCCTCACGGTGAATTGGATCAAGACGAACATTAGCATCTAATGGCTCATCTAAATCGATGTTCTCACCTAAAACGTTAAATACTCTTCCTAATGTAACATCTCCAACTGGTACGGAGATTGGTCTACCTAAGTCAGTAACAATTGCTCCACGTTTTACTCCGTCTGTTGAAGACATTGCAATCGTGCGAACACTGTTATCGCCTAAATGAAGGGCAACTTCTAATGAAAGAATGTTTACTTCTCCACTTAGTTCTACTTGGACTTCTAAAGCGTTATATATTGCTGGGAGCTGGCCGTCTTCAAACTTAACGTCAACAACAGGTCCCATTACTTGTATAACATGTCCTTTACTCATCGATTTCCCTCCTAACTAACTTTGCCAATCCATTTGAACTATTCGAGTGCTGCTACTCCACCAGCAATTTCGGTGATTTCTTGTGTAATTGCAGCCTGACGTGCGCGGTTGTAAACAAGTGAAAGGTCGTCGATAAGCTCTCCAGCGTTATCTGTCGCACTCTTCATTGCTGTCATACTTGCCGCGTGTTCACTTGCTTTTCCATCTAGTAATGCACCATAGATTAAACTCTCTGCATACTGTGGTAAAAGCTGTTCCAAAATTTGTGCTTCATTCGGTTCATATTCATAATCACTATTTGCATCTGCGTGTTCTGCAATATCTCCGATAGGTAATATCTGTTTTTCTGTAGCCACATGTGAAATCGCACTTACATAGTGGTTATAGAAAATAATTAGCTCATCAATTTCTTCATCAATATACATCTGTAAAGTTTCAGCTGTGAATTCTTTAATGTCGTTAAAAACCGGTTGGTCTGAAACGCCTAGTAAGCTATTTGCTACTGGAATATCACGTTTACGACAGAAGTCATAACCTTTAGAACCCATTACTAGAACTGTGTATTCAGATGAGTCTTTATGACGTGAATTAATTTTATCAACTAACTTTTTCAAGACATGACTGTTGTATGCTCCTACTAAGCCTTTATCAGACGTAATAACGAGGTAGCCAGTCTTTTTGACAGGTCGTTTTGAAAGCATCGGGTGTGTAACATCTGGGTTACTACCTGCAATACTCGCAACAACTTCTTGAATTTTATCACTGTATGGTACAAAGCCTCTTGCGTTACGCTCTGCTTTACCCATTTTTGATGCGGAAACCATTTCCATTGCACTTGTGATTTGTCTTGTTTTCTTTGTTGAGTCGATTCTTGCCTTTAGATCTCTAAGTGATGCCAAGCTATTTCACCACCCTTTCGTAGCGATTTAGGTGGGTTCAGTAAAGCTTCGATCACTGAACCCTATATATTATTAATTAATTAGACGGTAAGAAAGTGTTCTTGAATCCTTCAACTGCTTTATTCATTGCATCTGTATCTGGAAGGTTTCCAGTTGTGCGAATTTCTTCAAGCAATTCAGGAGCATTTGTATCTAACCAAATGTTCATTTCAGATTCGAAACGTAGAATATCTTCAACTGGAACATCATCAAGATATCCTTTAGTTAATGCATAGATTACCATTACTTGATATTCAACAGCTAATGGCTTGTGTAAGCCCTGTTTTAGTACTTCTACTGTTCTTTCCCCACGGTTTAGTTTTGCCTGTGTTGCTGCATCTAGGTCAGAACCAAATTGTGAGAATGCTTCTAGCTCACGGAATGAAGCAAGGTCTAGACGTAATGTACCAGCTACCTTCTTCATCGCTTTAATTTGTGCTGAACCACCAACTCGGGATACAGAAAGTCCTGCGTTAATTGCTGGACGTACACCTGAGAAGAATAAGTCAGATTGTAAGAAAATTTGTCCATCTGTAATCGAAATTACGTTTGTTGGGATATAAGCAGAGATATCTCCAGCTTGTGTCTCAACGAATGGAAGTGCTGTAAGTGATCCGCCACCTTTAGCATCACTCAATTTAGCTGCACGCTCTAGTAAGCGTGAGTGTAGATAGAATACATCCCCTGGGAATGCTTCACGTCCTGGTGGGCGACGTAATAGTAATGAAAGTTCACGGTATGCAGTTGCTTGTTTTGATAAATCATCATAAACAACTAATACGTGTTTACCGTTGTACATGAATTCTTCACCCATTGCTACACCTGCATATGGCGCTAGGTATAGAGATGGTGCTGGGTCAGATGCCCCTGCTGATACAACGATTGTATAGTCTAGTGCACCGTAACGACGGAAAGTTTCAACTGTAGCGCGTACAGTAGATTCTTTTTGTCCGATTGCAACATAAATACAAATCATATCTTGATCTTTTTGGTTAATAATCGTGTCCACCGCTACAGTTGTTTTACCTGTTTGACGGTCACCGATGATTAATTCACGTTGTCCACGTCCAATTGGTACAAGTGCATCGATCGCTTTAATACCTGTTTGTAATGGTTCGAAAACTGATTTACGATCCATAACTCCTGGTGCTTGCGCTTCGATTGGGCGAGTTTTTGTTGTATTGATTGGTCCTTGTCCATCGATTGGTTGACCTAATGTGTTTACAACACGTCCTAATAATTCCTCACCAACTGGTACTTGCATGATTCTTCCAGTACGACGAACTTCATCGCCTTCTTTGATTCCTAAATAATCTCCAAGGATTACGATACCTACGTTACTTTCCTCAAGGTTCTGCGCTAATCCCATTACACCGTTTTCGAACTCTAAAAGTTCTCCAGCCATTGCGTCTTCAAGTCCGTGTGCACGTGCAATTCCGTCCCCGATTTCAATAACTGTTCCAACGTCCGAAACTTCGATATCTGTATCGAAACTTTCGATTTGCTGTTTTATTAGTTTGCTAATTTCTTCAGCATTAATGCTCATACCATTTCACCCCTATCTTTAAATGTTTGCCGCTGTTATTTGTCGTTCGATTCTGTTAAGTTTTCCGCTAATTGAACCATCATAAATTGTGTTTCCTACGCGAATCTTAACGCCACCGATAAGTTCAGGTTCAACAACATTTTTAAATTCAAGTGTATTCTTACCAATTTTTTGTGCAAATGACACTTGTAAACTTTGTAATTCTGCTGCTGTTAGTTCGCGAACGGAGTAAACAGTTGCAACTTCTATCCCTTTCGCATCGTTTACGTTTTTAATAAATGCATCAACAATGAAAGGAATAAGCGTTGTACGGTTTCGTTCAACGAGCAAACGAACAGTGTTTAAAACATCCGTATGTATACCTTTCAAGCTAGCTATTAAAAGCTGTTCCTTCTGTGCTGCATTCACTTTTGGATGCAAGAGGAATGAATTTAATTCTTTATTTTGAGTAAAGACTTCTCCAATTACGGACATGTCCGTTACTAATGTGTCGAGTGTAGATTTTTCTAAACCTATTTGAAAAAGAGCATCTGCATAACGTTTCGCTACAACAATTTCACTCATCGCTCTTCTCCTACCTCTTTAATGTAATCGTTAATAAATTGTGCTTGATCAGCCGCATCAATTTCTTTTTCAATTACTTTACTTGCTACTAGTACAGAAAGGCTTGCAACCTGTGCTTGAAGCGCATTAATTGCTTGCTCTTTTTCGTTTTGAATGTCAGCTTGCGCCATTTTCTTGATGCGGTCTGCTTCTTCACGTGCTGAAGCAATGATATCTTGCTCTTGACGGATTCCAGCATTCTTTGCATCTTCAATCATTTTCTGTGCTTCTTGTCTTACTTGATTTAATTGTGTCGTCGCTTCAGCTGCTGCTTTCTCAGCTTCTGCACGGCTTTTTTCTGCTGCTTCAATTTCGTTAGCAACGTAATTCTCACGTGTTTCCATCATATTCATGAGGGGTCCCCATGCGAATTTTCTAAGTAGTGCTAGTAGAACAACGAAGAAGAATAATGTTACGAACATATCTCCTAAACGTAGTCCTCCTACGGTTGCACCAACTACCATAAAGTCAAAATATGAATGCACTGTGTCCACTCCTTTCACAATACTTGTTGATAAAGTGATTTTCAGTTATTTGGTTTTTATTTTAAGTTTTCATTAAAAATCTGTTTTTAGCTTGAGTGTCAAGGTTTTAAAGTTTTAACGGGACTCTCCGCTTTTGTTCCATAAAACAAAGGCGAAGATTACATAAATCCTATCCCCGCCATTACAAACTTATTAAAGTACCATGAATGCAATAACTACCGCCATAATTGGAATCGCCTCTACTACCCCGATACCGATAAACATTGTTCCTTGTAATGAACCTTTAAGTTCTGGCTGTCTTGCAATACCCTCTACTGTTTTACTAACGATCATACCGTTACCTAGACCTGCACCAAGTGCCGCTAATCCTACTGCTATTGCTGCTGCTAAAGCTCCCATTTCTAATTTCCTCCTTTTATTATTAAAGCATTGTTTTTTATTTAATGGTCTTCGCTCACTTTATGAGACATGTATACCATTGATAACATTATAAATACGTAAACCTGAATACCACCGATGAATAGCTTGAAGCCCATCCATGCGAGTGTCGGTAATGCTGCTCCAAAGAAGCCAAATACTGAAGTTGTTGCTAAACCAATTAACATCGTAAGCAAGATTTCACCTGCGAACATGTTACCAAATAAACGTAGCCCTAGCGTTAAAGTGTTTGCAAACTCTTCAACTAGTTTAAGGGGAAGCATAATTGGATTTGGTTCTAAGAATGTCTTGAAGTAATTCTTCGATCCGCGTATTTTCACACCGTAATAATGTGTCAAAAGCACAACCATTCCTGATAAAGTTAGTGTAATGGTTGCATCCGCTGTTGGAGCTTTCCACCAAAGGTCGGTTCCCCAAACCCCGATCGTTACAATCCCAGTTATGTTACCTACTAGGATAAATAGTGCAAGTGTTAGAGCGAAAGGCAGGAACACTTTCCCCACTTTCCAATCCATTGTTTGACTAATAATCCCTCTAATAAATTCGACAACCCACTCAATCATGTTCTGTTTTCCAGTTGGTTTCATTTGTAGGTTGCGAGTCATCCACACAACTACTACAAAAACTATTGTCGATACTACTGCGAGCATGAAAACGTTCGCAAGATTAATGTCGAGCCAGGAAAGTCCAAATACATTTTCCACTATTGGAGCTGTATGATCCAAAATTATCACCTCTTTACTTTGTTTATTTTTAGAATACAGTGTTGTCACAAAGCTTTGGGGTGACAACTATAGTTGTACTCATGCAGTAATAAAGGATTTACACTCTCTTAGCTGCCATTAAAAACCTACATATCTGCACTGTATGTAGCTAAGACTTACTATTATTTTCTTTTCTCATGGCTAGCATCCTAACAATTCCGTCAAGGCCTATCACTAGATAAGAAGACATTAAGCCTATTACTACAGCGATAATATGAAAGTTTTCTTCAAAACGCGTTGCAACAAATACAGCTAACAGTGCCGCTGCCATTCTTGAGAATGTACCTAAACCAGATCTAAATTCTCCTGTTTCCGCAACAGCTTCACCTATTAATCCAGTCTTACGCTGCAACAACCACAAGTTATAAAGGCTGATTACTCCACCTAGTACAAGTCCATTAAAAACTCTCGTATAAGGGAGAAATCCCGCTCCAAGCACGAACAAGGCTAGAAGATAGAGCATCCATTTCCGTTGACGTGCAACCATACTGTCAAATTCAAACATGTTCACTCTACTCTCCTGTATAAACATCCTAGATTAGCTTTAAGACTTACTGTACATACTTTTAACCTAGAAATCGCACTTATTATCTTTAGTAAAACTTGCAGTAAAAGAACGCACTTTCCTATGTATCATTTTGTGAGAATTAAACCTTTTCAGAAACGACAATTTTTGCACTAAAAATTCTATGAAAAAAGAATCATTTTTGATCGAAAGCTATCCATCCCACACTAAAACAGTGTACATTAAAAAAGCCTTGATTGTCAATTGAAATCACATGATTCATGGGTGAGTTTCGAGTACCTGCTATTTACACGATGAATACAGTGATAACTGCATAACTACAAGTGTTTAGATAAGGTCAACAATGTATATGTGCACCTAATATTGTCTGATCTGTGAACGGAGTCGCAATATTTCATAAAAAACGATATTTTACGCATTTCAATCAGTGAGATTTACTCAATGATTAAAATGCGTTCTTCTTGTTCGATTATGTTAGATTTTGTAGTTGCAGTTAGTAATGCGGTGTAAATTCCCGGCTTTAGTTTATGTTTCGCTATTTCACCTTGATTATTACCGACAGTCATTTCTTCATCACTGATGATTCTAGATAGATGGGTGAGTGTGTCAGGGTCGTAAAGGTCTACAGTAAAACTCTCCAATTCTTCTGTAGCATATACCTGATATTCATATGCTTCGTTGGAAAAAGACTTTAATGCAAATTCAAATCCATATGTCTTTGGCTGATTCGCTTGCTTGTTGATGAAAAGATATGGAAGGTGATAGGCTTTGTTTTCTTGTTTTTCAATGACTTCTAGATAACCTTCATGAACCCCTTCGTCTAGTCGCTTGCTGTTGATTTGAAGATTTATGTCGATTGGCTTTGTTTCATTGGCTTCCACAGTAACTGTTAGTGGGAGCTTCCAATCGATTCCTTGTTTGTTTTTTGGTAATTGAAAG
Source organism: Oceanobacillus sp. CAU 1775 (assembly GCF_054482815.1). NCBI lineage: Bacteria > Bacillati > Bacillota > Bacilli > Caryophanales > Bacillaceae > Oceanobacillus > Oceanobacillus sp. CAU 1775. The sequence goes on along the minus strand of NZ_JBTLRO010000001.1, from coordinate 406,396 downwards.
GTAAAGTGTTTGGCTTGATTTGAGCGATTCTCGATTTTGATTGTTTGCTTTTTAAATTGATCGGTTGGTGTTAGCATTCCGAACTGCAGGTTTTTGTCATGAATGATGATATCTGTGTTGATTGCTTCTGTAGGCTGGATAACGCCATTTCCTTGAATCGATGGAGCAAATGGTTCTGCGTTTTCGTCTGTTAATAGTTTTGCTGTTGTTTTTAGAGCATTAAAGATAGTTTCTGTATTCCAGGTCGGGTGGGCTTCTTTAATTTGCGCGATTACGCCAGTTACATATGGTGCTGCCATGCTTGTTCCATTGAAAAATTCATATCCACCAGGCACTGTACTTTTGATATTTGTTCCTGGGGCGAGGATATCTGGTTTAATATGCCAATTAACAGCGACTGGCCCACGCGAACTAAAATCAGCGATTGTTGTGTCAATTTCTTCGTGAATGAGTTCGAGATAGTCTCCTTCATTTTGACTTAGCCATTCTCCGTCTGCTTGTGAAATACCCGCGACAGGGATTGTAATTTCCACATCTTTATTTTCAATGGCTCCGAGCAGTTCTCCCTCTTCTGAATTATAGATGAGAACAGCAGCTGCTCCTTTTGCCTGTGCTGTTTCTGCTAGCGTTTGAAATGGGATCTCTCCTCGTTGGTATAATGCAATTTTTCCATGGATTGATGTGGTTGTGTTATCAGCATTGATGATTTTATAATCCTTTTTTGTGAGTTCCCATGGTTTGGAGCCCTGCATGGTTACGATGGGAATTAGTCTGTCATTCTGGCTATGTTGAAGTAGTGGAATTTTCGCTGGTGTCGTTGCGGCGCCAACAGACAAAGCTCGCTCAGCAGTCGCAGGTGCACCAACCGTCCAACTTGCTGGTCCACTATTTCCATTGGCAATGACGACCGGAATTCCTAACTCGACAGCTTTGTTAACTGCGATACTTGTTGGGTAGTCTGGTCCATTTACGTTATTGCCTAGGGAAAGATTGATAACATCTACTTCATCGTTTACCGCTTGTTCAAGTGCTGCGAGGACATGGACGGTGGATCCGAAGCCGCCTGGACCGAGCGCTCGATAGGCATAGATGCTCGCATCCTTCGCAACTCCCTCCATTTCTCCATTCGCAGCAATAATTCCTGCCACATGTGTTCCATGATTTGTCGGCATTCCGTCTTGTGGCTTGGTTTCCATTGGATCGGTGTCGAAATCATAGACGTCATAACCTTCTTTGTAGTTCGTTTTTAGGTCTGGGTGAGTATAGTCGATTCCTGTATCAATGACGGCTACTTTGATATTTTTTCCAGTGAAAGTTTGATTGGTTGGTTTTTTTGGGGCTTCTGGAATGTCGGTTGCTTGGGCTGGCGTAGCTTGATAAGTTTGCACATCATGAATTGCTCGGATAAACTCTTCAGCTTTTATTTTCTCGAAATGCGCTGCTTTACCCTCCAATGCCAAGCCATTAAAAATAGTAGAGTAACTCGTGATGATACGAATAAATGGGTGGTGCGTTTTTATATATTCCATATGCTCTTTCACATCGCCCTCGACTTCAATAATGATTGTTTCGAGTTCGCTTGCTTGGATTGAGTGTGGGATCGTTAGTATGAAAATTAAAATTGCTAGGAAGATCGTGCGTCGCATTTTTTCACTCCTCGGTCGTTATTTATTTAGTTTCTTTAATTTTTGATTTTATATGTATTTTTCAATGAAAAAAGCAGCTATTCCGCTGAATCTGGAATAACTGCTTTTGTTTGTTTTATTATTTTGTACCGAATAAACGGTCTCCTGCGTCACCAAGTCCTGGAACAATATAGCCTTGTTCGTCGAGGCCTTCGTCAATTGCTGCAAGATAGATGTCAACTTCAGGGTGATCATTTTTAATTACTTCGACACCTTCTGGAGCTGCAACGAGACACATTAATTTAATGTTTTTCGCGCCGCGTTTTTTCAAGGAATGAATTGCATCATTCGCAGAACCACCTGTTGCAAGCATTGGGTCAATCACAATCAGTTCACGCTCAGAAATATCTGATGGTAGTTTAATATAATACTCTACTGGCATCAATGTTTCTGGATCGCGATAAAGTCCAACATGCCCAACTTTAGCAGCCGGAATCATTTTGCGCATCCCTTCAACCATCCCAAGTCCAGCGCGGAGTATCGGGATTAAGCCTATCTTTTTACCGACAAGTTCTTTCGTTGTCGCAGTCGTTACTGGTGTTTCTGTTTCTACATCCATTAAAGGAAGATCTCTGGTAATTTCAAAAGCCATAAGCATTGCTACTTCATCAACTAGCTCTCTAAATTCCTTTGTCCCAGTGTTTTTGTCACGGATACGCGTTAATTTATGTTGAATTAACGGATGATCTAATACGAATACCTTGCTCATTTACAGATCACTCCTTCGAAATATTAATATCTCTAAAATTGTACAGAATATCTGTGGGTTATTCAAGTGTGGGTGCGGGAAATGTTGAAAATTGGTGATTTGGGGGTGTTGGCGGTGATGTGTGGGCGCGTTGGGTTGTGAACTTGGGCGACTTATTTGTGAACTTTGAGTGACTCTACTGTGAAGTTCGGCGACTTTCATGTGAACTTCGGCGACTCCACTGTGAACATCAGCGATTCGACATAATTCGACACAAATGCGAGCTAACTATTCTAGATATTTTCTACCGCCTCTCTCCAAACTGTTGAAATATAGTAATTTGAGGGGCTGGCGTTGATGTGTGAGCGCGTTGGGTTGTGAACTTGGGCGACTTATTTGTGAACTTTGGGTAACTCTACTGTGAAGTTCGGCGACTTTCATGTGAACTTGGGCGACTCCACTGTGAACATCAGCGATTCGACATAATTCGACACAAACGCGAGCTAACTATTCTATATATTTATCGATATTTATGTGATATTTTCTCCCACTTCTCTCTCCAAACTGCTGAAAATTCTCTTTTAGCAACAATCTTTTAGTTACGTCTCTAGATTTTAACTGTAAAAATTCTTTTACCTCTTGATTACTAATGTATTCGTTAACTAACAGTGCATAATCTAACAGCGCTGCTTGATGTGCATTTTTAGAAGTACTTTGGCAACCAGAACAAAACCATTTACCGAAAGCTCTACTCATTGGAATGAAGGAGCACTCCTCACACGCAACACCTTTAATTATCTCATCTTTTCTAATCCCGTATTTTTTAAAAACATCGAATTTGGCTTCTGTATGTTCCAAAATGAGTTGATAGGCTAGCTTTAACAATTCATCGTCGGACACACGTTTCTCTTGGTGCATATTAGAAATTTCATTAATCTTATCTAGAATCTTTTCTTTGTGCATCACGACTTTTGGTAGGTCATCTTTCTTTGTGAGGTTCTTTAAAAAAGTGGTTGGGTTTGTGTAGGTTACGATTTTTTCAATTGGTATAGGGGGTAGTTTAAGCTTTTTTAACCATCTGAGTAAACGAAGATGCTGAAGATTCACTTGATCAACAGGATTAGAGAAGCCCTGGATAACATCATGTTCTTCGCGAAAGGTTTGTCCCATGTCATCGAAAGTTATCGTATCTCTAATATTCTTAACTTCTATTATTAAAATGTAGTTGGTGGAAAGGAGTAGGGTATCGATTTGGAAAAAACCTTGTTTGTCTGGGAGGCGTAGATGATGAAAGATAAGGAAGTCATCTTCAGGCAGAAAACTAAGTGGAAACTGAAGGGCGCGTTCTCCATTATAGCCAGCGCGTAGATTTCGAGCTTTCAAGGAGATTTCTTCTTTTAAAATATGGTGGGGTGAAAGCCTTTTGTCCAGTGCCTCAATTTGTAGAAGTTCGTGAGTGGGTTTAAGAGGTTTAATAATCAATTCGTGCACTACCTTTCTACTATTTTAGTATCCATGCTTATTATTCAACATTTGAATGGAAAGTCCTGCTTTTTATGAGAATAGTTGTTGTGAATTGTGAACTTGGGCGAAGTAGATGTGAACATTGGGCAACTCTCTTGTGAACTTCAGCGACTTTCATGTGAACTTGGGCGAGTCCCTTGTGAACTTGGGCGACTTCAGCAATTCACACAAAAATCCAAGCACAAAAAAAGCAGCCCACCCTCAAGTGAACTGCTTCCCACCTAATTAATTCTCATACAAAGGAAATCGATCCGTTAAATTCTTCACGCGCTGCTTTAATTCATCTAACACCGCTTGATCTTCATGATTCTCAAGAGCAGATGCCATGATCTCAGCGATTTCGTCCATTTCTGCTTCTTTGAATCCGCGTGTTGTTACTGCTGCTGTTCCGATTCGCACGCCGCTTGTGACGAATGGGCTTTCTGTATCGAATGGAATTGTATTTTTATTTGTTGTGATTAAAATGTCATCTAAGATTTTCTCTGCATCTTTTCCTGTGAAGCCTAGTGCTTTCACGTCCAATAGTAGCAAGTGATTATCCGTTCCACCTGATACGACGCGAACTCCTGCTTTCGTTAAAGCTTCACCTAGATGTGCTGCGTTCTTCACGACTTGCTTCGCGTATTCCTTGAAGTCATCAGATAGCGCTTCTTTGAATGCCGTTGCTTTTGCAGCGATTACGTGCATTAGAGGGCCACCTTGCATGCCTGGGAAAACAGAGCTGTCGATTTTTTTAGCGAATTCTTCTTTACAAAGGATGACACCACCACGTGGGCCGCGTAACGTTTTATGAGTTGTTGTCGTTACGAAATCTGCATATGGAACTGGGTTTTGATGGATGCCTGCAGCTACTAGACCTGCAATATGTGCCATGTCCACCATGAAATATGCTCCAACTGCATCAGCGATTTCACGGAACTTCGCGAAATCAATTTTTCTAGAATAAGCACTCGCGCCAGCAACAATCAGTTTAGGCTTTACTGCTTTTGCTTTTTCTAAAACAACATCATAATCAAGTTGTTCTGTTTCTTTTTCCACACCATATTCTTCAAAATTATATAGTTTACCACTGAAGTTAACTGGACTACCGTGCGTCAGGTGGCCACCATGATTTAAATTCATACCAAGTACCGTGTCGCCTGGATCAAGAATGGCAGAGTATACAGCCATATTTGCTTGTGCACCTGAGTGGGGTTGAACGTTTGCATGATCTGCACCGAATAATTCTTTCACTCGGTCGCGTGCTAAATTCTCAGCAACGTCTACAAATTCACAGCCACCATAATACCTTTTGCCTGGATAACCTTCTGCATATTTATTCGTAAGCACTGAGCCCATTGCTTCCATCACTGCTTGTGAAACAAAGTTCTCTGAAGCTATAAGCTCAATATTGTCCTGCTGACGCTTCTTTTCATTTTCCATTGCTTGATATAAATCTGGATCTGACGTTTTAAGATGTTCCATTTTCTGTCCCCCTATATGTAAAATATGTATGTAGTAAAGGAAAAAGCCTTGCTCGCTCCCGTACCCATTTGAAAGTCAATGATACCCTAATCTGAACCAAATGTTAATAGAAAAGACAAAAAGTAGTGCGAAAATAACATAAATTATTTCGCACTACTTTATTAAAAGATCATTATTTGTAAACTGCGCGACTCCCGCCGATTAACTTTGGCCTTGTACGTGCAGCAGTCAAACGCGCTTCGCCAATGAATTTTTGGGAAAATCTCAGCGGAACGACAACGGCTTTAAAATGCATTCCAATCATCGTTTCACCAATATCGATTCCCGCATGCGCTTTATTTTCGAGCGTCTCAACAACGACAGGGTCTTGCATATTCTTATAAGCAAACGAAGCCATAGAACCGCCTGCTTCTGGAACGGGAATCACATTGACTTCCGTTAGCCCGTGCATTTCCATTGTCGCTCTTTCCATAACGACTGCGCGATTCAAATGTTCACAGCATTGGAAAGCTAGCTGAATATCTGACGCAGCCTGCAGTCGAGATAATTCCGTGAAAAGAATTTCCGCAGTTGCTTCTGTTCCTGCAGTACCAATGCTTTCACCAATCACTTCACTTGTTGAACAGCCAATTACAAACGGCTGATCCTTCTGTAAAAAATCAGTTGCCAGCCATTCATCAACAACCGCTTTGATATCCATTGCAATCTTATTCTCTGAAGCCATAGAGTATGCACTCCGTTTCTAATCAAAAAAATTTATTTTTCTTCGTAAGCCGTGATTTTATCGATTCTGTTTTGGTGACGGCCACCTTCGTATTCTGTTTCTAACCATATTTTTGCAATGTCACGTGCAAGACTTGGTCCGAGTACACGCTCACCCATTGCAAGTACGTTGGAATCGTTATGCTGTCTCGTTGCTCTTGCGCTAAAAGTATCGCTAACTAAGGCACAGCGAATTCCTTTTACCTTGTTTGCAGAGATTGATATACCAATTCCTGTCCCACAGATAAAAATCCCGCGGTCGAATTCACCGCTTGCAACACGTTCTGCTGCTGGTAATCCGTAATCCGGATAGTCAACAGAAGTTGTACAGCTTGCGCCTGCATCCTCATATTCAATGCCCATTTCATCTAATAAATTAGCAACCTCATTACGCAACGTCATTCCTGCGTGGTCGCCTGTAATTAAAACCTTCATTCAGACACATCCTTTCAAAATCGTAGTACTTAAATTTGAAACTGATGAATTTGTTTTTTCAATAGGTTGGATTGCGCTTCAATTTCTGAAGCGAGACGATCGACTTCTTCAATACTCGAAACTTGTTCCTGAATTGCTGCGTTTACTTCTTCAGCACCTGCAGATGTTTCCTCAGCAATCGCTGCTACTTCTTGTGATTCCCGACTTGTATCTTGAATAGTTACTAACTGTTTATCCACAAGGCTTGAAATCGTTTCAATCTCTGTTGCAACTTCATTTACTGAGCCAGACATTTCTTCAAAAGCTTTGTTGGTTTTTTGACCATTCTTTGCTTCATTATTTGCAAAAATTACATTTTGATTAATGTTTTCAACAACGTTTTTCACATCATCTTGAATCGCGCCAATTAGGCTTGAAATCTGTTGCACCGCTTGGGCACTTTGGTCAGCAAGTTTTCTGATTTCGTCAGCTACAACTGCAAAACCTTGGCCATGTTCGCCAGCTCGAGCAGCTTCGATTGACGCATTCAGTGCAAGTAGGTTTGTTTGCTCCGCAATTTCACCAACCATTGTAATAATTGACTCTACTTGTTGAGCATTACGTTTTAAGTTATCCACATCTTTCAATGATGCTTCCTGCTCTGTAGCTAGTTTATCAATTCCTTCCACAAGACGTGTAACAATATGCTTACTATTTGTTAACGTTTCTAACATTTGATGCGATTTTTCTTTCGATTGTTCTGCACGGTCTTGCACATTCATTGCAAGTGTCGAGGCAACTTCAACTGATTCTGCTGTATTTTGAATCGCTTCAGATGAATTCTCAGCACCGTTAGAAATTTCTCTAATCGATGAACCAATCATTTGTGAATGTGAATAAGCTTGTCCTGAAGCTTGTTTCATTTTTACCACTGATTCATTGGTAATTTCAAAGTTTTGATCAATGTTATTTACGATACTATTTAAATTCTTAAGCATTTTATCAAATGAAATTGCCAATCCACGAATTTCATCATCTGATTTTGGAATTTCTACTGTCTGGCTTAAATTACCTTCTGCTGCTTCTGTTGCTACTTTTTCTAATTTTTCAATAGGCTTCGTAATTATTCTGGCAAAGAAAAACGCCAGAATCCCTGACCAGATAATCCCCAGTACAAATGTGATAATCGTAAACCATTCGACGCTGAGTGCGACATAATCTTTTAAGTAATCATAAAGGAAAAAGATAAATACAAATGATGTTGAATATGTAATAATTGCTAGTGTAACAGTAAATAGGACGAGCTTTAAACGAATACTGAATCCATGCTTTCTCTCCACAACAATATCCTCCCTGAACGAATGTTACTTGTTCTCTTCCAATTTTTTAAAGAGCTGGTTAATGTTTTCTTCAATTTCTTCTAACGTGTGCTTGTACGTTTCAAGTTCGCCACCAAATGGATCGGAAATATCAAAATCCGCTGATTCACCGCCACTTGTGTATTCCTTCAACGTGAAATAATTTTCCTGTTGATCAGGATATTGCATGATTAATAGTTGCTTATGGTTGATTGTCATTGTTAAAACTAAATCAGCCCAGTCCAGCAACTCTTGGGTAATTGGAGAGGATTGATGGTTCATTGTTATCTCTTTCTCTGCCAATGCTTTTATTGCATTTTCACTAGCATTCATTCCCAATCCAGCGTGAACACCTGCCGATTTTACCGCTACCTTAGGATAACGCTCCCTAAGAATTGCTTCTGCCATGGGACTTCGACATGTATTACCAGTGCATACAAATAAAATTTTCATCAATAAACCCCCATTATAATTCTCTATACAATATACCATATTCTCTAAGTTGTGTTAATATAAATCTGCGCTTTTTTGTGAGAAAAGACCTATTTTCTCAATAAAAAACTCTCTGGCGAAACTCTGAGTTTAGCCAAAGAGAATATGGATTCCAAAGCCACAGAGAATACTTCCTCCGAGCAATTCACTATATCTACCGAGAAATCCTTGTACCTTACGTCCTACCCATAAAGCAATACAAGATAAAATCATACTAAATAAACCGAATAAAAATAAAGTTAGAATGACGCGAAAACCAGATACACCTAATCCAAAGCCTACCGTGAAGCTATCCATGCTCACTGTTAAAGCTAAAAGAAAAAGACCAAAACCAATTGGAGGCAACAGAAGATTTTTTTCCTGCTTAAAAGCTCCAAAGAACATTTGAGCACCAATAAAAAATAAAATTACTCCCCCAATGAGTTGTGCATAACTTTCAAGTGGTGCTGCAATCATTTTACCAAGTAAAATTCCTAAAAGTGGCATTACGATATGAAAGCTCCCGATTACAAAACTTATCCACAAAATACGTTTTAATCGCAGTTTTTGCATTCCGATTCCTAAGCAAACGGAAAAAGCATCCATTCCAAGCGCAATTGCCATAAAAATTAAGACGGTTATTTCACTGCCATTCGTTTCCAGCAACTTCCCCTCCCATACATTCGTGCTTGTACACTATATGCATGAGAGAGAAACCATATTCTACCTGTCTTCTGGATCTAACTCGATATAACTTGTCATCGCTTTTCTCAAACGATTCATAACTGCCGCGCCAATCTCTTTTTCTGTAAATGCTTCTGCAATAATCAAATCAATTTCTGATGCTTTAAAAGATCGCAAGCCGTCATAAAGATTTATCGCGACTTCGGAAATGTTCGTGCCAAGATTTACTCTTCTGTCCGCAGCTACTTGTTGATAAATAGCCTCACTTGCTAACAGTCCGACACGTTTTCCATTTGCTTGCTCTTCCTGAATGAGTTTTTGTATAGATTGTGCATCTCCGTCTACCAACCAGAGTGGCATTTCAGGGGAGTAATGCTTATATTTCATTCCAGGCGCTGTTGGCTGCTCTGGAGTTTCTTCTGTTGTCGTCGTTACATTAACAAATCGCTCTAACTGTTCTTGCGTTATCCCACCAGGCCGTAAAATAACGACATCCTTTTCGCGACAAGCAATGACTGTTGATTCTAACCCAACACCTGTTGGACCTCCATCAACAATTCCAGAAATTTTTCCGTCCAAATCTTCGTGAACATGCGCTGCAGTTGTCGGGCTTGGTTTGCCTGAGAGGTTAGCGCTTGGTGCTGCAATTGGGATATTCGCTTCTTCAATAATCTGAAGCGCAACCTCGTGATCTGGAATACGTACGGCAATTGTTGATAAGCCTGCTGTTACATTATTTGCACAGCGACCATTGCTTGGGAGTACATATGTTAGGGGACCAGGAGAAAATGCTTCGATTAATGATTCCACATAGTTTGGTATGTTATCCACAAGATTTTGAAGTTGTTCATATGTAGCAACATGTGCGATCAGTGGATTATCCTGTGGTCTGCCTTTTGCCTCGAATATTTTTGAGACTGCTGCTTCGTTCGTGGCATCAGCACCGAGGCCGTATACCGTTTCAGTTGGAAATGCTACTGTCTCTCCTTTTAGTAAAAGCGCTGCAGCTTCTTTTATTATAATTTCATTATGTTTGGCTTCATTCGTTTTGATTGTCCATTGCTTCGTTCTCATTTTGTAACCCTCGTTTCTATGTACATAAGTGTAGTTGATTCTAATGTTTTATTCAATTAGATTATGTTAATAAATACTGTATAAATTTATACACAAAAACAGTCTGTGCATTTTGTCCACAGACTGATGGGAGGAACTATATTGAATTGTCAGGGGTTATGGGGTATTTATTGAAAAATATTGGTAGTTACTCACAAGTTATGAACAGGATAATGTTCATAACTATTCAAGCTTTTAAGAGACATGGTAACTCCACCAACTTCCTGATGCTGAAGGTTTTGTAGGGATGCTTAGTTTGTTTTCTGTAACTTGAAACTTTAATGCTTCGAGTAAGATATCCACAACTGGTTGGTGACTGTGTACATATACACTTTTTGCATTGCGTTTTCTAGCAAGTTGTAAGATGGTTTCTAATAGAGCAGGTAATTTCGCTGCCTGCGCTTGTGTGATATATAGTTGTTTCAGCCAGAGTGTAGCCTCATCAATTTCTTCTAAAACAAAGCTTCCTTCAATTTTCCCAGAGATCTCCACAACATATCCATTTTCCAATAGAACATTTTTTGAGATGTATTCATTTCTATCCAAGTAATCCTGAAGTTCTTTATAAACAGCTTGTTTTACCGACATGATTTTCATTCTTTCACCTCTAGCATATTATTTAGTTTTCATTCTTTCTATTATCCTATGCCCTTCAGATAGATTTATGACCAACCTAGCCATTCGAAAAGGAAAAACTTAACTTCGACTTCCTCTGATTCATCAGTTGTTGCAGTTTCTTCCGCTGTATCACTCTCTACTGTTGTCCCAAACGAAAAGTCTAGAAAGCAAAGTGGTGGAAAAAGCACGCACCACCAATTTGTGCCCTTGCCTTCGCCTATAGTGACTAGAATTGCTTCATACTCTCCCGCTGGGTAAAGATAATCTCCGTACAACTTCATGGGAAATGTAATATTACTATCATAAGCTAGAGTGAAATTTGAATTTCCTACGACATCCTTTATAATATTTTCAATTTCTGCGAGATTTTCTTGAATAAGTTTACGTGCTTCTTCAATATCAGTTATGTTCGCAACCCATTCCGTGATTTCTGCATTGACAGCGTCTCTTACTTTTTCTTTCATTGCTTGATCATTTGGACTTTCACTATTTGCTAAAATCCGTAGACGAATTGCCTCGTCAGGGATTACCTGATAATCTTCGTTTGAAACTGCCTGGCCAAATTGATTATAATTTATAAAAAAGACAATGGTAAAAATGCCCAATAAAAATACTAGCTTATTCATCTTATATCCCCTTTTCACACTGATTTATTCACAGTATGGCCAGGAAAATAAATAAATAAACTAGTATTCTAGTAAAACCTTATTAGTTTTATAATTTTGCAAGGATTATTCGGTCCTTTTTATTAATATCTTGGATGATATCAACAGTCGCTTGTGGATAAGTTTCCAGAATAATCTCTTTGATTGCAGAACCCTGTGTGTGACCCATTTCAAAAACAATTATGCCATTTGAAGCGAGCACTATTTTCGATTGTTCAATTATTTTCTTATATGCAGCAAGACCGTCATCATCTGCAAATAACGCTAGTGATGGATCAAAATTCTTCACGGTATCTGCTAACTGATCCCGTTCTTTTTCCGAAATATATGGCGGATTAGAAACAATGATATTCACTTCTATCCCATGGTCTATCAATGGTTGTAAGAAATCTCCTTGAAAAAATTCTACACTTGCTTCTAAGTGCTTTGAATTTTTTCTAGCGACCTCGATTGCTTCTAATGAAATATCAGTAGCTATTAGCTTAAATTTATCTAATTCTAATGCAAGTGTGATCGCAATGACTCCACTGCCCGTTCCAACATCAACGATTCGCTTGGATTCATTTTTGAAATTCCGCGCTTCTTTTACAATCAATTCAACAAGTTCTTCTGTTTCAGGTCGGGGGATAAGCACAGACTTATCCACAAAAAATGTTCTTCCATAAAATTCTTCGTGACCGATTAAATGTTGAATGGGGATTCCAGTTTCTACATGCTCATTTATATCTGCCATAAAGCTTTCATGGACGGCCTCAGAAATAGCTTCTCTCATATTTAAAATAAATTCATTGCGGGAAAGTCGAAGATGATGTTGCAATAAGAGTTCCGCAACTCTTGATTCTCGATTATGTTTTTCTAAAAAAAGAGAAGCCCGTTTGAGGACTTCATATTGTTTTCGTTCATTCATATTATTCACCTATTCGTGCAAGCTTTTCTGACTGCTCTTCTAGAGTAAGTGCTTCAATAAACTCTTCCATTTTCCCATCAAGAATTTGATCAAGTTTTTGAATTGTTAAACCAATTCGGTGATCTGTTACACGGTTTTGTGGGAAGTTATATGTGCGAATTCTCTCGGAACGGTCTCCTGTTCCGACAGCTGATTTACGACTTTCATCGTATTCAGCTTGTGCTTCTTGCTGGAATTTATCATAAACTCTTGCACGAAGTACTTTCATCGCTTTTTCTTTGTTCTTAATTTGTGATTTTTCATCTTGAATGGATACGACAATTCCTGTCGGCTCATGTGTTAAACGTACTGCTGACATTGTCGTGTTAACACTTTGTCCTCCAGGTCCACTTGAAGCAAATGTATCCACACGAATATCGTTATCATGAATATCAATTTCAACTTCTTCTGCTTCGGCTAAAACAGCAACTGTTGCTGTTGACGTGTGAATACGTCCACCTGATTCTGTCTCTGGAACACGTTGCACACGGTGCGCACCATTTTCATATTTCAATTGGGAGTATACATTTTTACCACTAATCATGAAAATTATTTCCTTGTAACCACCAACACCTGTTGAGTTTGCTTCCATAACTTCCGTTTTCCAGCCGTGATTTTCTGCGTAACGTGAATACATTCGATATAAATCACCTGCAAATAAAGCTGCTTCATCTCCACCAGCTGCACCACGAATTTCCATAATAACGTTTTTACCATCGTTTGGATCCTTTGGTAAAAGAAGGACTTTCATTTTTTCTTCTAAAGCAGTGATTTGCTCTTTTAATTCATCAATTTCTGCTTCAACCATTTCTTCCATTTCATTATCAAGCTCATCTTCTAGCATTTCTTTTGCATCGCTCAGTTGTGAAGAAAGATCTTTATGCTCACGGTATGCTAAAACAACTTCTTCTAAGCCTGATTGTTCTTTTCCGTAATCACGAAGTTTTGTCGGATCACTCGCGACTTCAGGATCGCTGAGCATTTCATTCAATTTATTATAACGGTCTTCTAATGCTTGTAATCGATCTAGCATGGTTAACACCTCTATTTTCTTTCTTTACTTGGATAGCTTAACGGCTTGTTGGCCATCTATTATAGGTTTATTCGGTACATCATGATGATGTCTGCATCTTGGTTCATATGATTCCGATGCACCAACAAGAATAATCGGATCATCATAAGATGCGGGTTTTCCATCAATTAAACGCTGTGTACGAGTAGCTGGTGAACCACAAACTGGACAAATTGCATTTAATTTCGTCACATATTCACTCATTGCCATTAGCTTCGGCATTGGGCCAAATGGTTCCCCACGGAAATCTGTATCTAGTCCAGCAGCAATAACTAGGATTCCTTGATTTGCCAACATATCAACAACTTCGATTATCGCTTCATCAAAAAACTGTATCTCATCTATTCCTACAATTTCCGTTTTTTCATCAATATTTTCTAAGATATCTTTTGCATTCTTCATCGGTCTTGCCATGATTGATGTCCCGTTATGGGATACAACTGATTGCTCGTCATAGCGATTATCAATAACAGGTTTGAATACACGGATGGACATATTTGCGTATGTTGCACGGCGCAGTCTACGTATAAGTTCTTCTGATTTACCCGAAAACATACTTCCACAAATTACCTCAATCCAACCATTTTGCTTCATCACATACATGAATTTGTACCTCTTTTCTTGCAATAAAATTTATGTAAAAAAATCTATATCCTTTAATAGTGTATACCAATATTCTAGAAAGTTTAACCCTATTCGATAATTTATTTATAAGTTATACAAATAAAAAACAGGCAAAAGTGTTTTCGACATTTTGCCTGTCTGTTATAGCCGCGAAGGAATGCCATCGTGGCTTTGTAATTAATCTTACTGAGAAGAAAAATAATCTCCTCAGCCATTTTGTAAACTTAGTTAATGTTATATTTCTTCTTGAAGCGATCCACACGTCCACCAACACGGTCAGCTTTTTGCTTACCTGTGTAGAACGGGTGAGAGTCTGAACTGATTTCTACTTTGATTAGTGGGTATGTGTTACCATCTTCCCATTCAATCGTTTCTTCTGAGCTTTTTGTAGAACCACTCAAGAATTTGAAATCTGAACTCGTATCAAGAAAAACTACTTTTCGGTATTCTGGATGAATATCCTTTTTCATTTTCTTCCACTCCTTTTTGCCCTGAATCCTGTGGAAACAGAGTTATTGTAAGAGCCGTCATAAGTGTAAAACCTTATCAAAACTCACATAGAAAGATTATACCAGTCAACGGTTCTATTTGCAATATTTTTTTGATACTTTTAGCTTCCTTTGTTTGAGTGGTGCAAAATCCACCTTTCTCTTGGAAGTCCGCAATCCCGATACACCTACGCTTTCCGTGGGCGGCTAATGAGCTACCTCAGACGCAAGCGTCTTCGGCATCTCATTAAAGCCTTTGTTCCCACAGGAGTCTTCGGTGTATCGGGATTGCTCCCTGCTAAAATTATTAATGTATTATTTTACCGCGAGTGGCATTCGAACTGCGGAACTCAAAAAGTAGTGCATTTTTTATTTCAAAGTAATTAATCTCTAATTCTTCTTCATACCTTTACGTTTCATTTCTTCGTTTAGTTGCTCGAAGAATTCTTCGTTGGATTTGGTTGATTTGATTTTCTTTAGGAAGCGCTCGAGGAAGTCGTTGGAATCTTGCATGGTTTTGCGGATCATCCACATTTTGTCCAACTGTTCTTTATCAACAAGCAATTCTTCTTTTCTTGTACCCGAGTGTAATATATCAATTGCTGGGAAAATTCTGCGGTTTGCTAGATTACGGTCAAGGTGTAATTCCATATTACCAGTACCTTTGAATTCTTCATAAATTACATCATCCATACGTGATCCCGTATCGATTAGGGCTGTTGCTAAAATTGTGAAGCTACCGCCTTCTTCAATATTACGCGCCGCTCCGAAGAAACGTTTTGGACGGTGGAAAGCTGCTGGATCAATACCACCTGATAATGTTCTTCCACTTGGAGGGATGACTAGGTTATATGCTCTCGCAAGTCTAGTAATACTATCCATTAGTACGATTACGTCACGTTTATGCTCTACAAGACGCATGGCACGCTCTAGAACGAGTTCTGAGACGCGAATATGACTCTCTGGTACTTCATCGAAAGTCGAGCTTACAACGTCAACGTCAGGAGCAACTGAACGTTCGATATCCGTAACTTCTTCAGGTCGTTCATCAACTAGTAAAATAATTAATTTTGCTTCTGGGTGATTCTGTGAAATACTGTTCGCAATTTCCTTGATTAACATCGTTTTTCCAGCTTTTGGCGGTGCTACGATTAGCCCACGTTGGCCAAAACCTACTGGAGTCATCATATCAATGATTCTTGTAGATAATTGGTTATGCTCATTTTCTAGTTTCATAAAACGGTCTGGGTATAGTGCTGTAAGTCCTGGGAAATGCACGCGTTCCTTCGAAGAATCAGGGTCTTCGCTATTTACCGCGTCTACATGTAGTAAACCGTAATAACGCTCATTTTCCTTTGGAGGGCGTACTTTACCAGACACTTTATCACCATTACGAAGATCGAATCGACGAATTTGTGAAGCAGATATGTAAATGTCCTCTGCACTTGGTGAATAGTTGATTGGTCTTAAGAAACCGAAGCCTTCTGAAGGGATAATTTCTAAAACACCATCCATAAATAAGAAGCCGTCTTTTTCTGCTTGTCCTTTTAGGATGGCAAAAATAAGTTCTTTTTTTGTTAATTTTGCATAGTAAGAGATTTTATATTCTTTTGCCAGGGCATATAACTCTTTTAAAGTTAATGTCTCTAATTGAGAAATTGTTAGTTCAGCCATAAAATTATCACGCCTATTCTTTTTTTCGTGTTTTGATTGGTCATACGTTTGAGAATGTTCCATTTCTTAATATGAAAGTCTTTAGAAGAAACGAAGAGTTAAGTTGGAAGTATACTTAGAAGTGTTAAAAAATATTCCTTTGAGAGAATTGTTCTTTGATAAATATACTGTAAACATCTTTTATAATACACTTTCGACAACAAATATTCAACAATTCCTATAAAAATCCTGAAAGCGTTTTTAAGTCTTAAAAGATTTGCTAGAAAATGAAGGAAGGAAGCCAGTGTGAGGCTTCCTTCACTATCCATTAAAATCTATTGTTCCATAACTAAATTTGGCTTCTTAATTAGACTATGTTCTCCTTGAACGAATCGTACAGTACCGCTTTTCGCGCGTAAAACAACTGTTTCTGTCGTTGCTTTTGAGCCCTTGAACTGAACACCTTTTAAAAGTTCTCCGTCGGTAACACCTGTAGCTGCAAAGATTGCGTCATCTCCACTACAGAAGTCATCCATATAGAATACTTTGTCTAAATCTTCGATGCCCATCTCTTTACAACGTGCACGTTCTTCGTCATTTGAAGGAATTAGTTTTCCTTGAATTTCACCACCGAGACATTTTAATGCTGCTGCTGCAAGTACTGCTTCTGGCGCGCCACCGACTCCTAAAAGGATATCGACACCCGTATGATCAAAAGCTGTATTTATTGCTGCTGCAACGTCACCGTCTGGTATTAATTTAATTCTTGCACCCGTGTTTCTAACCTCTTGAATGAGTTTTTCATGTCTAGGTCTGTCTAGCACGGTTACTAGTAAATCTTCTATTTTTTTGTTTTTTGCTGCTGCAACAGCTTTTAGATTATCAACAACTGATGCATTGATATCTACTTTGCCAACTGCATCAGGTCCAACTGCTATTTTATCCATATACATATCTGGAGCATGGAGTAATGTACCTTTATCTGCGATTGCAACTACTGCTAGGGCGTTCCATGTACCTTGTGCCACGATTGATGTACCTTCGAGAGGATCAACTGCAACATCGACACCTGGACCATCACCTGTACCTAGCTTTTCGCCAATATAAAGCATTGGTGCTTCGTCCATTTCTCCTTCACCGATGACAACTACTCCCTGCATCGGAATCGTATCGAAGACGGTGCGCATTGCGGTTGTTGCTGCATCGTCAGCCTCATTCTTCAAACCTCTCCCCATCCAGCGGGCAGAACCCAAGGCTGCTGCTTCCGTCACACGAACTAACTCCATTGATAAACTTCTTTCCATCAGCTGTCCTCTCCTCTTTCATAAAGTTCCCTCATCCCAAAAAGGAAATTATATATGAATGATGAGAAGTACTTTAAAACTTTTTTTCTATATAAATTAGGCGCAGTTAACATTTAATGTTGTCTTGAGGGTAACCCCGCTTCGGAAATATACTTCGCTTTCCGCGGGCGGCTGGTGAGCCTCCTCATTCGCAAGCGAATTGCGGGGTCTCACCGTTGCCTTGCTTCCCGCAGGAGTCTTCGTATATTTCCGAAGCTTAATTTACACTTCTTACTTTTCTATCGTTGATAATTCAACAACAATAAGCTTCAACATAGCCATTAATCATGAATTTTGTATTTGTAAAATTTCACTTTCTGTCATATCTTCCCTCCAGATTTTGGCTCCGAGAGCTGACAGTTTTTCTGTGATATCTTCATAGCCTCTATCTATATGATCGACACCTGTGATTTCAGTAATGCCATTTGCCATCATTCCAGCAATAATTAAAGCTGCTCCAGCACGTAAATCTGATGCTTTCACGCGAGCACTTTCTAATTGTACTGGTCCATTGACGATGACAGAGCCACCCTCAACTTTGATATGTGCATTCATTCTTCTCAGTTCGTCAATATGCTTTAGGCGTGCGGAATAGATTGTATCTGTAATGACACCTGTCGTTTGTGCTTTTGTTAAAAGCGTTGTGAAAGGTTGTTGTAAATCTGTCGGGAATCCTGGGTATACGAGTGTTTTAATGTCTACACTATTTAGCTTTTTGCTTGGTATAATGAGCAATTGTTCATCACTTTCTTGAACAGATACACCCATTTCACGAAGCTTGGCAATAACGGATTCAATATGCTGGGAAATGACGTTATCAATAATTACTTCTTCTCCCATTGCAGCTGCTGCAATTGCATATGTTCCTGCTTCAATTCGGTCAGGAATGATTGTATGTCTACATCCATGAAGTTTTTCCACACCTTCAATACGAATAACATCTGTTCCTACACCTTTAATTTTAGCACCCATATTATTAAGTAATGTGGCGACATCGATAATTTCTGGCTCTTTTGCAGCATTTTCGATGACTGTTTTTCCTTTAGCCTTCACTGCTGCGAGCATAATATTAATTGTTGCACCAACACTTACTACGTCAAGATAAATACGGGCTCCACGAAGCTCGTCCGCACGAAGATAAATAGCACCTTGTTCATTCGTTACGGTTGCACCAAGTGCTTCAAATCCCTTGATATGTTGATCGATTGGGCGAGGTCCAAGATAACAACCTCCAGGCAGACCAATTACTGCTTTCTTAAATTTCCCGAGCATTGCGCCCATAAAATAATAAGAAGCTCTTAGCTGCTTCACTTTCCCATTAGGAAGTGGCATGGAAACCATTTTCTCGGGATTAATTGTTAGGTCTTGTCCGTCCCAAGCGACTTCTCCACCAATTTCTTGAAGTAAATCACTTAATGTGAAAACGTCTGAAATATTTGGTAGCCCTTCAATCGTAACTTCAGTATCCGCAAGAATGGATGCTGGTAATAATGCAACTGCACTATTTTTTGCACCACTTATTCTTACCTTCCCATTTAAAGGATGTCCACCTTCGATTAAAATTTTCTGCATCAATTACTCACTCCTAGTGAGGCATTTCAATTTTATATTTTTGGTGTTGTTAGAGTTGGATAAGTGGAAGGACCCGCTCGGAAAAATACTTCACTTCTAATCCTTTAACGAGTAAAACTTCAATAATCCACTTTAACATCACCATTTATTTAACGTTATCTTTTGCTTTGTTCCAGTCTTCTAGAAAACGTTGAATGCCTTGATCTGTCAATGGATGTTTGACGAGTTGCTCCAGTACATTATAAGGGATTGTTGCGATGTGCGCACCATTTAGTGCTGCCTCTGTTACATGTAATGGATGGCGAATGGATGCTGCGATAATTTCTGACTTAATGCCATGAATGTCAAAAATATTTGCGATGCTAGAGATTAAGTCCATTCCGTCATGTCCGATATCATCTAAACGTCCCAAGAACGGTGATACATAGCTTGCTCCAGCACGTGCAGCAAGTAATGCTTGGTTCGCATTAAAAATCAACGTAACGTTTGTTTTTATATTTAATTCACTCAATGTTTTTACTGCTTTTAGGCCTTCGAGTGTCATTGGAACTTTAACTGTGATATTTGGTGCGATTGCAGCAAGTTCTTTTCCTTCTTCAATCATGCCTTCTGCATCTTCTGCAATTACTTCAGCACTTACTGAACCGGAAACTTCATCTGTAATCTCTCCAAGTCGTTCATGAAAAGATACGCCTTCCTTTGCTACAAGAGAAGGATTTGTTGTTACTCCCGCAAGAATACCTAAAGCATTTGCTGCGCGAATATCTTCTATATTTGCTGTATCAATGAAAAATTTCATTCATAATCCCTCCATTTTTTGTATTACATCGTTGTTGTTGTCTCGTTTGTATGGCTCGAGATGCACTTTTATACTTACGCTTGATTCGAAGAACCAAACTCACGCATTTTACCTTTAACCGTTTCTTTAATTGCTTCTGTACCTGGTCCAAGGTATTTACGCGGATCATATAAATCAGGCTTCTGTGCTAAAACTTCACGGACTGCCTTTGCTTGAGCAATTTGGTTATCTGTATTAACATTAATTTTTGCTGTTCCTAAAGAAATTGCTCTTTCAATATCTTTTGTCGGGATTCCCGTTCCACCATGTAGTACAAGAGGAACATCCACAAGTCCAAGAATTTCTTCCATTTCTTTAAAACCAAGATTAGGTTCGCCTTTGTATGGTCCGTGAACAGAACCTAATGCAGGTGCTAAGCAATCTACATTTGTTTCTTTCACTAGTCTCTCACATTCTTTAGTATCTGCATACATGATGCCACCGATAACGCCGTCTTCTTCTCCACCAACTGTACCTACTTCGGCTTCAACAGACACACCGTGAATATGTGCGAGTTCTACTACTTGCTTCGTGATTCGAATATTATCTTCGATTGGTGAATGTGATGCATCAATCATAACGGATGTGAACCCAGCATGGATTGCTTCTGCACAAGCTTTAAAACTTGAACCATGATCAAGATGAATTGCTACAGGAACGGTCGTACCATATGAATCCATAAGGGATTTCACCATTGCAACGACAACATTGAATCCACCCATATATTTTGCAGCACCTTCAGAAACACCAAGAATAACTGGTGATTTTTCTTCTTCTGCTGCTTGGAGAATCGCTTGAGCATATTCCAAGTTATTTATGTTATATTGGCCAATTGCGTATCCATTTTCTTTACCCTTTTCTAGCATTTCTTTCATAGAAACAAGTGCCATAATCCATTTCCTCCTCGAAAATTATAATCAAAATTACGATTTAAATTGAATTACCCCAAGCTTTCGTTATGTATTCAGATTTCAAGGGTTACATTTGAATCGATTTTATAGTATAAGAATAACAAGTCCTTTGCTAGAGCGCAACTTATAAAGGGTTAACTGCATACGAATAGAGTGATAAATGGCGTGCCCCAAAAAATTAATTGAAGTTATGAAAAGTAAATGCTTTTCATAACTTCTTATCTTTTGCGAGAATCCTTTTAACTTCTTCGCCAATATCAAGTACATTAAATGGTTTTGCCATTATTTTTTTTACAAGTGGTATTTTTTCAATATCCATTTGGAAATTCTCAACGAGTCCCGTCATTACGATTACTGGAATGTATATTCCGAGTTCCTCCATTTTTTTCAGGACCTCTTTACCATCAATAATGGGCAATTTATAATCGAGCATTAGTAAATCAAATTGTTTTTCTTTAAGTTTATTAAGGGCTTCTTCACCCGTGCTAGCTGTAGTTACACGATAACCTTCATATATTAGAATATCCGATAATAATAATCGTATTCCAGGCTGGTCATCTACAATCAAGATTTCTTCCTGCATTTTTAAATTGCCTCCTCCTTCATTTTTATCCCCTATATTGACTTCTCTATCTTTGTTAGTTTTTCCTTCTTTTTGAAGTAACTTTTTTAAAAATCGGAATAATTTAGTTAATAACATTTTAAATTTGCGATTAATTTCCGGGTGAATTTACCAAATTTGTATTTGAAAGAAGAAAATCTATAGACGAAAAAACAGAGCATCTCATTATAAGATACTCTGTTTACTTTCAATTAATTCTCTGCATGTTGAACGGATGCGCCGATAAAGCCTTGGAAAAGAGCTTGTGCTCTTGTTGGGCGTGACGTGAATTCTGGGTGGAATTGGCTTGCTACAAACCATGGATGATCTTGCAGTTCAATGATTTCCACAAGTTTTCCATCAGGGCTTTTTCCAGAAGCAATAAAACCTTTCGCTTCAAGTTTTTCTACATACTCATTATTTAATTCGTAACGATGGCGGTGACGTTCTTCGATCATGTCAACGTTATTATATGCTGCTTTTGTTTTTGTTCCATCAACAAGCTTACATGGATATGCGCCGAGGCGTAGAGTTCCACCGATATCGATAACATCTTTTTGATCTGCTTGAAGTGCGATAACTGGATGTGGTGTATCAGGTGCAATCTCTGTTGAGTGTGCATCTTCTAAGCCAAGTACGTTTCTCGCAAATTCAACTGCTGCAAGCTGCATTCCTAAGCAAATTCCTAGGAAGGGAATTTTATTCTCTCTTGCGTAACGAATCGCTTCAATTTTTCCATCGATTCCACGGTCGCCAAAGCCACCTGGTACAACGATCCCGTCTACATGTGCTAATTCTTCTGCAATTGCTTCTTTTGTTAATGTTTCTGAATTAATCCAATGAACATTAATGTCTGTGTCGAAGTCATAACCAGCGTGCTTTAAAGACTCTACAACAGAAAGGTAAGCATCAGGTAATTCTACATATTTTCCAACTAAACCGATTTCGGTTACTTTCGAAAGATTACTTACTTTGTCAATTAGCTTTTTCCATTCAGACATATCTGCTTCAGGGAAAGTTAATTTAAAACGATTTAAAACTAGTTGATCTAAATGCTGCTCTTGAAGCGAGATTGGAATCTCGTACAAGTTTTCTGCATCAGGCATTTCGATTACTGCTTCTTCGTCGATATCACAGAATAATGCAATCTTCTCTTTTTGTTCTTTTGATACATCTGCTTCGGTACGTAAAACGATAATATCTGGTTGGATACCGAGGGAACGCAACTCTTTAACGCTATGCTGAGTTGGCTTTGTTTTCAACTCACCTGCAGCTTTGATATAAGGTACAAGTGTACAGTGGACATACATGACACTTTCTTTACCTACTTCATTCTTAATTTGACGAATGGCTTCAAGGAAAGGAAGTGATTCAATATCCCCAACTGTTCCACCAATTTCCGTAATAACGACATCTGCATTTGTAGCTGCTCCAGCACGGAAAACTTGGTCTTTAATTTCATTTGTAATATGTGGAATCACCTGAACAGTTCCGCCAAGATAATCTCCGCGACGCTCTTTTTTGATGACCGTCGAATATACTTTTCCTGTCGTAATATTGCTGTACTTATTTAAATTAATATCAATAAAACGCTCGTAATGGCCTAAGTCTAAATCAGTTTCTGCACCATCATTTGTCACAAAAACTTCTCCATGCTGATATGGGCTCATTGTTCCTGGGTCAACGTTGATATATGGATCGAACTTTTGGATGGTTACTTTTAATCCACGATTTTTCAAAAGACGTCCGAGTGATGCTGCTGTTATTCCCTTACCTAACGAAGAAACCACGCCACCTGTTACGAATATAAATTTAGTCACTGTTTTCCCTCTTTCTTCCTGTTATTCTATTTTCAAGCCCGTCCAATGACGAGTTATCAAGTATTTCGAAGAGACTCTTCTATAAAAAAATAAAAGCGTCTTCCCAATTTAAACTGGGAAAACGCCTGTTAATGAATTTAAGGAGCCCAAATAAAATTGTACTCATAGTGAAATAAAATGTCAAGTAACGCTTTAGAAAAATATTAGTCTTCTTCCTCTTCATCGTCAACATTGTCAGATATTTCTTCTTCAAGGTCCTCTTCTTCTACATCTAATTCTTCGTCGAGTTCGATAAAGTCTTCATCTTCCTCTTCATCGTCGTCATCCTCGTCTTCTTCTTCTCCGAGTTCTACTAATTCAAGATCATCTTCTAACTCTAGATCATCTTCATCAAGCTCGTCTAGTTCATCTTCGTCTTCATCTAGATCGTCGTCAGCTTTTTTCTTGGTTTTACGCTTCTTCTTCTTCGGTGGAGCTGTGATTTCTTCATCTGCTTGTTCTACTGGGTACCAAACTTTTAATCCCCAAACGTTTGAACCAAGCGTGATAAATCCTCCATCTACATTTAGTTCTGTGTAGAATTGTGCAATTTTTTCTTCTTTTTGTTTTTTTGTTAGTCCTTTTATTTCAGCAACTTGATCGTAAATTTCTTGGAAAGATAATGCTTTTTTTGCATCTTTTAAAATAAGTTCTGCTATTGCTAGCATTGGTTTTGTTTTCAATTCTTCTTTGCTAAAGTCTTTTAAACTCACGTCTATGCACTCCTTTTACTGTATTGATAATGGCAAATACCTTTTGCAACCATAATGAATCTTGCAGAAATGTGCAAGTGTTTCTTATAAAATATTATTTAATTATCAACTATAATAAACATACCTTTTCATTATATACAAGTCTATAGTCAATATGCTATAGATAAATGTTTATATTTAATAAAATTCTGCTGATAAAGTTTTATGTAGTTGGGAGTGTCTATCCGCTTTGGAAAATTACTTCGACCGTCGCTTTAACTGACTTGAGATTAGATAGTATGCAACAAACAGCCCCAGGAATATACCCAGCGCTCCATTGATAGCTTATAGGGCTATCAACATTAAGGAGTGCTGTTCTATTCCTGGAGCTGTTGCGCTTATTACATGCTCTTAGATAAATAATTTGTTACATATTTCTTCTGTATTGCCCGCCTACTTCGTAAAGAGCGCTTGTGATTTGGCCAAGGCTTGCTACTTTTACTGTTTCTAGAAGTTCTGCGAAAATGTTGCCTCCTGAAACGGCTACTTGTTTTAGTTTAACTAATGCTTCTTCTGTCTTATCTGCGTGGCTCTTCTGGAATTTACGCAGCTCTGTAATTTGATGCTGCTTTTCTTCTTGGGAAGCACGTGCCAATTCCATTGAATCAATGTCTTCATCTGAAGGTGGATTCGGATTTAGGTAAGTGTTTACCCCAACAATTGGTAGTTCACCAGAATGTTTTTTATGCTCATAGTAAAGTGATTCTTCTTGAATTTTACCACGTTGGTATTGACGCTCCATTGCACCAAGTACGCCACCGCGATCATTCATTTTTTCAAACTCTTGTAGAACTGCTTCTTCGACAAGATCTGTCAGCTCTTCAACAATAAATGAACCTTGTGTTGAGTTCTCATTTTTTGTTAAACCAAATTCTTTGTTAATAATCATTTGGATTGCCATTGCACGACGAACGGATTCTTCTGTTGGTGTTGTGATTGCTTCGTCATATGCATTGGTATGAAGTGAGTTCGTGTTATCTTGAATCGCAAGCAATGCCTGTAATGTCGTACGAATATCATTAAAATCGATTTCCTGTGCGTGCAGAGAACGTCCTGAAGTTTGGATGTGATACTTCAACTTCTGGCTGCGTTCACTTGCTCCGTATTTCTCTTTCATCGCAATTGCCCAAATACGACGTGCTACACGTCCAATTACTGTATATTCTGGGTCAAGTCCGTTTGAAAAGAAGAAGGATAGATTCGGTGCAAATTTATCGATATCCATGCCACGGCTCAGATAATATTCTACATATGTGAATCCATTCGCTAGAGTAAATGCAAGCTGCGTAATTGGGTTTGCTCCAGCTTCTGCGATATGGTAGCCAGAAATAGAAACTGAGTAATAGTTACGAACTTGTTTTTCAATAAAGTACTCTTGAATATCTCCCATCATGCGAAGTGCGAACTCTGTAGAGAAAATACAAGTGTTTTGTCCTTGGTCTTCTTTTAAAATATCTGCTTGAACTGTACCGCGAATAACTGAGATGGTTGACTGCTTAATCTCTTCATATTCTTCTTGGTTTGGTTCACGATTATTTTCTTCTTTAAAAATCGCTACTTGCTGGTCAATCGCTGTATTGAAGTACATTGCTAAAATAATCGGCGCTGGCCCATTAATTGTCATCGACACAGATGTTAATGGATCCGTTAAATCAAAGCCATTATATAATTTCTTCATATCTTCAAGTGTACAAATGTTTACGCCACTCTCACCAATTTTCCCGTAAATATCCGGGCGTTCTGCTGGATCTTCCCCGTAAAGTGTTACAGAGTCAAATGCCGTTGATAGACGTTTTGCTTCTGCATCTTTCGATAAATAGTGGAAACGACGGTTTGTACGTTCTGGTGTTCCTTCTCCAGCGAATTGTCTTGTTGGGTCTTCGCCTTCACGTTTGAATGGGAATACTCCTGCTGTAAATGGAAATGCACCTGGAACGTTTTCTTTCATCAGCCAGCGTAGACGCTCGCCCCAATCCTTGAAGCGTGGGAATGCTACTTTTGGTATTTTTAGACCTGATAGAGATTCAGTTGTAATTTGTGTAACGATTTCTTTGTCACGAACCTTGAATGTTAATGTTTCTTGGCTGTATTTGTCCTGCGTATCTTCCCATGAGTCAAGGAGCTCACCGGCCGTATGATCCAATTTCTTCTCGTATTGGTCAATCGTTTGTTTGATTAATTCTGTTACCTCTTCGTCTTCGATAACCTCAAGCGTACCTTGCAATTGGTATAGCTTTCTAGCAACCTCACTTTGTGATTCTACTTTTTCATTGTAACTACGAATGAAATTAGAAATCTCTCTTAAATAGTGACGACGATCAGAAGTAATGATTTGATTTTGTTTTTCGGAAAGCACATTTCTTTCAAATGTAATTTCTTCTTCCCAACCATAACGCTCATTCAATGTATCAATTATTGATGCAAATAATGAGTTTGTTCCTTTGTCATTAAATTGACTCGCAATGGTACCGAAAACTGGGAACTTCTCTTTATCCTTACCAAATAACATACGACTACGCTCGTATTGTTTGCGAACTTGGTTCAATGCATCTTCTGAACCTCTTTGTTCAAATTTATTAATAACAATGAAGTCAGCATAATCAATCATATCGATTTTCTCTAATTGCGAAGGTGCACCGAATTCTGCTGTCATAACATACATAGACAGATCCGTTACATCAGTAATCGCAGCGTTTCCTTGCCCGATTCCACTTGTTTCCACAATCGCAAAGTCGAATCCAGTTGCACGAACAACATCAAGTGCATCATTGATTGCAGTGGAAAGTTCGTCACGTGAATCACGAGTAGCAAGCGAACGCATATATACACGGTCACTGAAAATAGCATTCATACGAATACGGTCACCGAGTAGCGCCCCACCTGTTTTTCTTTTCGTTGGGTCAATGGAAATAATCGCAATCTTTTTATCTGGAACTTCGTTTAAGAAACGACGGATGAGTTCATCTGTTAACGAACTCTTACCTGCTCCACCTGTTCCAGTAATTCCGAGAACTGGAAGGTTTTTATTTCCTTTTTCTCTAAACTCTTTTAGAAGGTTTTGTTTTTCTTCTGATGCACTATCAGTATTTTCCATAAAGGTAATAAACTTCGCTAAGGCATCGCGCTCACTACTGTAGAGGCGTTCTTTTTCCTTTGCTATGTCAATTGGTAGCATCGTATCACATTGTTCGACCATGCGATTAATCATGCCTTGCAGTCCGTATTTACGGCCATCTTCTGGTGAGAAAATCCAGTCTACTCCATATGCATGAAGTTCTTTAATTTCTCGCGGAATAATTGTTCCACCCCCACCACCGTACACTCTAATGTGATCTGCACCTAACTCTTTAAGTAGGTCTACTACGTATTTGAAATATTCCACGTGACCACCTTGGTAAGATGAAATTGCGATTGCTTGTGCATCCTCTTGAACCGCTGCATATACAACCTCTTCCACCGAGCGATTATGGCCAAGGTGAATAACTTCCACACCAGTTGACTGTAAAATTCTACGCATAATATTAATCGAAGCATCGTGTCCGTCGAAAAGACTTGAAGCCGTAACAAAACGAACAGGATTCTTCGGTTGATAAACCTCTACTTGACTCATCTTCTTTCTCCTCCCTATATTAAAATTATTTATCCGTTCCAATTCCCCTTAAGTTCAACTTAATTTGTTCTTCGATATATTCATCCAATGTGTAGGTTTTTTGTAAAATCCATCTTCTGAAACCCCACATATGCCCTTGAACAAATATATTATTCGCTACTAATGCTGCTGTTTTCTCTGATATGCCGTCTGGAATACAGGCAAGAATTACTTTTTCAAGCATTTTTACCATGTCTTTTTCTTTTTGAAGGACGTATCTTCTTGTCTCTTTGTTTAAGCCCTTCATTTCTTGGTAAAGAACGAGAATTTTCTCCTGCATATCATCCATCAGGATAAAATAAGATCTGATTACTGCTTCTAAGCTTTCAATCGATGGATTATCAAGATGAATCGCTTTATCCATTCGTTCTTGCACTTCTTCGTAAATGGAATCACATACGAGAAAAAGTACGTCTTCTTTTTTACGAATATATTCATAAAGCGTGCCTATACTGAAGCCTGATTCTTTTGCGATTTCCCTTGTGGTTGTGCGGTGGAAGCCTTTTTCTTTAAAAAGCTTTACTGCACCTTGAATCATCTGCTCTCTTCGCACTTTAATCAAATCTTGGTCTTTCACTGAGGAAAGCACTTGACTATTTTTCATATCATTTCTTGCCTCCTTCCTTTTTCCAACTTTCATACCAGTCGCTAGCAAGTTTATATGGATCCGCATTTTCATCGATTTCGTGTAGCTCTTGGTTTTTTCCTACAAAACTTTCTACATCTCGCCAAATTTCTTCACGAATTAATTCATAAATTTCTAATTCTCTCTGGAAAACGCGTTTCTTTTTTCCTTGTTCTGTACTGTAAAGGAATGTGTGATGTTCTTTCAACTTCTCCCAAAGCTTATCTATTCCTTTATCTTCAGTAGTAATTGTTTTAACAATCGGAACTTGATAGTCCTCGGTTGCTGTAATCATTACTAATTCTTTCAATAAAGCTTTTAGTTTCCCAAACCCGTGGAGGTCTGCTTTGTTAATGACAAAAAGATCCGCAATTTCCATGATTCCTGCTTTAAAAACTTGCAAGACATCGCCACTATTTGGTGTCAGGACTACTGCTGTTGTATCAACAATTTTCATGATATCGAGTTCGGATTGGCCGACACCTACTGTTTCTACAATGATGACGTCAAATCCATACGCATCACAAACGCGAATCGCATCTTTTGTTGCTCGGGCCAGCCCGCCCAAGCTTCCACGAGTTGCCATGCTTCGGATATAAACGCCGTCGTCATTGAAATGTTCGTTCATACGGACGCGGTCTCCGAGCAATGCTCCGCCACTGAATGGACTTGTCGGGTCGACTGCGATTACGGCTACGGTTTTATTTTCTTTACGAATTTGTGTAATTAATCGGTTTACAAGGGAGCTTTTTCCTGCTCCAGGTGAGCCTGTCAGACCAACGTATATGGCATTTTTTTGCTGGGAAAAGACATCGCTTAATAGCTCAAGCTTTTCAGGATGATCGTTCTCCACCATCGTGATCGCTTTAGCTAAAGCACGTATATCCTTTTGCTTCATTCTTTCAACAAGTTTATGCATCGTGGCCTTCCTTTCGACTTCTATTTATCATTTATGCATGTGGTGAAAATATTATGGTTAGCTCTTCGGTCGTCGCTTCGGAAAAACGCACTCCGCTTTCCACGGGCACGGCCTCAGCCTCCTCGGAAGAAAACCACTTCCTGCGGGGTCTTCGGGCTCGTGCTTTTTCCGTAGGAGTCTCCGTGCGTTTTTCCTTTGCTGGGTATAGAGTATTCCTATTATAAAAGACTCAATCAATACGATACCCAGTTCAGAATAAGCTAATAATAATTAAAGAACTAACTATTAACTTTTCCTGGGAGCAGTTCGAATACCCCGACACTCCAACAGGAGGATAGGCTTAGGTGAGACCCCGGAGTGCTTTAGCACGAGGAGGCTCACCAGCCGCCTGTGGAAAGGGAGGGGTATTCGAACTGCGGACCTCCATCAGAACAGTTGCAAGTAAAATTCTATGTGTTCTATCACCAAAAGTAACTATTTTAAAATTCCCTAATTATTTCGTTAGCATTCTGCCAATAACGAGGCGTTGGACTTCTTGGGTGCCTTCGTAGATTTGGGTGATTTTGGCGTCGCGCATGTAGCGTTCGACTGGGTAATCTTTCGTGTAGCCGTAGCCACCAAAGACTTGAACTGCTTCGACAGTAATGCGCATTGCAGCATCTCCTGCGAATAGTTTCGACATTGCTGATTCTTTACCATATGGCTTGCCTTCACTTTCTAACCATGCCGCTTGGTACGTTAACAGACGAGCTGCTTCAACTTCTGTTGCCATGTCTGCAAGCTTAAATGAAATTCCTTGGTTATGCGCGATTGGCTTTCCGAATTGTTCACGCTCTTTCGCATAGTTTACAGCTGCATCTAATGCTCCTTGAGCAATTCCAACTGCTTGTGCAGCGATTCCGTTACGACCACCGTCAAGTGTTGTCATCGCAATTTTGAATCCGTCGCCTTCTTCTCCTAGTAAGTTTCCTTTTGGAATACGGCAGTTTTCAAAAATAAGCTCTGTTGTAGGAGATGAACGAATACCTAGTTTTTTCTCTTTTTTACCGAATGAGAATCCTTCTGTTCCTTTTTCAACGATAAACGCACTAATTCCGCGGTGCTTCGATTCTGGATCTGTTTTCGCAAATACGATGTAAATATCACCTACACCACCATTTGTAATCCAAACTTTATTCCCGTTTAGGATATAATCGTCGCCATCTTTTTTCGCTAGTGTTTGCATTGCTGCTACGTCACTTCCAGCTCCAGGCTCTGATAATGCATATGCTCCTAATGCCTCTCCTGTTGCAAGACGTGTTAGGAAGTTTTTCTTTTGTTCTTCATTTCCGTATTTATAGATTGGCCAGCTTGCTAAAGATAAATGCGCAGAAAGAGTTACACCTGTTGATGCACAAACACGCGACAATTCTTCAACAGCGATACAGTAGCTTACATAATCTGCTCCAATTCCACCATATTCTTCAGGCCATGGAATTCCTGTTAGTCCAAGTTCAGCCATTTTATCGAAAATTCCACGGTCAAAACGTTCTTCTTCATCACGCTCTGCTGCTGTTGGTTCTACTTCTTTTGCTGCAAAATCTCGTACCATTTTTCTTAGCATTTGTTGTTCTTCTGTTAATTGAAAGTTCACTTCGTTTCTCCCCTTATTTAAGTAGATTTTTGGCTATTACAATATGTTGAATTTCATTTGTTCCTTCATAGATCTGGGTTACTTTCGCGTCACGGAAAAATCTTTCCACAGGATAATCTTCAGTAAATCCATATCCTCCAAAGATTTGTACCGCTTCAATTGCCACTTTCATTGCTGTATTTGATGCATACATTTTCGCCATCGATGCTTCCTTCACACATGGTTGGTCACGCGCTACAAGGTCTGCTGCTTGATAGACTAGTAGTTTCGCTGCCTCAACTTGAGTTCCCATGTCTGCGAGTTTGAATGATACTCCTTGGTTATGCGCAATTGGCTTACCGAACTGCTCGCGCTCTTTTGCATAAGCTGTCGCAGACTCTAAAGCTGCCTCAGCAATTCCTAATGCCTGTGCTGCGATTCCGATTCGGCCGACGTTTAAGTTAGCTAAGGCAATTTTATATCCTTCGCCTTCTTTTCCTAACAGTTGAGATTTCGGAACTTTACATTGGTCAAAGCTCAATTCTTTCGTACCTGAACCATGCAGTCCCATTTTTCTTTCTGCTTTTCCGACGTTGAAGCCTGGTGTATCTTTTTCAATAATAAACGCACTAATTTCGGATAAATCTTCACCCGTTCTAGCAAAAGTAATATACGTATCAGCTGCCCCGCCATTTGTAATGAAAATCTTAGAACCGTTTAAAATATAATTTTCACCATCAAATTTAGCAGTTGTTTTGATATTTCCCGCGTCAGATCCCGCGCCAGGTTCTGTTAGCGCAAATGCCCCGAGATATTCTCCTGAAGCAAGTTTTGGCAGATATTTTTCCTTCTGTTCATAATTTCCAAAATATAAAATTGGGTTTGTCCCAACCGATGTGTGTACAGAAAGGATAACACCAACCGTTGCACTCACTTTCGAGATTTCATTGATTGCAATAATGTAAGAGATGTAATCCATCCCACTTCCACCGTACTCCTCGGAAATTGGTATTCCCATGAGTCCAAGTTCACCCATTTTATCAATGACTTCTATAGGAAAGCGGTCTTCTGCCTCCATACGCTCGATTTCAGGTACGATTTCTTCTTTCGCAAAGTCACGAACCATTTTACGCATCATTTCTTGTTCATCTGTAAAGGTTAAATTCATGCTGCATACCCCCTTGTTGTTGCCTTATTAGTTGTATTCATAGAAGCCACGGCCTGATTTCTTCCCGAGCCAGCCAGCTTTCACATATTTTCTTAGTAGCGGGCATGGTCGGTATTTACTATCGCCAAAGCCTTCATGTAAAACTTCCATGATGTAGAGGCAAGTATCGAGTCCGATAAAGTCAGCGAGTTGAAGTGGCCCCATTGGGTGATTCATTCCAAGCTTCATCACTGTATCGATATCTTCCGGAGATGCAACACCTTCATAAACAGCGTAAATTGCTTCGTTAATCATAGGCATTAAAATTCTGTTCGCTGCAAAACCTGGAAAGTCAGCAACTTCAACAGATGTTTTATTCAGTGCTTCCGTTGTTTTCGCAATTACTTCATATGTCTCATCACTCGTTTGAATGCCACGAATAACTTCCACAAGCTTCATGACTGGCACTGGATTCATGAAGTGCATCCCAATAACTTGTTCTGGACGGTTTGTCACAGCTGCAATTTCCGTTATTGGTAGGGACGATGTGTTTGTGGCTAAAATCGTATGTGCTGGTGTGATGCGATCTAATTCTTGAAATACTTTTGTTTTTACTTCCATGTTTTCTACAATCGCTTCAACCACTAGGTCACGATCTTTCGCGTCTTCTAGGTTTGTCGATGTCGTTAAGCAACTTAGCGTAGCATCTTTTTCTTCGCTCGTGATTCTTTCTTTATCTACTGCACGTGTTAAGAGTTTTTCAATATTTTGGATTGCTTTTTCTAGTGCTTCTGCGTTCATATCATTAAGGATTACGTCAAAACCTGCTTGTGCATGAACTTGAGCAATTCCTGCACCCATCTGACCTGCTCCAATAACCATTACTTTTTTTATATTCATAAGAAAAAAATCCTCCTTGTTCCTTAGGCTCTTTATTTCACTTCAATTAGGATTGCGTCGCCTTGACCGCCACCACTACAAATTGCCGCGATACCTAAGCCACCACCACGACGTTTTAATTCATGGATTAAAGTCAGAATGATACGAGCGCCACTTGCTCCGATTGGATGCCCTAATGCTACTGCTCCACCGTTCACGTTTACTTTTTCCATATCAATACCAGCAATTTCTCCACTTGCAAGTGATACAACAGCAAATGCTTCATTGATTTCGAATAGGTCAATGTCTTCTTTTTTGTAACCTGTTTTTTCTAAAAGTTTATTGATTACAAGTCCTGGAGTTTGCGGGAAGTTTTCTGCTTCGACGGCAACTTCAGCATGACCATGTATGGTAGCGAGTGGTGTTTTTCCTAATTCTTCTGCTTTGTCCTCACCCATAACAACGAAAGCACATGCCCCGTCATTAATTCCTGGTGCGTTTCCTGCAGTGATTGTTCCGTCTTTTCCAAATGCTGGACGAAGTTTTCCTAGTACTTCTGTCGTCGTATCTTTACGTGGTGCTTCATCTTGGTCAACGACGATGGGATCACCTTTACGTTGAGGAACTTCTACTGGAATAATTTCTTCGGCAAATTTACCTGATTCGATTGCTTCCGTTGCACGCTGATGACTGCGATATGCCCATTCGTCTTGTGCTTCACGGCTAACATTGAATTCCTCAGCAGTGTTGTTACCATAGCTTCCCATGTGAACGCCTTTGAATGTACAAGTTAGACCATCATGAACCATTAAATCGACAACTTTTTTATCACCCATGCGATTGCCCCAACGAGCATCTGGCAAGATATATGGCGCATTGCTCATGCTTTCCATTCCACCTGCGACAATAACATCTTCATCGCCTAAACGAATCAACTGATCTGCAAGTGTGACACTGCGCATTCCTGATGCACAAACTTTGTTGATTGTTTCTGTTTTTACTTCCCATGGGAGTCCTGCTTTATGAGCTGCTTGGCGCGAAGGAATTTGTCCTTGGCCACCTTGTAAGACGGTACCCATGATAACTTCGTCGATCTTGTTGTTTTCGATCCCTGCGCGTTTTACTGCTTCTTCGATTGCAATTCCACCTAGGTCAGATGCTGTGAAATTCTTTAAAGCGCTTCCAAATTTTCCGAATGGGGTTCTTGCTCCTGAGACAATTACTGATTTTCTCACTTTTTAAATCCTCCTTTATGGTTTTGGTGCCTTGCTTTTGTTAGATTGCTAGATTTTTGCGTTGTTGGGTTGCTGTCAATTGTGAACTTCGGGATTTTGTGTGGCGACTTCGGGATAAGTTGTGTCCACTTCGGGTTTTTCTGTGACAACTTCAGCATAAATTGTGTCCACTTCAGCATTTCGCCACATCCACACCCGAAAACCCTTCACGATTGAACGCTCGTTCAGTCTCTATTCTTGAAGCGAGGGTATATTTTCATATACCCTCTCATCTTTATAAAATTATGCTGTTTTCGCTTCGTCTTCTACAAATACAGATAGTGCTAGGATTTCAGCAACGTCCATTGTGCTGATATCTTCATCTACTTCTTTTGCTTTTGTTCCATCACTTAACATTGTTAAGCAATACGGACAACCAGTTGAGATGATTTCTGGTTTTACTTCTAGTGCTTGTTCTGTACGAGCAACGTTGATACGGTTTCCTGTAGTTTCTTCTGTCCACATGAGTCCGCCACCTGCTCCACAACACATACCATTTTCTTTCGTACGAACCATTTCTACAAGCTCAAGTCCTGGAATAGATTTCAGGATTTCCCTCGGTGGATCATAAACTCCGTTGTAACGGCCTAAGTAACATGAGTCATGATACGTTAAGCGTTGGTTTATAGGAGCATTTGGCATAAGTTTGCTGTCCATGATCAAGTCAAATAACAATTGTGTATGGTGATAAACTTCTGCTTTAAAGCCAAAGTCTGGATATTCGTTCTTGAAAATATTATATGCATGCGGGTCTATTGTTACAATCTTCTTCACATCATACTTTTCAAATTGCTTGATATTCTTTTCAGCGATTTCTTGGAAAAGAAATTCGTTTCCGATACGGCGAGCAGTGTCACCAGAGTTTGCTTCTACGTTTCCTAAAATTGCAAAGCTTACGCCAGCTTGATTCATTAGTTTTGCAAAAGCAAGTGCAATCTTTTGGCTACGCGCATCATAAGCACCCATTGAGCTAACCCAGAATAGGTATTCAAATTCTTTATCTTCTTTTTTCAATTCTTTTACTGTTGGTACGTAAACAGTCTCATCTTCGTCACGCCATTTCACGCGATCTTTCTTAGAAAGACCCCATGGGTTTCCTTGACGTTCGATGTTCTGAACTGCACGTTGGATATCAGAATCCATTTTACCTTCTGTCATTACAAGGTAACGACGAAGGTCAATAATTGTTCCAACATGTTCGTTATTTACAGGACAAGCATCTTCACAGTTACGGCAAGTTGTACAACCTGAAAGTTCTTCTGCTGTAATAACGTCACCTACTAAGTTCATGCTTTGAACCGTTGCTGCAGCTTCCCCGCCAGCGCTTGCTAGATTACCAGTAGCGTCAGAGAAAGCATAGCTTGGTACCCATGCAGATTTACCAGTTACAGCTGCACCTTTTTCCGTTAGGTGATCACGAACTTTAATCATGATATCCATCGGAGAAAGCATTTTTCCTGTTCCTGATGCTGGACATACATCCGTACAGCGACCACATTCTACACAAGCATAGAAGTCAATCATTTGGTTTTGGTTAAAGTCTTCTACTTTCCCAACACCGAAAGTAATCTCTTCTGCTGATTCATCATCTTCATCGATATCGAAATCTATTTTTTCTAATTTACCTGGAACTTTTTTACTTAAAAATACGTTAATTGGTGCTGCAATCAAGTGTGCGTGCTTCGATTGTGGAATGTACACTAGGAATGCAAATAGTGTAATTGTGTGAATCCACCAAGCAACAAAGAAAGTAACCATTGCAGCAGTTGTTGGCAACCAACTAAATGCCATTGCGATTAAGCTTGCTACTGGAGCCGTCCAAGTTAATGGTTCGTCATACCAGATCATCATCATTCCGTTACCTACTAACACGGAAAGCATTAATGTACCAATGAAAATAAGTACAATTCCTGCTTTAAATCCACGTTTTAATCGAACTAATTTTTCCATGTAACGACGGTAGAATGCCCATACTACCGCTACTAGAATCATTAAAGTAACGAGTTCTTGGAAAAATACAAATCCTGGATAAAACGGCCCTAGTGGAAGGTGATTACCAGGGGATAATCCCTTGATAAACATATCAATCGCGCCAAATTGAACCAATAAGAATCCATAGAACATCATGACGTGAATAATACCTGATTTTTTATCCTTCAAAAGCTTGGATTGTCCAAAGACAATTGTCCAAACACGCTTAAGACGTAACTTTATTTCGCCATCAAACTCCACTTTCTTCCCGAGTTTGATATAGGAAACTCTCGTCGAAACAACCTTAGCAAATAAATAGAGTGCATAAGCAGTAACAAGTAGAAATGCAACCCAGTTGATAATTAAAAATGTATCCATTTATATGCTCCCCCTCTTTTTTAGTTAATTCAAAATGATAGCGATTTCATTCTACACCAAAAAAATATGTATCGTGTTTCTTTCTAGAATATTAATTAAATACTAGTTTACAAGTGAATGACCATTCAGTCAACAGTTTTCGAGAAAAAGATATAGATATTTAGATTATTGGATAGATTAGTTCTTTTAATAACAAATTAGGTTTTATAAAAAA
The DNA here is from genome assembly GCF_054482815.1 of Oceanobacillus sp. CAU 1775. NCBI lineage: Bacteria > Bacillati > Bacillota > Bacilli > Caryophanales > Bacillaceae > Oceanobacillus > Oceanobacillus sp. CAU 1775. Next base: position 369,623 of record NZ_JBTLRO010000001.1, on the reverse strand, counting down.
CACCCTGAAATTCAATCTTCAAGAGAATTCCAGGGTATTCGGATATTTTTAATAGCTACATTTTTTCTGGTGCTGTAACACCGATTAGGTTTAGTGCGTTTGCAATTGTAATGCGAACGGCTTTCATTAGAGCGATTCTTGCACTTGTTCTTTCTTTGTCTTCTGAATCAAGAACTTTTTCTGCATTATAGAAGCTATGCAATAGTGCTGCAAGTTCAAATACATAGTTGGTGATACGCTGTGGAGCGTGCTTCTCTGCTGCATCAGCTATCATTTGCGGGAACTCCCCTAGTTTTTTCAAAAGATCTTGTTCTTTTTCAGAAGTCAGTAACGCGTCATCATATTCTGCTTCAACGTCAAAACCTTTACTTCCTGCTTGTTCAAGCATCGTGCTAATTCTAGCATGTGCGTATTGAACATAATAAACAGGGTTTTCATTTGATTGTGAACGTGCTAGATCCATATCGAAATCAAGTTGTGTATCGTTTGAACGTGCCACAAAGAAATATCTTGTTGCATCGATTCCAACTTCTTCCATGAGGTCTCGCAGGCTAACAGCTTTTCCAGTACGCTTACTCATACGTACCTTCTCGCCGCCTTCAAAGAGATTTACCATCTGAATAATTTTTACATCGAGCTTGCCTTCTGGGTAACCCATTGCTTGAATCGCTGCTTGCATTCTTGCAATATATCCGTGGTGGTCAGAGCCCCACACATTAATTAATTTATCAAAGCCACGTTCTAATTTATTATTATGATAAGCAATATCTGGTGTTAAATACGTGTAGCTACCGTCTTGCTTAATGATGACTCGATCTTTGTCGTCACCGAATGCAGTCGATTTGAACCAAGTTGCACCATCTTTTTCATAGACATAATCTCCTGTGCGCAGTTTATCAATCGCATCAGGAATTTGATTCCCTTCATAAAGCGTGCGCTCAGAGAACCAGTTATCAAAAACAACATGGAAATCCTTCAAATCTCTTTCAATATTTTTCAGAGTTGCTTGTAAGCCATACTCTTTCATATAATCCATGCGTTCTTCATGTGTTTGGTGTAGCCACTTGTCGCCATCAGCTGCAACGATTTCTTTAGCCATGTCGATAATAATCTGACCGTGGTAGCCATCCTCAGGCATCTCTACATCCTGCCCAAGCGCTTGAAGGTAGCGTGCTTCAACAGATAGACCTAGATTATCTATTTGGCTCCCAGCATCATTTATATAATATTCACGTTCTACGTCATAGCCGGCTTTTGCAAAAATATTACAAAGCACATCACCATATGCCGCTCCTCGTGCATGTCCAAGGTGAAGGTCTCCTGTTGGGTTCACAGATACAAACTCAACTTGAACTCTTTCGCCATTTCCTGCATTCGTTTTCCCATAATCCTCGCCTTGCTTCAGAATGGTTGGGATTATTTCACGTAAAAAGTCATCCTTCATGAAAAAGTTAATAAAACCTGGGCCAGCGATTTCAACCTTTTCAATTGATGCTGCATCTTTATCCAACTCTGCTGCGATATCTGCTGCAATTTGTCGTGGTGCTTTTTTAGCGATTCTTGCTAATTGCATAGCTATATTTGTTGCAAAATCACCATGAGATTTATCTTTCGGCTTTTCTAAAATGATCTCTGGAAGCTCAGCTTCTGACGCAAGTTCCGCTGCCATGATCGCTCTACCAACTTCCTGTTTTAATTTATCTTCTGTTTGTTCTAGTACGTTCACTTAGAGTCCTCCTCTACAAATTCAAGCTCCAATGTATGCTTTCTTTCATCTTCTCCATTTAATTTTACTGTGTAATTCATTTCAAGCCTGCCTGCATCTGCTTTTGTCGGCGGGGAGTAGTGAATCTCATCCGTAAAAGTTTCCATAAGAATATTTCCATGTGGGTGTCTGTAAACATTTTCTGTCAACTGGTTCAAACGAAAGTTCTGTTGCATCGTTACAACACCAGTCCGCTTAATCGACACTTTTTCTTGCTGCATCGTGATAAAAGTGTTCGCTTCACCATATCCATCAATCTCTTCTGAATACGTGAGGGCAGCCAAATTATTTCTTTGTTGAAAAATTCCTACTGCTTTCACTTCATTTTTTTCTGTCTCGCCAGCATCTACAATTTTCATTTTTAAACGAATCGATACCTGACTTTTCGGCTGTACCATTTTTATCGCCTCTAACTTTTATTAATGTCCTTATTATAGCGATAATACAGCTACATTATCAATGATTATCTGAAGTTTTCCATTATCACTGTTTAATTCCGTTCAGTTTTTCCCATACTGAAGACAAAGGTGTAAGCGCTCGTTCAGCGACGTACAAACTGGAGCGCTTTGAAATGAGATAAAGGAAACACGGTGAGGTACGAACCGATGTTGACTTATCGATTGGAAAAGTGTGAAGTTTGATAGTCGTTGAGCGCTGGAGCCGGACGTGGCTATACCACTTTAATTAGCTACGAAAAAAAGATTTTATAATTGCTTAAAAAAGGAAAAAGGACAAAACAGGGAGATGGGTTGAAGTGAAATATAGAAAATATCGATATGCTCGGAAATTCACTTCCCTCATGTTTAAACTTGTAGGTTTTGGTGTTTTTGGGCTGCTATGCCTTTTGGTAATTGTATTTTTCATGGGTCCACCACCAATAGCAATGGAAGAAAGCACGACTGTTTACAGCGCGAATAACGTTGTCATCGGGGTAGACGATCAAGATATTAATCGACAAAAAATATCCATCGACGAATTGCCTCGTACATTAAAAGCTGGAACAATCCTAATTGAGGATCAACATTTTTATAAGCATTATGGTTTTGATTTTAAAAGAATCGTAGGGGCAATGTGGAAAAATATTCGCACTGGCTCTTTAAAAGAGGGAGCAAGCACGATTACGCAACAGCTTGCTAGAAATCTTTATTTGACGCATGAAAAGACATGGGAACGTAAATTAAAAGAAGCTTTTTACACCATTCGTCTCGAAATGCATTATTCAAAAGATGAAATTTTGGAGGGTTATTTAAATTCCATTTACTATGGCCATGGTGCTTATGGCATTAAAGCTGCAAGTGAACATTTTTTTAATAAAACAGAGAGCGAATTAACAGATGCTGAGATTGCGATGTTGATTGGGATTCCCAAAGGTCCTACCTACTATTCTCCTTTGAATAATGAAGAAAATGCTAATGCGCGCAAGGATATGATTCTATTGAAAATGTGGTATGAAAAGATATTAAGCGATGCTGACTATCATACCGCTCGTCAACAAAAATTAATATATGCTCCCTTAGAAACCAGTACTCAACCAACATTTGCTCCACACTTTCACGATATTGTGCTTGAGGAAGCGGCAAGCATCCTTGAAATTACAAAAGAAGAAATTCGCTCAAGTGGCTATCAAATTTTCACGACATTAGATGAAAACCTTCAAGAAACGCTGGAGCAGGCATTGCAGGAAAAAATACCTGGAGATAGTGAGCTTGAAGCTGCGGCTATGTCTGTCAATCCAATGACCGGGGCTGTTCTTTCGATGGCAGGCGGGAGAGATTATAAGCAAAGCGAGTTCAACCGTGCAGTGATGGCCGAGCGAATGCCAGGCTCGACCTTTAAGCCTTTTCTCTACTACGCTGCGTTGGAAAGAGGTTATACTCCGCTGACGAAGCAAATGAGTAAGCCTACAACTTTCAAACTTTCGGACGGAAAAAGTTATCAGCCAAGCAATTTTAATCACTACTATGCAAACAAACCAATAACGCTAGCTCAAGCAATCGCACTTTCCGATAATGTTTATGCCGTAAGAACAAACCTTTTTCTCGGCGCAGAAACACTAGCAAGGACGGCAAATAAATTTGGTTTCAAGAATGACTTCCCAGCAGTTCCTTCGCTCGCATTAGGAACTGCTGTTGTTTCGCTTGAGGAAGTTGTTTCCGCCTACGCTATGCTTGCCAACGGTGGGAAAACATTGGAAACATATACGATTGATAAAATTATTGATAGAAATGGAAAAACTATTTTCGAGCATTCCCCAGGTAAACAAAAACAAGCCCTCGATCCGCGGACAACTTTTATACTTAGCCATTTATTAACGGGGACATTTAATCCAAAGCTTAATGGATATATGCCTGTTACTGGTACGAGTATTTCTCATAAACTATCAAGGGAATATGCGGGAAAATCAGGAACAACTCCAAATGATAATTGGATGGTTGGCTATAGCCCGAGTGTTGTAACAGGGGTGTGGACGGGATATGACGATCACCGAATAATTGAAAACGTTGCAGATGCTGCTTATGCAAAAGAGATTTGGGCTGAGGTAATGGAAGCTGCGCATGCCGGGCTCCCTCAAGATAGTTTTCCGACGCCACGCGGAGTAATTGGCCTACCAATCGACATTGAATCCGGACTGCGAGCAGCGCCTGGGTGTGGGGAAAGTATCATTATGTATTTTCTACCAGGGACGGAACCAACGGATTATTGTCAGCAGCAACAAGAGGAGCCTAGTAATCAAGGTCTTTTTGAGAAGTGGTTTCAGTTGTTTTTTAATTAGTATGTAGAGGTTGGTGTTAGGAAGGTTTGGGGAGCGAATTGAGTTGGTAAGTGCGTGGATTTGGAGAGTGAGTGCGCGAATTGAGATGGTAGGTGCGTGGATTGGGAGGGGCAGTGCGCGATTTGAGATGGTAGGTGCGTGGATTGGGAGGGGCAGTGCGCGAATTGAGATGGTAGGTGCGTGGTTTTGGAGGAGCAGTGCGCGGTTTAGCATGGAATGGAGCGAATTTATTATAGGCAAAAAAATAACCAACGATCAGTGAATACCCAGTTCACTCGATGTTGGTTACTTTTCTGTCCTAGCAATTCATGGATAACCCATGTATGTTCATTCTACAAAGTTCTATGTTAAAGTACAACTTTTTATGCTTTTTTTAGGAATTCGTCACAGAAAGTTCAAGATTAGGAATTAAGTGCTGTTTTTAATTCCTCAGAAGAATTCTCCCAAAAATCGTTATTAAACTCAATTAAATATTCGCGTAGCAAGCGTTTTGAAGTATCGTCCATATGGTCTACAATAATTGTTCCTTTTAATGATTTTTCCATATGTTTTACATGCTCGCCCATTGATTTATATGCACGTCTAATTTCACGGTCCACACGAATTTCACTTCCCGCGACACCTGCATAATATATTCCATTTTCATTACGATCTAAATTTACCCAAACAATCCAATATAATTTGCCGTTTGGAACTTCATCTTTGTTAGGTAGCCACTTTACTCGGCGTTCCACTTCACTTCTTGCGTGCATTGCCCCCATATCAAGGTAGGCTTTATTTTCAGTCGGATCAATAATTACCGACGACATATTTTCTAGACTTATTGCACCTGCTCCGTATCCACCATGACCATCTGTTGAGTCATCTTTTATAATCGTAAACATATTTTTCTTTTTCTTTTCTTGTTCATTACTCATGTAGAAAACCCCTTTCTTTATTTCCTTCCCACATACAAGATATCTAGTATTTTCTCTTTTAATGTGGTGTCTTCCATTTCTTCAATCTTCTCTAATGGAAAATATAATTTATGGTCTGTCCGTATTTTACCTGAAATCGATTCAACAATATCGGAATGGCGTGATAGTTCTTTCAGGCTGCCATCTGGAATTTGTAAGTGGATTGGCATGCGCTCTTCCACCTCACCAGGCCGATAAAAATCATATGGCAAGTCAGATGATGAATCAACAATTAAATAATAGTTTGGATCTATATTAGCTTCTATAAATAATTCCTTCAACTCTTCTTTCTTACTCTCGATGGAATCATTATACTCTACATATTTAAATAAATGGCGATTCATGAACCGTTCACATAAATCTCTAAGAATCTCATCTGTTTCTTCCTGCCAAAGTAGGAAATAATACTGAACAATATTTTCATCTAGCTTTAGGTAGTCTTCTAGCTTCACATTTTTTTCAAAGAAAGAAAGAAAATGGATGGGTTCTAGTTTGAATGTATAGTTTGGATTTTCATGTAAGTACTTTGCCCTGTGGAAAATTTTCGAAAGAATCACTTCACCACTACGGGTAACTGGATGGAAATAGACCTGCCAATACATTTGATAACGGCTCATAATGTAATCTTCTACCGCATGCATGCCAGTTGCTTTGATCACTACCTGATCTTTCATCGGGCGCATCACGCGGAGTATTCTTTCCATATCGAAATGTCCGTAACTAACACCTGTATAATAGGCATCCCTTTGGAGGTAATCCATCCGATCAGCATCAATTTGACTAGAAATCAGACTTACGACGAGCTGATTTTCATACGTTTTAGCAATGACATCTGCTACTTTTTGTGAAAAGCCTGGACTCACTTTTTCTAGAATTTCATTTATTTTTGTATTTCCTTTAATGATGGCTTGTGTGAAATATTCATGATCTAGCTCGAAAACTTTTTCAAAGGAATGTGAAAATGGCCCATGTCCCAAATCATGTAGCAATGCTGCACATAAGCTTAATAGACGATCATCTTCATTCCAATGAGGGCGTCCCTCGAAGTTATTTATGATCCGTCTAACAATTTCATAAACTCCTAGAGAATGGTTAAAACGACTATGTTCTGCGCCATGGAAGGTTAAATTTGTTGTACCGAGTTGCTTGATTCTGCGCAAACGCTGAAATTCAGGTGCTGCGATTAAGTCCCAGATCACACGGTCTCGCACATGTACATAACGATGAACCGGGTCTTTAAATACTTTTTCTTCTGACAATTGCTCATCTTTGTATGCCATTTTAATCTCCCCATCCGTTTCAATTTGCTAAGGCTAATCATTTTCATAATTCCTATTTTAGTCTACCTCAATCTACATACAGTTAAATTGAGTCGATTTAAACTGTATGTAGATTGAGATTAGGTTTTGGTAATTATGAAATTGACTCGGTTTACATTCATTATATAATAGATATTAGAATGAACAAACAATAAGGAGACGAACATGAAAAATTGGGATGAGGTAATCCGTTATAATACGTTTCGATATATCAATCATACAGAGCTAGATACCTTTGAGGGCGAGCCTTATACTGCGATGACTTCTTTCGCGATTGACGATGCGCTTGCAACCGCAGTAAGTAATGGTAATTCGCCTCCAACCATACGCTTATGGTCGCATCCTCAAACGATTGTACTCGGGATTCCTGATGCGAGGCTTCCTTATATTGATGAGGGTACGCGTTATTTAAAAGAAATGGGCTACAATGTTATTGTACGAAATTCAGGTGGACTTGCTGTCGCGTTAGATGAGCATGTTTTGAATCTGTCTTTAATCATTCCTGAAGTAAAACAGGTGTCGATTCATGATGCGTATGATGCAATGGTCCGCTTTATTGAATATATGTTCCGTGATCTGACCTCATCCATCAAGGCTTTCGAAATCGTAGGCTCTTATTGTCCAGGAGATTATGATTTAAGTATTGGCGGGCGAAAGTTTGCAGGAATCTCACAACGTCGAATCAAAGAAGCTGCTGCAATTCAAATATATCTAGATGTGGACGGAGAAAGTTTTAAACGGGCTGAGCATATTCAAAGATTTTACCAAATTGCCAAGCAAGGAGAAACGACAAAGTTCGAATATCCCGATGTCGAACCAAGTGTTATGGGATCTTTAGCTGATTTGCTTGGAGTGCCACTGACGGTTGATGATGTGATGCATAGGGTGTATGAAACATTGAATGATTTTAGTGATGAAATAGTTGTCGTGGATTTTTCTGCGGAAGAAAAAGCAACATTTGAAAAGCGCTATCTGCAGATGGTGAAGCGTAATGAAGTTGTGAGTGAGTAGTTGGGTGTGGGATGGAGCGAATTCGGGGTGCGGTCGAGCGAGTTGATCGGTACATGGAGCGAATCAGGTGCCGCGTCGAGCGAGTTGACCGTAGCATGGAGCGATTTGGATGTCGAGTGGAGCGATTTCACACGCACCCACCATACACTATATTTCAAAAATAAAAACTGGCTGGTCCTTTATCCTTCAAAGGCCAGCCAGTTTTATATTTAGTTTTCCATCGCTTGTACTGCTGTGATAATTGCTAGATTATACACATCCTCAGTTGAACAACCCCGAGACAAATCGTTCACAGGTTTATTTAAGCCTTGTAAAATGGGTCCGACTGCTTCAAAGTTGCCGAGGCGCTGGGTGATTTTATAAGCGATATTTCCAGCTTCAAGACTTGGGAAAATAAATACATTCGCATCTCCTTGAATGACCGCATCAGGTGCTTTTTTCTTGGCAACACTTGGAACAAATGCTGCGTCGAATTGAAACTCCCCGTCTATAATAAGACTAGGTTCCTTCTCTCTCGCCATTTCTAGAGCTTTTACAACCTTTTCCGTTTCCGGTGAAACTGCCGATCCCTTTGTTGAAAAACTGAGCATTGCTACTCGAGGATCAATATCAAAAAGCTTTCCTGTTGTCGCACTTTCTATAGCTATTTCAGCTAGATCTTCGGCGTCTGGTGCTATATTGATTGCGCAATCTGCAAAAACATACTTTTCCTCGTCACGCACCATGATGAAAACTCCTGATGTTTTATTGATTCCAGGTTTTGTTTTTATTAATTGTAGCGCAGGGCGCACGGTATCTGATGTTGAATGTACTGCTCCACTTACAAGCCCATCCGCTTTATTTAAATAGGTGAGCATTGTTCCGAAATAATTTCCATTTTGTAAAATCTCACGAGCTTCTTCTTCTGTTGCTTTCCCATTACGGCGTTCAACAAAAGCTGCAACTACCTCGTCAAAATCTTCATATGTTGCCTGGTCAATAATCATACATCGGGAAATATCAATTCGTAATTCTGCTGCTTGTTCTTTCACTTTTTGATCATTACTAATTAAAATTGGCTGTAAAATCCCTTCTTCGCTTAGCCTGCTTGCCGCTCTTAGTATCCGTTCATCTAATGCTTCTGGGAAAATAATTCTTTTATTTGCTGAGGATATTTTCTTAGCTAGTTCTTGAAAAAGAGTACTCAACTTAAAAACCTCCTACTTTTATACGTTCTGTATTCCTTCATTTTACCGAATAGATGATTAGATTGAAAGTAATCTAGTTAAATGTTGTATTCATTCGGATGGACTATTTAGCTTGAATATCTTAAGTCCGAAATGTTTTATCTTTTTCCAGTCATTTTTTTCTTACGCTTGCATACTAATAATTAGTGGGTGATTGCCTTAGGAAGTGAGGGTTTTCGATGTCTGTTGTGGCACATACGGAAAAGGATGTAGATTTATTAGCAAGGTTAATTCGAGCTGAAGCCGAGGGTGAAGGCGATCTTGGGATGCTTATGGCTGGGAATACAGGTGTGAATCGCGTGATTGCTGACTGTCTTGATTTCATTGACATACGTACAATTGAAGCCATGGTTTTTCAGAGTCCTGGTGGTTTTGAAGCAACACAAAAGGGTTACTTTTATCAACGTGCACGCGAACACGAGAAGAACTTAGCTCGACGTCTTCTTAAAGGGGAGCGTCAACATCCTGCAACGAACACATTATGGTTTTTTATGCCTGCAGGTCCTTGTCCTGAACAATGGTATGGACAATGGAATGTAGGTAGATATAAATCCCATTGCTTTTTTGCCCCGACTGCAAGTGATTGTCCGAGTGTGTATTAATTGTTTTTGTGAAGTAGAAGGAGGAGATTCTTTCGATGAATGAAGAAAAAGAAACACCGCAACAACCTGAATATAATTATGGTTTTCAAGCTCCACAGTTTCCACCGAACCCCTATGCCGCTCAGCCGATGCCAATGTTCCAACAAAGACAGATGGCACCACAAGGCACTGGGACTGGTCAAGGGATGCTTCCGATGCAGCAATCTTATATTGAAAATATCCTAAGATTAAACCGTGGAAAGCAAGCAACTGTTCATTTAACTTTTGAAGGTAATAATCAACGAACGTTTACAGGGATTATCGAAGCAGCAGGTAGAGACCATATTATTTTGAGTGAAGAGGGTACTGGAAGAAGAGTGCTTTTATTGATGGTTTATTTGGATTATGTCACTTTTAATGAAGAAATAAATTATGAATATCCATATAGCGATGCACAGTTTGCGAATTATCCACCGAGATAAAAAATACGCATTAATTAAGGTACGATATATAAGATAACATTTAAAAGGAGCTTGATTATTCGAGCTTCTTTTAAATTTATTGTACTACACCAATTTTTAATTATACAATTTTTCCACCCTCTTCCTTACCTCAATTGGCAAGGGCTGTTTCAGTGCATCCTCTATAATTCTTGGATGCTCTACACCATTCCTCATCAAATATTCTTCAATTAAAATCGCCTTTTCTTGTTTGTTTGGAATTAACCAATACAAGATGTACCAATCTTCAAGTGAACATAATGGTATCTCTATTCCATTCACTAATTTGCTAGCTACTATAGATTCCTGTTTATGTGCTAATTTATAAATGCCTACATCATGTTGTATAGCAAGCCCACCCATGACATCTATCTCCACTTTGTTCATCTCGTATTCAGAAAAATATGTTGTACAAAATGGACGTATACTTGTTGCTTCGCACGCACTCCCAATAGATAACATTATTTTATTTAAACGGGCAGCATCTGCTTCATCTACTAATATATCTATATCATTCGGTTTATCTATTAGTTTATAAAAATTTAAGAGTAGTGAACCTCCAACTCCCCAAGTTATCTTGTGTTCATTTAATTCTTCCGCGATAAAAGCCAATGTTTTTAGCAAATGAATTCTCCTCTAGTGTATTGATAGTTTAGCAAGACTATCTAGCTTTTGCTGCTTACCGTGTTTAAATTCTATCCTAGCCTAAGCAGAAATTAAAGTCCTTACTAGTAATTTCTTGTTGCTTCATCACATAAGGTTTAATAAGGACAAACTTTATGCTCTAACACCACGTAAAATATATTCAAGGGAGAGAATTTAAAATGAAGTACAAGAATCCAAACACAGAAGGTGCAGTGATTACATTTAAGGAGCGCTATGATAATTTTATTGGGGGCGAATATGTTCCACCAGTTAACGGGATGTATTTTCAAAATGTTAGCCCTGTTACTGGAGAAGTCTTCTGTGAAATTTCACGATCGACAAAGGAAGATATCCAGTTAGCTGTTGATGCGGCAACGGAAGCGAAAGAAACATGGGGGAAAACCTCTGTTGCAGAGCGTTCAAATATCTTGAATAAAATTGCAGATCGAATCGAGGACAATTTAGAAATGCTTGCAGTCGCTGAGAGCTGGGATAACGGGAAAGCGGTCAGAGAAACATTAGCTGCTGATTTGCCTTTAGCTGTCGATCATTTCCGTTATTTTGCAGGTGCTATCCGCGCACAAGAAGGCGGTATTAGCCAACTTGATAATGATACAATCGCTTATCATTTTCATGAACCTTTAGGAGTTGTTGGACAAATTATTCCGTGGAACTTCCCTCTCTTAATGGCAACATGGAAACTCGCACCAGCACTTGCGACAGGAAATTGTGTCGTACTAAAGCCAGCAGAACAAACGCCAGCATCTATTCATGTTCTACTCGAGTTAATTCATGACTTACTACCACCTGGTGCATTAAATGTAGTAAATGGATTCGGTCTTGAAGCAGGAAAACCTCTCGCGACGAATCCTGGAATAGACAAAGTTGCGTTCACTGGAGAAACGACGACTGGTCGCTTGATTATGCAGTATGCTTCTGAAAATATCATTCCAGTAACATTAGAATTAGGTGGAAAATCACCGAATATCTTTTTTGAAGATGTCATGGAAAAAGATGATGGATTCCTTGATAAAGCAATAGAAGGTTTTGCGATGTTCGCTTTAAACCAAGGGGAAGTTTGTACATGCCCTTCTCGCGCTTTAATCCATGAGTCGATATACGATGAGTTCATGGAACGGGCGATTGCACGTGTGAAGGAAATTAAAATTGGTCACCCACTCGATACATCAACAATGATGGGTGCCCAAGCATCAACAGAGCAGATGGAGAAAATTACCTCCTATCTTGATATTGGAAGGCAAGAAGGTGCGGAAGTTCTGCTTGGCGGGAAAGTTAACAAGCTCGGGGAAGAGTTAGCGAATGGCTATTATGTGGAGCCTACAATCTTTAAAGGCCATAATAAAATGCGTATCTTCCAGGAAGAAATTTTTGGCCCAGTGCTGTCCGTAACAACTTTTAAAGATAAAGCAGAAGCATTAGAAATTGCGAATGATACACTTTACGGTTTAGGTGCAGGCGTTTGGACTAGAAATATCAACACAGCCTACCGTTTTGGTCGCGATATTCAAGCTGGTAGAGTGTGGACAAATACGTATCATCAATATCCAGCACACGCTGCATTTGGCGGCTATAAGAAATCTGGTATTGGACGAGAAAATCATCAAATGATGCTCTCCCATTACCAGCAAACAAAGAACTTGCTTGTTAGTTATAGTGAAGGACCAGCAGGATTGTTTTAAATTTTAGCGTTGGGAAAGTGAGTAATTGTTTTGGAAGCTAATCCGCCTGAAAGATTAGCTTCCTTTTGCATCTATTATATTTTAGGAGGGATTTTAGATGGTTGATCGTGTAGTAGCGACAGATTCTGCTTTAGAACTCATTGAAAAACTCCATAACATTCATGGTCCACTCATGTTTCACCAATCTGGTGGTTGCTGTGACGGTAGCTCGCCAATGTGTTATCCAAGAGATGAATTTCGTACGGGTGATTCCGATGTATTGTTAGGTAAAATTGGAGATACACCCTTCTACATGTCAAAAGATCAATACGAGTACTGGAGGCATACACAACTTATTATTGATGTGGTAGATGGTATAGGTGGCATGTTTTCATTAGAAGGTCCCGAAGGCAAACGCTTTTTGACAAGGTCTCGGGTATTTACGGAGGAAGAACGAAAGGAATTATCTCTTCCTAATTGAAAAATGGTCCACTCTAATCCTTTTCATTGCTTCAGCTAAATGTGTATGCTAACTTTAGAGAAGTATAGTTATTCAATAACTTCGGGGCAAGGTGAAAATCCTTACCGGCGGTGATCAAGCATAACGCTTGTCAGTCCGTGACCCGTTAATCTATCTAATAGATAACGGTGGAGCTAGTGAAACTCTGGCACCGACAGTTAAAGTCTGGATGGGAGAAGTTATTTAGATATACTATGCCATACGCTAAAATCAACCTCTCTATAATTACTGAAAGGAGAGAATCTGAAAACATTTCTAATAATAGCAATAGAGGTATATTTATTTTGCGTATTTTTATTTCATGACGGTTTACGAAGACATCTTTCCAAAAGATGCTTTTTCCACTTTCTTTTCGTAACCGCTCTTCAAACCAATCCTTTCCTTACCACCCATACGCCCCTTGGTGGAAAGTATCCAACAACAATATTTTTTAAATGTTTAACGTAATAAAAATGATTCCTTATAAAATATCTGGACAACCCTTAGAATGTAATTTTTACATTCTTATTAAAGATGTTCATATAAAGAGAATCATATCATTGGAGGTAGATAAAATTGTTTACTGGAATTGTAGAGGAAATTGGACGTATTCAATCCATCCAACGCAACCCCAACTCTTTACAATTTACAATTACCTGTAAAAAGATTTTGGCAGACGTCAGTATTGGCGATAGCATTTCTGTAGACGGTGTTTGCTTAACAGTGAGAGATTATACAGATTCAAACTTTTCAGCAGACGTTATGCCTGAAACAGTAAAATCGACAACACTTCATAAACTGGAAGTAGGTAGTTCTATCAACTTGGAACGCGCCATGGCAGCAAACAGTAGATTTGGTGGTCATTTTGTTAGTGGCCATGTCGATGGAACTGGAGAAATAATTTCTATTAAACGACGTGAGAATGCGATTTATATGGAAATAGAAATCGACCCCAATTTGCTAAGCTATTTCATAGAAAAAGGCTCCGTTACGGTTGATGGAACCTCTCTAACCGTATTTGGTGTGACCGAAAGTGGATTTGTTATTTCACTGATCCCTGTTACACAGTCCGATTCAATAATTGGCCATAAACAGATTGGTGATTTCGTCAATATCGAGTGTGATATGTTGGCTAAATATATCGAAAATCTTCTTAGTAGAAAGACAGAAAAAGCGACAAGTAACATTACAATGTCAACACTTGTCGAGAATGGATTTTTGAATTAAACATACGTTTCGTTAAGAGGTGAAATAACTTGTTTTCAACAGTAGAGCAAGCAATTGAGGAATTAAAATTAGGAAAAGCAATTATTGTTATAGACGATGAAGATCGAGAAAATGAGGGTGACTTTCTTGCTTTAGGTCAGTTTGCAACTCCAGAAATGATTAATTTTATGGCAAGCGAAGGAAAAGGTCTAATTTGTACACCAATAGAAGAACAGTTGGCAGAACAATTGAATCTACCCTTAATGGCTCGTGATAATAGTGATCCATATCGAACAGCATTTACAGTTTCAATCGATCATGTATCAACAAATACAGGTATTTCGGCATTTGAACGTTCGGCAACCATTTTAAGCATGCTGAATTCAACAGCGAGCCCTAAAGATTTTAATAGACCTGGCCATATTTTCCCTTTAATTGCAAAAAAGAACGGTGTATTGGAGCGACAAGGTCATACGGAAGCAGCTGTAGATTTGGCCAAGCTTGCTGGATCAGAGCCAGTCGGAGTCATCTGTGAAATTATGAATGTTGATGGAACAATGGCAAGAGTTCCAGATTTGCAGAAAATAGCAAAGCGCTTTGACTTAGTTATTTTAATGATTAAAGATCTAGTAGAATATCGCAGAGCTGTAGAAAATACAGCTAAAAACTAGTTTGACGTAATAAAAATTATCAGAGTCTGCAGGAGGAAACAGAATGAGTACAATATATGAAGGTCATTTAGTTGGACAAGATTTAAAAATTGGAATTGTAGTTGGTAGGTTTAATGATTTTATTACAAGTAAGCTATTGAGTGGCGCAGAAGATGCATTGCGTCGCCATGGTGTACAAGAAGCGGAAGTTGAAGTCGCCTGGGTACCAGGTGCATTCGAAATCCCTCTTGTAGCAAAGAAAATGGCTAGTTCTAAAAAGTATGATGCTGTCATTACCCTTGGTACGGTGATTCGTGGCTCTACTCCACACTTCGATTTTGTTTGTAATGAAGTGGCTAAGGGTGTTTCTGCAATTAATCTGCAGGAAGGTATTCCAGTTATTTTCGGTGTCATCACAACAGACACAATTGAACAAGCAATTGAACGTGCTGGCACAAAAGCTGGGAATAAAGGTTGGGATGCTGCCACATCAGCAATTGAGATGGCGAATTTACTGAAACAGTTTTAAATTAATTTTGAAGGGGCTTTTCAATGCCAGTGATGGCTTTGAAAAGCCTTTTTCCGTCAGAGCCCTTCCTTCTACTTTCTTGCTTCTCAATTTAACGGTTGACCTATCGAAGTACCTATATGGCACATTTGTCTCTAGAAATAAAAAAAGCAAGCTCATTAGCCTGCTTTTTTTGTATTTCAATTTTTATAAATGCTTCATAATTGCTGTACCCAACAGAACCCAACCAACTAGAAATGCTACTCCACCAATTGGTGTGATCATCGCAAATGTTTTGATTGCGGTTGTTGAGTAAATATATAAACTTCCAGAGAAAAGAATGATTCCAATTAGAAATGCCCAACCAGCACCAGTAAGACTTGCAGCTTGAAACTTCATCATGAGGAATCCTGTAAGTAATATTGCTACCGAATGGAACATCTGGTAGTCGACAGCTTTTTCCCAAGTTCCTAATTGCTTTTCTGTAACTTTCCCTTCTAAACCATGTGCACCAAACGCACCCAATGCAACAGCTAAGAATCCATTAACAATCCCAATAAGTAAAAATAATTTCATTTTGTTTATCTCCTATCTTTAAAAATCAAAAATTGAATCGCCATTTGCATCATCAAAATCTACGGTTGAGCGCTCTTCTTTTTTCGATGGATCCTGCTTTTGCTCACCTAACATCGCTTTGATTTCTTGTTCTGTAATTTCAGATGCTGACGATTTTGTCGTTGCCTCGTTTGATGTATCATCTTCTAGAAATAGCTCACATAATAATTTTACATGACTGATATGTGTTAAGAGCTCTTCTCTAGCATTCGTCTTTTCTTTTGCGAGATTCAATTCCTTGATCATTTTGTTGATAATCGTAATATCCTTCACTATATCTCGTCTCCCTTGTTTGAAGTCTTTCGTGGAGAAGCAAGTCCTATTATAGCATGATTGGATGCTTATATGCTTCTTTTGCGCCACAAGAAAAAAGCCTTAGTAGCATACGACTAAGACTGAAATATATGTTATTAAAACTCTTATGTTGTTTGTTCTTGTTTTAATTTTGATTCCTCACAATGTCTTTCAAATACCCAGTAAAGGAATTTAATTTCTTTCTCTTCCAATACCCTTCCCAGTTCTTGACTTGTTTTCTGACACAGTAATTCAAAACTCTCCATCACCATTGCCCCCTAAAATAAATCCGAACTGTTTTGTATATTATAATGCATTAGGAGTTCTTTAACAAGAACAAAAGTCGAGCAGAGAGATTTTATAGGTCAATTCTGCTCGACAATCGTTTTAAAGCTCATTATCTTTATTATTTAATTTAATTTCTAGCTCCATAATTTGTGCTTGTAAGGAAGCAATGTCTTCTTTTGTTGCTAGACCAAGATCTTCTGCTGTTTTACGTGTTTGTTCCATTTGTTTTGCAGACCACTCTTCTTGTTTGAGTTCGCCTTTTTCGATAAAGTTATTCATTACTTCTTTCGCTTGTTCTTGAGAAATTTCATTCTTGTCGACAAGCTCATTCAGTTTTTTCTCTAACTTTTCTTTCCCGCTAATTGCAGCACCAAGACCTAATAGAAAACCTTTTCTAAGAATATCACTCATTCTCTACACCCCCTTTATTTTCTGATTTCTTATCATTCTACGATGAAAAATTAAAATTATATTTAGCAATGTTATAAAAATAATTAACATTGTTAAGCCAACATAGGTGAAAAAGGATCCACTGATACTATATCCGTATAAGGTAATTATCAATCCTCCTATAACCATCATAAAGGATATGACCTCAAGTAGTAAATAATATTGATGCCTCATTTTTATATAAAATTTCTCTTGATCCCAAACTCGGTCCCGTTCCCCGCTTTCAAGGTAATTGAGCAGAGCTCTTGGATAGGAGAGAATCGGCTCTGTAGCATTTTTTACATATTGTTTTGCGACGGATTCCACAATACTTTTCGTCCCAAACCAGACTTTAATTTTTTGTTTGCCCCAGGCTACAATATCAACTTCTGGGTTAATCGCATATAGAATTCCGACGACAATCGAGACGGCTCGCATTAAATAGGTATAGTCAGCAGGCATTTGAATTGGCTGCTCCTGAATTATTTCCCCTACCTCATCAAAAATCTGATTAACCGTTTGAGCGTTCATTTCTTTTATTGAACCATCAGAATACATATCTACTGTATCCTTCAACACTTCCTTGATTTTCTTGCGATCGGCATTCGGTAAAAGAAAGTTCATTTTATCTAATGCATCAATCACAATTTCATAATTCTCAATAATAAAGCCTTGTACTAATAACTTAAAATACTCTGTATCTTGTTTTTTAATTTCACCAATCATCCCAAAGTCGAGAATAGCAACACTTCCATCATGCCGAATAAGAATATTACCTGCATGTGGGTCAGCGTGAAATTTACCTGGATTTAAGAACTGGTCCATATAAAAATCAAATATCGTCTTCGAAACGAGTTCACGATCAATTTGATGTTTCTGATAAAAAGCTATCTCTGTAATCTTTTCCCCTTCTATCCATTCCATAACAAGCACACGTTCTGTACTTAGCTCTTCATAAAATTTTGGGATATGAATATTTTCGAAGTCTGCGTATCTTTCAGTGAAATATTTTCCGAATTCGAGTTCTTGTCGATAATCTAATTCGCGTATCATCACAGTAACTAATTCTCTATGAAGTGCTTTTAAGTCTGCTTTTTTACCAAACGATGTAAATACTTTAATAAGCCAAAATACCATGCGTAAAGCAACGAAGTCTTTATGAAATACCTCTTCAATTCGGTGCCTTCTAACTTTTATTGCTACTTTACTTCCATCATGTAAAATCCCAAAGAACACTTCCCCGATTGATGCCGATGCAATCGATGACTTTCTAATAAGTTTTACCTTATCTTCAATATTCTCTGTTCGCCAATCTTTTTTTAACGTTTCTTCTGCATATTCATATGGCATTGGTGGAACATGGTCAACAAGATGTGTTAATTCATTTATAAATATGTCTGGTAGAAAGTCTTTTCTTGTACTCAGAAATTGGCCAACTTTAATTAACAGGCCTCCAAGTTTTTCTGCTTTCTTGCGATATTCAATTGCTAAGTTCTGAAGTAATTTATTCCACTTTTTATTTGTAGGCTCGTCCCACACAGTGTTCGTATATAAGAAAAAATAAATTTTTGCAATAAACTTTATGGCTAGTGAAACGATTACTACCCACCGATACAGAAAATTGTATTTGAATCCCTTCGTCAAAGTTACCACCTCTACTTCTACTACATTCCCTCATTCCACCTTATCTTAATCCTATTTATTGCACAAATTTAGAAGTGAGAAAATACCAATAATTTAAAAGCTATTGCATATTACTGTATTGCTTTGTATAATTATGCAGTGCTATTATAGAGGTACTTTATAAAGGGTTAGATTCTTTAAAAAATGGGGAATTACATTAGTTATAGTTCCTGCAGAGTGAGCATATTATTTAGGAACGCTCCCTTGAAGGACATGCTAGAAAAAACATTATAACGGAGGTTAAGAAATGAAAGCGAAGTACAGATTGAAGGACTATTTATTATTTATAATTCCTTCGCTTATTGGTATTTTATTATTTATTACACCAATTAATGTTGGGGACGGAACAACGATTCCCATTGCTTTACTTGCAGGTTGGGTCGAAAGCTTACTTGCAGATCAACTATCATTTATTATGATGATGATTATTGTACTCACGGCTGTGTTTACAGTGATTGGATGGCTTACGAAAGGTTGGGCATACGAGAAAACACCATTTTTTAAGCAATTATTTACTACTTCTTTGTTTTGGACTATTACTCGTGTCGTTGCAGCAGTGTTTGCCATAATGGTATTTTTCAACCTAGGACATGAGGCGATTTACGGTGAGGATACAGGTGGAGTTCTTCTAGACGGATTATTACATACATTATTCGCTGTATTCCTATTCGCTGGTTTGTTCCTACCACTATTAACGAATTTCGGTTTGTTAGAGTTCTTTGGATCACTAATGACAAAGATTATGCGCCCGCTATTTAAACTTCCGGGTCGTTCATCTATTGATGCACTCGCTTCATGGGTTGGAGATGGTACGATTGGTGTTTTACTAACAAGCAAACAATATGAAGAAGGCTTCTATTCAAAACGTGAAGCTGCTGTTATCGGGACAACGTTTTCTGTCGTTTCGATTACCTTCTCATTAGTTGTTCTTGCTGAAGTAGATCTTGCATATATGTTTGTTCCATTTTATTTAACAATTGTTGCTGCTGGATTTGTCGCAGCACTCATCATGCCAAGGATTCCACCTTTATCAAGGAAGCCTGATAGCTATATTACTGACAGTACAGAAGAGCTTGACGAGTCAATCCCTAATGAACATAATGTTGTTAGTTATGGGGTTCAAAATGCTGTCGAACGTGCAAAAAAACAAACAAGCTTTTATAAATTTATTAAAGAAGGCCTACAAAACATTTTAGATATGTGGATGGGTGTTGCACCAGTTGTAATGGCTTTTGGTCTTATCGCTTTAATTATTGCTGAATTTACACCATTCTTTAGCTGGATTGGCGCACCATTAATTCCAGTTCTAGAATTGATGCAAATCCCTTATGCAAAAGAAGCATCAGAAACATTACTTATCGGTTTTGCAGATATGTTCCTTCCAGCAATTATCGGTGCAAGTATTGAAGCTGAGATTACTAGATTTATTATTGCAGCAGTATCTGTTACACAGCTTATTTATTTATCAGAGGTCGGAGGACTACTGCTCGGTTCAAAAATTCCAGTAAACTTCTTTGATCTAGTTGTTATTTTCTTACTACGTACAGCAATCACATTACCTATTATCACGTTGATTGCGCATATGATATTCTAAATTTAGAAAAATCGCCTGACACAGTTTGCATGTGTCAGGCGATTTTTTAGTTGTCTGTTTGTGTTTTCTTTTGTTCTAATTTTTCCTTTATCCAAGTTGCTTTACCTTCAATAAGTGGTTGCGTTATTCCAACGACAAATTTAGTTGCTAGCAAGTATACAAGCCCAGCAGATATCGCTGCTAAACCGATGACATCCATGAAGTTAGTTACCGTAAATATTGAAGCTTCACGGAAATATTGAATGAAAAATCCATGCAGTAAATAAACCGTTAATGTGTTGGCACCGATTGATGTAAAGCCAACAATATGATTTTTTGGAATCCAAGCGAGAACACTAACTACCATGATGGCGGCTAGTAGATAAACGGCAAGACGAATCAAGCCACCATATGTCGATGCACCAAGGTCTGCATATGAACTCGAATGCAATAACCACCCCGTCGAGATACCGGGTAACATGTGGACGGCAATCGCGATTAAAGCTAGTACTAGCAATCCGATGCGCATAACTGTTGTTTTTTTAACAAGCATTAGTTGTTTTTCCGTTACAAGATATCCTAGTAGGAAGAACGGGAAAAATACCAATGTACGTGACAAGCTAAACATGTGACCAATCGGCGTGATATACCCAACAAGAATTCCGATTAGTACTGCCAGTGAGACGGCATAACCAGGTTTTAATTTTTTATAGAAATACAATAAAATATGCCAGAAAAATAGACTCATTAAAAACCAAAGTGACCACTGTGGATGGAATAATCCTGAGAGCCATCCTGATTTACCAATTAGGAAATAATATGCTGTATAAATCATTTGGAAGATAAAATATGGTACCAAGATTTTTTTAAATAAGTTCCAGATGTATTCTTTCGTTCCTAAGCCTTTTGCGAAAAAGCCAGAAATAAAAATAAATGCCGGCATATGAAAAATATATATCCATGTATATAGCGAATTAATTCCATTCGCATCGCTTGTGTAGGGTTGGATCATATGTCCAAATACAACAAAAAAGATTAATATTACTCGTGCATTATCAAAAAACGCGTTTCTTTCCATCTTCTGCTTCATCCCTCTTGTCTATAATTGTTGTAAATTAAATTGCTGTTTATCTACTCTATCCGTTTTGCGAGCAGGTTAGGCAAAAGACACTGGAAAATCATTCAATTGTAAGTTCGGTGTAATTATTGTGCAAGAAAGTTACTTGTTTGTCATTGAGGTGTAAAGATGTTGGATTATTTTGGGTGCTCGGGGTTGGGGTGGTGCTGTGAAATGTGAACTTCGGGATAATGTGTGTCTACTTCGGGATATTCTGTGAAGACTTCAGGATTTTCTGTGTCCATTTCGGGATATTGTATGGCAACTTCGGGATTTCCACTAAATGAACTCTTTTTCAGTTAAAAATAGGACTGTACATTACTTAAAGATAGCTCTTCAGTATTTTTTTTGAGCTTAAGTCGAAATGCTTGCTCGGAATTGTGAACTTCAGCTTTTTGTGTGTCCGCTTCAGCATATTGTGTTACGACTTCAGCATAAGTTGTGTCTACTTCAGCATATTTTGTTACAACTTCAGCATTGTCACAAAACAACCACCAAAAAACCGCCCCTCCACAAAGGAAAGGCGGTCTTACTAATTTAAAATTAAACTGTTGCTTGGTCAGCTACTGAATCTTTATCGTTGAACTTCGTTGCATCATGGTTACCCATAATTTTCGACGTAAGTGTTCCTGAAAGCATTGAACCGTTTACGTTTAATGCAGTACGGCCCATGTCGATAAGTGCTTCAACTGAAATTAATAGACCTGCAAGACCAACTGGTAGACCCATTGACGAAAGTACGATGATTGCTGCGAATGTCGCACCGCCACCAACACCAGCTACTCCAAATGAGCTAATCGCAGTGATTAGAACAAGTGGAATTAAGAAGTCCATTGCTAATGGGTTAATTCCTACAGTTGGTGCAATCATTACTGCAAGCATTACTGGATAAATTCCAGCACACCCGTTTTGCCCCATTGTTGCTCCAAATGAAGCTGAGATATTTGCTGTTCCATCATCTACTCCAAGACCATTTTTCTGTGCTTGAATATTGATTGGAATTGTTCCGGCACTTGAACGTGAAGTGAAAGCAAAGATTAAAGCTGGAGCTGCTTTTCTCACGTATGTGATTGGATTCAATCCGAATACACCTACAAGAATTAAGTGAATAATAAACATTGCGATTAACGCAACATATGAAGCAAGTACGAATTTACCAAGCTCTAAGACGCCTGCATAGTTTGTAGTTGCTACCATGTTTGTCATCATTGCTAATACACCATATGGCGTAAGACGTAGAATTAATGTAACAATTCGCATGACAACACTGTAAATAGCATTGACTGCTCTCACAAATAATTCTGCGTGTTCTGGTTGTTTTCTTCTAACTCCAAGTACTGCTACCCCAACAATTAGTGAAAAGATTACTACTCCGATAACAGATGTTGGACGTTGGTTTGTCATATCTAAGAAAATATTATTAGGAATAAAGTTCAAAATTCTTTGTGCTGTTGTTTGATCTTCGATTGATGCATAGCGCTCTTCAATTGATGCTGCACGGTCATTTTCTGCTTGACCTGCTTCAATCTGTTCTGCGTTTAAATCAAAAACAAATGCAGTTCCAATACCGATAACTGCTGCGATCATTGTTGTACCAACTAAGATACCAATAACCCATCCAGCCATTTTTCCTAGTTGCTTTGTTTTTTCTAAGTTAATGATTGCACGAATAATGGAAACCATTACGAGTGGTACAACGATTAACATTAGTAAGCGAACATATCCGCTCCCAACAATGCCAAACCAATCCAATGTGCCAGTTAAGACTTCTGAGCCAGCACCATAGATTCCTTGTAAAATTGCACCGAAGACAATACCGATAGCCATTGCAGTAAATACACGTATTGCAAATGAGATGTGTTTCTTTTGCATGTATAGTAAAACACCGATAATTGCTGCCAGCGCTAGAATATTAAGTAATATAAAAACAGTATTCAATATGATGTTCCTCCTTTAATTCGCACTACTATCAACGTTAATCACTTTGTTGATAATTCCTATGCGTTTACTCTGATATAGACTATACAGTCATTTTCATTTTTGTGCAAGAGAATTTATTTATTATGTTTATTTTTATCTTTTCTATACATTAAAAAAGTCGGTCGGCTAAAAATCCCCGTCAATTAACTCAACTTTGGTTGAAGTTCGAGCTCTACATTTCCTTTGATTGCTCGAGAAATCATACAGCTGGATTCTGCTTTCTCAACTAGAATTCTAAGCATCCGATGATCTTTTTCAGTTGCATCATCAGTTAAAACGACTGTTGGTTTATGAATTATTTTTTTATACGTAAAGACACCATTTGTTACATCCACTATTCCTTCAGCATCATGAGACATTTCCTTTAAAGGTAGTTTTCGACGCTCGATAAGTGCAGCTAATGTGATGACATAGCAAGTAGCAGCTGCTGCAAGTAACATTTCATCTGGATTTGTTCCAATTCCTGGTCCATCCATTTCTTCTGGTATAGATATTTTCGTCTTTAATTTTCCTGCGTCAAGAGAGCCTACGTTATTTCGCCCACCTGGCCATTCTGCTTTCAAATAAAAATGATGTTCCGCCATATTATCACCTCACGCGTCATTTTAGCATAAACCTTTCTTAAGTTATGCAAATATGCACTAAAGGAAGATAAGCCTTCGCTCATCTTCCTTTATTAGTATGCTGCCTATTCTACTTTTGTTTTTGTTTTGTCTTTTGAAAAGAACCAACCACCTACTGCAATACCTACAAGAACAATGTAGAAGGTTAGCTTCCAAGCTGTTGAATGCGGGAAGGCCTGAGGGATTAACATGACGTCATCATGTGCTAATACAAGGACTGCTAGTTTCACACCTACCCAACCAACAATAAGGAAAGCTGCTACTTCTAAGCCCGGACGTTTCGCTAGTAAACCAACGAAAATATTGGCTGCAAAACGCATAATAATAAGTCCGATCATTCCCCCGATAAAGATAACTGCAAATTGCCCTGTATCGAGACTTCCTATTTCTCCAAGTCCAGTTGGCGGTAATGCTACTGCAAGCGCCACTGCTGCAAGAATAGAGTCAATAGCGAATGCTAAGTCAGCAAACTCAACTTTTAAGACAGTAAGCCAGAACTCTTTTGGTGATGCTTCTTTGAGCACTTTTTTCTCAACAATAACTTCTTCTTTCTTTGGTTTAAATCGATCGTATAAATTCTTGAAGGAAATTCCGAGTAGGTAAACCGCACCTAACGCTTGAATCCACCATACTTCTACTAAGAATGAAATAACGAATAATGACCCGAAACGTAAAACAAATGCACCTGCTAAACCATAAAATAATGCTCTTTTCCGTTGTTTTTCAGGTAAGTGTCTAACCATAATTGCTAATACTAAGGCGTTATCTGCTGCTAAAAGTCCTTCTAAACCTATTAATACGATAAGTACCCATAGATATTCTAAAATGAGTTCTGCTCCCAATTCACTCACTCTCCTTTTTGTGATTTGATTAATGAATTTCTATAATTGTGCCGCTGAATAGTGCAACGATTTTATGAGTAAAATCTCGATACTTAGTTTTAACATAGCCTTTTATTACAAAAGCTAATCCTCTAACCAACTTACTAATTGCTTTTTCAAATCAAGCGTCATATGTTTTTTCATATGTACTACATCAACTTTTACCTCTTTTCTCCATAAAAAAATGGCCTTATCGACGGATAAAGGCCAAAAAAAGACCTTTACCCCCCTAAGTTGGTAAAGGTCTCGCTAACAACGGATGTTGCCAATCAAGCCGGAGATATTATCTCGTAATGACGACTTAAATTGTGCAGCTACTCCCCTTTAAGAACTATATTAATACTATTATTAAACAGCATTCGTATTAAAAAGTCAATTTCTAAAAACTACTAGCGGGATTGTAATTTATTCATTTCAATTACATTTCCCGAATCTTATTCTTTTACTCCTAATACGTCTCAAGAAGATCTGCTACGATTTGTTCCAATGCTGTTTTTAATTCATTTATTCTATCTATGCTATCTGCCTTACTAGTTCCCTTCACACCATAATAATATTTCAATTTTGGCTCTGTTCCTGATGGTCTGAAACTAACCCAGGAATCATCAGCTAAAATAAATTTCACCATATTTTCTTTTGGTAAATGAAGCTGCTCTGTTTCTTTCGTTTCGACAAGTAGGCTTTCACTTGTTAAATAATCTTCTATCTTTTCTACTTTTAAATCAGCAATTTCTGAAGGCGAATGCTTCCTAATCCCTTCCATAATATGCGCGGTTTGAGATTGCCCAGCACGACCTTCTAATTGTAAATGATTCAATCCTTCTAGATAATATCCGTGCTTTTCATATAAGTCTTCTAATGCTTGAAAAACTGTTTTGCCTTTGTTTTTCCAGTAATAAGCCATTTCGGCTGTTAAGACAGCTGCTTGCACTGCATCTTTATCACGAGAAAAGTCGTTAATTAAGTAGCCATAGCTCTCTTCAAATCCAAAAACAAATGTTTCGCCGGTTGAACCGAATGTTGAGATTTTCTCAGAAATATATTTAAATCCAGTCAGTGTTTCAATTGTTTCTACACCATAGGAGGAAGCAATTTCTCGTCCCAGTTCTGTAGTGACAACTGTCTTAATCATTCTCGGGTTACGGTAAATATGTAAATCTGTATGTATTAAAATATAATCCAAAAGTAAAGAACCTAGTTGATTTCCCGTTAAAACAATATAATTTCCATTTTCGTCTCTAACCGCTGCTCCTAACCGATCTGCATCAGGGTCGGTTGCAAGGAGAAGATCTGCGTTGATTTTCTCTCCGTACGCTATTGCGAGATTAAACGCTTGATGTTCTTCAGGATTGGGTGACTCGACAGTCGAAAACTCTGGGTCTTCTGTCAGCTGCTCCTCCACTAGAGTTACATTAGGAAAGTTTATTCTTTCAAACCCTTGGCTTACTAAACTTGTTCCCGTTCCATGTAAGGGCGTATAGACAATTTTTAAATCCTTTTCTTTTTTCTGTTCCTCTTCACTTAATTTCGTTATCCCATGCAACTGCTCCAAATAAGCAAGGTCAATTGCCTCGTCCAACCAGATTAAATCCCCTGCATCTTCAAGTTCAGCCTGTGTAGAAATTGGAACAAATAACTCATTATCAATTTGTTTGATTGCTTGAATGATTTGCAGTGCTTCCTCTTGAACGATTTGCCCACCTGTTTCATTGTAAACCTTCAACCCATTATATTCTGGTGGGTTATGACTAGCTGTAACCATTATTCCCGCTACAGCGCTTAAATGACGTACAGCAAAAGAAAGTAGTGGCGTCGGTTTAATCGTTTGAAAAACATAGCTACGAATTCCATGTGCTCCCAATACTTGTGCCGCTTCTATAGAAAATTCCTTTGACATGTATCTGGAATCATACGCAATAACGACCCCACGGTGCTTTACATTTACTTCATTTTCTAAAAGATAATGCGCGAGCCCGTGGACAGCTTTACGTACAGTATAAATATTCATGCGATTTGTACCAGGTCCAAGCAAACCTCGAATACCACCTGTACCAAAAGTTAACTCTTGGTAAAAGGCATCTTCTAAGTTTTTTTCATCTATTTTCAATATATCTAACTCTTCTTTAAGGGCATGATTTAAATCTGGATACCCAGCCCACTGTTCATACGTTTGTCTCCAACTTCTACCCATCGTTATTCCTCCATCAAATCTCTCTACCCAAAATAGTATCATATTGAAATTTAATATTCTATTAAACTCGTATATATCGCCATTCATCCGTCTATACTAATTAATAACTCCTTCTATTATAAGCTTTTATAGGAAAATTAATAGAATTAATTAAATTCTGCAGAAGAAAGTTGGGATTTCCATGAAAAACAAAAGATTTTTTGAAGTATTAACTGGTATCATCTTAATTTTCCTATTGGTTTTATTGATTTCCGCAACGGACTTTATCTTTCTACCATTGTTTCAATTAATTAGTGCTGTAGCATTTCCAATCATTGGAGCGGGCATACTGTATTACTTAACAAGACCACTCATGTTTTTCTTCATGCGCCTTAAAATTCACCGGATACTCGCAATCGTTTTTGTTTTCATTATCATTATCGTGCTTGCATTCTTATTTATTATGTATATTTGGCCAGTTGTACGAGATCAGACAACTAATTTTATAGCAACCATACCTACGATGATGACGGTTGCGCAAGATTTTATTGCTTACTGGGAGGAAAATTATATTTTAATTCCAGATCAGTTTATTGGTACGATAGAAGATTTTATCAATAGTTTCCCTTCAAGAATTGATGATATTTTTAATAACCTTGTCTCATTTTTAAGTGGCTTGATTGGGCAAGTGATTAGTTTCTTTATCGGATTCTTCTTAATTCCGTTTTTCTTATTCTTCATGTTAAAAGATGGGGAAAAACTAATGCCCTTTATCCTACAATTTTTTTCAAGAAAAAAAGCAGCAAATTTACGTAGTTTATTCATGAAAATTGATATTGTTTTAAAATCGTTTATCCAAGGTCAGCTAATTGTTAGTTTTGCTGTGGGAATTCTTCTATTAATTGGTTACTGGATTATTGGTTTAGAATACGCAGTTGCTCTCGCTTTATTTGGAATGGTGACAAACGTTATCCCGTATTTAGGTCCGTTTATTGCTGTTGCACCAGCTCTTTTAATTGGTGCTTTTCAAGACCCTATGAATCTCATTTGGATCTCGATTATTATGATTGTTGCACAACAAATCGAAAGTAGTTTGATTTCGCCAAATGTGATGGGCCAAATTTTAAGTCTGCATCCACTGACCATTATTACCGTGATATTGGCTGCTGGAAGCATCGCAGGTTTTATTGGAATTTTATTCGCAGTTCCGTTCTATGCAGTCATTCGTACGATTATCGTTCATTTTTATGAAACTTATGTTGATACGAAGAAAGATAAGGAAGATGCATTGTTGTAGTTTTCCCTATGAAAAATAGCTTTTGCATATTACAATGTGAGTAATGGTGGTTTTTATAGGGGGGATTATTTTGACACGTAAGGAACTAGAAGCAAAATTAGCCGAATTGAAATCGGATTATGTCCGCATTCAAAGCGACATGGATAAATTAGAGTATGTGAAAGGTAGAGTTTCTTCAGCAGAAGGTCAACTTATTAGGCTGGAAGGTGAAATCTCTGAGGTTAACCGTCAACTCGACGCCCTAGACGAAGAGTAAAGCAGTCGCTTTGCTCTTTTTTATTTTCAAAAGACCTTCTTCTAACTGGAGGTTCGCAGTCCGAATACCCCTCCCTTTTCCACAGGCGGCTGGTGAGCTTCCTCCTGTAGGAGTGTCGGGGTATTCGGACTGCTTATATGAAATATCTTACTTAGCCTTTTGAATATTGTAAGAATAAAATAATAGCATTCACTACTACATTTCAATATATTCTAGGATTGATTTTCTTTCAATTTGGGGATTGTTCTTAGTCATGTTAGATACTTTTATAATTACACGCTATAAAATAACTATGTTAACTCTCCAACAAATTTGATAGATTACACAGTTAAAAATTTATGATAGGATTAAGCTATATTACTAGAAAGGAGTGGGTAAGGAAATGTTAGTTAAGGAAAAAAATCTTCTTCAGACCTATTTTGGGTTTGAAACTTTCCGTCCTGGACAGCAGGAAGCGATTGAACATATTTTAAAGTTCGATAATACGCTTGCTGTGATGCCAACTGGTGGCGGAAAATCTCTAATCTATCAAATCCCCGGATTATCGATGGAAGGCACCGCACTTATTATTTCTCCACTTATTTCACTCATGAAAGATCAAGTCGATGCATTAGAATCCTTAGGTATACCAGCAACATACATTAACAGCTCGCTTTCACCAGAAGAGCTACATACGTGCCTACGCAATATTGCTGATGGGCGGTATAAGTTTGTCTATGCTGCACCAGAGCGTTTTGAATCTGCTCATTTCACGGATCTCATGCGCCGAACCAATATTAATCTAGTAGCTTTTGATGAAGCGCACTGTATTTCACAGTGGGGACATGATTTCCGACCAAGTTACAGATCCATCGTTCCGCAACTACAGGAACTCGGAAATATTCCGGTTTTTGTTGCACTTACTGCGACAGCTACAGATGAAGTTATCAAAGATATTCAATCCTTGCTCTCCATCGAGGATACACAAACAATTAACACTGGATTCGAAAGAGCAAATCTAGCTTTTCATTTGGTAAAAGGCAAGGATAAAAAGAGTTATGTTCGTTCATTTTTAAATGAACATGCCGATGAGTCAGGTATTATTTACACGGCAACTAGAAAACAAGCTGACTCTCTTTATGAGGACTTACATGCACGAGGAATTCCTGTAGCGAAATATCATGCAGGACTTTCTGAAACAGCTAGAAAAAATGCCCAAAATGATTTTCTGCATGACCAAGTCTCTGTCATGGTTGCAACAAATGCATTTGGAATGGGAATCGATAAATCAAACGTCCGTTTTGTTATACACTATGCGATGCCAATGAATATCGAATCTTATTATCAAGAGGCTGGAAGGGCTGGGCGAGATGGGGAAGCAAGTGACTGTATTCTATTATTCTCTCCTCAAGATGTTCAGCTACAGAAGTTTTTAATTGAACAATCATTAATGGATGATGAAGCCAAACAGAATGAATATCGAAAACTACAGGCAATGATCAATTATTGTCACACGCATAGCTGTCTAACAAACTTCATCTTAGATTATTTTGATGATACGGTAGAAAAAACAAGCTGTGATCGCTGTAGTAACTGTACGGAATTACAAGATAAAACCGATATCACCGAAGAAGCGCAGATGATTTTGTCCTGTGTGAAGCGTATGGGTGAACGGTTTGGTGCATCAATGACAGCAAAGGTTCTCAAAGGTTCGAAGGATAAGCGACTCATCGAGTTTCGTTTGAATCAGCTTTCTACCTATGGCCTGCTCTCTGCCTATACAGAGAAGGAAATTACAGAAATGATTCACTTCCTAATTGCTGAGAGTTTCCTAGCAAGTGAGGAAGGGCGTTTTCCAACGCTTAGGTTAAATGAAAATTCCTTACCTGTACTAAAAGGTGAAACAACAGTAGAAATGTATACTGCACCAATTCCTACGACAACAGAAGCAGATTTCAATACCGAGCTTTTCTCAGAACTACGAGCACTTCGAAAACAGCTTGCTGATGAACGAAATGTTCCACCATATATTTTATTCTCAGATGCAACATTAAAAGAATTAAGTCGTTATTTCCCAATATCAAAAGAAGAAATGCTTGATATTAAAGGGATTGGACAGATGAAATATGAGCAGTATGGAGAATCTTTCCTTGAATTAATTCAAGAATGGCGAGAGAAAAATCCATCTGTACAAAAAAAAGTCAGAATTTCTGATGCACCACGTGTTAGAAAGAAGAAAACATCTGATGAAGGGCCAAGCCATATTGTTAGTTATAAGCTTTTCCAATCAGGTAAAACAATTAAGGAAATAGCCGCAATTCGTGAATTTACTACTTTAACCGTGGAAAATCATATTTTTAAAGCGTATAAAGAAGGACATCCTTTAGCTTGGAATATCTTTTTTAATGAAGAAGAAGAACAAAAAGTACTCGCTACAAGAGAAGAAGTAAAAATTGAGAAACTAAAACCACTCAAAGAAGCATTACCAGAAGGCTATGATTATACGAAGATTAAAGCTGTATTAGTGAAAAATGAAATTATGTAATCAGTAGATGTGGTGCTCGAATT
Source organism: Oceanobacillus sp. CAU 1775 (assembly GCF_054482815.1). Lineage (NCBI taxonomy): Bacteria > Bacillati > Bacillota > Bacilli > Caryophanales > Bacillaceae > Oceanobacillus > Oceanobacillus sp. CAU 1775. The sequence goes on along the minus strand of NZ_JBTLRO010000001.1, from coordinate 338,552 downwards.
GGAGCCAAATCTACTATTCAATCTTTTGAACAAATATTAAAACCCGGATGTCGTGGGAGTTATCCTACACAGCATCCGGGTTATTTTTTAGTCGCCTTTTACATTAAGTGCCCAAGTTCCATTACGGAAAACTGGCTCAGTTGTACCATCTTGCATGACTCCATCGATATCCATTTGTTCAGAACCAATCATAAAGTCAACGTGTACAAGACTATCATTCACACCATGCTTATCTAATTCCTCTGCATCCATTTTTGAACCACCCTCTAAGTTCGTCGGGTAAGCTTTTCCAAGTGCAATATGCACAGATGCATTTTCATCAAATAATGTGTTATAGAAAATCAATCCTGATTGCGAAACAGGTGATTCATGAGGAACAAGTGCGATTTCACCAAGACGACGCGCGCCGTCATCAGAATCTAGTAGATGTTTCAATACCTCTTCGCCTACTTCTGCTTGAAAATCAACTACTTTCCCATCTTTGAACGTTAAGCTGAAATTATCGATTAAGCTTCCACCATAGTTTAATGGTTTTGTACTTGAAACCGTTCCATTCACACCATATTTATGTGGCATTGAAAATACTTCTTCTGTTGGAATATTCGGGTTAAAAGTAGCACCTGTTTCTGCAACAGCTGACCCACCCTTCCAAATGTGACCTTCTGGTAATTCTAACTCTAAATCCGTACCTGGAGCTTTAAAAATAAGTTTCTTATAGTTTTTATCGTTTAGCACTTGATGTGCTGTTCTTAATGTTGCGTTATGCGCATCCCACGCAGCAATCGGGTCTTCCTGGTCAACTCTCACAATTTTTAAAATTGCTTCCCAAAGGCTTTCTACTGCGTCTTCTGCTGATTTATCAGGGAAAATCTTTTGTGCCCAATCTTTTGATGGGATTGAAATAATTGACCAAGGAATTCTGTCGTTCATTGTGTACTCACGGAAGTTCCCTGTTGCTTGAGCTGCTGCTTTGTTAGCACTTGCAACGCGTACTGGGTCAATATCCTTTAATAAATCTGGGTTTGTTGAGCGTATATTAAGTACTGCTGCTCCGTCTTCTGCAAACTCATCAAGGAGTTTTACGCGCCATTCAGGGAATGATGCAATAACTGATTCTGGGGCATATTCGTATCTAAGTAGAGTCATTTCATCATCTACCCAGTTCACGTAAACATCTTTCGCTCCCATTTCATATGCTTTTCTTACGACTAATTTTGTGAAATCAGCGCCCTCTAGTGGAGCGTTGATCATTAATGCTTGGCCTTGTTGAAGATTTACACCTGTCTTCAATGCTAGTTCTGCATACTTTTCTTGTAATTCAATACTCGCCATTATTTAACCTCCAATTGATACTTTTTCAATCTCCATTATTTCATAAATCATACGATTCACCAACTATTTAGAAGTTTATTTTAAATTCTCTTAGTTTGCGGTTAATGGTTGGTTATTAAGAAAACAACGAAAACAAGCACACCTGTTTCAGTTCCGCAGTTCGGCTGCTACTCGCTTTCCGCAGGCGGCTGGTGAGCCTCGACGCATAGGACGTGCTAATGCAGACGTTGCCACAGGACGTGGCGATCTTAGTCTGCCTCGCACGCTTCGCGATGCTGTGGGGTCTCACCTATGCCTTCTTCCTGCAGGAGTCTCGCAGCAGCCGAACTGCTCCGAGAAGATATTAATTCTTGATTCACCGGATTTAATTTGTTAAAAAATACTCAACCTCGGATGGAAGTTGTTTAAAAAGGATATTATCACAAGATCTCTATTGCTTTCTTAAATACATTTATCATATAATATAATCTTGGTTAAAGTCTTGTCTTTATGGTTAGATTATTTACAATATGAAGTGTTATGTGTTAAACTATTATTAAGTTACTTTTTGTAATTAACGTAAATTCTTATTTTAGGAAATCTATATAGAAATCGAGGTGATCATTATGGAGGAAGTCTTATGTCCACGGTTTGAGAAGGCAATGGGACTGTTGAGTACGAGATGGGTTGGGTTAATTTTATTCGATTTGCTTAAAGGTACGAAACGATTCTCAGAAATGGAAGCTGATTTACCTATTAGTGGAAGATTGCTCTCTGATCGCTTGAAAATGCTTGAAAAAGAAGGCATTGTAGAACGTAATATTTATTCTGAATTCCCGGTTCGAATTGAGTATTCTTTATCTGAAAAGGGCAAGGCATTAGAGCCTGTTATTCGTGAAATTCAATCTTGGGCTGATGGTTATGTTACAAAAGAGGAAGTTGCAGAAGATGCGAAATAAATAATAGCTTGCTTATAACTAAAAATCCCCCATTCGCTTTAGCGTCTAGGGGATTATTTTTATTCTTTATGTTCAATCTTTCCTTTCATAAATTGCAACATGAGATAAGCTGCCACACGACTCGTCATATTACGAAAATCGAGTGTGGGGTCAATTTCAACAATATCCATCATCTTCACTTTGTTATGTTGAGCAGCATATGCAATACTTTTAATTAAAGAATTACTATCCATTCCACCTGGTCCTATTGCTGGGCAACCCGGTGCAAATGCTTGATCAAGAACATCCATATCTACCGAAAGATATATACTATCCACTAAGTCTGATAATCTCTCTACTTCTGCTTTCATGATATTCAAGATTCCTTTGTCCTCTACATCATTCATTGTATAAATTATGATTCCCTGTTCTTTCGAATAATTATCGTAGTCTTTTGCATTCATGAAATCTCGAATACCAATTTGGGTAATATGTTCACCCTTTATTATTTTATCTTCTAATAGTCGACGAAAAGGCGTTCCATTTGTTGGTCCGCCATCCTCTGTGTTTCTTAAATCATGATGGGCATCAAATTGAATGATTCCTATTTTTTTTTCATTGGAAGCAGCTTTAATCGTTGAGTAAGTTACTCCATGATCTCCACCTAAAAACATCCAATTCTCAACAAAACTCTTTTCCATTACATGTGCTACTTCAGCTGTTATTCTACGCTGGCTTTCGACAATATCTGTTGGATGCATGAGCACATCACCAAAGTCCAGAATCGATTCAGTTAAATCCAGCCCCATCTCTCCAGAATAAGTAGTAAAACTTGCTAAGCTGGAACGAATGGCACTTGGGGCGAATGATGCTCCTGAATGACTAATCGAAGACTTTGATAATGGGAGTCCAATTAACCCAAATTTACCTGATGCTCCTACCTCACTATCGACTAATAATTCATTTGCTCTCGTCGTATAACGATCTTTAAAAATTGCTTGACCTGATTGCTTTAAGTAATTCTCTTTTTTCATGTTATCTCCTGCCTTTTGAAAACAACATCTCCCTTTTTAATTACGGTATTCACATGGTTTACTCCGTAGTGATATGGAATATATAAATGATTTGGTGCATCCCAAATAACGATATCCGCTTTTTTTCCAACTGTAATTGAACCTGCATCGTCTCCTCGATTAATTGCATGAGCAGCGTTAACTGTTACAGCATGCCAAATCTCTGCAGGTGACATTTTCAATTTCAATGCAGCGATAGACATAATCAGTTGGAGGTTTTCTGTCACTGAGCTTCCTGGATTAAAGTCAGTTGAGATTGCGATAGCTGCTCCGGCATCAATCATTTCACGAGCCTTGGCATAGCTATCTTTTCCTAAATAAAAGCTTGTTCCTGGTAAAATAACTCCAATTGTATTGGAAGCTGCAAGCTGTTTAATTCCTTCATCAGAAGTAACTGCTAAATGTTCTGCACTAATCGCTCCGACTTCGACAGCAAGCTCCGTCCCTCCAAGCGTATCAATTTCATCGGCATGGATTTTCACTTGGAAACCAGCATCTTTTGCCACTTGTAAAAATTCTCTTGATTGATCCACTGTAAATACTCCTGTTTCGGTAAAAATATCTACAAATTCCGCAAGACTTTTTTCTTTAATCTCAGGAAGCATTGCCTGCATTTCATCTAAAAACCCTTGAGGGTCTTCTTTAAATTCAGGTGGAATAGCATGTGCACCAAGGAATGTGGAAACAAGGTCAACCATATGATTTTCTTTTAATTTAGCTACTATCTCTAATTGTTTTAGCTCTGTTTCGCGGTCTAGTCCATAGCCACTTTTTGCTTCGACGGTTGTCATTCCATAGGAAAGCATGCGATCAAGATGGAACTTTGCTTTTTCATACAAAACATCAAAGTCTGCGTCTCTTGTTGACTGAACAGTAGATAGAATCCCACCGCCCTTTTTTAGGATTTCTAAATAATCTACCCCCTGTTGTTTTAAAGCCATTTCCTTCTCCCGAGAGCCACCAAATACTAAATGTGTATGAGCCTCAACAAGCCCTGGTGTTACTAATCGCCCTTCAGCATCGATTACTTCATCTGCTGTATAGTCAGTCGCTTCTTCAGCTTTTCCTACCCAAGCAACTTTTCCGTCTTTTATTCCTAATGCAGCATTTTCTATTATCGTTAAATCATTCATTGCTTTTCCTTTTACAGGTCCAACTTGATCCATCGGTAATAATTCGCCGATGTTTTGAATTAGTTTATCAAAATGCATTATGATTCTCCCTTCGTTTGATTCATTGGTATTTTAATTTCATTTTCATTTGCAAATTTTATTGCTTGCGCGTAGCCTGCGTCTGCATGACGAATGACACCCATTCCTGGATCGGTCGTTAAAACACGTGCAAGTCTTTCTTCTGCTAGCTCTGTTCCGTCAGCAACAACTACCATGCCAGCATGAAGTGAATAACCCATGCCGACTCCTCCCCCATGATGGAAAGAAATCCATGAGCCCCCGGCAGCTGTGTTAATTAAGGCATTTAAAATAGCCCAGTCACCAACTGCATCACTTCCATCCTTCATTGCTTCTGTTTCGCGATTCGGGGAAGCGACTGAACCGCTATCCAAATGATCACGACCAATCACAATTGGTGCTTTTAATTCTCCTTTTCGAACAAGCTCATTAATAGCAAGCCCCATCTTTTTCCGTTCCCCATAACCAAGCCAACAAATTCGTGCTGGCAGTCCTTGAAAAGCAACCTGTTCCTGTGCCATATCAATCCATCGCATTAACGCTTTATTTTCTGGGAAAAGTTCTTTAAGTAATTGATCTGTGCGGTAAATATCTTCAGGGTCTCCAGATAATGCAACCCAACGAAAAGGTCCTTTGCCCTCTGTAAAAAGTGGACGGATGAAGGCTGGAACAAAGCCTGGAAATTGAAAAGCCGCTTCAAGTCCTTCGTCATACGCTACTTGTCGAATATTATTTCCATAGTCGAATACAATTGCACCTTTCTCTTGATAGGTAAGCATTGCTTCGACATGTTTCTTCATACTTTGCTTTGATTTTTCCACGTATTGCTGTTTATTTTCTGCACGAAGTTTCGTTGCCTCTTCTAGAGAGTAACCAATCGGCACATAGCCATTTAATGGATCGTGTGCTGACGTTTGATCTGTGACAATATCAATCTGGATATCTCTTTTTAATAATTCATGATGCACTTCTGCTGCGTTACCTAAAAGTGCGATGGAGAGAGGGACTCCTTTTTCTTTCGCATCCAGTGCTAATTGAATTGCTTCGGAAATGTCTGTTGTCTCGACATCACAATATTTTGTCTCCAAGCGCTTCTTAATTCTTGAAGGATCAACCTCGACAGCAATCACCACTCCGCCATTCATCGTCACGGCAAGAGGCTGTGCACCTCCCATTCCACCAAGACCAGCTGTTAAAGTGATCGTTGATTGAAGGGAACCATTAAAATGCTTTTTTGCGAGAGCAGCAAACGTTTCGTAGGTTCCTTGTAAAATTCCTTGTGTACCAATATAAATCCAGCTACCAGCAGTCATTTGTCCATACATCATCAGCCCTTTTCGGTCGAGTTCATGGAAATGCTCCCAGGTGGCCCACTTCGGAACGAGTAACGAATTGGCAATTAATGCACGTGGTGCGCGCTCGTGTGTTTTAAAAACACCAACTGGTTTACCAGATTGAATAAGCATTGTTTCATCATTTTCTAAGGCTTTTAATGTCGCAACAATCGCATCAAAGGCCTCCCAGTTCCGTGCTGCCTTACCGATTCCACCATAAACGACTAACTCCTCAGGTTTCTCTGCCACCTCTGGATCAAGGTTGTTATAGAGCATGCGCAAAATTGCTTCCTGCTCCCAGCCTTTACATTCTAATTCTGTCCCTCTCTTCGCTACTACTTTTCTCATTTATTTCCCCACTTCCACAAGATATTTTTGTACATCACTTTCCTGCGCATCTTTTAACCAACTTGTTACGCTTTCAATATCTTTCGAAAAAATTCTGTCCTTTTTTATTGAAGGCACAATCATTCTTGCTTTTTCATAAAAATCTCGGGTGGTTGTCGCCATTTTCGAAGTTCCCCGAATTTCACATGCTTGCAAGGCACAAATAAGTTCAATCGCGACCACTCTTCGTGTATTTCCTAGCATCTCTAAAGCATGACGTGCTGCAATTGTACCCATACTCACGTGATCCTCCTGATTTGCTGAGGAAGGAATCGAATCTACACTTGCTGGATGTGCCAACGTTTTATTTTCAGAAACAAGTGAAGCTGCACTATATTGCATAATCATTGCACCAGATTCAAGTCCAGGATTCGGACTTAAAAAAGCTGGAAGATCATTTAATTGAGGATTTACTAACCTTTCAATGCGTCGTTCTGAAATATTTGCGATTTCAGCAATACCTAGTTTAATAAAATCCATTGCAAAAGCTATTGGCTGGCCATGGAAATTCCCACCCGAAATCACTTTTCTTTCTTTGGAAAAGATTAATGGATTATCAGTCACCGCATTCATTTCAATCGTTAATTTTTCTTTTGCATAATTTATCGTTTGCCAACAAGCACCCAAAACTTGGGGAATACATCTCAAAGAATAGGCATCTTGTACACGTAATTCTCCTTGTCTGGTTGTTAGTTTGCTACCATGTAAATAATTCTTTAATCTTTTAGCCGTGTCGATTTGCTCTTGGTGCCCACGGGCTCGATGTAAGTCTTCATTAAATGCATCGGTAATTCCTTGCAGTCCTTCGAAGGTTAAAGCTGCAATTAGCTCACTTTGCTTTAATAATTTTTCTGCTTCCAGATAAAGAATGACACCAACTGCTGTCATAGCTTGGGTTCCATTGATAAGTGCGAGGCCTTCTTTTGCTTTCAGTGTTAAGGGTTCAATATTTGTTTCCTTCAAAACTTCCTCTGTTGCACAGCGCTGTCCGCGATAAAAAACCTCACCTTCTCCGAGTAACGCTAAGGCTAAATGAGACAGAGGTGCCAAATCACCACTTGCTCCAAGCGAACCTTTTTCCGGGACAACAGGGTGGATTTCCTCATTTAGAAAATCAACAAACTGTTCAATTAATCTAGGACGCACGCCTGAAAAACCTTGAAGCAATGCATTTGCTCGTAGCAATAACATCGCTCGGCTTATGGATTCAGAAAAAGCATCCCCAACCCCACATGCATGCGAATGGATTAGATTTAATTGCAGTTCTTCTAGATATTTTTCATCGATAATGATGTTGCTGAAATTTCCAAAGCCAGTATTGATTCCGTACATAATTTTCTTTTCATCTACAAGTTGTTCCACAAGCTTACGATTTTCTGCGACGAGTTCAACTGCTTCTTCAGCTAGCATTACTTTTTCTTTGCCAAATACTACGCGTTCAATTTCATCCATCGTTAGCGTCAAGCCGGTTAATAATATCATCTTGCACCCCCACGGTATCGCTTTAGTAAAGTAAAGCGAACAAAGTAAAAGGAGGCGCTAGTCGAAACTGCGCCTCCTTGCTATTTAAACAATCTAATGAAAATATCTTGTGATTCATTGGAAAACCTCCAACGTTCATCTTATGAATGAATTCTGAATCTTATCTACTATTGTAAACGCTTTCTTATTTATTGGCAAGTAAAAAAGCCGAGACAATAGATTCGTCTCAGCTTTTTTTTATTTATCCCAAATATAATCGGATCCAATTTCTTGAGCGAAGGATTTCGACTCATTTCGACGGGCTTTACGGTGGGCTGCACGTTCGCTAGCAGATTCGTGTAAAGACTTTTCATAATCTGATTCTGGGTAAACGGGTGGTACTGGAGTTGGTTTTCCATTTTCATCAATCGCTACAAAGGTTAGGAAAGCTGTATTACAAACCTTCTTCTCTTCCGAAACAAGGTTTTCTGTAATTACCTTCACAAATACTTCCATAGATGTTCTACTTGTGTAAGTTACAAATGCTTCAATGAAAATCGCATCCCCTGCACGTACTGGTGTTAAAAAGTCAACAGAGTCAATGGATGCTGTTACTACATTTTTTCTACAATGTTTTACCGCGGCAATTGCAGCTAAGTCATCGATATGTGCAAGTAACATACCGCCGAATAACGTTCCGTGAAAATTCGTATCTGGTGGCTGAACATGTGTTGTTTTTACTGACAATGAATTAGAACATGGTTTTGCTTCCATAATTTCCTCCTAGTAGTTTGGCTATGTTAAGTTCGATGTTGTTAAGATTGCATTCATTTAAAAATAAGAATGCTGTAATGAGCTTCGGAAATATACGAAGACTCCTGCGGGAGGAAAGGCTTAGGTGAGATCCCGCAGTACGCAAAGCGTACGAGGAAGCTCACCAGCCGCCCGCGGAAAGCGAAGTATATTTCCGAAGCGAGTAGATGCTCATAACAAAATTGAACTTAAACAAGACCTATAATGTAAACAATATTATAATACTGGTGATAATAACCGCGCGATGGATTCTTTGAATCGAATGCCGAGCGATCGTTTATCGTATAATTTCTTCGTCATTTGCGTGGAAAGTTTAATATCATTATGAAAAGCTTCTTCTAGCTTTCCGGTAATTTCTTTATCATATATAAATGCATTCACTTCAAAATTCAATCTAAAACTACGTACATCAATATTAGCTGTTCCAACCGTTGCAATTTTACCATCGACGATAATTTGTTTTGCATGTAAAAAGCCATTTTGATAAATATAAATTTCGCCGCCCGCTTCAAGCAAATCCCCACTGTAGGATAATGTTGCCCAATAAACAAATGGATGATCCGGCTTATTCGGAATCATAACCTTTACATCCACACCTGAAAGTGCGGCAATACGCAGTGCATCACGCAAGCTATCATCTGGAATAAAATACGGTGTTTGGATATAGATATACTCTTTTGCTTCCATAATCATCTTAATATAGGCTGTTTTAATTTGTTCAAGTTCCTGATCGGGACCACTTGAAACAATCTGCATCCCTGCATCACCAGCACTTGTTGCTTGATAGTAACGATCTTCGTATAGGATTTCATTTTTAGATGCTTGGTTCCAGTCGAGGATAAATCTTGTCTGCATGCTTTCAACAGTAGAACCTTTAACAATTAAATGGGTATCTCGCCAGTAACCAAATTTCTTATCTTTCCCAAGATATTCATCCCCAATATTAAAGCCACCAATATAACCAATTTTTCCATCAATAATGGCTAACTTTCGGTGGTTTCTATAATTTATTTTAAAGTTAAATATTTTCGCTGGGAAAAATGCTTCCGTTTCTACCCCTGCATGATTCAAACGGCTAATATATTTTTTCCCTAGACTCCTGGAACCCATTGCGTCAAAGAGAAAACGAACCTTTACGCCTTCGTTCGCCTTTTTAATTAGTACCTCTGCAAGCTTGTTCCCAAGTTCATCGTCACGAACAATATAATAGACGAGATGGATATGGTCTTTCGCTCTTCGCAAATCTTGGAGTAAGCGATCGAACTTTTCCTTTCCATCTATAAGAATTTCAACATCATTATCCTGTGAAAAAATTGCTGCATCCGTTCTCATATTCAAGTAGATTAAGCTTTGGTAATCCGCCATGTCTGGGTCTGCATATTCGAATTGATTGGTCTCCATTTCACGTAGTTGCGCTTGTACCGCTGCTTTCAGACCTAAACGACTCTTTGTGTCCCAGATAAAAATACGGCCTTTACTGATTGGTTTTCCAAAAATAAGGTAAAGTAAAAATCCTACGATCGGAATAAAGAGCAGAACCATGAGCCATGCCCAAGTAGAAGATGCATTTTTTCTCTCGAGGAAAACGATCGAACCTCCGAGAATGATATTAACTATTATGACTAAAATTGTAAGAATAGAAATTAAGCTCATCGCCTCACCTGCCCATCGTTCGATTGTTTGCTATTATCTAATATAGCATAACCTTGCGTTTTGTTGCATTTCAAGCGAGTTAAAATTAGGAAGTATTTGGGATTTTATCACAGTAAAAATATAAAAGAAAAAACGCACGTAGAAAATGTGCGTTTATTCAAGCTTTCTTAATTTATAATGAACGGTTTTCTTGATGAAATGATTGGAGCATAATCGCTGTGGTATCTTATCAATCAGCATGAACCTCTCCATTGTAAAATCTGTTGCTTTTTAAAGTAGATCAAGTGCTTGTTCTAGATCCTGCCAAATATCATCCCATGCTTCAAGTCCGACAGAAAGACGAATAAGTTGGTCAGTAATGCCCATTTCGACACGTGCATCTTCTGGGATAACTGCATGTGTCATTGTTGCAGGGTGTTCGATTAGCGTTTCTGCGTCTCCAAGACTTACTGCAATTTTTATAAACGCTAAATTATTCATGAAGCGCTGTGCATCTTCTTTTGTTCCTTTAACTTCAAAGGAAATCATTCCACCTGCATATTTCATTTGTTTCTTAGCAATCTCATAATCCGGGCTATTTGGATCATCAGGAAAATATATTTTGTCCACCTTAGGATGTTCTTTCAACTGTTCGTAAATCTTACTCGCATTCTCGCAATGGCGATCCATTCTAATCGGTAAAGTTTTCAAACCGCGAATAAGCAAAAATGCATCTAGTGGAGACATTATTCCACCGATATCTTTATGCGTTGTCATTGCGACTTCATCCATAAAGTCTTTTTTCCCAACAGCTAGACCTGCGATGACATCTCCATGACCACCAATATATTTAGTTGCACTATGAACAACGACATCACAACCTAAATCCAATGGGCGTTGTAAATATGGTGAGCAAAAAGTATTGTCAACAACTACTGGAATATCAAATTCTTTAGCTACTTTTGCAACAAGCTCTAAGTCAATTAGTTTCATTGTTGGGTTAATCGGTGTCTCCACATAAATAACTTTTGTTTCTGGTTTGATTCTAGCACGAATTTCTTCCTCTGAATCTAGCATGGAAAAGTCAGATGTAATATTATATTTATCCTTCATCATCATTAATAAGCCGTACGTGCAACCATATAATCCTGAAGAACAAAGAATATGATCATTGGCTTTCGTCATCGCAATTAAGATAGCGGAAATTGCTGCCATCCCTGAACCGAATGCTAACCCTCTTTCTCCATTTTCAAGAGCTGCAATTCGTTCTTCTAAAACTCGAACAGTAGGATTCCCAAGTCTTGAATAAATATAGCCATCTTCTTCTCCTGAAAAACGTTTTTCACCCTGCTCTGCTGAGTCGAAAACATATGTCGATGTTTGAAATAGTGGTACAGCTAAACTCCCTAGCATTTCTTTTGGTTCATAACCTTCATGAATGACAGCTGTTTCAAACTTTTGATATTTTTTTGTCATCTTCTTCTACCCCTTTACTAAAATACTTTTTAAATAGGATGACTAGTTTTCTCTCCCTATTTTATGGCTTGTTTCTATAACCTTCTTTCTTTAGCATACTGTAAATTCCAGTACAATGAAAGCGTTTTCTTCATTTGAAAGTATGATGCAATAGTTTGCATGGAGATAAATCTTTTTCGCTTTAATGAGTTAAAGAATTTGCGTTTTATAAATTTTACTTCTAGAATTAATCTATAGATAAGGAAAAGGGAGATGAAAAGTTGGAGTCTAGGGAGTTCAAATTGGGTAGCCTCTCGACGTTTAGTGCGTATTTGATTTGGGGCTTTTTAGTCATCTATTGGAAGTGGATTGATCATATTCCCGCTGCAGAAATTCTTGCGCATCGTTTAATCTGGTCTTTTGTTTTTATGTTAATTTTGCTTGTACTCTTAAGACAATTTTCCTCTTTTCTTAAAGAAACAAGAAACTTATTCCGAGAGCCTAAAAAATTGTTATTAATAACTGCTGCAACAATATTAATCACGATCAACTGGTATTTATTTATTTGGGCAGTTGCTAATGAACATGTCCTGCAAGCGAGTCTAGGCTATTACATAAATCCACTCGTAAGTATTTTATTAGGAATCGTTATTTTACGTGAATCTGTGACTTGGAAACAAGGAGTAGCATTCGTGCTAGCTGCGATTGGAGTACTTTATCTTACATTCCAAAGTGGTATTTTTCCTTGGATTTCTATCGTACTCGCGGTGAGTTTTGCTACTTATGGTTTGATTAAAAAGAAAACAAATCTTTCTGCCGTCCATAGTATTACAATTGAGACAATGATTATTGCTCCGGTAGCTATATTATATTTAGTATTTTTACCAGAACAATCTTTTCAGGTTACCACACCATTTGTTCAAGATAATTTATTATTAATTGGCGGTGGAATTGCAACAATGGTACCTTTAATTTTATTCTCAATGGGAGCTAAAGTTATTCCATTATCGATGGTTGGTATTTTACAATTTATAACGCCAACACTCATGTTAATTCTTGGCGTATTTGTTTATAATGAACCTTTTTCTAAGGATAATTTAATTGCATTTGCATTCATCTGGACAGCATTGTTTCTATACTTAAGTACGGTTTACTACCGGCCCGCGAAGCAAAACAAACGTTTGAGTGAACGTCAATAAAGAAAGTTAATGTACTGCACGCGAACCTATTCTAAGTAGGTTACTAGATCACTAATTTTTGATCAAAATAAAACTATTTAAATTATATGGTTGACATTAGATATCAACTCAGGCTATAATCATCTTTAAATTTAGAAAAGGCCGAACAATTTTTATTGATCAGTCTTTTATAACAATTACATCTCTTATCAAGAGCGGCGGAGGGAATAGGCCCTGTGAAGCCCGGCAACCTAAGAGCAGATATTTTGCTTTTGATGGTGCTAAATCCTACAGATCACAATCGATCTGGAAGATAAGAGGAGGAACAGTATACTTAAAACTATACGCCCTCTTCTTAGGAAGGGGGCTTTTTGTCGCCTTCCTCCAGATGAAATGAGCTTCAAGCAAGGAGTACATTTTTCACAGCCAGTTCTACTGCGCTAAAATCAAAGGAGGAATTATTTATGTCAAACTTTCATTTTCAAAAACCAGAAACACTAGCACTACATGCGGGGCAAGAACCAGATCCAACTACAGGAGCTAGAGCTTTACCAATCTATGATACAACGGCTTATGTTTTCAGAGATACAGAACATGCTCAAAATCTATTTGGTCTTGCCGAGTCAGGGAATATCTATACAAGAATTACAAATCCAACTGTTGCAGCATTTGAAGAAAGAATTGCTCAACTAGAAGATGGAGTTGCAGCAGTAGCAACATCATCAGGAATGGCTGCAATTACTTTTGCAATCTTTAATATCGCTGGAACTGGCGATGAAATTATCGCAGACAGCAATCTATATGGTGGTACGTATAATCTATTTGTCCATACACTTCCAAAGTACGGAATTACTGTGAAACTAGTTGATGGTACAAATCCTGAAAACTTCCGTGCTGCGATTACAGATAAAACAAAAGCAATTTTTGGAGAAACAATTACGAACCCTAGTCTATATGTTTTCGATATTGAAGCTGTAGCTGAGATTGCACACGAAAATGGATTACCTTTAATCATTGATAATACTTTTGCTACACCATTGAATACTAAACCTATTAGCTGGGGAGCAGATATTGTCGTTCACTCTGCAACAAAATGGATAAGTGGACATGGAACAACCGTTGGCGGAGTTGTAGTTGATGGTGGACGCTTCAACTGGGATAACCCACGTTTCCCAGAATTTACGACACCTGACGAAACTTATAACGGATTGAAATATGTTGACGTTGGTGCAGCAGCTTATGCGACAAAACTACGTGTACAGCTTTTACGTGATATTGGTGCTTCACTAAGTCCGAAAAGCGCATTTACATTTGTTCAAGGCCTTGAAACATTAGAGGTACGTCTTGAAAAACATTTATCGAATACAAAAGAAGTTGTTACTTATTTAGAAAACCATCCTGGAGTAGAGTGGGTTAACTATCCTGGTTCAGAAAACCATGCTTCCTACCAACTTTCACAGAAATATTTACAACGAGGTGGCGGATCAGTTGTCACGTTCGGTATCAAAGGTGGTCGTGAGGCTGGTAGAAAAGTAATCGATAATATTAAACTATGGTCACATGTAGCTAACGTCGGCGATGCGAAATCGTTAATTATCCACCCTGCTTCAACAACGCATCAACAACTAAGTGCTGAAGATTTGAAGAAGAGTGGAACAACGGAAGAACTTATTCGTCTTTCGATTGGACTTGAGTCAACAACAGATATTTTAGCTGACTTAGACCAAGCAATCGCAAAAGCTACTGGAGAAGCACCACAGCTTCAAGCGACGAAACAGGATGCCATCGAATGGTTACTACACTCACCATTTGACCGAAGCGAAGGCCTAAGACATAAAACAGTTGCAGTCTTTGCGGTTGATGAATCTACGAAGAAAAAACTTACAAACTATGGTTTTAAAGTAGTTAGTGTAGGAGAAAATGAAGATGTCTCCGAGCTTACAGCAATTGAAGATTCTCTTGATGCACTATTAGTTGGTAACGCTGAGCTTCCTGCTGAGACAATTGAACAGTTAATTAATAAACAGAGTAAGATTCTTTGGTTAGAAAACGAAGGTGCAGGTTCCGTATCTGAGCATGCAGAAGCTGCAGGGATTTTTGTTATCAAGAACGAGGGTATCTTAGAAGCATTAGATAAAGTTCGTGGTAGTAAAATAAGCAAGTCACCTGTAACACAATAAATAATAGTTTATCCCACAGGAAAGGTTCCAATTTCCTGTGGGATTTTTTATATTCACCTCGTATTCCACTGCAATTCCTCTAATCATTCGTTGATATTTCATAAAAAGTTTAACTTCCGCTTTTTAGGATTAAAATAATAGGGTAAAGTTTAAAAAGAAGGTATAATATAATCCTTATCTAATATTAGTTAGGTGTGAGTGAAATGAAGAAAAGACTGTTTATTATTATTCCCACTATTATACTTGTAATCATTGGGAGTATTTTTATCATATACACACAAAGTCAACCAATTACTCAACCTTTAATTCCACCTGAAGATGAGGTTGAACTTGAGGAAGAAGTAACTGAGATGGAAGACGATATTGAAAATGGTGATGAGAATAACGAAGTAGAAGTCAGTATTGCTGAAAGAATCTCGCAAGCCATCCAAGGTACAATTGACCGGATGTTTACTCGTGAAGTAAATATTGTAGCAATTGGAGATTCCCTAACCCGTGGTGTAGGTGATCCGACCAAGGGCGGCGGTTATGTAGGAATCCTCGAGCGCTCAATTAATGTAGATGTAGAAATAGCTGATTTTGAGAACTTTGGAGTACCTGGAAACCGTACAGAACAATTACTGAAACGATTAGAACAAGAAGAAATTCAAGATGGTTTATCCAATGCGGATCTTGTCCTTATTACAATTGGTGCAAATGATATTATGCAAGTTGCTAAAGAAAACATTACTAATCTAGAAATTGAAGATTTTATTGAGGAAAGAAAAGAATACGAACGACGCTTAGCCGAAATTCTTGATACAATTCAAGAGTTAAACCCTGATGCAGATATTTATTTACTAGGGATCTATAATCCTTTCGAAAAATACTTTCAAGATATTGCAGAGTTAAATATGATTGTTGAAGCTTGGAACGACACTGGAAGTTCTCTAGCTCTGCAAGCAGAAAATATTACCTTTATTCCGGTTGAAGATTTATTCACTGGGAATGAAGATGATATTTTCGCTGAGGATAATTTCCACCCAAATTATAATGGCTATTATTTAATTGCGGGGCGCGTATTAGAATATATTTCAAATGAAGAAGGATGACGACGCGATGTCAAAAACATCTAGACGAGAAAAAAATTCGAATAAATGGAAGGGCTTCTTCTATCTGCTACTTGGGGTAAATATAGCAGTGATTTTAGTAATCATAAGTTTAATCTTTTGGC
Source organism: Oceanobacillus sp. CAU 1775 (assembly GCF_054482815.1). Lineage (NCBI taxonomy): Bacteria > Bacillati > Bacillota > Bacilli > Caryophanales > Bacillaceae > Oceanobacillus > Oceanobacillus sp. CAU 1775. The sequence goes on along the minus strand of NZ_JBTLRO010000001.1, from coordinate 322,387 downwards.
CTGTTGAAGAAGTGACCTCACCTTTTGAAGATATCGACTTTGAGGAAGATAGTTCGGAATTCACCGTTCGAACAACAAAGAAAAATTTAAATGAATTAATCAATGCTTATATCGCACAGTGGACGAGCGGAACGGGCCTGCACTATCGTGTAGAATTGAATGATGATGTGCACCTAATTGGTGAGTTTCCTGTCTTTTCAACAACAGTCCCTTTCTCTGTTCATTTCGAACCGCTTGTTGCGGATAATGGAGATATCATTTTGAAACAACGCTCGATTTCATTGGGATTATTGGAATTGCCTAATAAAAAAATAATGGAGTATCTAGCAAGATATCTACCAATGCCAGAATGGGTAGTTGTTAATCCTGACGATGAAGAAATATTTATCGCTGTTTCACAGATGGATATTAAAAGTAATTTCCGAATCGCTGTTGAAACGATTGATCTTGAAGCTAATAATCTAGCATTTAGAATTAGCGTTCCATATGGGACTTTAGGAATTGACTATTTAGAAGCTGAAAATGAATAAAAATAAAAACTATATAATTGATTAGCTCCGGGAACAGAAGTTCATTCCTGGAGCTCTTTTTCATTGTAAGGCTTCTATTTCTAATGATATGTTATTATTATGAGGATGGTAATGAGGAGGAATTCATATGAAACGAAGAGTAGTAATTACTGGTACTGGTAGTATTTCCCCTTTAGGTAATGATGTTGATTCTATGTGGAAAAACATCAAAAATGGAAAGTCAGGAATTAAGCCACTAGATGGTGAAGAATTCCAAGATATTCAAACAAAAATTGCAGGAACCGTAGAGAACTTCGACGGTAAAAAATATATGGATCCAAAAGAAATGAAAAGATATGACTTATACACGCAATATGGCTTTGCAGCTGCTATGCAAGCATTGGAGCAAGCAAATGTCGATTTAGATACGATCGATAAAGACCGTGTCGGAATTTATGTAAGCTCTGGTGCTGGTGGGATCGATACCCTTTTAGCTAACCATAAAATCCTTCTTGAAAAAGGTGCAAGACGTGTTTCGCCATTTTTTATTCCGATGTCAATCAATAATATGCTTTCCGGATTGCTTGCTATTCAGACTGGCTTTCGTGGACCAAGTTTTGCGACTGTTTCCGCATGTGCAACAAGCAACCATTCAATTGGAGAGGCCTATCTAAATATTGCCCACGGTTATACAGATGCATTTTTAGCTGGTGGAGCTGAAGCAACAATTAATCCATTATATTTTGCTGGATTTTCAAAAATGCGAGCAATGTCTGTGAGAAATGATACGCCAGAAACTGCTTCTCGACCGTTTGATATGGAGCGCGACGGTTTTGTTATGTCTGAAGGATCTGGGGTTTTATTTTTAGAAGAATATGAGCATGCAAAAAAACGTGGTGCTACCATTCTTGCTGAAATTATTGGCTATGCTAGTACGACAGATGCGCATCATATTACGGCTCCAGATTATTTGGGAGCAGCGAAAGCAATGGAGTTAACAATTGAGCGCGCAAACATTGGTGCACATGAAGTTGATTATATTAACGCGCACGGGACAAGCACACCAGTTGGTGATATATCTGAGACAAAGGCGATTAAAGAAGTCTTTGGAACGCACGCATACAACTTAAAGGTGAGCTCAACCAAATCGATGACTGGACATTTATTTGGAGCAGCTGGTGGAATCGAATCAATCATTACAATCCAGGCATTGAGAGATAATATTTTCCCTCCTACGATAAATCTGGAGAATCCTGATGAGGAATGTGACTTAGATTATGTTCCTAACGTAGCAGTCGAAGGAAATATAGACATCGCATTATCCAATGGATTTGGTTTTGGTGGACATAATGCAGTCATCGCTTTTAAAAAATACAAAGGAGAATAAATGGATGGAATCGCAACTGACACTCGAACAAAGTATTTCAGAACGTAGAAAAGCCATTGAAGAAAGGTATCCTGTTTGGCCACGCGATACGATTGCACGCCATTTCGCAAAAACTTGTGCATTGTATAAAGATCGACCATATCTTTACATCAATGACGAGGAATATACATATAACGATGTTTGGCAAGAAGCTGTGCGTTATGCGAAAGCGTTTATCAAACTCGGAGTGAAACGTCGTGATCACATCACGATATTCATGCAAAATGACGCGACTTTTCCTGCATTAATGATTGCATCATCTTTAGTTGGTGCTGTGTTTATTCCGATCAATGCAATGCTAAAAAAAGCTGAACTAAAATATATCTTATCTCAATCAGATACACAGTATTTAATTTTTAAACAAACACCGGAAAATAGTGAAGATAGTCAGATGATTGTGGAGCTTTTAAGTGATGAAGAATTTGCCCGGAATAATTCTTTAGAAAAAATTATTTCGATGAATACAGGAAGCGCTGATGATGTCCATGAAGACTTTTTACCATGGGATCGTTTCCTTGCTGGAGCAGATGAAATAACAGATGAAGCTTTTGAAATTAGATGGGAGGCCTCACGCTATCCAGATGAAGTTGCAATTATTATGTACACTTCTGGTTCAACAGGAAGCCCTAAAGGAGTAATGCTAACAGATGATATGCTGCTCCGTTCAGGCTATGGAACCGTATTAAGCAGAGCGATTGAGGACGGCCGAGTCACTTTTGCCCCCCTTCCTTTCTATCATTGCTTTGCCATAATTGAAGCAATTATTGCGATGTCCTTTGTTGGTGGTTCTTTTATTTCTGCTGTTGGTGCCTCTCCCCTTTTATCTTTACAATTAATGGAGAAGTACAAAGCGAATGATTATCTATGTGTACCAACGACATTAGTGCCTTTATTAAATCATCCAAACGTTAAAGACTTTGACCTTTCTAATTTATTTGCGATGTGGTGTGGCGCGGCACCTGCTCCAATTCCCGTTTGGCAACAAGCGATTGAAACACTTGGCTTAACAGAAATTATTACTGGTTACGGACAAACCGAAGTTGCTTCTTCTGGAGTAACGACAGAAATTGGTGACTCCTTAGAAATAATCACGACAAGAGTTGGACGTCCAAAGCTTAACGGAATCACTGGACTTCCAGAATTTAATCATAGCTCTGTACAATATAAAACAATCGATGTTAATACTGGAAAAGACTTGCCTGAAGGTGAAATCGGAGAACTTGCTGTAAGAGGAAATACGGTTTCACATGGTTATTATAAAAAACCTGAGGAAACTGCAAAAACCATTGATAAAGATGGTTGGCTAAGAACAGGTGATGTAGGAAAAATTCATCCAGATGGCTACTTACAAATTCTCGGAAGAAGCAAGGAAATATTCAAAGTATCTGGGGAACTTGTCTCCCCTCGTGAGGTTGAAATTGTTATTTCCAAGCACCCAACGGTTAACCAGGTTAATGTAATTGGTATACCTGATAAGCTCACAACAGAAATTGGCGCAGCTTTTATCGAATTAAAGACTGGAGAAAACATTACCCGAAGAGAAATTGTCGACTGGTGTTCCGAGCAACTCGCTCGTTTCAAAGTACCCCGCCACGTCTGGTTTATTGATGCCGACGCATGGCCAATGACAAGCACAGGAAAAGTACAGAAGTTCCGCCTACAAGATATAGCATTAGAAAAATTAGCTAGAAAATAAAAATAGCAGAGATGGAGGATTATATGTCGAATAATTGGCATCAAAAAAATATGCGTGTTCAATATAAAGATACCGATCAAATGGGCGTTGTCCATCATAGCAATTATATAACTTGGTTTGAAGTGGGCCGAACAGAATCCATGCGCGACCAAGGCATTTCCTATCGTAAAATGGAAGAAATGGACTTACTGCTCCCAGTTTTAGATGTACAACTATCCTATAAGCGCCCTGCTCACTTTGATGACTGTGTCGCTATTTATACAAAGTTAGCTTCCTATTCTCCAGTTCGTCTAGAATTTCATTATGAAGTAAGAAGAATTAGTGAAGAGGGATTTGTTCCAGATAACGCTGTAGTCGTTGAGCCTGTTGGAGAATTGCTGACAAAAGGTACAACGAAGCATATGTGGATTAATCCTGAGTGGAAGCCTGTGAGGTTAAACCGAGCAGCACCTGAGATTTATCAGAAGTTAGAAGAGTTGCTTGGGGAAGAAGAATAGAATATGTGTGAGAACGACCTTTATTATTTTGGAGAAGATAATGGGGGTCGTTTTTTTGTGTAGGTTGAGGTGATGGTGCGCGATTTGGTGAGCATAGTGCGTGAATTGGAGAGTGCGGTGCGCAATTTGGCGGGCATAGTGCGTGAATTGGAGTGTAGAGTGCGTGATTTCGTGGACATGGTGCGTGAATTAGAAATTCCCGTGTATTTTTACATGAAATGGGCAATCTAACAATAGAAATCTTTGTGAAAGAGGGATAATTACATGAGTGAAAAAGGAAAAGATCCGCACGAAACACATATTGAAAATGAGGATACATTAACGACCAGGCAAGGACATCCCGTTACAAACAATCAAAACATTAGAACGATAGGAAGCCGCGGTCCTGCGATGCTAGAGAACTATGATTTCATAGAAAAAATTAGTCATTTTGACCGGGAAAAAGTACCGGAGCGGATTGTTCATGCACGTGGAGCTGGTGCACATGGTTATTTTGAAACCTATGGAACTGTTGGTGATGAGCCAGTTTCCAAATATACGAGGGCGAAAGTTTTCCAAGAAAAGGGTAAGCAAACTCCTGTTTTTGTGCGTTTTTCAACTGTGGTGCATGGTGTACACTCCCCTGAAACAGTTAGGGATCCACGTGGATTTGCAGTAAAGTTTTATACAGAAGATGGAAACTGGGATTTAGTCGGAAATAATATAAAAATTTTCTTTATCCGTGATGCCATGAAATTTCCTGATATGATTCACGCATTTCGTCCTGACCCAGTTACAAACTATCAAGATAGCGAGCGATTCTTTGATTTCTGTGCAAATTCACCAGAATCCTTCCATATGGTCACATTTATTTATTCGCCTTGGGGGATTCCTGCGAACTATCGAATGATGCAAGGTTCGGGAGTGAATACGTATAAGTGGGTAAACCAGGAGGGTGAAGCAGTACTCGTGAAGTACCATTGGCAGCCGAAGCAAGGAATTAAGAATCTTACCCAAAAAGAAGCTCAAGAGATTCAAGGAAAGAACTTTAATCATGCAACACAGGATTTATATGAGTCAATTGAAAAAGGCGATTACCCGGAATGGGAATTATTTGTTCAAATCATGGAAGACGGCGAGCATCCAGAACTCCACTTTGATCCACTTGATGATACAAAATTATGGCCGGAAGAACAGTTTCCGTGGCTTCCTGTCGGTAAAATGATTTTAAATAAAAACCCTGATAATTATCATAATGAGGTAGAACAATCTGGTTTTGGTACGGGAGTATTAGTCGATGGAATGGACTTTTCTGATGATAAAATGTTACAAGGAAGAACTTTCTCCTATTCCGACACACAGCGTTACAGAATTGGTGCGAACTACTTGCAACTACCAATTAACGCAGCCAAAAAGCGGGTAGCAACAAATCAAGAAGGCGGCCAATTGCGATTTGAAAATGATAAAGCTCCAGGTCAAAATCTACATGTAAATTACGAACCTTCTAGCCTAAATGGTTTAAAAGAAGCAAAACAGTTAGGGAAGACTCATTCCCCACATGTAGAGGGTAATCTTGTTCGTGAATCCATTGAACGTGATGATAACACCAAACAAGCCGGAGAAACCTATCGTCAATTTGAGCAATGGGAGAAAGATGAATTAATTTCAAACCTTGTTGGTGATCTAGCCACATGTGCAAAAGATATTCAGGATAAAATGATCGCTCTAGCGGAGCAAGCTGATGAAGAATATGGACGGAGGCTTCGTGAAGGGATTGCGGAGACAATGGCGAGCAAGAAGGATTATGCCATGACTGAAACGGCTGAAGAAATGCACCCTTTAGGAGCAAAAGAAGCTGGCAAGGCAGTAAAGGATGCAGTTGAAAAAGGAAGAGATGCTGAGTCTTATTAAAATAGACTTTTGATGGTGATGTGCAAATAATTGCATATCACCATTTTTAAGTCAATTCGATATGAAACTAACAAGATTCAATTTTACTCTTGTTTAGTAGAGTAATCATTTCATTTCATTCTAGAAAATAATTGAATTCTCTCCATGCTCCCCCTACTCAAAATGTATTTTTGCGCTTTTGACACTACAATTAATCTCTATATATTATGGAAACAGAGATAATGAAAGTGCCAATTGATTGAATTGCCAAAATGCATTCTGTTATTTTTACAGTATTTGAGGTAAACTATAGAGAGTAGGGAGATAAATTGAGAATAACAAATCCACATGATAAGTTTGTTAAGGATACACTAAATAATATTAAAAATGCACAAAGTTTCTTAATAAATTACCTACCAGATACTCTAAGGAATGCTGTTGATATATCTACATTAGAGCCACAAAAGGATAGTTTTATTAATAAAAATCTAGAAGAGGGATTCTCTGATTTGCTATTTAAAGCAATGATAAACGGTCAAGAAGGTTATTTCTACTTTCTAATTGAACACAAAAGTTATGTGAGTAAAGATTTGCCCCTTCAATTATTAGATTATATGGTTTATATTTGGCAATCAAAAATGAGTAAAGAGCATGCAACAGAATTACCAGTTATTTTCCCATTAGTGTTGCGTCACAATGTTAATAATAGGAATAATATGAAGACCCTCGGGGAAATGATTAAGGGTTACCAATCATTTAACAAAGATATCCAACAATTCATTCCTGACTTTGAATTTCTATTATATGATTTGTCAACATACGACGATTCAGAAATACGTGGAACCGTACAACTTCGGATACTTTTTCTCCTACTTCGGGATATTCCTGTAAAAAAAGAAGAGGAATTATGGAAAACTGTTGAACGTGCGGTAGAATACCTATCTGAATTAGCAGATGAACAAACAGAACAAGAATTCTTTCAGACGATGATGATTTATCTATTCAGTGCCAGCAGATCACTCACCAAAAAAGATTTATACGAAATGAATAATCGTATTAAATTAATCGATCCAAAAAGGAGTGAAGAGATGATGAGTTTAGCTGATATTTTACGAAGAGAAGGAAAAATAGAAGGGAAAATGGAAGGGAAACGAGAAGGTAAAATCGAGGTTATCCAAAATTTATTAAATGAAGGTTTTAAAGTAGAAAGTATTGCAAAATTTACTGGGCTTTCAATGGAAGAAGTGAATAACATTATAAATAACTTATAGTGATGCCTAGCATAAATAAAGAATCTTATTTTCTATGATAAATAGCTCTTTATGACATGTATTAGAATCGTGATTTCTATAAAAAATAACCCTACCACAACCGGCAGGGTCCTTACTTGATAACAAAACGTCTAAATTTATTAGAAATATAATATATAAATGATTGCTTACTTCTAGTATTTTCTCCTAAAACAAGTTTCATAGGTTTCGGTCTATATTCACAAAGTTTTCCTTTAAAGACAAATTCATTGCCCGGGTATTTACGAATATCTGCAGGTGTTATAAAACAATTTGGTTTATCGAATTTAAACTTCTCGGATCCCTGGATAACCTCTGCAACGAACTGCGAACAAAATAATGCTGATTTTCGTTTAATCTGTATATGAAATAAAACTCCAACTAGCCCAATGAAATTGTAACGGTACTCATCGCGTTTTTCTTCTATTTCTTTAATTTTATTTATAATTTCATCATAATCTTCTTTACTGATTGCTTGCCTATAAATTTCGCATTTAGATTTGGCCATGAATTCATTTTGAATATCCTCGTTAACAAAGCCCCCGATAAATGGATTCCTTGGTCTCTTTCTACCAAAACTATATAGCGTGCTAAAATCTTCACTAAATGAAATTGATACATGGTTCAATTCTTCCTTGGTAAAGAAACCTATCATTCTCGATAAATAAGAGCCAGTATCCGTAAAAAGGAAATATATCTCTCTATCTTCCACTTTCTTTCCCCCTTTCACAGCTTGTCGAGCTACAAGCTAATTTAAATATTACATTAGAACCCTCGGATGTCAATATCATTTCACTTGACTTCTCCATAATAGACGATACCAACTCAAGTCAAAACAGACTTCCAAAACTCTTTTACAATGCACCACTTTTAAACTTTGAAGATAAATCCAACTATATGGTGAAATTAATGAAATTCACCTCATTTAATGCGTACCCCTGCTTGTTTTCGCATTGACGAATCGGCTTAAATAACGTAAGCTAGCCTTGGATACTAAATCATTTATTGGAGGATTCATAACGCATGATAACAGTTACAAATGTTAGTTTACGATTCGGCGACAAAAAGTTATTTGAAGACGTTAACTTAAAATTCACTCCCGGCAATTGCTATGGAGTTATTGGTGCAAATGGTGCAGGAAAGTCAACTTTCCTTAAAGTTTTATCTGGTGAAATCGAACCGCAAAGCGGAAATGTCTCTTTAGCATCTGGACAGCGTCTTGCTGTTTTGGAACAGAACCACTTTGCTTATGAAGAACATCCTGTCATTGAGACAGTTTTGATGGGTCATAGTAAATTATACGAAGTTAAGCAAGAAAAGGATTCAATCTATATGAAAGAAGATTTTTCTGAAGCAGATGGAATTCGTGCTGCAGAGCTTGAAGGCGAATTTGCAGAGATGAATGGTTGGGAAGCTGAGTCAGATGCAGCAATCCTTTTAAAAGGTCTTGGTGTAAAAGAATCCCTACATGATAAACTTATGTCTGAATTACAGGAAGAAGATAAGGTAAAAGTGCTACTTGCACAAAGTCTTTTCGGAAGCCCTGATATTCTACTTCTAGATGAGCCTACAAACGGTCTTGATATTCAAGCAATTCAGTGGTTAGAAGAATTTCTGATCAACTTTGAGAATACAGTTATTGTTGTTTCCCATGACCGTCACTTCTTAAATAAAATTTGTACGCATATTGCAGACGTTGATTTTGGTAAAATTAAGATATTCGTTGGGAACTATGACTTCTGGTATGAATCAAGTCAACTTGCAGCACAAATGGCAGCAGACCAAAACAAGAAAAAAGAAGAAAAAATCAAAGATCTCCAAGCGTTTATCGCGAGATTTAGTGCGAATGCTTCGAAATCCAAACAGGCAACTTCTAGAAAGAAAATGTTAGATAACATTACATTAGATGATATTCAACCTTCTTCAAGAAAATATCCTTATATTGCATTTACACCTGAACGTGAAGTTGGAAATGACTTATTACGTGTAGAAGGATTAACTAAAAAAATCGGTGATACTGTTGTACTAGACAATGTTAGTTTTATTATGAATAAAGATGATAAAATTGCACTTGTTGGGCGTGACGACATTGCTAAAACAACACTACTTCAAATTTTAATGGGTGAAATAGAGCCTGATGCTGGAACATATCGTTGGGGAGTAACTACTTCTCAATCGTATTTCCCGAAAGATAACTCTAAGTTTTTTGAAGGGAACGATCTACCTTTAGTTGATTGGTTACGTCAGTATTCTCCTGAAGATGAAACAGAGACTTTCTTACGTGGTTTCCTAGGAAGAATGTTGTTCTCTGGTGAGGAAGCACTGAAAAAAGCAAGTGTGCTTTCAGGGGGAGAAAAGGTTCGTTGTATGTTATCAAAAATGATGCTTTCCAATGCGAACGTGCTTTTACTTGATGAGCCAACAAACCACTTAGACCTTGAGTCAATCACGTCATTGAACAATGGTTTAATCAAATTCAAAGGTTCGATGCTATTCACATCACATGACCATCAGTTCGTAAATAGTATTGCAAATCGCTTAATCGAGATTACACCTAAAGGAATTATCGATAAAGAGATGAGCTATGATGATTATGTACGTGATCAGAAGCTTCAAAAAGAAATTAATGCGATGTATGCTTAACAATTAAGTTTTGCCATATTTAATAAGTTAAGAGGTAAAACCCGCTTCGGAAATATACTACGCTTTCCGCGGGCGGCTGGTGAGCCTCCTCGCACGCTTTGCGCGCTCCGGGGTCTCACCGTTGCCTTGCATCCCGCAGGAGTCTCCGTATATTTCCGAAGCTCATTTTACTCCTTTTGCTTTTTATGGGTGATATCATAATAATATCCTTAATTTTACCAATAATAAAACGCATGTAATCAATTCCCTGATTACATGCGTTTTCTATTTAAATCATATTTAAGCTAATTTAACTCTCAGCTTCTCAAGCATTTCTTTTGTCATTTTATCGATATCGTATTGGTAACTATATCCCCATTGTTTTACTGCTTCTGAGGAGTCGATTGCGTTGGGCCAGCTTTCGGCAATTTTTTGTCGAACTGGATCTACGTCATAATTTAATGTGAATTCAGGAATATGCTTTTGGATAGATTTTGCAAAATCTTCTGGTGCAGCCGATATTGCTGAAATATTGAATGCATTTCGGTGCTCGAGTTTTGCAGAATCTGCTTCCATTAGGTCAACAATTGCATTTAGAGCGTCTGGCAAGTACATCATATCCATATAGGTTCCTTCTTTAATGAAGGATGTATATGTTTTGTTACGAATCGCTTCATAGTAAATGTCGACTGCATAATCTGTTGTGCCCCCACCTGGAAGTGTCTTATAAGAAATCAATCCAGGGAAACGTACTCCTCTCGTATCAACTCCAAAACGGTGGAAGTAATAGTCACATAATAATTCACCAGCAACTTTATTTACTCCATACATTGTCGTTGGTCGTTGCAAGGTATCTTGTGGGGTCTGATCTTTTGGTGTTGTCGGTCCAAATGCTCCAATTGAGCTTGGCGTGAAAAATTGTAGGTCTAGTTCACGTGCAACTTCAAGAGAATTCATTAGGCCACCCATGTTTAAATGCCATGCTTTTTGAGGTTCAGCTTCTGCTTTTGCTGATAATAATGCTGCTAAATGCATAATCGTATCTACATTATGCTTTTTTGCAGTTTCATAGATTCCTTTAGCATCTGTACAATCAAGCGTTTCAAAGATTCCCTCACTTAATTCGCCAGAGGCAGCTTTGATATCTGTTGCAATTATATTATCTTCACCATAAATCTTTCTAAGTTTTATTACGAGCTCTGAACCAATTTGGCCACATGCTCCAGTTATGAGAATTTTTTTCATAATAAAAATCCCTTCTATTTTCTTTTCTCTCATTAGTTATTATTGCGGCAGAAAAACCCTATCTCGAAGGATTGTTCTATTCTTTAAGATAGGGAAAACTGCGAAAATGATCATTTCTCTCTTTAGGTTCGCCTTTTTAAATAAGGTCCATTTCTTTACCAATCTTTTCATAAACAGCAATTGCTTCATCAAGCATTTCTTTTGTATGTGCTGCAGTTGGCATATTGCGAACGCGCCCTGTTCCTCTAGGTACGGTTGGGAATACGATTGCTTTCGCATATACACCTTCTTCGAAAAGACGTTTACTAAATTCTTGTGCTTTCTTCTCTTCACCAATAATAACTGGTGTAATTGGTGTTTCACTATTTCCGATATCAAAGCCGATTTCTTTCAGGCCTGTTTTTAGGTAGTTACCATTTTCCCAAAGTTTCTCATTCAGCTCTGTACTTTCCATTAGCATCTCAATTGCCTTTGTACTAGCAACTGCATCTGCAGGTGATACTGCGGTTGAGAATAGGAATGGTCTTGAACTTACTTTTAACCAATCAATTAGATTTTGCTTTCCTGCTACGTACCCTCCAATAACACCAATTGCTTTTGAAAGTGTACCCATTTGGAAATCTACTTTATCCTGTAAGCCAAAGTGCTTCACCGTTCCAGCTCCATCACCAAGGACACCTGAACCATGCGCATCATCCACATATGTAATCAGGTCAAATTCTTCTGCGATTTCAACGATTTCTGGTAGCTTTGCAATATCTCCATCCATTGAAAATACGCCATCTGTAATTACCATGATTTTCTTATATAACCCAGATTCAACTGCTTCTTTTGCTTTTTGACGTAGATCATCCATATCTGAATGCTCGTAACGAAGAATCTTTGCTTTCGATAGACGGCAACCATCTATAATCGATGCATGGTTTAGTGAATCTGAAAGGATAGCATCATTTTTATTCATCACTGCAGAAATAGCTGCCATATTACAGTTAAACCCTGACTGGTAAGAAATTGCTGCTTCCGTTCCTTTAAATTCTGCTAATTTCTTTTCAAGTTCCACATGTAAATCAAGTGTACCGTTAATTGTACGAACAGCACCTGCTCCAACACCATGTGAATCTACAGCTTCTTTTGCATATTGTTTTAATTTTTCATCTGTTGCAAGACCTAGATAGTTATTTGAAGAAAGGTTAATCAAACGCTTACCACCGATTGAAATTGTTGGCCCGTTTGCACCTTCCACTGGATCTATTTCATTATATAAACCACGTTCTTTTAAATCAGCAATATTTTCATTCAAAAAATGATCTAATGTTTTACTAGACATAATCATTGCCCCCTTATATTTTTTGAAATTGTTTACGTTTACACCACTTTATATTTTAACATAGATGAGTAGAAAAGTTAAAAGGATGGGATGTCTGAGGTAATCGGATTCAAGTGGGAGAAGAGTAAATAAAAAAAGAAAGCCAACACAAAATTGTGCAGCTTTCTTTTTTATCATTTTTATTTAACTATTGTAATTTTAACTGTGCGTACGCCCCATGCAAAAGCTTCGTCCTTTGTTGGAACGTGAAGATCGATTTTGTTACCTTTGATAGCACTACCGATATCTGCTGCGATTGCATAGCCATAACCTTCAACATAAACTTCTGAACCTAATGGAATCACATTAGGATCTACCGCAATTACTTTTGCGTTACGGTTTTTGTTTAAGTTCACACCAGTGTAGGTAATTCCTGAACACCCTTCACACTCTGCAGTATAAGCAGTTGCTGTTACTGAAAAGGTTTTACCTTGTGGCTGTTCTGATGTACTAGACTTTGTTGCTGGTGCATTATTTGTCGTTTGATTTTTTGATGTCTGCGCGGTTGTTTGTTGTGCAGGAGCTTTTGCTTCTTCATCAAGCTCTGCATCTTCGCGATCTATGTTTACACCTTTAATAATCAATTCTTGTCCAATTACGATGAGGCTGGATTCTAATTCATTCCAATCCTTTAATTCATCTACTGAAACATCATATTCCTCACCGATGGCAATTAATGTATCACCACGCTGCACCACGTAAGTTTCATTTATATATATAATTTGCTTTGGTTGAATAGTTGTTGTCTTTAAATCGTTAATTGCCACAAGTTCATCTACAGTGGTGTTATATTCTTTGGCAAGACTCCAAAGATTTTCGCCTTGCTGTACTTCATGTTCATGAGCTGAAGCTGTAGATACAGCCGCACCAACAAACAGAATTCCTGCTGCTAAACTAGCTACTAATTTCTTCATGTCTTTCCTCCTCAAATTCTGACAGTGCTTAGCTTACCACAGAAATTTGAGGAAAACAGTTACAGCCAAATTAAGAGTACGTGACATCCATTACAGTTTTGTCCTGATATATGACATTTGTAACAGGTATGAAATATAACAGGTGCTAAAGACTTATTTTTATTACATTGTTACAGTTTTTTCGCTATATTATCTGAAAATTAACCTTTGTGTATCGCTAAATCATGCAATTTTCGAGCTTAATTAAAGACATTTTTAAAGAAATTACTGATTGAACCGAAGATTTCACTGAAGAAATTCGCTACATTTTGCCAAAATCCTTCATCTAATCCTAGCTCGTCTATTTTTTGAGTAACACTATCAGCAATATTTTGAAGCTGATCTTTTACTCCTGAGAAATCAATATTCAAATCACGCATTCTATCAATTAAGTCTATCAACATTTGTCGATCTTGTTCACTTAAGTTAATTTCTAGTCGTTCTAGTTGCTCACTAACGATTTGTTCGACTTCTTCACGCGTTACTGGATTTTGTTCAGCGATCATTTTCTTAATCTCTGTAAGGAGGTTACTTACCTTCTCTTCGTCCATTCCTTCACTTTCAGCTAAATCAGTTGCTACTGATAATTCGTCATTGGCTAGTTCCATACGTTCTTTATCTAGCTCGACACCTTCCTCGTCATACGCTTTGTAAATACCTGTTAAAGCTGAGTGACCTGTTACGGCAACTGGTGAAGTAACATCTACGGTTACATTCTCTGCACCTGCTGTGAGTAATGCGTTCTCATACATTTCACTTGTTACCTTCGTAATGTTTTCTGGAGTAACAATATTTACTACTAAACCTTCTCCAGCATTTTCTAAATTAATAAGCGCTGAAGAATACATATTTGAATTTGGGTTTCCATTAATATAGTTCGCGTAGTCTTGACCAGTAACTTCAAATTCCTGATGAGGGCCATCTGCAGTTAAATCAAGACTCTTCCTTACCTCTTCACGTTGTGCTTCCGAAAGCTGTGCTCCAAATACTAGGATACTATCTGATACAGCGAGTGCCGGTGTTGCTAAACCAAGTAACATTCCAACTACTAATAGAAGAGAAAGTGTGATTTTACGTATTTTTTTCATTATAAACGCCCCTTTAACCTTTTCTTGGTAAGAATAAATTATTATTCTTTAGCCTATTACGATAGATGGAAAATATTCCATGTCTAGACTTTTTCCTATTATAACGTTTTATGAGTAAAATGAACACTCTTTCTGCAGAATCCAAAATTGACAAGTTTGTGTAATCGTGAGCTTATCTCTTTAAATTTATTTCGAAATGCGTTATATTTAGAGTACCGAAGTATTTCGGCAGAAAGAAGGGTATTAAAAATCGATTCAGATAAAGTCTTAAAACGTAATTTATCTATTATGTGGTTTGCGAACTTTTTCATTAGTGGAAGTATGACTATGGTTATTCCGTTTATATCACTTTACGTCGCCTCATTAGGCAATTTCACGGATTCTTATGTTCAAACATGGTCAGGTTTAATTTTCGCTGTTACTTTTATAACAGCATTTATATTCTCTCCCATCTGGGGAAGAATTGGAGATAAAGTTGGAAGAAAAAAAATATTAATTATTTCTGCCGCGGGTATAGGAATATCCGTATTTTTAATGGGATTTGCTACCTCCGTTTGGCAACTATTCTTCCTCCGTCTAATTATGGGAGTCTTCACAGGATTTATTCCAATGTCACAAGCCTTTATTGCAGTCCAAACACCTAAAGAATCAGCTGGAAAAGTGCTAGGCACTTTACAAACTGGTGGAATCACTGGTGCACTTATGGGACCAATGCTTGGTGGAATGCTTGCAGATATGTTCGGCTTTGCAAGTACATTTAAATGGGTATCTGTTACCATTTTCTTATCAGCATTCCTTGTCTACTTTGGAATCAAAGAAATTCAAATGAAAATCTCATCAGATGCTCGCGACAATAAATCCTATACAAGTAAAGAAGTTATTAAGCATATTATAAGTAAACCTGTTTTACTAGTTGTCATGTTGCTTTCTGCCTTGGTTCAGATTGCACACTTTAGTATTCAACCAATTCTTTCTCTATTTGTAGAAGAGATCCATGGACCTGTAAATATTGCATTCTTCGCTGGGATGGCTTTCTCAGCAGCTGGATTAGGTAACCTTTTAACATCGAGAAGATGGGGTAAAATTGGTGACCGGGTTGGTTATATTAAGATCCTCATCATTTTATTATTCGCAGCAGGAATTGTTTATTTACCAGGTGCATTTGTAACAAATATCGGACAGCTCATTGCACTCAGGTTCTTACTCGGAATTGCAATCGGTGGAATCGTACCACTAAGAATTGCTTATATCCGACAAGAAGCACCATTATCCATGCAAGGTGAAGTGCTTGGTTATAATACAAGTTTACGCTTCTTAGGAAACGTAATCGGCCCTGCACTCGGTGGATTGATTGCTGCTCTTTATGGATTCTCGTCTGTATTCTTTGTAACAAGTGGACTACTCATCTTAAGCGGAATAATTATGTTGATCACTTGGTACACAACAGAATATGAACTTAAAGATTCAAAAAACGTCTCATATAAACACTAATTTAAAAGCTTGAGAAACCTTCGTTTCTCAGCTTTTTTAATGCAAATATATTGCGTCGACTCGAGAGATATGATTATACTAAGAGAACAAAGGCGTAAGCGCCCGTTCAGCGACGTACAAACTGGAGCACTTCGCAATGAGATATAGGAAACACGGCGAGGTACGAGCCGATGTTGACTTATCGATTGGAGGAGTGCGAAGTTTGATAGTCGTTGGGCGCTGGAGCCGGACGTGGCTATTCTTCAAAAAAAGAGATAGCCACCAAGTCTAAACTCCATAGTTTCTTATGCTTCAAGCAAAAATAGAAAGTGTGATTCACATGGGTATTGTTGTAGTAGAAATATGTGATGGAAATACAATTACTACTGTAGACGTTGAAGAAATTCTTGAAACTGAATTTCCAGAGGTCGCTGTCATTATGAATGAATGTTTGAACTTTTGTGGGCTGTGTGCTGTAAGGCCATATGCGCTTGTAAATAATAAAAGAATTTTCGGGAAAACTCCTGAAGAATGTCTTGATAAAGTAAGAATTGCAATTAAAGAGGAGCTAAGTTTATATCAATAAACTTAGCTCCTCTTTTTATGACATTTCCCGGGAAATATCGTCATGTTTCATGCTTATAAACTAGCTTGTAAAATTTCTAAAGAAGCTGCTTGATCAAGCTTTTTAAAGTTACCGTATTCCTTACGAACGGAAACTGCTTTTTCAGAGATTTTGTCTAAATCTGTTTCTGTAATATCATAATCAGATAATTTACTTGGTGCACCTATTTGATTCCAGAAAGACCGTAATGCAGCAATTCCTTCTAATGCTATTTCTCTATCTGTTTTTCCTTCCGTACTTACATCAAAGACTCTTATTGCAAGTTGCTTGAAGCGGTCGACATTATTTTCATCTAGTACATATTCCATCCAATGCGGGAACAATATTGCGAGTCCTCCACCATGTGGAATATCATGTACTGCTGAAACGGCATGTTCTAGGTTATGTGTTGCCCAATCTCCTCGAAGTCCAACACTAACCATACCATTCAATGCATACGTACCATTAAGCAAAACAATCTCACGATAATCGTAATTTTCCAAATCATTTACAAGTTTTGGCGCTGTCTCAATCATGGAAAGTAAAATCCCTTCACATAATCGGTCTTGCATAGGCGTATTTTCCGTTGTATGAAAATAATGCTCAAACACATGAGACATGATATCAACAATACCGTAAATTGTCTGATCTTTAGGAACAGATATGGTATACGCCGGATCTAAAATAGAAAATTTCGGGTAAGCATCTTTTGAAGACCAACCATGTTTCTCATTTATTTCCCAATTTGTAATGACAGAGCTTGGATTCATCTCAGACCCTGTTGCAGCAAGCGTAAGTACCGTGCCAAATGGTAATGCACCTTGAGGTTGTTCTTTTTTCATTACAACATCCCACATGTCAGCGTCTGTTTTAGCTCCGACTGCAATTGCTTTTGTACAATCGATTGTGCTTCCACCACCAACGGCTAGTAAAAAGTCAATTCCCTCACGTTTACAAATGTCCACACCCGCACGCACAGTTGAAATCCGTGGATTAGGTTCTACACCTGCCAGTTCATATACAGTAGCATCTATTTCTTGTAGTTTATCCATCACTTGATCGTAAATACCGTTTCGCTTAATGCTGCCCCCACCATAGATGACCAACACTTTACTTCCATATTGCTTTACTTCTTCGCCTAACTGTTCAATTTGTCCTTTTCCAAATATTAATTTGGTAGGATTATGATAAATAAAATTATCCAAATCTATTGCCTCCTATTTTTGAATATGAGCAACAACATCTATTTCAACCAATACATCCTTTGGTAGTCGACTTACCTCAACGGTTGCTCGAGCAGGATATGGTTCTATTAAATATTTTCCGTAAATTTCATTCACTGTAGCGAAGTCTTCCATGGAGCTTAAATAAATGGTGCATTTAATTGCTTGTGTAAAATCAGTACCTGCTTCTTTCAGAATAGCATTCAGGTTTTCCATCACTTGTTCTGTTTGCTTCTCGATACCCTCAGCAATTTCCCCTGTCTCAGGGTCAAGTGCAATCTGACCTGACACAAACAGGAAGTCTCCAGCCTGAATTGCTTGTGAATATGGACCAATTGCTGCTGGTGCGTTTTCTGTATGAATTGCTTTAACCATATAAACTCCTCCTTTTTATTAACTATTCTTAATATACCATCTCACCCTAGTCGACGCCATTAGAGACTATATTAGCTAGTCACTGACTACCTAAATAAATCCTTCTCTCTGAACTTCCCATATCTATAATAAAGAATGGCCACAATACTACTTATAATAAAGCTGCCGCCCATCCCCAATGCAATACCTATTTCACCATAAAGATTAGCAAATAATGCTGTTAAGGGATATCTTAATATCCAAAATGAGATAAGATTTAAAATCAGAACTTGATACATTGCACCTGCTGCTCGTACAATTCCATTTAGAATAAAGTTAATTCCAAGGAATGGAAAACATAATGCGATGATCGTTAAGTACTGTTTTCCAAATGCAACTGCTTCCTCGTCACGTATAAATAACTTGATTCCATATTCTGCAAAGATTATAACGAATATCCCGATAACAACCATAATACCGAAGTTATATAAGACTCCATACTTTGCAATCTTCTCAACACGATCCCAGTTTTTTATTCCTATATTTTGTCCAGCCATACTTGTGATAGCAATACTAAACGCTTGTGCTGGAAGCATGATCAAACTATCCAAGCGCTGTGCAGCACTAAATCCTGCGACAACTCCACCACCGAACATAGCAACAACACTCATTATTGCAGCCGAACCAGCTGATATAACGGCCATCTGTAAACCCGATGGGATACCTAAATGTAAGATTAAGCGAATTTCTTGCCAGCTCGGTAGTTTAGGAATAGAAAATGGTGCAAGTCTATGACGTCTTAAGTATATGTATCCATATATAAATGCTATTCCTTGAGAAACTACAGTTGCATAGCCTGCGCCAGCAATTCCCCAGTCAAAAACGGAGATAAATAATGGATCTAAAATTATATTTGCTAGTACTGCAACTGTTACAAATTTTAGTGGTGTTTTACTATCACCAAGTGCACGCATTACTGTACTAATAAAGTTATATCCGAATAAAAATAAAATTCCCAGGAAGTTTATTTGTAAGTAAGTTTTAGCATCCTGCAGCATCACTTCAGGTGTTCCAAGTAAGCCGAGGAGTTGCTCTGCAAAGAAATAACCTACTATTCCGAGGAATAGAGCAATGGTAGTCATCAGTACGACAAAGGCATTTAAATACCTTTTTAAACCCTCACCGGAATCTTTTCCTTTTTGTTGTGAGAGAATAGTTAATGCAGCATTGTTTAACCCAATAATAAACGCTAGAACGGTAAACAGAATTGTTCCTGAAATACCAACCGCTCCAAGTGCATTTGCTCCTAGTAAATTTCCTACCCATAAGCTATCAATAAACTGATAGGAAACCTGCAAGAGATTCGTTAATAAAATCGGCCCTGAGAAAAATACTAGCTGCTTTAATATATTCCCTTCTGTAAAGTCATATTGTTTTTTCATTTTAATACCAACCTTCATACATGCTACTAATCATCATACTGAAACAAGCCTTAAAAAAATATGAAAGTGAATTATTTGCGAGGAATCCCAATTAAAATGCTGCAAAAAAATAGGAGACCACTTATCTAAAGAGTGGTCCCCTATTATTATTCATTTAATTATGCATTAGATGGAGTCGGTTTATTTTCTTTTGTTGTTTTTTCTCTAGTCATAAATTGAATAACTAGCATAATAACAAAGATTACTGCTCCAAAGATATCTGAATAACCTTCTGGATAAATTAATAATAACCCTGCAACTACTGCAATGATTCGTTCAACCCAATTAAGTTTGCGATACCAGAAACCTATAAGCCCTGCACCAATCGCAATCATCCCTGTCAGAGCTGTAATAATAATCGAAGTTAAGCCCACGAAGGTAACATCAATCATCAATAGCTGTGGTTCAAAAACAAACATATACGGGATAATAAAGGCTGCAATTGCCAGCTTGGCTGCATTGATTCCTGTACGTATTGGTTCTCCTCCAGAGATTCCTGTGGCCGCAAACGCGGCTAAGGCAACTGGCGGTGTAATATCCGCCACGATTCCGAAGAAGAATACAAACATATGAGCAGCTAATACTGGTATTGCAAGTTCGTATTGATCACTTAGTGACATAATTGCAGGTAAAGCAATTGTTGACGTGATAATATAGTTTGCTGTTGTTGGTGATCCCATCCCAATAATAATGGAAGTAACCATCGTGAATGCTAATGTAAGTAAGATTAACGCCATTTCATTTGTTGCGATGGAAGCAGCTAATCCTACTAGTCCATTACCTAACTTTAATCCTAAACCTGTTTTCGTAACAACTCCTACAATAATACCAGCACAAGCTGTTGCTGCTGCTACACCGAGAGCCGTCCGAGCACCTTCTGTTAAAGCAGTAATTAACTTAGATAAAGTAAATTTACCTTCATTATTTAAGAACATATTCGTTTCTTTGCTAAACATACTTACAATGATACATGCGAGAATTCCATAAATTGCTGTTCTTTCAATACTATATCCATCAAATAAAAACCAGACGATTGCTAGTATTGGAAGAAGTAAATATAGTTTTTTCAGTACAGCGATTTTACTTGGTAATTCTTCTTTAGGCAGTCCTACTAAGCCTAAACGTTTTGCTTCAAAATGCGTCATCACCCAAATACCTGTGAAGTATAAAAGAGCGGGGATGACAGCTGCTTTAGCAATATCCCAATAAGGAACCCCAGCAAATTCAATCATTAAGAATGCGGCTGCACCCATAATTGGTGGCATGATTTGTCCACCAGTTGAAGAAGCTGCTTCAACGGCTCCAGCGAAGTTTGGTTTATAACCTAAACGTTTCATCATTGGAATCGTATAAGAACCAGTTGTTACTGTATTTGCTACTGAACTTCCTGAAATTGTTCCGTTCAACGCACTTGAGAAAATAGCAACCTTTGCAGGACCCCCAACTCGTTTCCCTGCAATAGCAAGTGCTAAATCATTAAAGTAAAGACCAACACCTGTTTGGACCAAGAATGCACCAAATAACAAGAATAAGAAAATATACGTAGATGAAACTTGTAATGGTGTTCCTAAGATACCTTCAGTTGTAAAGAACATCGAATTAATTAATTGTTCCAAGCTTAGCCCTCTATGAATCAACATTCCCGGCATTTGCGGGCCGAAAAGAGCATATAACAAGAATAAACCTGCAATGATTACTATCGGGAGTCCTACAG
Organism: Oceanobacillus sp. CAU 1775; assembly: GCF_054482815.1. NCBI lineage: Bacteria > Bacillati > Bacillota > Bacilli > Caryophanales > Bacillaceae > Oceanobacillus > Oceanobacillus sp. CAU 1775. The sequence goes on along the minus strand of NZ_JBTLRO010000001.1, from coordinate 300,981 downwards.
CACGCCTGGCTGCTTCTAACACTAGAAGTATTGCCAGACCTCCAATAAATACTTGCACTAAATCAATTGCGCCGACTTTTTGAACCAATGTATCGTAGAATACTGGCCAATATGCCGCAACTGTAATGGAAAGTGCAACTAGTATCCAGTCATACCATGGAACACTTGATTTCTTCAAACCTCTTTTTGCTGGGAACAGCAAGAATATTAGTGATAAAGCAAATCCTAAGTGGACCGTTCGTTGTATGTATGCAGTATAAGCACCAAAAATTCCTGTATATAAGTGGAATAAAGAGAATGCAATTAGTGTGAAAAATACAATCCAACCTACAATTCCTGTTAGTTTTCTTGTATTTGATTCTACGTCATATTTTTCCATAAGTTCTTGTTGTTCTTCTATTGATATTTGATTTGATTGGTTTTTATCCGACATCGATTTCCACTCCTTTCAAAAGCTCCCAAGTTGTTACCCTTTTTACCTGTACCCTAAACCAAGCACCTGGTTCAAAATAATCATTAAACCAAACCATATTTTGTTCCTCTTCTTCTCCTGCACTCCACAGAAGTCGATGTTCGGAAACCGTTTTTCCATTTCGAATATTTATAGACTCAAAGATGTTATTCAGATTAGAAATATGATATTTACCATCTTTATATTCAAATACCTCTTCACCTTCTGCATTGGAAGGCATACCTATCCCAAAATGCTCAAATATAATTTCATACTGCTTTATATTTAATTCTTCAGTAACCTGATATTTTTCTACAACATCTGTTAGATGAATCGAATGTGTAAATATAATTTCAAATGTTTCTCCTTCGTTGATGGGAAGAAACGCAGCGATTTTATCCGTGTTTTCTTCATAAAATACAATAGCTGTTTTTACGGGGAGGATAAAGAAAAGTATTATTATAAGTAGGATTAATATAAAAGATATTGCAAATTTAACCTTCATAGCTGACTCACCAGTTTACTCAGGATAAGTAATTCTAACTTCGAATGACTTTTATCATATGTATTTCTAATTTATAAAGCAGCCGGCTTCAAAACTAATAGGAACGTCTTGAACGCCGGCTACAATTTTAATTCATTTTATTCAAGTACTCCTTGTTCTTTAAAGAACTTTTCAGCACCTGGGTGGAAAGGAATTCCAATACCTGCTACACCATTTTCAATTGTAATAAATTCACCTTTAGAGTGAGTGATAGATCCTGCGTTTTCATAGATTGCTTTCGTAATTTCATAGACAGCATCTTCTGATAGAGTGTCTGTAACAGCAACCATCGCACCTACAGCAACTGTATTGATATCATCATCAAGACCACCGTAAGTTCCACCAGGAATCGTATCTGCCGAGTAGTACGGGTATTCTTCTATAATTGAATCAATTTTATCTTGTTCAATTGGAAGAATAATGTAATCTGTTGTTGCACCTAAACCTTCAACTGCACCTGTTGGCCAACCTGCAGTAATGAAAGCGGCATCAATATTACCATCTTGGATCCCACCTGTAGATTCACCAAAATCTAAATGCTCTGCATCAATATCATCCATTGTCATACCATGTGCTTCAAGAATTTGTTCAGCGTTAATGTACGTTCCTGAACCAGGTGCACCAACTGACACTGTAGCTCCTGCAAGATCTTCAACTGAATTAATTCCTGCATCTGCTCTTACAACAACTTGCACTGTTTCTGGGTAAAGGTTTCCAATTGCTAATACATTATCAACCTTGTTTCCATCAAATGCATTAATTCCTTCATAAGCAAACGCTACAACGTCGGTTTGCACGAATGCAAGTTCAGCATTTCCGTCAGCTAAATCTTGCACGTTATCTGCTGATGCGTTAGATGAAAGCGCATCCGTTTGAATGCCAGTTTCATTTGTAATAATTGTTGCCATCTCTCCACCAAGTGGGTAGTAAGTACCACTCGTACCACCTGTTAACATACTAATTAGTTCTGGGTCTTCCCCATCTTCTCCGTCTGCCCCATTATCGTCTCCTCCACATGCTGCTAGAAGTAACGTTACAGCAACTAACATCGCGAGAAGTGAATATAAATTTTTCTTCTTCAAAATAAAAACCCCCTTTATTTATGTAAGTTAGATTCTAACAAAAAATCACACTTTGTCAATAAAATAATCTACTATGAGCGCTAATTGGAAATAAATTAACATAATTTTCATAGTTAAAGACATTACTAATCTCCAATTATAGGTAGAAAATACTATAAACTGATTATTCCACCTTTAAAACTTCCTCTCTTCTTGACAATATTACGAAAATTCAATATGATGAAAGCAATTATACCTATTAACTATTTTCCAATAGATTGGAGTGAGCTTATGAAAATTAAAGTCGCAGCTTTTGGGACAAAAGATACGGTAGGACGTCTGATGGGTCTTGCTTCTAACTATGAAGATATTGAGATTCTTCCATTTATCTATAGAAAAGCGGAAGAAACTGTAGACCTACTTAATACAGTATTTGCTAGTGATGTCTATTTATTTTGTGATCCAATATCCTATCAGTATGCAAAAGATAAAATCTCTAAAAAGCGTTTAGCCACCGTCATGGTTGACTTTGATCCATATGCTCTTTCAACTAACTTCTATTCTATACAGCAAATTGATACTCAAAGACTAGCAATAGATGTTACGAATGAAAGTACGCTCGAAGAAACGATAAATGCATTAGACATTAAAGATAAGCCTACTTATGTATATGTACATGATCCTTACGAATATCCCAATATCCAAAAAATAGTTTCCTATTATCAAGATCTATGGGAAAACGAGAAAATTGATTATGTACTTAGTTCGCTTGAAGAAGTAACGGATCAATTAAAGGAAAAAAATATAGCTTGCGATACATTAAAAATTCCAGACTTTAATCTTGTGAATGCAATTGAAGATAGCCTCTCACTTGCGAACCTAAAGGATTCAGAAAACAAACAAATTGTTACTGGTTATGTTTCTGTCAAAGGATTGAATCGTACTGATGAAACTATCGCGCCTTACGCAGAAGATGTTTTAGATAAGTTAAAAGGGATTTTACAATCCTTTACCAATAAAACAGATGCTAACTTTGTACGTACAACGGATGACACGATTATGGTGTTTGGTACCGATAAGATATTAAAACATTTGAAAGAGCATTATAGGGAGTTTCCATTATTACAAGAGTTAAAATCTACTATGAAGCTACCTGTATACTTAGGTTTTGGATTAGGATTAAATGCAAAAGAATCCGCCGCAAATGCGAGTATTGCTCTTGAAGCATGTAAAAAAAGCGAGCATAGCATTTGTTACATCGTTAACGAAAGACAAGAAATGATTGGCCCAATCGGAATTAAAAAGGAAATTGATACGTCGAGTTTATACCGAGCACTTATTCATGATGCAAGGTTAAATAATGAGCTATCTTATAATTTTATAGATTTTATTAAGGAAAGAAATAATGAACCTTTCTCCACTAATGATGTTGCGTTATTCTATCAAGTTACGAAGCGTAGTGCAGAACGGACGGTTAATAAACTGCTAACTGGAAAGGTAATTAAAATTTCTGGTAAAGAACGTCCATATACAAAAGGTAGACCAAGAAAGTTATTTACTTTAAACCAATAAAAATGTAGCCCCCTGTCATCTAAATATTTTAGATACAAGGGGCTACTTTATTTTTAATGAATCATTATAAACTCAATAATTCTTTTATGTCATCTTCACTTAGGCTGCTTAGCATGGCTTCGCCTGGTTGAATGACTTGATTAATAAGTTCGCGTTTCTTCTGTTGCAGTTCGTAAATTTTTTCTTCGATTGTACCTTCTGCAATCAAGCGAATCACTTGGACAATATTTTTTTGACCAAAACGGTGTGCTCTACCTGTTGCTTGGTCTTCAACTGCTGGGTTCCACCATAAATCATATAGAATTACGGTATCTGCACCGGTTAAGTTAAGTCCAGTACCTCCAGCTTTTAAGGAAATAAGGAAGATATCCTTTTCCCCGCCATTAAAACGTTCACTCATTTCTAAGCGCTCTTCTGAAGGGGTTTTTCCACTTAGATAGAAGAAATCAATTCCATCTTTTTCTAATTCCTTAATGATAATTTCATGCATGCTTGTAAATTGTGAGAAAATCAGCATACGTTTTTTATTTTCCAATGCTGTCTTCACCGTGTCCATCAGCTGCTCCAGCTTTCCTGAAGTGCCTTCGTAATTCTCAATAAAGAGAGATGGGTGACAACATATTTGTCTAAGTCGCGTTAAGCCTGCAAGAATCTTCATACGGTTTTGGTTAAAGCCACTTTCATTGATTGACTGCTTTGCTTCCGATTGGACTTGCTGCAGGTAGCCGACATATAGTTCTTTTTGTTCCTGTGTAAGTTCTGAAACACTTACCGATTCAATTTTATCCGGCAACTCTTTTAATACATCCTGTTTCAAGCGTCTTAATATGAATGGCCTTGTAATAGCAGCTATTTTTTCATTGGATAATTGCTTGAATACACGCTGACTCGGCATTAACCCAGGTAAAACTACTTGGAAAATCGCCCAAAGTTCTTCAATTGAATTTTCGATAGGAGTTCCACTTAAAGCAAAACGTCGTGTTGCCTGAACCTGCCTTATCGCTTGAGAAGTCTTCGTTGCATAATTTTTAATAAATTGTGCTTCGTCAATAATCATCGACTGAAATACAATATCCTTGTAAAGCTCGATATCTTGACGCAATGTAGAGTAGGAAGTAATCCAGACATCCATATGTTTTTCTTCTTCGATTTTCTTTTGTCTTTCCTGTGGTGTTCCAGTTAAAATCGCCACATTTAAATGTGGTGTAAACTTATCAAATTCATTTTTCCAATTATAAACAACAGAGGATGGCGCAACTACAAGGTGAATCTTGTCGCTCGGCTCTGAAGCAATATAAGAGATCGTTTGAATCGTCTTCCCTAACCCCATGTCATCGGCTAAAATCCCACCTAAATGATAATGACTTAGAGACTTAAACCACTGATAACCTGTAACTTGGTAATTTCTTAAAGTTGCGTTTAAAGTAGTTGGTAACTCATACACTTGCTCTTCCGGTGCTTGCAAATGGTGCATAAGTGAACGGAATGCTGGATCATAGGTTTTCTTTGTTTCAATTAATTCATCAATTTGCGCACTTCGGTACAGTGGCATCTGAACATTTCCATCATCTGTTAAATCCTTATTTTTTACGTTCATATCATTAAAGAACTTATTAATAGAAGAAAATGCATCATTTTCAAGCGACATGACTGCACCACTTTGTAACCGGTAGAAACGTTTTTTCTCGATTACAGCCTGGAGAATTTCATGTACTTCCTGGTCATCTACGCCGTCGATATCAAAGCTAATTTCTAGAAGGTTCGTGGCAGAATCAAGTTTTACATTTGTTGTAGCAGATGGTTCATGCTCAACAATCATATATTTTAATTCTGAAGTTAAAAATAACTCAAGTTTCTCTGCAAGCTTCGGTAAGATATGATAAAGAAACTCATAGAGCTCCTCTTCGTTTTCAGATTCCAAAAATAATTCTTTTCCATTGTAATGAAAGTTCGCTAGCTCAATCAGCTGCATGATTTTCGCTTCACTTTCAACATCACGCATAATGATTACATCATGGAGCTCACGTCCATTAAATGGATCAATTAAATGTTTTCCATAATGGTATTCTAATTTTCCTGTGATAATATCTTCTTTCTGTTCGAGGTAAAACTTTGCTTGAAGAGGAACTTGAATGACTTCCTCTATAATTTCCTCAGCAACCTGTACATCCCCTATTACTTTTAATGAAGGAATGACCTCAGAGAAAAATTGATCTGCTTGAGCTTTTGATATGGCTAATTCAAAATGCTTCAAGTTAAAACGATTTAAGCTCTTTACAATATTTAACTGTTCCCTCTTTGAGTAGTAAAACACGCCTTCACTGTAAAGCATCTCGTATTCCATTAAAATCTCTACATCGTTTCCTTCTGTCAAACTTAGTGTGACATCTTTATTATCATTTTTTTCTAGAAGGAATTGGAATGGTAAGCTATCTTTTTCAACTACCAGGGGCTGATGTGTATGCTCTTGGACAGTTACAAAAGACGTACGCTCTTCTAACATTTCTAATATATTTTTTGCGATAAGTGTCGGGAGTAGGATAAATCGTTTATCCGCTGAACCCGAATGTGGTAAAAATGAAGATTGATAAATGCTTTCGTTATAGTAAATAGCGTATAATTTTTCAAAAATAGCTAAGTCCTGTTGTAAAAAATAATGCTCTCTAGGTTGATAAGTAAACTTCTTTGTAAAAAAGTGTTCACGTTCATCATGAACAGCCTCTAAGAATTGAAAGGCGTTTTTTACGACATAGCAGTGGCTCTCTCCTACTTTTAATTCAAGTAAGAGCTGTCCTTTATAATTTGTTTTTATATAATATTCAACTTGAAGTGGTAGTTCTGTTGATATACTTACCGTTTTCTTTTCATAACTTTGGAAAGCACTCATTGTATGGATGAAGTTATCTGTTAGCGTATAGTTTCGATTTGCATTTGCAACCCCGCCCTTTAAATCTTGGGCTTGCACACTTAATAAAACTGCAACAATATGTTTACAGGAGTTATACGTATCGAAAGCTGGACAATCACAATGCGTTTCGATGACGTTGTTCGCAATATCTTCCATACTAATTTCCACGAAATACTCTTCTGTTCCATACACAGTAGCCGTCCAAACTTGATGATTCATATCATAAGTTAAATCTGATACACGGTTTTTATTGAAATATTCCATTCCGCGCCTGAAAATAACGGACGGGAAAAATTTACTTAAATTAATATCTTTTAACGTTTTCACGTATTATAACCTACCTTTTGCCGTTTGCTCGCGTTTATTCTTTATAAAGAAATAAATATAAAATGCCATTGAAAATAGAATGGAAATCGCTGATGCAATATAAATCGACGCATAATTTAATGTAGAAGCTAATAAACCAAAGAAGATTGCTGCTGACCCAATTCCTAAATCAAAGAAGGAAAAGAAGGTCGCATTTGCCATTCCTTTACGATTTGCCTCTGCTTTATCCACTGCCCATGCCTGTAATGCAGGTTGTACGGTACCAAAACCGAATCCATAAATAGCTGCGGCAATTAGAAACACTGTCATATTTGGAAGCCAGGCTAATAAAAGCATGGATGAAAAGATCAAAATTGTGCCTGGTATGAATACATATAGGTGACCTTTCTTATCATAAATCCTTCCAGCGAATGTTCGTGAAATCATAAGGAAAATCGCATAAACAAGGAAGTATATCTCGATCCCTTCAACATTTCTTTCCATCGCATGTAGTGGTAAGAATGTCGCTATCCCTCCAAATGTAGCTGTTATAAAGAACATAAGGATAGCTGGTTGAATTGCTGTTTTTTCAAAAACATCGAAACGAGCAACTTTTACTGGTTCAGGAATCTCTTCTACTTTCTTGTAACGTATTCCAAATGAGAATAGAAGTGCAATTAATCCAAGGACAGCACAAATGAGAAATAGCGTCTGAAAGGATATAAACCCAATTAACCACAACCCAAGTGATGGCCCTAATGCGAGCGAGATATTACCTGACAATCCGAAATAACCCATCCCTTCCCCGCGTCTTTTTGGAGGAATTAGATCTGTCGCAATTGTCCCTCCAGCTGTAGTTGAGAGACCCCAACCTACACCTTGAATCAAACGAACAACTCCTAAAAATAGTATACTCGCTACAAATCCGTAAATTCCCATTGTCACTAAGAACAATGCTAAACCGAATATATAAATAAATCCTCGTCCCTTAGTTTCTAAAGCATGCCCTGCCCATGGTCTGACGAGTAATGCCGAGAATGTAAAGATCCCAACGATAAGTCCAATCGTTTGATCGCTGCCGCCCAGTTCTTTTACATAGAGAGGAAGCGTCGGTAATGTCATTTGAAAGCCAAGAAAAATAAAAAAGTTTGCAAGCCAGATATAAATAAAATCTCTTGTCCAAATCTTTTCCCTAATGGGCTGATTCTTTATCTTTTCTTCCATCACAATCCTAAACTTCCTCTCCTCATTGCTTAATACTCTATTATACAGTATTGCGAAACAAATTTGAATTAATCAAGACCAATTGGTTTTCTAAGTAAATTTAAATTCTTTAATCCATATCCAACTTTAGCTTTTGGCTATGGAAATGCTTCTTGTGTTAAACTTGTAAAACTTACCTTTATACCAGATAAATTTCCAAAAAAATAATAACTTATGAAACTTCCAAGCTATTTTTTCGTATCACTTATTATAACAAACTTAATTTTACATATTTTTATTGAAGGGTGGTTTATAAATGAAGGAAACAATACTTAAAGTAAATGGTCTAAATAAGTATTTTAAAGACAAACAAGTACTACATGATATTTCATTTGATGTTAAAAAAGGGGAAATCATGGCGATTCTTGGACCAAACGGTGCTGGGAAATCCACAACAATCCGAAACATCATGGGAATCATGTACCCCGATGAAGGTGAAATTACTTTTCATAACGAAAGTGGAAAAGGAATTCCAAAACATAAAATCGGTTACCTTCCTGAAGAGCGTGGTCTATACAAAAACGTAAAGGTTATGGATATTCTTCTTTATCTCGCTGATTTAAAAGATTATCCATTAGATAAAGCAAAAGAACGTATCCTTTACTATTTAAAAAAGTTCGATCTTGAGGGCAAAGAAAAAGTAGCGATTGAAGAACTTTCTAAAGGAATGGGCCAAAAAGTACAATTTATTGGTTCCATTATTCATGAACCCGAATTACTCATACTTGATGAGCCTTTTTCTGGACTAGATCCAGTCAGTCAAGATGTTTTCAAAAATGAAATTCGTCATTTAAGAGATAATGGTACAGCAATACTACTATCCTCACATCAAATGAATCTAGTAGAAGAAATGTGTGATCGTTTATTCATGATTCAACGTGGACAAAAAGTAATCTATGGCACATTAGATGATGTAAAAACAGAATATGCTAATTTTAAATGTACGATTAATGGAATGAACGACATTTCCTTACTCGAAAAAATTTCAGATGTCGAATCTGTGGAACAAGACGGTGACCAGTCCATTCTATACTTAACAAGAGATGTAAACCCTAGTGTATGGCTAAGAAACCTACCTGCAGAACTTACGATTAATGAATTATCAATTGACAGAGTTTCTTTACATGAAATATTCATTGATATTGCAACAGATAAACGACTGATTACGAAAGGTGGTAAGCCATTTGAAGAATTCAATGAAAGTAGCGAAATGGGAAATTAAGCGTAACGTAAAAAATAAATCCTTTATCATTAGCTTATTCCTAACACCATTACTTATAATCGGATTTGGTTTTATTGGAAGTTTAATAGGTGGAGGCTCTGAAGATGATGTAGCTGACGCTGATGAAATCTTATTGTATGTTCATGATGCAATTGGTGTCTATGACGAAATCGAAGCTACCGCCACCGCGGCTGATTTAAATTGGACAGTAAGTCAGACAGATATAACAGAAGACGAAGTTGAAAGTGAACTCGTTGATAGTGAAAATGTTGCTTATCTATTTTTAAATGAAGAAACAGTTTCTTCTGGCTCAATACCTGTCTACACAAGTGAAGGCATGGATGCATTTTTCATTCATCAAATAAGTACCCTTCAAGGACCTGTGCTTGCCTATCAAATGGATCAGTTGGGACTGACAGATGAACAAGCAGCAGCTGTCATGCAAGGGGTTTACTTTGAAGAGGTAAATATTGCTTCTGGAGAGACAGATGGGACTGTCGTTGAAGAATCGGGATTTGCTGATGATGAATTTATTGCTAAACTCGTCCCAGCTGGATTTGCAGCTATTATTCTAATTTCTATTGTCTTTACTGGTATGGCAATTTTCCAAAGTGCTTCACAAGAAAAGAAAGAAAAAATTGCTGAAATTATTCTTTCTTCCTTAACACCTGGTGAACTCATGCAAGGTAAAATTATCGGTTATTTTGTTTTAGGACTTATTCAGACGGCAGTATTGATGATTTTCTTAATTCCATATCTACTGTATCTGACAGATATACCATTCTTTGAATACCTATTCGTACCAGAGACAATTCTGTATCTTGCTCTAGCAGTCTTAAACTATTTAATGTTTGCAGCTATTTTCGTAGGAATTGGTGCGACAATGGAAGATATATCTACAGCTGGAAACTTCCAGGGTTTGGTTATGATGCTTCCATTCTTGCCAGCAATTTTCATTGGTCCAGTACTTGCAGACCCATCTGGATTGATGGCGCAAATTGGTACCTACATTCCATTCACAGCACCAGGTGTCTTACTCGTAAGACTTGCGATGCTTGATGTTTGGCCTTGGATTGAGATTATTATCTCGCTAGTTATTATTATTGTAAGTACAGGTCTATTTATTAGATTAGCAGGCAAGATCTTCCAAGTTGGTATTTTGATGTACGGTAAAAACGCCACACCTGGCGAAATTTGGAAATGGATTAGAGCATGACCTACCCTTACACAAAAGAAGTAATATGGTTCTATTTTCTTTTTGAGCAATTTATACTATAATAATAGTATAAGGTTGTTAAGGCAGGAGGTAATTAGTATGTTGATGTATGTTATAGCAATGGGGATCGGACTTTGCATCACTCTCGTAATTGCGAGTGAGGTATGGGATTAATGAGTTAAAGCAGTGGACAATATCGTTCCACTGCTTTTTTTGTTTAAAATATTTTTGTGGCTTCTAAAATAATAAAACTAATTTTCAATAATCTCTAATATTTACTTGTCTCCAATTTAGTTTCATATTATGATAGATTTATTGATTACATAATTTTTCCAACCAGGGAGGTCTACATGAAATCCATCAAATTATTTATAGCAATCATTCTTGTTCTTCCATTCTTTTTAATCGTACAAGACACAGCACAAGCAAACGGTGCAACATATGAAGTAAGCTCATCAATCCTACATGTTAGAGAAGAGCCCGCAGCAAACTCAACAATCATTGGGCTTTTGAAAAAAGGAGATAAAGTAACTATTTTCCAAGAGAAGTACGGCTGGGCACAAACCTACTACGCCGGAAAAGTTGCTTGGATAGCGAAGCATCACCTGATCGCGACGAATACCACGACCAAACAACCAACGCCCGTATCCCAAGTATCTGGAAATGAAGTAACTATTACTGCTTCAAGTGTTCATGTTCGATCAGGCCCGGGAGTTAATTATACTTCTATTGGTGGCACAACTGCTGGAAAAAACTTCACCGTAGTAGATCGCTCTGGTGATTGGCTGAAGATTTCATTAGCAAAGGGAAAAACCGGTTGGATTGCTGCTTGGCTCACAACGGACGCGAAGCAAAAAACAGCAACAACTCCTGCAGCAAGTGTACCTGTAAAATCTTCGAACAACTCATTGGCAGGAATTAATATCGTTATTGATGCAGGTCATGGTGGTAGAGATTCTGGAGCTATTGGTATCGATGGGGTTTATGAAAAAGACATCGTTGTAAACACAGCAAGACAAATCGCTAATACACTTCGAGCATATGGCGCAACAGTTATCGAAACGAGAACTGCTGATTATTTCTTAGCTTTAGATGAACGAATCGATATAAGTAATGCATATAATACGCATGCTTTTATCAGTGTTCATTATAATGCTTTTCCAGTCATGTCTGTGTCTGGACTAAATACTTTTTATACAGGAATCAATGGACGTGAACTTGCTCAAAATGTACATAACTCTCTTGCAACTTCACTCCCTCTAAATAACCGAGGAATGGTGCCTGCAAATTATAAAGTACTTCAACAAACGAATGCACCAGCTATTCTTTTAGAGCTCGGTTTCCTAACAAATCCATATGATATGTCAGTAATTCGTACTGCTGGTCATGAACAACAGGTGGCAGAAGCGGTTGCAAATGGACTTTTAAATTACTTTGATTAAATTTTGATCCCGTTTCTATTAGTAGAAGCGGGATTTTCTATTCCCTTTTATTTCTGGAACCTTTCGATACGACTAAAGAAATCAACGACAAATTCGTAAAATACTTTTTCCGTTGGTAATAATTCTCGGTCTTCCGGAATAATAATACCTACTGTTCTCGTAACCTCTGGGTCTATAATAGGAACCTGAACGGTGGAGCGAGGAGTATTTTCTAATAAAGCACTTTCTGGTATTAATGAAATTCCAAGGCCTGCTGATACAAAGCCTTTAAGAGAATCTAGTGTATCTCCTTCAATCGTGATATTCGGTGTAAATCCAATTTGCTCACATGCATCAACAATGATGTCTCGTAAAATATAGCTTTTAGGGAAAAGAATAAAGTTTTCTTCACGTAGTTGATGCAGTTTTATTGATGTTTCTCTTGCTCTTGGGTGCCCAGCAGGTAATAATGCTGAAATTCTCTCTGTTGATAATACTTTACCAATCAATCTTTTTTCTTGGGTCGGAACAGGTGCAAGGAATGCCATATTGGTTTTCCCTTGAATAACAAATTCTTTGAGTTCATAGTAATTCCCTTGGATAAAATGAAAATGGACTTCAGGATATAGCTTGCGAAAAGTAGAAATAATTGTTGGCATAATAAATAAAGCAAGGCTGCTGGCAAATCCAACATGAATCGTACCTTTTTTCGGATCTGTGTATTCTGTAATTACTTGTTTAGCATCTTCAATTACTTGAAGTGCTTGTTCCATATGTTCTAGAAAAATTTCTCCGATAGGGGTTAGTCGGACATTTCTTCCTTCACGAATAAATAGGTTCACTTCTAGTTCTTGTTCTAGTTTAGCAATTTGTCTACTTACTGCTGATTGAGCAACATGCAGACTGTTAGCTGCTTCTGTAACATGTTCTTTTTTAGCAACTTCAATGAAATATCGAATTTGTCTTAATTCCACTTTATCCCCCCTTTTTTCTATTATCTCATATTGGCATCAATTATATCTAATATTAGCATTGCTTAGATGAATGAAGAAGCGTAAAATGGAAATTAATTGTAGATAAATAAATTAGGGAGGGAAACCACAATGCAATCAACAAAAGATAACTCTGCACAAAAGATAGATGTTTCTGCGTATTTGGATGAAATTTATAATGAAGTGGTTAAAAGAGATCCGCATGAAGAAGAATTTCATCAGGCTGTTGCCTTATTCCTCCAATCAATCTTACCTCTCTTAGAAAAAGAGCCTTATTATATTGAAAAAGGTATTCTAAAACAAATAGTTGAACCCGAGCGAGTCATATCTTTTCGAGTAACTTGGGTGGATGATAATGGAAAGGCTCAAGTGAACCGTGGCTATCGTGTACAATTTAATAGTGCCATCGGTCCATTTAAAGGTGGCATTCGTTTTCACCCTACAGTTAGCTTGAGTGTTGTGAAATTCCTTGGTTTTGAGCAAACATTTAAAAATGCCTTAACTGGACAACCAATTGGTGGCGGTAAAGGTGGCTCTGACTTTGATCCAAAAGGGAAATCTGACATGGAAATCATGCGTTTTTGTCAAAGTTTCATGACTGAATTAGCGAGGTATATTGGGCCTGATGTTGACATCCCTGCTGGAGATATTGGAGTAGGTGCAAAAGAAGTTGGCTATATGTTCGGGCAATATAAACGGATTCGTGGCGCATATGAAGCTGGAGTTTTAACTGGTAAAGCTCAAGATTACGGCGGTAGTTTGGCAAGAAAAGAAGCTACAGGCTATGGAACGATATACTTTTTAAATGAAATGTTAAAAGATAATAAAATACCATTAAATAGAAGTAGAATTGTCGTGTCTGGTTCAGGCAACGTTTCGATCTATGCAATGGAAAAAGCAATAGAGTTCGGTGCTCGTGTTATTGCTTGTAGTGATTCTTCTGGCTATATTTATAATCCAGACGGTATTGATGTAGAAACGATAAAAGAAATTAAAGAAATCCATAACGGTAGAATTCAAGAATACCTAAATTATTATCCAAAGACTGTTTATAATGAGGATTGTTCTGGAATTTGGAATGTACCATGTGATATTGCACTTCCATGTGCGACACAAAATGAATTAAATGAAGTTCATGCAACACAGCTTGTAAGTAATGGTGTAAAAGCTATCGCTGAAGGCGCAAATATGCCAAGCACACCAGGAGCAATCGAAGTATTCTTGAAAAATAATATTTTATTCGGCCCTGCAAAAGCTACAAATGCTGGTGGTGTTGCAGTTTCACAATTAGAGATGGCACAAAACAGTATGCGTCTCAAATGGTCATTTGAAGAAGTTGATGAAAGACTACAGGAAATTATGAAGAATATTTATAAAAACTGTAGAGATGCAACAGTTGAATTTTACAATGCAACAAACCTAATTCAAGGAGCAAACATCGCAGGCTTCAAAAAAGTAGCTAACGCGATGATCGCTCAAGGTGTTGTTTAATTTTAAGAACAAAGGCGCAAGCGCCCGTTCAGCGACGTACAAACTGGAGTACTTCGTAATGAGATAAAGGAAACACGACGAGGTACGAGTCGATGTTGACTTATCGATTGGAGGAGTGCGAAGTTTGATAGTCGTTGGGCGCTGGAGCCGGACGTGGCTATCCCTGTCAAAAGGAGAGATCCACAAAGTTCAAATTTTATAGTTTCCTATGCCATTAAAAAGTGCTGTACTCCATCTAATGGAATACAGCACTTTTCATTTATATTTCATCCGTTGCTTTCTTTAATTGCATCGTCGTGATACATGTCTGCGCACCATCCGCAGTAGATATAATTCCTTCAGCAACTTTACCATCATGTGTCATTTTTACTTGGTAATCTTCATTACGTGGTAACCATAAATCAATGAAACCATTTTCCATTGTTTTAATATTTTCTTCCATTACCAAATTACCATCACTATCTAGAATTTCTACCAGAAAAGCTTCTTCTACCATTTCACCTTGGCATCCTGTTAGACTATGAATTTCACATGGATGTGTAACATTTTCATAAGGCGCAATGGAGACAAAGAATTTATCATCAGGAAGAGGATATCGTGTCTCTTCTTCATTTTCATCTGTAATAATTAATTCATTATACGTAATTGCTGCTTGAACATCTTCGAAAGTACCCACACTATATTCATGAACCATTTGTTTAATGTTTATTTCTGCATCATTTGCTGTATTTGCTTGTGTCGTTTCATTACATGCTGCTAGTAAGAGTATGCTTGCGAGTAATAATAAAATTACTTTATATTTTCGCATATTCGTTCTCTCCTTTAAAATTTCTGTCAGATACTCTACCATACTAGCATATTGACCCACCTATATGTCAAGTGATTGTGACAATTATATTACAATTTTTACATTTAGATTACAAAAAAATCCAATGAGCACAGCCCACCGGATTTTAAAATTTAAGATGTTTATTAAGTAGTAAGTTAGAATAAAAATAACCATGTTAGATTATTTATTACCCTAATACTACGCGATCATCCTCAAATTGTTCCCCACGAATGCGTTGGAATTCTTTAAGCAAGTCAGCTACAGTTAGCTTTTCTTTTTCTTCACCACTTGCTTCAAATATTATTTGACCCTTATCCATCATGATTAGACGGTTTCCTAGATCAAGTGCTTGTTGCATATTATGAGTTACCATCAGTGTCGTTAATCCTGAATCTTCAACAACATCCTTCGTTATCTTCGTAATTAACTCCGCACGTGATGGATCTAGCGCTGCTGTGTGTTCATCTAAAAGCAGAATGTCTGGATCAGTGAATGTTGTCATCAATAAAGAAAGAGCCTGCCTCTCCCCACCTGATAATAATCCGACCTTAGCTGTCAGGCGACTTTCAAGGTCTAGGTTTAATCGACCAAGATACTTGCTAAACATTTCGCGTCGGCTATTTGTCACACCAAATTTTAAACGACGTTTTCTGTTTCTCGAATATGCTATCGCTAAGTTTTCTTCGATTGTCATCGATGGTGCCGTTCCTGCCATTGGATCTTGGAAAACACGTCCAATAAACTGAGAGCGTTTAAACTCAGGTAAATGTACAACTTGCTTCCCATTTATATTTACATCGCCAACATCTGGGATTAACTGTCCAGCAATCACGTTCATTAAAGTAGATTTTCCAGCTCCATTACTCCCAATCACCGTAACAAAGTCGCCTTTATCCAGTGTTAAATTTATATTATTTAATGCTTTCTTTTCATCAACTGTACCTTCATTAAATACGATTGAAATATCTTTAATCTCAAGCATTTACATACCTCCTGCCTGATGTTTTAATGCAGCTCGTTTCTTCTGTCTGATTTTCTTTTCTCTCTGGGTTTGAAGAATTTTTGGCGAAATAAGTGCAATGATAACAATAATTGCTGTGATCAACTTCATATCACCAGCATCTAAGAAATCAACTCGCAGTGCTAAAGTAACGATCATTCGGTAAATAATCGCACCACCAATAACGGCTAATGTTGCACGGGCAATGGTTTTCGTCCCAAATAATGCTTCTCCAATAATAACCGAAGCAAGTCCAATTACAATTAACCCGATTCCCATACCCACATCAGCAAAACCACCATGCTGTGCAATTAATCCACCAGCAAGTGCTACGAGAGCGTTCGAAAGACCAACACCGAATGTTGTAAGATTATCTGTATTAGCAGATAAACTACGGATCATTCGCTTATTATCTCCTATCGCACGAATCGCAAGCCCTACCTCAGTTTTTAAGAAGTAATCTGTAATCAATTTAATTACAACCGTTACGATTAACATGATAATTAGAATGCCCCAAGTACTCGGCAATCGTTCAAGTCCAATCATACTAAGAATGCTATTCAAAAAGTCATCTATTCCTGTTACCCAAACAGCATTGAGCTGATCGAAAATAGTTGTTTCCATATGCATCGATAAGGTTGGTTGTCCTAAGATTCGTAAGTTAACAGAATACAAGGCTGTCATCATAAGGATACCAGCTAATAACGGATTAACTTTTCCTTTTGTATGCAATAAACCTGTTATTGTACCTGCTATAAATCCAGCTAGTGCCGCCAATACTGTTGCTAAAATCGGGGGTACACCATTAATAATAGATAGCGCTGCGACAGCTGCTCCCGTTACAAAACTCCCGTCAACCGTTAGATCAGGGAAATCAAGTACACGAAAGGTTAAATAAACTCCAAGTGCCATAATTGCATAAATAACTCCTGATTCTACGGCACCAAACATTGATATAAACATATTGCATTCCTCCAGCTGTCAATAAATATAGACAACCGCTCTTAAAACCTTTGAGCGGCTGTCAGTTTTTCTAGTTGTTCCTTTAACTATTCGATGAACTGTGCAAGTTCATCCCAAGCGTCATTCCATTCAACATTTTGCTCTTCTGCTGCAGTTTTATTAATGAATAGTTGAATTTCTGGTGGATACTCCACTAAGAAATCACTAGCAGCCTTTTCACCAGTTAAAATCTCGGCAGCAATTTCGCCCGAACGGTAGCCAATCGTTTTATAATCAATTCCAAAGGTTGCAAACCCACCTTTTGCAAGCGAGTCTGGCTCACCAACTATTAATGGAATGTCTTGATCATTTGCAACACTTATTACACTATCAAGTGCTGATACCACTGTGTTATCTGTGAAAATATAAAACACATCGATATCCTCTACTAAAGTTGTTGCAGCTTGATGAACTTCACCAGTGTTTGCAACTGTACGTTCAATAATTGTTAAATCTGTATTTGCAGCAGCTTCCTGCACTGCTTCAATTTGGGTTACAGAGTTCTGCTCACCAGCGTTGTAAACTACTCCCACATTAGCACCTGGGAAATACTCTGCGATAAAGTCAATTGTAGAACCAATCGCATCAGGATGAAGGTCAACTACTCCTGTAATATTCTCGCCAGCTTCTTCCATAGATGGGACAAGCTTTGCATCAACTGCATCTGTAACAGATGTAAAGACAATTGGAATCTCACTTGTAGCTTGTAAAGCTCCTAAAGCACTTGGTGTTGAGTTAGCAAAAATTAAATCAACGTCATCCGCAACAAATCCGTCTGATATTGGTTTAACATTATTTTGATCATTTTGTGCACTTTGGAATTTGTATTCTACATCTAATCCAGCATCTGCTAAAGCTTCTTTAAATCCCTCATAAGCAGCATCTAATGATGGATGCTCTACAATTTGTGTTGCACCTACAACATATGTCTCTCCATCATCTGCATTTTTATTATCTCCAGACTCCCCACTTGCATCATCAGAACTACCACATGCAGCAAGTAGAACTAGTCCAACTGCAATTATTGTTAATAAAAACTTTTTCATTTTCCTTCCTCCCTTTAGACTTTAACGCATTAATGCATTTATGTATAAAAGTGATTGTATCATAAAATTTTAATTAAAGATAGACTAATTTTTATAAGTAACCAATTGAAGAACTATATGTGACAGTTTTATATGGATAGAAAGTCTTTGCTTTCAATCATCATTAGTTTAAAAGTAATACTATTAATATTTTTGCTGTCAGAACGACTAACTTTTTGTAGACTCAGACAACTCTATCAATTACAATATATGAGGATTACTTTTGTTTTTTTTGAACCTTTCAGTGTTCTATTGTTGAATAATAAGAATTAAAAATCCCTAAACACCTTATTTACATTCATATTTTTAAGTCAAAACTAGCTTTCTTACTATTAAAAGAACTAAAAAGTTAGTTTATTGTACAAAATATCATTTTTTTAACCATATTAATAATTTTTATGGTATGATTAATAAGCACTAGGGAATTATCCTCATATTACATTTGTTTAATTTTGTTTAGAACAGGAGGTTCTCATTCATGGTAAACAGACTAAGAGCCTATATTTTTGCAATATTCATACTCTCATTTATTGTAGCTATAGCATCTGGCCCGCTTGAAATTGAATGGCCATTGTACGCTCAAGTATTTATTATATTTCTTTTATTTACGACATTATATTCTCACTTAAAAACCATCGTTAAAACAGGTAGAGTGAACGTAGACTACAGTATTTCTTATAGTCTTTCTTTTGGGTTATTTACTGGTCCTCTAGGAATATTCTTATTTGAATTAGTAAACCGGTTTTATATTTTCCTCTATCGTAAACGTACAGATACTGCCGATAAGGATGAGTTTTTGCATACCTTTTATAATATCGGTGCACCCACCTTGTTACATTCTTTAGGATTTTACATGTATTACATTTTAATACCTTATTTCGAAATGATTCCGGTGATCGGGTATTGGTTATTGATCATTGCTATTGTGTATATAATCGATACACTATCTTCTTTCTTCCTTGTCGGAGTATTTTCTATTATGGGAGATATTAAAACAAAGAAGGATGCATATGATTTAATTACTGGTAGGAGCATGCTAGAGTCGCTGCAAAAAGCGATTACAAATGGTCTTTTATTTATCTTTATGGTGAATCATCAGTGGGAATTGATGATCGCGTTGTTCTTGCTAAACTATATCTTTAGCCGCTCTGCTTTAACAAAGGCAGCGAGCATGCAACATAAAAAAGAAAGAGATCGCTTCGAACAAATGGCTTATACAGACTACCTAACGAAGATCCATAATCGAGCATACATGAATAAAGTAATGAATGACCTGAATCAATCAGGTGAGAACTTAGGGATTATTATATGTGATATTGATGAATTTAAACGTGTGAATGATACGTACAACCACTCTGTTGGGGATTCTGTTATTACTCATTTTGCATCTGAGATTAAAAAGTCTATTGATCCTGATGATTATATATTCCGTAGTGGTGGAGAAGAATTCACGATCATATTGCGTAATCGAACATTCTTGCAGTGTCAGTCATTAGTTAACAATATTCAAAGAGAAATCGCACAATCAGAAGCGAAAGCAGAGTTTCGTGGGAATGAAATTAGTGTTACATGTACGGCATCCTTTGGTTTATATTATTTTAAAGCATTGGAAACTACTGATATTAAAAAAGCTTATGTTGAAGCGGATGAACTGCTATACAGAGCCAAAGAGCTTGGGAAAAACCAAGTATCTTCTATGAATGCACATGGACAACTTAGTCTTTCTGCGAGAATATAAATAAGCGCAAGCTTCTAGTTTAAAATCTAACTAGGAGCCCGCGCTTTTTTTGTTTGGGTTTTAAATAATAATGTTTCTCTCTTTTGCTTCTTTTAATAGTTCGTCACGGAATTTGGGATGGGCAATGCTAATTAAAGCTTTTGTTCTTTCTCCAACTGTTTTTCCAAGAAGTTTTACGAGGCCGTATTCAGTGACAACATGATCAACATCATTTTTGCTTGTAGTTACAATTGATCCTGGAGTCAGTACGGATTTAATCCTACTAACTGTGCCACCTTTAGCAGTCGAAGGGAACGCTAAGAAGCTTTTTCCGCCTTCAGATAAAATTGCACCCCGTACAAAATCAACTTGTCCTCCAGTTCCAGAGAAGTGATTTGTTCCTACAGATTCCGCACAAACTTGTCCATAAAAATCAACCTCTATCGCTGAGTTGATTGACATGAATTTGGGAATGGTACGGATAATATTCGGGTCATTCACATATTGAATAGGGAGCATTTGCACTGCAGGGTTATTATGCACGTAATCGTATACGCGCTGAGAACCGAATGCAAAGGAAGCAACTGTTTTACCAGGGTAAAGTTCTTTGTTTTCATTCGTTACTGCTCCGTTTTCAACCAGTTCAACCATACTCTCGGTTAACATTTCCGTATGAATCCCTAAATCCTTTTTGTCTCGCAATGCTTTACCGACTGCATCCGGAATTGCACCGATGCCAAACTGAATGGTTGCGCCATCTGGGATTTCGTCTGCGATGTAGCTCGCGATTTTTTTACTAACGTCATCTAATTCAGTTCTTGGATAATCTGGCAGAGCAGTATGGTTTTCGCAGAAGGCTTCCACTTGGGAGATATGAATAACTGGGCCTGAGAGTGAACGAGGAACATGCTCATTCACTTCAAGGTAAATGCGGTCTGCTCGTTTAATTAACGCTTCACTTAGTGAACCAGCTACTCCCGTATTGAAATAACCGTTTTCATCCATTGGTGTCACACATAGAAAGACTGCATCTAGTCTTTCTTGTTTTTCAATCAGCTTTGGAATGTCATGAAAGTAAGCTGGCATGACATCGGCGATCCCTCGATTAACTGCTTTTCTCGACTGCGCTCCTGAAAACCATGTAACTCCTTTTATGCGTTCTTGTGCTTCTTGGTAAAAATTCATTGGAAACCAATCTAGCATGGTGTGATAAATAATATTATCAAGTTGCTTTTCTTCGACATGTTTCTCGACTGCTTGAACAATTGCAGGAGGTAGCGATAGTCCGATATCTGAACCACATACCCAGCCAGATTGGACATTTTCAGCGATATGCTCAGGTGTTGTTTTTTTATTTTCATATAAAGTTTTAATATTCTCTGTCATAGCCGTAATCCTTTCCTAATAGACTTCTTAAAATAAACTATGTTAAAGCTCCATATTGTAATGAGCACAAACCCGCTTCGGAAATATACTTCGCTTTCCGCGGGCCGCTGGTGAGCTTCCATCCCGCAGGAGTCTTCGTATATTTCCGAAGCTAATTTTACATCCTTCTTATTAATTATCCTCAACAATAGGTTTAACATAGCCCAAAAATAAGCCTCTTAGTGAACGGATGTTAGTCGGTTACTATTGGAGGCTTATGGTTTTATTATGATTATTATACTACTTTACGTTTTTTGTCTTTTATAATTTGTTTACTTCTCAGTTGTCCACATGCAGCATCGATATCTGCTCCGTTTTCCCAACGTACGCCTGAATTAATCCCATTCACTTTTAATGTTTCGTGGAATGCTTGGATAGAATCTGTTTCACTACGTTGGTATTGAATGTGTTCATCAACTGAGTTATATGGTATCAAGTTAACGTATGCAAGATGGCGGTGATTGTATAGTAATTTCGCTAGTTCTCTTGCATGTGCTCTATGATCATTGATATCTTTCAACATAATATATTCATACGTTATTCTTCGATTTGTTTTTTCTAAATAATAATCGACAGCTTTCATCAGTTTTTCAATTGGGAAAGCTTTGTTAATCTTCATTATCTGTGTTCGCAATTCGTCATTTGGAGCATGGATTGAAATTGCAAGGTTCACTTGGATTCCAGTGTCAGCAAACTCATAAATTTTATGAGCAAGTCCACTCGTGGAAACAGTGATATGACGCGCACCAATATTTAGGCCGTCCTCATCGTTTACTACATTTAAGAAACTCATTAGGTTGTTATAATTATCAAATGGCTCCCCAATTCCCATGACAACAATATGGCTCACTCGTTCGTCGTTGCCCTTACTATCTAAGTGCTTTTGCACATTCATGATTTGTTCTACAATTTCTCCACTTGTTAAGTCCCGACTTTTACTTAAAAGTCCACTTGCACAGAAGGAACAGCCAATGTTACAGCCGACTTGTGTTGTTACACATACAGAAAGGCCATAATCAAAACGCATTAATACTGTTTCAATCAAATTGCCGTCTGCTAGTTTGAATAAATACTTAATCGTACCATCTTTAGATTCTTGCTTTAATTCCTCTTCTAACGTATGAATGAAAAAGTGTTCCTCTAATAAATCAATTGTGGATTGATTTACGTTATGCATTTCTTCAAAATTATTAATTCTTTTCTTAAAGACCCAGTTCCACACTTGATTTGCTCGAAATCGTTTTTCACCATTTGCCACGAGCCATTCTTCTAATTCCTTATAAGTCAGTCCATAAATGGATGTCTTCGTCATAAATTACCCTCATTCCTATAACTTCATTCATTTTCTTTCATTTTTACATCTTTTCCGTGGATCACTTCTTTTAACTCATCCGCAACAGATATCTCAGACAATTTAACCTTGCTGCGATATGCAGCTCTTGTAACGAGGTGACCCGAAACTGGAGCAGTTAAGAACACGAAGATAATTCCTAAGACAAGTCTAACACTGAAATAGCCCTCTGCACCTATGATATATAACAATGCACCTGTTAAAGTTAATAATACACCAAGCGTAGAGCTTTTTGTCGCTGCATGTGAACGTGTATAAACATCCTTAAAACGGATAAGTCCAATTGCACTAACCAATGCCATCAGTGAGCCTATGAAAATTAAAAATACACCTATATACTCAACGATCACGCTTACGCTCAATGATTACACCTCTCTCGATATGTTTTGAAAAAGCAATCGTACCTATAAACGCTAAGATTGCCAAAACTAGAATTACTTCTAAGAATACTGGTGTATTCAGGAGGACGGTGATAATTGCAAGAGACGAAACAATTTGCACACTGATAACGTCAAGCGCAAGTACTCGGTCTGGCAGACTTGGGCCAATTATAATTCGTAAAACCGTTACTGCAATTGCAATTCCAAAGAATACTAAGGATATCGTTAAAATTGTTTCGACCATTATCTCGTTACCTCCTTAATTGCTTTTTCAAAACTACTTAGAGAACCAAGTAACATCTCTTTTGACTGTTCCACATCCATTGCATGAATATATAATGCATCCTCTTCCTCCGTCACTTCCATCACAACGGATCCAGGAGTTAAGGTTAGTAAAAGGGAAATCATCGTTATCTCCCATTCTCCACGCATATCAGTTTCATAGCGGATGATTCCTGGTTCATAATTTATTTTAGGGCTAAGAATTTGTGATAATACTAATATACTTGACGTAAAAAGTTCTCTACCGAAAATGAGAAGTAATTTAAATAATGCATATGGTCTCGCAAGATAAAATCTTTCACCAAAGAAACGATGCATTAAAAATACGATTCCGATTCCGACTATGAAGCCTGCTACGAATGTAGTAAATTGCAATTCTTGTTCGTCACTGATTAGCGTCCATAGAATCGCGATAAAAATATTTAAAGCGAATTGTGCTGGCATATCATCGTCAGCTCCTTTTCTAGAAGTCGTTCAATACAGCATCAATATATACTTCTGGGTTCATTAGCGTATGAGCAGCGTCTTTTACATAAGGTGCGAAGGCTTCCGCTCCAAACCCTAAGACAACCATCCCTATAGTTAGTAAAACGAAGGAAGTCATCCAACCTTTTTTAATTGGCACTTCATCATCAAAGCTAATAATTGTCTCGCCCCAGAAACTGTTCAAGAATATCCTCAATAAAGAGTATAGAACAAAGATACTAGATATAAACGCTAATGCCAATAAGATAAATGCTCCTGTCTCAACAGCACCTTGACCAACAAGAACCTTACCGATAAATCCACTTAGAGGTGGCACACCTGCTAATGAAAGCATGGTAATAAAGAATATCCACCCAAAGACTGGGTAATTTCGAATCAAACCACTCATTAAATTAAACTTTCTCTCCGCAGTTACAATAAGCATCGTACCCGCAAGAAGAAATAGTAATGTTTTTGCAATCATGTCATGCATTAAGTAATAAATGGCGCCCTCAATTGCTTCTGGAGTCATTACGGAAAGTCCTACTAGAATAAATCCAACAGCAATAATGACATTATAAGATACAATTTTCATAATATCCTTATAGGCAATTGCGCCAATACTACCACCGATTAATGTAAGTCCAGCAAGAATACCAATAGCTGTATGCGTAACCTGTGGCTCATGGTAGAAAATCAGAGTAAACATACGGAACATTACATAGATTCCAACCTTCGTCAGTAAACCACCGAATAAAGCTGCAACTGCGGCAGGTGGTGCACTATAAGAACCTGGTAACCAGAAATACAAGAGTAATCCTGACTTCAGTGCAAATACAATGAGAAAGACTAAACTAGTCACGGTTAGTAAAGGTGTTTGTCCTGATTCACTAATCAATTGTGAGAGATGTGCCATATTTAATGTACTAAGCTGTGCGTATAAAAAGGCAATCCCTACAAGGAAGAACCAAGAGGATAAGATATTAATAACCACATATTTCAGTGACTCACGTAGCTGAATCTTTCTTCCACCAAGTACAATTAATACATAGGAAGCTAGTAGCATGATTTCAAAGTTTACATATAGGTTAAATAAATCACCTGTTAAAAATGATCCGTTTACTCCTGCAATTAGGAAGTTAACGAAAGTATAAAAATACATATTTTCCATTTTCCTACCAATGGAAGAAAATGCGAAAATCAAACAAGTCAATGTGACAAAACTCGCCACTAATACAAGAATCATTGCGAATGAATCAGCAACAAATAATATACCAAATGGTGGTTCCCAGCCTCCAAAATCCAAACGAATGATTCCTTCTTTTTGAATGATGTTCAATAAATAAATGGCGATACCAATATTTACAATCATTGTTAATAAGCTAATCACTCGTTGCGTTTTAATATAAGGACGCAAAAATACTAATATAATACCTACCAAAATAGGAAGAACCATTGGTAGTACTATCAGGTTATTCATATTTACTACCTCGCAATTCTTCGAAGTTATCTGTACCTAATGTTTGATACGTTCGATATGCAAGGACAAGAACTAAAGCTGTTACGGCAAAACTAATAACAATTGATGTTAGAATTAATGCCTGTGGAAGTGCATCTGTTAATGCCCCTGGCTCCTCATCGCCAAGGATTGGCACTGTTCCACCTTTTAATCCGCCCATTGTTAGAATTAATAAGTGTGCAGCATGGGAAAAAATCGCTGTGCCCAAAATGACACGAAGCACACTTTTCGACATTATTAAATATGTTGCGACAGTAACCAATACACCTACTAGGATGGTTATTAACGTCTCCATATGCTACACATCCTCACTAATACTTGTAATAATCGTAATAACAACACCAACAACAGCAAGTGCGACACCTGCTTCAAAAATCGTCACTGTTGACAGCTCAATCTCTCCAAAGAAAGGGACTGTAAAATAACCAAAAGCCTGACTTAAGAATGGAACATCAAAAAGAAATGCTCCGAATCCTGTTCCTACAGCTAGTAACGCTCCAAGAGCAGCTACTTTTTTAAAATCAAATGGTATTGCTTTTCGAATCGTATCCATATCATAAACAATAAATAGTAGTACAAAAGCAGAAGCAAGCACAAGCCCGCCGACAAAGCCGCCACCTGGGTTATTATGTCCAGCAAGGAAGAGGTAGACAGCTAATGTCAAAATAATAAAGACGACAACCTTCGCTACGGTGCGAAGAATAACATTATTAATTTTCAAGCTTCTCCCCTCGCTTCCCAGCTTTAAGCTTAATAATTGAATAAACACCTATTCCAGCGATAAAGAGTACAACAACTTCAAGCATTGTATCAAAGCCACGGAAGTCAGCTAAAATTGCGTTCACAATATTTTTACCACCAGCTAATTCATAAGAGTTTTCAAAGAAAGCAGAAATACTTTCAAAGAGCCTATTATTTTGTACTGCTAGCGCGACAAGCGTAAATGTTAGCCCGACCCCAATAGATACAATTAGTTTTGAACTTCTTACTCTTCTGGACCCTGATTCCTTTTCCCACTCTGGCAAGAAGTAATAAGCAACCAAGAAAAGTACGGTTGTTACCGTTTCAATAACTAGTTGTGTAAGTGCAAGGTCTGGCGCTTGGAAAATAACAAATAGTAAGGCTACACCGTAACCTAATACACTATTTAGCACAATTGCAGTTAAACGAGATTTTGCAAATAACACTGATATTGCAGCTACAATCATGGATAACACAATAATCCACTCAAATGTTGATATTGGAACATCACTTAAGGCGATATATTCATAACCACCAGATGCTATAAACATACTACCGACAACTGCGATAAAGAAAATAAAGATATACATCATGTAATCACGTAAATTACCAGTCATATATTTATTCGTAATCTTCATTGATACTTCATCTGATTTTTCAATCGTATAGGCATAAAGCGTGTTAAAGGACCAACGTGTCGGGAATAAAACATAAATCCAGCGCCACGTTTTTGGAAACTTGTATAGTAAGGTTCCGAAGATAATAATACCTATCGTCATAATAAGTGCAAGATTGAAACCATGCCATCTTAATATCTCCACGCCTAAATTAGCCGTTTGCGAAAGTTCTGGGAATACACTTGCCATCGCCGGAGTTATCATATAATCCCCAATTAGATTCGGGAAAATAAAAATTGCAACTACTAAACTAACTAGAACTAATGGTGAAATTAGCATCCCCATTGGCGCTTCGTTTGCAGGATGTTCTAGGCGATCCTGTTGATATTTCCCTAAGAAAGTTTGGAAAACAATAATCATACTATAAACAAATGTTAAGATACTTGCGATCCAAGCAACAATTGGAATTAGATTACCTATTGTATCTGCATGGAATAAACCAAGTTGTGTAATATCTACTGAAGCTTGCAAAAACATTTCCTTACTCAGAAAGCCATTAAATGGAGGTAATCCCGCCATGGAAAAGCTACCGATTAATGAAATAGTAAATGTAATTGGCATTAATGTTGCAAGTCCACCGAGCCTTCTTATGTCACGTGTACCTACCTCATGGTCAATAATTCCAACTGCCATGAATAGCGCACCCTTAAATGTGGAGTGATTGACTAAATGGAAGAGAGCAGCAAAAGTTGCCTGCGTGAAAAGCACGGACTCTGTTGAATGGCCTATGTATAATGCGGCCGATCCCATTCCAAACATACTCATAATCATTCCGAGTTGACTCACGGTAGAGAAAGCGAGTAATGCTTTAAGATCTGTTTGTCTAACCGCTTGGAAGGACCCCCAGAATAATGTAAATAAACCGACGCCTGTTACTACCCAGAACCAAACACCCTCTCCACCAAAAACAGGTGTAAAACGGGCAACTAAATATATCCCTGCCTTTACCATCGTTGCCGAGTGTAAATATGCACTAATTGGTGTTGGTGCTTCCATTGCATCAGGTAACCAAATATGGAAGGGGAATTGAGCAGATTTCGTAAACGCACCAAAGAGGATTAATAACATTGCTGGAATAAATAATCCGTGGTCCGTAACTCCAGATATACTTGCAATCACTTCACGAACACTCATTGTTCCTGTCATTGCGTAAAGCATAATGAAACCAACAAGCATACCGAATCCACCACTTATCGTAATAAGTAATGATTTTTGCGCACCTTCTCTTGAGCGCTTACGCTGATACCAGAAAGCAATCAATAAGAAGGAAGAAATACTTGTTAACTCCCAGAACACATAAAGAACCATCATATTATCGGATAAAACCACACCTAGCATTGCACCCATAAATAACATTAAATAGGTGTAGAAATGACCAAGTTGCTCATTATCAGATAGATAATAGATGGAATATAAAATTACCAAAGCACCGATACCTGTGATTAATAAGGCGAAAATTAAACTTAGTCCATCAAGGTATGTAGTGAAATTAAAGCCATAGGTTGGAATCCAGGACATCGTATATCCAAAGGTTTCACCATTTGCTATTTTCGGAATAAAATTTAATAAGTATATAAAAAGTGCAGCAGCAATAAGCATTGGAAAGATACCAATATGTAATTTGGACCCTTTTTTATAAAGTAAGGGGATAAAAATTGCAGCTATGAAAGGTATAAAAACCGCGATGTTAAGAGCTATCAAAATCTGACCTCCATTCAAAAATTAACCTGCATTTTCATAACCGTCGGAATTAGAAACAGGATTTCAATTGTTTTAATTATAGGATTTATTAGCTATTAAGATACCTTGACTTAAAAAGTTACGCGTATGATAATAAGAGGCAACAACATTTAACTAGTAGAGTAGAGTTTGTTACGGTCTATTATATATTTTATATATAATTAGAATTGCTAAAAGGTAGTATTGAATTGTGGATAGTGAATTTCACATTAATTAAGTATACATTAAACTGAGGCTACATGCACTCATGGAGTACCGTAGCTATCGTTATTTTTATTTTTCATCCAATCAGAATTATTTTTCATTAAAGAGTATACCCTTTAATATGAAAGGTTAAAATTGATTTTGTAGCACTTATAAATATATAATTATACTTTTTCCAATATAGGGGTTCACGAAAGGTTAAATTCATGTTAGAATAACTAGGTTTCAAGGGATACGCAATATTATATAGCATGATACAAATATGGTTAAGAGGTGAATTGGCCATCATGAATAATTCAAAAAGTCAGATGGATGAAAGAATTTTAGTCTGTGTATACTATGGTCCAAACGGAGAACGATTGATTCGCAGGGGACATAAGCTGTCACAAATTATGAACTGTCCAGTATATGTCTTAACTGTAGATCCACTACCTTACGATGAATTTGATGCAGAAAAATCAGGTTATATTGATCGTTGGAGAGATTTATGTGGAGAACTTGGCGTCGATGAATTCATTATTCGCGATGACGAAAGACGTCCTTCAGTAAAAGCAATTGCAGAAGTAGCACACACACATAATGTCACCCAAATCATTGTTGGTCAAAGCCCACAAAATCGCTGGGAAGAAATTACAAAAGGCTCTTTCGTAAATTCTCTTTTAAAGGAAATGACTTTTGTAGATATTCATATCGTCTCAGTTGATCGCTCTCTAAGAAGTAATGTAGACACGACATTTGAAAAAGGTGTACGTGCATTTCTAAAAGCAGATGGAGACAACTTACGTATTAGCTTTACTCGAGCAAAAAATAATCTCTATGAAGGAATCTTCTATAAAGAGATTGGTACTGATTTTAACAACGGGATTTTTAGATTCGTAACAATTGAAGGTAAAACAGAAGAAATTCATATAACCGATGATTTAGTTGTCGGAATTGTAGACGAAAAACCAAATATAAGACTCGAAAAAGTAGAGAAGTAGATCATAAGTATTTTTTCTATAAAAACTAAAATAACACAGAGGCAATTAAGCCTTTGTGTTATTTTCTTTTACTATATTTTCTAACGTTCCGATGTTCTCTATTTCAATTCTAACAACATCATCTTTTTCTAAATACTGTGGCGGATTCATTGCTGTTCCAACCCCATCAGGTGTCCCAGTCATAATAATATCTCCAGGCTCTAAACGAATAATACTCGAGATGAACTCTATTAAATACGGTATATCAAATATAAATTTACTCGTATTCGATGATTGTCTCATTTCACCATTCACATAAGATTTAATTTCTAAATTACCTGGATCATTTATCAGCGTTGCAGGCACAACCCAAGGGCCAATTGGAGTAGTGTTATCAATTGTTTTCCCTTGCAGCCATTGCGGTGTACGTTTTTGTAAATCTCTTGCAGTCGTATCGTTTCCGATTGTATAACCTGCAATATAATCATAAGCATCTTCTTGAGACACTTGTGATGCTTCTTTTCCTATGATAAGCGTCAGCTCTGCTTCATAATCCAATTTCTCTGTCATATTCGGCTTAATGATCGCATCTTCCGGTCCAATCAATGCATTAGAAAATTTACCAAATAGAACTGGGATTTCTGGAATATCCCCTTTCATTTCGATTGCATGCTCGCGGTAATTTCTCCCTACACAAATTATTTTTCCTGGGTTTGGGATTGGCGTACCAGTTAAAACTTCTTCACGTGGATACACATTCACCTTATTCATCTGAACTAGTGTGAACTCGTATGCATCTTGTGCAATTTCTAAGTTTTCTTTTCCAGCCTTAAAAAACGCTGTTGGGTCAGCTGGAAAAATAGATTCAATAGATGTTAAGTTATCCTTTTTCCCTTTTGAGATAAGAGATTTTAAATAAGCATCTTGTAGATCAATTACTGTATCTTCATGTAAGCATCCAATTCGCCACCCATTATTACTGTTATGTAATTTGTAACTAATGATTTTCATTTCCTTCTCCCCATTCCATGCTTTCTCTTTAATTTGCTAGTAAGATTTTTTCAAGCTCTAAAGGTGCTACATATTCCCCTGCCCGGTAGACACGCATATTGCCACCTGAAATTTCATCTATTAACATGATTTCCCCATTATCGTCACGGCCAAATTCTAGTTTTATATCATAGAGATCCAACTCTTTTTTCGCTAATTCCTCTTTAACAATTGTGGAAATATCAATTGTTAGTTGCTTTAATGTCTCGTATTCGGAAGTGGTTAAAATATCCAACATGGCAAGTGCATCTTTACTGATTGGAGGATCATTTCTTTCATCGTCTTTTAACGTTACTTCCACAAATGCATCTAAGTTTTGTCCTTCTACGGCATATTTACCGTAACGCCTTAGGAAGCTGCCAACTGCCTTAAATCGACAAATAACTTCAAGCCCTTCTCCAAATACAGTTGCAGGTAGAACGGTCATTGTCGTTTCAGCCAAATTGCTTGAAATAAAATGAGTTGGAATATTTTTCTCGCGTAATTTTTCGAAAAAGAATGTTGTTACATGAAGCGCTGCATTACCTGCGCCTTCCATCGTCAAGCCTACTGTGTTTGCGCCTGGATCAAAGACACCATCTTCACCTGTTACATCGTCTTTGAATTTCAATAATACATTTCCGTCTTCTAGTTTATAAACGTCTTTTGTTTTTCCTTCATATAGCTTCTTCATCCTATCCCTCTATTCATCACGTAATGGGCAAATAATTTCACTATCTCCCTATCATTTTAGCATATCTGGTGTCTGCCACCAATAACTTATAAATATGTATGGGGAAGTATACGAACAATGTGTGTGACATTGAATAAAAACGCTTGCAATTACTTTAGGTAAGCACAAGAAAAGATATTTTTCTTGAATACTGTATAATAGAGGTTAGTAATTGCTGGTTAGGTATGGAGGTGAATATCATGGATGCTTCAAAAGTATTTTCAAAGTTACAAGACCGTAAGCCCTCGATTATGGGACAACATTTATTTAGACAATCCGCAGTACTTCTTCCACTAATTGATATCCAAGGAGACACGCATGTATTATTTGAAGTCCGATCAATGCAAATGCGCAGTCAACCTGGTGATATTTGCTTTCCAGGAGGAAGAATCGATCAAGAGGATAAAAACCCAAGAGAAACGGCAATCCGCGAAACGACAGAAGAACTAGGTATTGAATCTAGTAATATAGAATCAATTGTTCCACTTGATTATCTAGTAAATGATGGTGGAAGAATTATTTATCCCTTTGTTGGTAAAATCTTAAATCATGAACAGATTATCCCTAATGAATCTGAGGTTAGCGAAGTCTTTACCGTGCCGCTTAATCATTTCCTCGAAACGGAACCTGAAGTCTACAAAGTTCATATTAATATTGAACCAGAAAAAAACTTCCCGTTTGAACTTATTGTCGGTGGTAAAGATTATAAATGGGGCACAGGTCATATAGATGAACTATTTTATAAATACAACGGTAAAGTAATATGGGGATTAACAGCAAAGATCCTTACTCATTTTATCCATTTAATTAAGAGATAACGTAAAAGACCTACCAGTCATCTACCCACGACTGATAGGTCTTTTTCTATCTTAAAACCCCATTGTTTATTTACTTTTGATTTACTAACTCTCTCATTGTTCCGTTATTTACAAAGTTTGTATGCCATGAGAATGCCTTTTCTAGCACATGCGGTGTTTGTCCTCCACGCTCAAGTGCTTCTTGGTAATACTCCCAAAGTTGTTCACGGTACATTGGATGTGCACAATTTTCGATAATTAGAGGTACACGCTCACGTGGCGCAAGTCCTCGTAAATCCGCATATCCTTGTTCAGTAACAACAACATCCACATCATGCTCGGTGTGATCAATATGTGATGCGAACGGTACGATACTCGAAATATCGCCACCCTTTGCGATTGATTTCGTTACAAAGATTCCTAGTTTTGCATTTCGAGCAAAATCTCCAGAACCACCAATTCCATTCATCATCTTCGTTCCTGTAACATGTGTCGAGTTGACGTTTCCATAAATATCGAATTCTAAAGCAGTGTTAATAGAGATTAGTCCAAGTCGACGAATTAATTCTGGTTGATTCGAAATTTCTTGTGGACGGATCACTAGTTTATCACGGTATTTTTCAAAGTTACCAAATACTTGCTTCATCTTTTCTTCCGATAAGGTCATTGAACATGCGGAAGCAAAGTCTACTTTACCAGCATCCATTAAATCGAATACTGCATCTTGTAATACCTCTGAATAAACAACAAGGTTTTCAAACTCAGAATCAATCATGCCATGTAATACAGCGTTTGCAACAGATCCAATCCCTGATTGTAGTGGCATTAATTTCTCCGTTAGACGACCTGCTTTGATTTCTTCTCTTAGGAATGTAAGTAAGTGTCCTGCAATTTGTTCTGTTTCTTCATCTGGTGCAACAATCGTTGATGGTGAATCTTCTTGGTTTGTAAACACAATTCCTTTTACTTTGCTTACATCTAAAGGAATACCAATCTCACCAAGACGATCATCCACTTTTGTTAAAGGAATTGGCTGACGTTCGCCTTGTGCCTCAGGGCTAAATAAATCATGAATTCCTTCAAGCTCTTCAGGTTGCGCCATATTTAATTCAATAATAATATTTTCTGCTGTTTCAGCAAATGATAATGAGTTTCCAACAGATGTACTTGGAATTAATAAGCCATCTTCTGTTATTGAAATCCCTTCCAAAATAGCATAATCGATTCTGTCCATTACACCTGCACGTAACATTTCTGCTGTATGTGAAAGATGTTGGTCAACAAATAAATGATCGCCATTATTAATTGCTTTTCTCATCGTTGGTTCTGCTTGGAAAGGAAGGCGTTTATTCACGATACCTACCTCAGCAAACATTTTATCAATGTCTGAGCCTAGAGAGGCACCAGTGTATACGTTTACTTTAAATTGCTCACCATTTCTTGCACGTTCGACTAAAGCTGTTGGTACTGCTTTCGCATCGCCTGCCCGCGTAAAACCACTTAAGCCTAGTGTCATTCCATCTTCAATCCATGATGCAGCTTCTTCTGCTGTAATAACTTTATCCTGTAGTTCTTGTAAATGTATGCGCTTTAATTTTTCTCCCATGGAATAACTCCCCTTCATAAAATTCTATTACTACTAATTTTACATTAGAAATTAGGGGAGCTTGCTAAAGCGCGATAGATTTGCGGTTATTTTGCTTGAACGATAAAAAATAAAGAACAGAACAAAGAATTTTGTTTATTTAGAATCCGAGTAATTTACGGAAATAACTTGAATAGGATTGACTCACAGGTATCTGTGTTCCATCATTCATAGAAAGCAGTAACGTCGAATGTGTGTCAGGAAATATCTCATCGATATGGTGGACATTTACAATGAACGAACGATGACAACGCACGAAAATTTCCTTTGGTAAGATGTATTCGAATTCTTGAAGCGTATTTTTATGTGTGCCATTATAAAACTTAGAAATAATATGTGTTTTACGATCTTTTGCCTCGAAATACTTCACATCGTCAAATGGAATTGGCTTCCAACCATCTTCTGATTTTACCGTAACAACTGATTTCCCGTCCGTAAATGCTGGATAAATCGCTAATACACAGCCAGCAATCTCCTCGTCTTCAAAGTACGGGACAGCCATGCCATGGTAAGGCACACCAAAAACATCACGATTAATAAATTCAGATGTCTTCTGTTTGGTTGCAATTGCCATATGTGCAATTGTTCCTTCTTTGATTAAGTCTCCTGCATTAATTTTTAAATCAATCCGCTTGCTACGGCGATAATATATGTATTCTTTGGTATCTGTTACAGCGATGGATACCTCATCTGAAAAAAGTTCCCCCATTACATCTAGTAATGAGTCTAGATTTAGTGTTTGCATTCTCTCACTCCAAATATATGACTTTCGATCGTTTATTTTCACTAGTAATTACTAGGTTTACACGTTTATGAGTTTAATATAAGTATAGCATATTTCCACTTTTTCTTGAGTTTTGACTTTTACTAGAATACTTCTTGCTTTTCTTCGCTCATCCCGTGACAGTTGTGTGTAATTTTGGTAATCTAGAAGTTGGGCATAGAGTTTTTGATTGAACATGTAGGGGGTAATTTAATGAAAAGGCTAGTAATTTTAGGTGGAGGTTATGGTGGAATTAAGGTTCTCGCCGGTTTGCTAGATAATAACCTTTCCGATGATATTGAAATTACGCTGATCGATAGAAACCCATTTCGTTCTTTGAAGACTGAATTCTATACGATTGCTGCTGGAACGGTTGCTGATACTGAGGTACGTGTCGACTTTCCACAGGACAAGCGTGTAAATTATGTATTTAAAGAAGTAACTAAAATTGATTCTGAAAATAATCAAATTATCTTTGAAGATCCTGAAGACAAGCTTCCGTTCGACTATCTCGTTATTGGGCTTGGTTGCGAAGATAATTTTCACGGGATTGATGGGGCAGAAGAATTTACTGAAAGTGTACAAACTTTCTCGAAAGCAAGGCATACAGGGGTTGCAGTTGGTAACCTAAATGCGTATGGAAGGGTAACTGTAGTCGGTGCGGGCTTAAGCGGAATTGAAGTTGCATCAGAAATTCGGGAAAGCCGTCCTGATTTGAACATTCGCTTACTTGATCGTGGACCAACAGTTTTGAAAGCATTCGATCCAAAGATTCAAGACTATGTTAAACAGTGGTTCATTGCGAATGATGTTGATGTTATTCATCATTCTAGTGTAGAATACGTGGAAAAAGATGGCGTTTGTAATAATGGTGTCTGCTATTTAAATGACGTAACAGTCTGGACAGCAGGTGTACAACCAAGTCATTTAGTACGTGCACTTCCTTTTGAAAAAGATCGGCAGGATAAGGTAGTTGTAAATGATTTTTATCAAGTACCTGAGCAAAAGAATATTTATGTGCTTGGTGATTGTGCGTCTTCTGAACATTCTCCTAGTGCACAGCTAGCGGGGATGCAGGGTGAGCAACTAGCACCTATTTTATATTCTGTTTTAAATGATAAAGAGCCAAAACAACCTCGTCCATTTAAATTAAGAGGAACATTAGGTTCTTTAGGTAAGTCAGATGGATTTGGTAATATGATGACAAAACCAATGACTGGTCTTCTACCTCGTATCGCGAAGTCTGGGGTACTTTGGTTAAATAAGAGACATTAAAAAAGGTAAAACGCTTGAGCATATTGATGCAACAAGCGTTTTTTGTTTATAGCTTATTCAATGCAGTCTTAATATCGTGCTCGCCTGCGATTATATCAAAGCCTTTTCGGTGGGTCTTCTCGTTAGAAAGACTTTC
Source organism: Oceanobacillus sp. CAU 1775 (assembly GCF_054482815.1). NCBI lineage: Bacteria > Bacillati > Bacillota > Bacilli > Caryophanales > Bacillaceae > Oceanobacillus > Oceanobacillus sp. CAU 1775. The sequence continues at coordinate 264,780 of NZ_JBTLRO010000001.1, read as the reverse complement.
TACTACTGTCTTTGCTACATCTTCTCTTGAGATAGAACCATATTCCTGCAGTTCCCCCGCTTCTACCTTACCAGTACCTGCATCGTTTACTAATCCACCTGGTCGAATAATTGTATAGTTTAATTTACTGTTCATTAAGATATTATCTGCATAATGTTTCGCTGCCATATAATACTTGATTGGACTATCCGCCCAGACCTCGCGATTATTTGCTTGAAAAGCACTGATCATAATAAAGCGATCAACATTTGCTGCTTCAGCTGCTTCCACAGTTTTAGCTGCACCATCTAAGTCGATGAGGATGGTCTTGTCTGCTCCAGTATGCCCTCCAGAACCAGCTGTAAAGATAACTGCATCCATGCCTTCCATAGACTTCGTCAAATCTGCTACAGAACCTTCTAAGTCTGCAAGCACCGTTTCTGTACCTTCTTCATTAAATGCAGCAGCCTGTTCTTCTTTACGCACCATTGCGGTAACGTTGATGGAGCTATCTTCTTTTGCGAACTTAACTATATGTCTTCCAATTTGTCCATTAGCACCGACAAGTAATACTTTCATTTACAAAACCCCTTTCTCTTCTTATTGTTTCCTCTATTTTTTCAGACAAAACATGGGAATGCAAATATTTGAGTTGGAGGGAGGTGCGTGGATTGGAGGGTGAAGTGCGCGGATTGAGGGAAGGAGTGCGTGGATTGGAGGGTGATGTGCGCGGATTGAGGAGAGGAGTGCGTGGATTGGGGATTGAAGTGCGCGGATTGAGGAGAGGAGTGCGTGGATTGGGGATGGGGGTGGAGCGAATTCAGGAGTTGATGATCGAATTGATGCGGAGATGGAGCGAATTCAACATTTGATGAGCGATTTAATAAAAAAACTCCCTGATCATTAACCGAGCAGGGAGTTTTCATTTAGATTATTCTTTTTTAAAGTCAATGGTGCTTCTTACTGTGTCGATTGGGCGTACCATTTTTTCGATTTGATCACGCTTTGGCTCTAGGAATGGTGGTAATGACAACTTCTCACCTAGTGTTTCATAAGGTTCGTCACCCATGAATCCAGGACCGTCTGTTGCAAATTCAAATAAAATTTGAGGTGCAACACGTGAATATAGTGACCCGAAGAAGAAGCGATCAACGAATCCTGAAGTTTGGAAACCGAAGCTATGCAGACGCTCCATCCATTCATCTAAGTGTGCGCGGTCAGCAACTCTAAACGCAGCATGGTGGACTGTTCCAAAGCCTTGTTGATGTGGAGGTAGCATAATATTTTTCTCTACGATAACCTGTGCTCCGTTTCCGCCTTCACCAACTTCAAATAAATGTGCTCCATTCTCTTTAGCGATTTCTTTAAAGAGAAGAACTTTTTCCATCATTTCTTTGAAGTAATCGAATTCAGCGATACGGACAAAAAGTGGCCCTAAACCTGTAATTGCAAAATCAAGTGGAACCGGTCCTTTTTGCCAAGGTGTTCCAGACTCTACGCCTGTATTATTTTCATCTGAAATAAGTTGGTAGTTTTGGTCATCAAAATCCACAAATGAAATGGTCTTTTTACCAAATTGTTCTTTAATGCCAGTATGTTTTACTTCCAAACGGTCAAAGCGTTCTACCCAATAATCTAATGCTGCATCTGTTGGGACACGGAAAGATGTTTTATATATTTCGTTTGTTCCATGAACCCCTTTTGGAATACCAGGGAAATCGAAAAATGTCATGTCCGTTCCTGCGTTCCCTTTATCATCAGCGAAGAATAAGTGATATGTCTGAATATCATCTTGGTTAACTGTCTTTTTCACAAGTCGCATTCCTAATACATACGTAAAAAACTCATAATTTTTCTCTGCACTACTTGTAATTGCCGTCACGTGGTGAATACCTTTAAAAAGATTCATTGAAGTTCCTCCATTTATTTAAAAACTTTATTTTAATTAAAGTATCTTTAATTCAGTATATTAATAATAACATGGATGAATAAATGATGTCAACAGCTTAAACTTATTTAATAAATGTAACCCCAGTTATCTAAAACTGGGGTTCAATGAAAAGTATAAAGGAAAATTCATTTGTTTAAACTTCACTGTTTGTAACCAGTCGATAAATTAATCTCTTGGTGGTTGATTGTTTTTGTCTACTTCAGATTCTGGATCGAATTCGTTTGCAAATTCTGTTCCAAAGCCTGGTTGTGTTGTCCGCATTCCTCGCCTATCAGCTGCTCCATCTGCTGTTTCAGGGTCGAAATAAAAACTCAGACAAATCAATCCACTAATCCCTACGAGTGTGTAAATAATTCTTGATAAACCTGCTTCTTGTCCTCCAAATAAACTTGCCACAAGGTCAAACTGGAATAATCCAATCAGCCCCCAATTGACAGCTCCGATAATAACTAGAGCTAAAGCAATTCTTCTTAATGTGTGCATAGACTGTTCACCTCCTAATGGTAGACAGCCTTAGTTTTTCTTTTAGAGGAGATTTTATGCATTTCGTTTCCATTTCGTTTGGATAACTTTTGTAATTTCCATTATTAGCAACGATCCGAACGCCAAAATTGTTGCAATTAGCCATTCAGTAAATCCAAAGCTAGCAGGTATATTGAATACGTCTCGAGCAAATGGGAGAGTTGTAATGCCGTAGAGAGCAAACCCTAACACTACTGCACCGATAACATATTTATTGCTAAAGAATCCAGCTTTAAAGGAGGTTTGAACATTGGATCTGGCTGCAAACGTTTGAAGGGTTCTAGATAAAATTAAAGTCGTAAATGCCATTGCAACTCCCATTTCATTAGAATGAGATAATCCAATATAAAAGGAAATGATAACAGCAATACTTATTATAATCCCTCTTGTTATAACAGCTCTTAACGTGCCTCCAGCAAAAATCCCTTCATTTATATCTCTAGGTTTACGTTTCATTGTATCTGGTTCAGATTTTTCCATGCCAAGAGCAATTGCTGGTAAAGAATCATTCACAAGGTTTATAAATAACAATTGCAGAGCAGTAAATGGGTTAGGCAAATTAAAGATAACCGCATATAAAATCGCAATAATTGCTCCTAAGTTTCCTGCAAATAAGTAACCAATTGCCTTTTTAATATTGTCATAAACTGTTCGACCAACACTTACAGCTTGCACAATAGACACAAAATTATCATCGGTTAAAATCATTGCAGCAGAGTCTTTCGCCACATCTGTTCCACTACCCATCGCTACACCAATATCTGCCTGTTTTAATGCAGGTGCGTCATTCACACCATCACCCGTCATCGCTGAAATCTTGCCTTTTTTCTGCCATGCACGTACGATGCGGATCTTATTTTCTGGTGATACACGGGCATATACGGAAATGCGTTCTAGTTTTTCATATAGTGCTTCATCAGATAAAGCATCAAGTTCTTGCCCAGTTAGTGCTAAATCACCTTCACTGGAAATACCAATTTCTTTGGCAATTGCAACCGCTGTTGTTTTATGGTCGCCAGTAATCATGACTGTTTTAATCCCTGCTTTTTTCGCTTCTGCAATGGAATCATAAACCTCTTCACGTGGTGGATCCATCATTGCTGTTAATCCAACAAGTACAAAATCTTGTTCATCTTCAGGTGAAAGTGTAATTTTACCTTTGGGCAATACTTTATAGCCGTATGCTAACACTCTTAAAGCTTTGTTCGCGTATGCTTCATTTGCTTTAGAGAATGTATCTAAATGTTCATCGGATAAAGGTAAAACTTCACCATTTTTAAGTACATGACTCGCCCGACTTAACATCACGTCAGGGCCACCCTTTATTAGCATGAGATGCTCATTATTAATCTCATGAATCGTAGACATTAATTTTCGATCCGAATCAAAAGGAAGCTCACCAATTCGTTTATAATTTGTACGTAGTTTTTTATAGTCTTGATTGTTTTTATTTACAAAATGAATCAAGGCGATCTCTGTTGGGTCACCAATTTCTGCGCCATCTTCATTGATATAAGAGTCATTTGTTAAACCAGCTGTGTAAAGAAGAATTTTTTCCGACTTCTGCCATTGGTCAGGGTCATTTTGGAAATCCGTCTTATGATCAAGTACAAAATAATCGGTTACAGTCATTTTATTTTGTGTTAATGTACCTGTTTTATCTGTACAAATGACACTCGTGCTTCCCAGTGTTTCAACTGCTGGAAGCTTCCTAATAATCGCATGTTGCTTCGCCATTTTGTTCGTACCTACAGAAAGGACTATGGTTACAATGGAAGATAAAGCCTCAGGAATCGCCGCAACGGCAATCGCAACAGAGAACATTAACGCATTCAAAATTGCTGTACTTGTGTCAACATCGTTATCTCCAAACCAAATTCGCATAGCTTGCACGGCAAAAATTAAAATACATAATAAAAGAATACCAATACCTAACTTCTTCGAAAAGTCTTCTAATTTTTGTTGGAGAGGTGTTTGTTTTTCTTCGGCTGTTGAAATCAAATCAGCAATTTTCCCGATTTCTGTATCCTGTGCTGTCCCAGTAACGACAAAATTCCCTCGTCCATTTACAACTAAGGAACTACTAAAAACCATATTGATTCGGTCACCGAGTGGTGCGTCTCCTTCGATTGCTTCCGTGTTTTTTAAAACAGCTTCAGATTCGCCTGTTAGCATCCCTTCATTTACCTTGAGCGTTTCACTCGTTATAATTCTTCCGTCGGCTGGAATGAAGTCTCCTGCTTCAATACTTACAACATCCCCTGGAACGAGTTCACGTGCCGGTATGACCGTGCTTTGCCCATCACGCCACACTTTCGCCTCAGGTGCAGACATATCACGTAAGGCTTCTAAAGAACTCTCTGCCTTTTTTGTTTGAACAACACTAATTACCGAATTTAATAAAAGCACAAGAAAAATAATAAGCGATTCAACAATTTCTCCTAGCAGAACTTGTATCCCTGCTGCTGCTAAAAGAACGATAACCATAGGATCTTTGAAAGTCTCTATAAAAAGTCTCCAGGTAGATACTTTTTCCTTATCCTCAATTTCATTATATCCATAGGTCTCTATCCGCTTTTTAACTTCAGCTGAAGCAATTCCCTCTTCCGTAGAATTCACAGATTGCAGTACTTCCTGTATCGATTTTTTATAATGACTCATCGCAAAAATTCCCTTCTCATGAACAAATATTCAATTTTAGCATTACCTATTTGTTTCCTTTCATTCTAAAGGATAAACATTATCATGTAAGGAGTAATAATCGAGACAATAACTGCACTGAGGACCATCGCAATTGTGCTTAAAGATGCTTCTAATTCACTTCTACCCAGAGCTGAAGCTGTTCCGATTGCATGTGATGCACTACCAATTCCTATTCCTCTACCAATTGTGGAATTTAACCGAAATAATTTAAAAATAATTGGGCTGATTAACACACCACTAACACCAGCAATCACAACAAATATTGCAGACAGAGCCATCGGACCGCCAATTGTTTCCGCGATTGAGATAGCCACAGGTGTTGTTACTGATTTAGGTGCTATCGCTAGCAGGTATGCTTCTTCAAATCCAAGTAACTTTGCTAAGCCAACTCCACTTAATACGCCAACGACCGCACCTGCTCCAACCCCAACAAGAATTGGTGCCGCCAGCTTTTTCAATATGTGAAAATGATTATATAATGGGATGCCTAATGCTACGACAGCTGGTCCCATAAGAACCTCTATCCATTTTCCACCTATCATATAGGTGTCATAAGGAATATTAAAGATAAGTAAGATAATAATAATAAATGCAGAAGTTAATAATATTGGCTGTGTCAATGGTGAATTAATTTTTCTATGAATTTTTACGAAGACTAAATAAAGTCCGATTGTACCCAAAATGGCTAAAATCAAGATGATACTCTCACTCATGTTGTACGTCCTTTCCTTTTGCAAGCTTTTGACTAACAAAGCCAGATACACCCATCACGATACCTGTGCTAATTATGGCGATCAACAATAAATAAAGTCCGCTTCCACTAAATAATTCTAGATATTCAATGAAACCAATCGTAACTGGAATAAAAAATAACGTTAAGTTCCTCAAAATAAACTGTGTTCCTTCTTTGATCCAATCCAGTTTTATAATGCCGAATTTTAATAAAGCAAATAAAAGAAGCATGCCGATAACACTTCCTGGAATGGAAAGTGATAGACTTGCTTGGATCCAATTTCCTATGTAAAGTAAGCCAAATAAAAAGGCTATATGTAAAATGCCTTTGAATAACTTCATGCTGTGCCGTCTCCTTGAATAATTCATTATAGTTAGCTTAGTATAGCAGAATTTGACAAGATTCAGAAGAATAAATACCCACAACAAAATAAGACTAGCACCATGGCTAGTCTTATTGTTTAATCCATTATCCAAAACGTCCTGTAATATAATCGTCCGTTCTACTGTCTTCTGGATTTGTAAATACCTTGCCTGTTTCATCAAATTCTACAACTTCTCCGTTTAAGAAGAACGCGGTTTTATCCGAAATTCTCGCTGCTTGCTGCATATTGTGCGAAACAATGACGATCGAGTATTTTTCTTTTAAATCATGGATAAGTTCTTCAATTCTTAAGGTTGATTTAGGATCCAATGCTGAAGTAGGCTCATCCATCAAAATGACATTTGGTTCAATCGCAAGTGAGCGAGCAATACAAAGTCTTTGTTGCTGTCCACCTGATAAACTTTGTGCCTGATCATGCAAGCGATCCTTTACTTCATCCCAAATCGATGCACCACGTAGGCTTTGTTCAACAATTTGATTTAATGTGTTTTTATTTCGAACTCCTTGTACTCGTAAGCCATATGCAATGTTTTCAAAAATCGATTTAGGAAATGGATTTGGTTTTTGAAATACCATACCGACTCTTGCCCTTAATTCTTCAACCGGAAAGTCTTCATCTAGAATGTTTCTACCTTTGTATTTTATATGACCGGTTGTACGTACACCTGGGACCATATCAACCATTCTATTTAACGTCTTTATATATGTTGATTTTCCACAGCCTGAAGGGCCGATAATAGCGGTAACTTCATTTTCTTGTATGGTGAGATCGATGCCTTTTAAAGCATGTGTGTCTGTATACCATAGATGAAGATCTTCTGTCTCAAATACTGGCGACTTTTTTACCACCGTTTGTGCTTGTTTTACATATGATTTCTCATCTAAATCCAGACTCATTTTACACTCTCCTTTGAGGAAATTACCAGTAAATTATTAACCGTTATTATTAAGAGGAAAAACCCGCTTCGGAAATATACTTCGCTTTCCGCGGGCGGCTGGTGAGCCTCCTCATTCGCAAGCGAATTGCGGGGTCTCACCGTTGCCTTCCATCCCGCAGGAGTCTTCGTATATTTCCGAAGCTCATTTTGCTCTGCATATCTTAAACGATAATCTCCACAATTAACCTTAGCCAAACTTACCACTTATATAGTCTTCTGTATCTTTCTTCTGTGGATTTGTAAATATATTATCTGTTTTACCTGTTTCGACGATATAGCCATTTAGGAAAAATGCTGTTTTATCGGAAACTCTAGCTGCTTGTTCCATATTATGAGTGACAATGACAACCGTATAGTCTTTTTTCAATTCATGAATGAGCTCTTCTACTTTAAATGTAGCGAGTGGATCAAGTGCTGATGTCGGCTCATCCATAAGAATGATATCTGGTTTTACTGCCATCACACGTGCAATACATAGACGCTGTTGTTGTCCACCAGAAAGGCCAAGTGCGTTCTCGTGCAAGCGGTCTTTCACTTCATCCCATAGAGCTGCTTGTTTCAAGCTTTCCTCAACAATTGGCATAAGTTCTTTTTTACTTTTGATCCCATTTGCTTTTGGACCATACGCGACATTATCAAAAATGCTTATTGGAAATGGGTTTGGTTTTTGAAAAACTGTACCTACAGATTTTCTTAGACGAACAACATCCACATTTGGATCATAAATCTCTTGATCAGCTATTTTAACGCTACCCTCCACTTTGGTTTTAGGGATTAAATCATTCATTCTATTTAATACTCGTAAGAATGTTGTTTTTCCACAACCAGATGGACCAATAAATGCAAATACTTCTTTCTCATTTATTTCTAGTGAAATATCATGCAGTGCCTGTGTTCTTCCGTAAAAAAAGTTTAAACCGTCGACTGCAATTTTCACTTTATTTTCAACTTGAGTGACCATCTTATTCTACCTCCTATACTGCTACTTACGCAGAAAATCTTCTAACTAATAATTTAAAGAGACCTGTAGCAGCAAAGTTAATGATTAAAATAAGAACGATTAGTACAGCTCCTGCACCAAATGCCATTTCCGTATTTCCTGTTTCCATTGCTACCAAGTATAAATGTAGTGCAAGTGTACGAGCACCATCAAAGACGGATGTAGCTAGTAACAAACTTCCACCTAATGTTAATAGAAAGGCTGCTGTTTCCCCGATAACACGTCCAATTGATAAAATAATACTTGTTGTTATACCAGGTATTGCTAAAGGAAGAACAACTTTTTTAATGGTATACCATCTTGTTGTACCAAGTGCGAGACTTCCTTCTTTTAAATTACCTGGAACACTTCGAAGTGCCTCTTCAGAAGCTCGAATGATGATAGGTAAAATCATAACTACACCTGTTAACGCCCCCGACAGAATTGACCAACCACCTGTATAATCTCCCAAAATAATTACGAAGAAGATAAAACCGAACATCCCATGAATAATGGATGGAATTGCTGCTAATAATTCTGTTGCAAAACGAATAATACTTTTAAACGGACCATCTGCCATGTATTCATTTAAATAGATTGCTGTACCTACTCCAATGGGAGCTGCAATTAGAATAACTAGTCCTACTAAATAAACAGTCCCTACAATCGCTGGAAAAATACCACCTTCTTGCCCCATACTACGAGGGGATTCAAGGAGGAATTCCATGCTAATGACGGAGAGCCCTTGACTCATGACATAAAAAACAATTGCGAAGAGGATCAGCACTGTAAATGCTGTCGCTAAACTTAATAGAATGAAGGCAAGCATTTGATCTCTTTTCACTTTTATTAAGTGATTTGGTTTTATTTCAAACATGAATTATGCCCCCTTCCTTCTAAGTACTAGCGTAATTGAGTTAATAACAATGATGAATAGGAATAGGATAATTCCCGTTGCAAATAATGCTTGACGATGTTCAGGACCTGCATAACCCATTTCTAATGCGATATTACCTGTCATTGTACGAATTGGGGCGAAAATTCCTTCCCAACCGGCATGTGGAATTTGAACTGAGTTCCCCACAACCATGATGATGGCCATTGTTTCTCCAATCGCTCGACCAATTCCAAGAACAACCGCTGCAATTACACCAGATTTAGCAGCAGGAACTACTACTCGAAAGATTGTTTGCCATTTTGTTGCACCCAAAGCTAATGCAGCTTCTTTATATTCAATCGGCACTGCTCGAATCGAGTCTGCTGAAATGGAAATAATCGTTGGTAGAACCATAATCGTCAAAATAAGTGCCCCAGCTAAAACAGAATAACCAGTCTGATAACCAGCTGGAAGATAATCAGCCAAAGGCCCTCTAGCAACTCGACGTATCAAATCTATCATGACCACCATACCAAAGAGTCCGATAACAACTGACGGAATTCCCTCCATTAACTGGATTGCTGGTTTAATTGCACGTGCTACTTTAGGAGGTGCAATTTCTACTAAATATACAGCAACAGCAACTCCAAGTGGCGCACCAATTACTATCGCTAATATCGTTGCTAAAATGGAGCCTACAATCATCGGAAAAATGCCATATACTTGGCCCGAAGGATTCCATGTCGTTCCAAATATAAAATCTGTAATGCCATAATCAATCATGAAAGGCAATCCTTCTTTAAAAATAAAAAATGCTATTAGACCTAAAGAAATAATAGAGGTCAAAGCCATTATTAAAAGAACTACTTTAACAATGCTCTCTTCTATATTACTTTTATTATTTCTTTCTTTTTGAAACATCAATTTGACCACCTCATGATCGATTCGGAATTTTAAGTGTGTACCATATGTAAAGAACAGGGCAGTTTAATGCCACCCTGTTCTATTTAATGCTTTACTTCTGAAATTAACTTTTTTGCTAGTTTGCTAGATTAGTTAACAGGAATAAATCCATTTTCTGAAACAACTGCTTGACCATCTTCACTTAGAATGAAATCAAGGAATGCTTGTGCTAATTCGTTTAATCCTGCTTCTTCATTAACTGCATAGTTGAATGGTCTAGATACTGTATAGTCTCCAGCTTGGATATTTTCTTCCGTTGGCTCAAATCCATCAACTGCAAGTCCTTTAACTGAATCAGACATAGATCCTGTTGAAGCATAACCAATTGCATTTGGATCATTTGCTACAGCTTCAAGTACTCCACCAGTTGAGTTATGAATTAGTGCAGATGCTACTAGCTCATTGTCTCCAAGTACAATATCAGTGAAAGCACCTCTTGTACCTGAACCATCTTCACGACTTACTACTACGATATCAAGATCATCTCCACCAACCTCAGACCAGTTAGTGATTTCGCCTGCGAAGATTTTCGTTACATCTTCTAAAGAAATATCTTCTAATGTATTATCAGGGTGTGCAATGATTGCAATCCCATCAAGAGCAATTACATAGTTTTCAATACCAGTTTCATCTTCTCTAATTTCACGAGATACTGCACCAAAGTCTGCTGCGTTTTCTTGAGCTGCAGTTACACCAGCACCAGAACCACCACCAGCAACCTCTAATCTTGTTTCAGGGTGAATTTCCATGAAAGCAGCTGCTAGTTCTTCAGATAAAGGTTGAACTGAAGTTGAACCAGCCATTGTGATTGTTCCTTCTAAACTTGAAGATTCGCTTTCCTCAGAATCTCCGTTATCAGACGCTTCTTCACTAGCGTTGTTTTCTTCTGTTGTTTCTTCTTCTGCATCGCTATCTCCACATGCTGCAAGTAAAGTTACAAGCATAAATAATGCTGCCATGACTAAAAGTAAATGTTTCTTTTTCATTTGTAATTTTCCCCTCTCAACTTTAACAATTTATTTTTTCCTACAAGACCAAGTATAGTTGATGAAGTTGAAGTTACAGTTAAGGGATTGTTAACTATTGTTGAGAGATTGTAAGGAAATATTTACATTCGCTCTTTGATACCTTACAAAGGCTTTAGTATCAGTTGTTTGCTTGGTTTTTCATAATTAAAAGAAATCGCAATTAGTTTGATTTAAAACGCTGTTTACTGTTGTTTTGAGGAAATACCCGCTTCGGAAATATACTGCGCTTTCCGCGGGTGGCTGGTGAGCCTCCTCATTCGCAAGCGAATTGCGGGGTCTCACCGTTGCCTTGCTTCCCGCAGGAGTCTCCGTATATTTCCGAAGCTTAATTTACACTTCTAATTTTTTAATGAATCAAATCTCAATAATAAGTATTAACATAGCCTAAAGTAAAGAATGTCTTAAAGAATAGAAAAAGAGGCCTCCACCAAGTTGCTTACTTGATGAAGACCTCTTTTTATTCTTCTTATCCAAAGCGTCCGGAGATGTAATCTTCTGTACGGCTGTCGTTTGGGTTTGTAAATAATTTATCTGTTTCGGTAAACTCAATAACTTCTCCACTTAGGAAGAAGGCAGTTTTATTAGATATACGTGCTGCTTGTTGCATATTATGTGTCACCATAATAATGGAGTAGTCCTGTTGTAGTTCTTGGACAAGCTCTTCAATTCTTAATGTTGATTTTGGATCAAGTGCTGAAGTAGGCTCGTCCATTAGGATTACATCTGGCTCAATTGCTAGACAGCGTGCAATACATAGACGCTGTTGCTGACCACCTGATAAACCATAAGCATTTTCATTTAAGCGATCTTTTACTTCATCCCAAATGGATGCACCACGAAGACTCTTTTCAACAACCTCATCAAGAATTTTCTTATTTTTGATTCCGTGTATTTTCGGGCCGTACGCAATATTTTCATAAATGGATTTCGGGAATGGGTTGGGCTTTTGAAAAACCATCCCTACCTTCGTTCTTAAATCCTCTACTTGAAAACTTTTATCGAGTATATTTTTTCCTTTATACTTGATTTCACCTGTCGTTCGTACACCAGGAACCATTTCTACCATTCTATTTAATGTTTTTAGGTAAGTTGACTTCCCACAACCTGAAGGACCGATAATGGCAGTTACTTCTTTTTCATTAATTGCTAAATTAATATCCTTCAAAGCATGTGTGTCTGTATACCAGAGGTTAAGGTTGTTCGTTTCAAATACAGCCTTTTTGTCCCCTGTCGATTGTTCCTGCGTATTTTGCAAATTTGTATATAATTTAACAGTAATCTGACTTTTATCTGATTGAGCACTCATTGTATTCTCTCCTTAACTCATGAATATTCATTAGTTTTTTTTAAAATCTTTTAGAATCTGTGCTGGAATTTGTTACGGATGAATATTGCAACAGAATTCAGTAAGAATAATAGTATTAATAGAACAATAATCGTAGCAGCTGCAAGGTATGCATATTCAGCAACTAATGATGCGTCGATCGTCCAGTAGTAAATCTGCATTGGTAATGCAGTAAATGTATCAAAAATGCTACCTGGGAACGGTAGTAATAATGCAGGAATCCCTAGAACTGTTAAAGGCGCGGTCTCACCGATTGCACGTGATAGAGCTAATATCGCACCAGTTAAAATCCCTGGTAATGCTGCAGGTAAGATAATTTTCTTAACCGTTTGCCATTTTGTTGCACCCATTCCATAGCTTGCTTCACTTAAAAATCCTGGAACAGCACGGATTGCTTCTTGGGATGCCACGATGACGATTGGTAATACGAGTAAGGATAAAGTTAATCCGCCAGCTATAACAGCATTTCCGAAGTCCATTGCTCGAACAAATATCGTTAAACCTAGTAAACCATATACTATAGAAGGAACACCAGCCAAGTTGGATATATTTGTCGCAATTAAGCCTTGGAATTTGCCTCGTTTCGCATAAAGTTCAAGATAGACCGCTGTACCAATCCCAATAATCATTGTTACTGGAATTACTACAAGCATTAACCATGAAGTTCCTAAGATGGCACCCATGATCCCTGCACGCTCTGGTAAATAGGATTGATGGCTCGTTAAGAAATCCCAATTTATCCAAGCTATCCCTTGTTCAAGTACGCGGTAGATAAGAATCGCGAGAACAACTAAACCAAATAATGTAGCTAATAGAAAAATACTTTTAAATATTTTATTGTTACGTACTCTTGCATTCATTCTTTTATGGACAATTGTTTCATCAATATATTTCATAATTAGTATTCCTCCCTAAACTTGCGAGAGACATATCTTGCTAATATATTCATTAGTAATGTAAAAATAAATAATGTTGCTGCTACAGCATATAGACTGTAGTAAAGGGTTGAAGCTGCCGGAGCATCTCCACTAGCTACTTCAACGATATAAGCAGTCATTGTCTGCATCGATTCTGTAATATCAAAGCTAAAGTTCTTTGAGCTACCACTAGCAATTGTTACAATCATTGTTTCACCAATCGCACGAGAAATTCCAAGTACAAAAGAAGAGATAATTCCTGATAACGCAGCCGGCATAACTACTTTGAAAGTAGTTTCAAGCTTTGTAGCACCAAGTGCAAGTGCTCCTTCTCTCATTGAGTTTGGAACAGCTGTCATTGCATCTTCAGATAGAGATGCAATCATTGGGATAATCATGACCCCCATTACAATACCTGGACTTAAAATGTTCGTTGCTGCTACTTCTGGAAAAATAGAGCGAATGACTGGCGTTACAAAAGTAAAAGCAAAGAACCCGTAGACAATTGTTGGAATCCCAGCAAGAATCTCTAACATAGGTTTAAGAATGCGACGTACACGATCTGATGCATATTCACTCAGATATATTGCAGACATAAGTCCAATTGGTCCTGCAACGAACATCGCGATTACAGATGAGATAATGGTTCCGTTAATCAAAGGTAAGACACCGAATTGCGGATTTTCACTCATTGGTCGTAATACGGTACCCGTAAAGAAATCCCATATCGGTACACGTCTAAAGAATTCAAATGCTTCACTAAATAATGTAAATATAATTCCAATTGTTGTTAGGAGTGAAACAGATGCTATTAATAAAAGTATGGTAGGTATAAATTTTTCTGTTAGATTAGAGAGATTTTTCTTTTGTTTCTTTTCTGCAATTATTTCTCTAATATTTACAGGATCGTTTTTTGCCGCCATTTGGTCATCTCCTCCCAGAGATACATCTCAATTTTATTCAAAAAACTATGTTAGAACTTTTTAACAATTCTATCATAATTCACAACAAGATGAGAGCATATCAATGCCCTCATCTTACTCGAACGATTATTATTTAATTATTTTTTAGTGCTTCTAATTCTTCTATAAATGCAGCAGCTTCTTCTTCAGGAATTGGCGCAAAACCTGCTTCACCAGCAAATTCTCTTCCATATTCCATCACATAGATTGCATAGTCTAACACTTGTTCTTTTTCAGCTGCTTGCTTCATGTTTAAATACGTAAACACTGGACGTGTAAAGTCTGCATAATCTCCATTTTCCGCGATGGTATCTAATGTTGGTTCAACTGGACCGTTACCAAAATCAACATGTACTGCTTGTAGTTTGTCCTGGTTGTTTACATAGTAACCATATCCAAAGAATCCGATAGAGTTAATATCTTCTGCAATTAAAGTAACTAAAGTTGAATATTGCTGTTGTAAGTTTACATCCGCACTTAAATCCTGTTTTTCTAAAATACTTTCATAGAAAAATTCGTATGTACCATGGTTTTCATTAGGGCCATACGTTTGAATTTCCTCTGTTGGCCAATCCGCATTAAGATCAGACCATGTATCATATTTCCCTAAGAAAATATCGACAATTTGTTCAGATGTTAATTCATTTGCCCACGTATTTTCAGGGTGGACAACTACTGTTAGTCCATCAAGTGCAACTTTTAATTCTTTTATTTCAAAGCCAAGTTCTTCAGCTCTTGCCGCTTCTTCTTCTTTTATTTGACGAGACGCATTATTAAGGTCTGTCCCATCCTCTACTAAAAATCTTTCGAAACCAGCACTTGTACCCGCACGACTAACCTCAACTGATACGCCAATTTCTTTATTCAACATGTATTCTTCAGCAAGGATTTGCATTAAAGGAAAAACGGTACCAGATCCGTCGACTACAACATTCCCGCTATAACCGTCTTCTGAAACGCCTTCTGTGCCACATGCTGCTAATGGAATTATAATTAATCCGGAGATAAGGAGTATAAGTATATTTTTTAACTTCATTATCGTTTGTCCTCTCCAATTGATGTATATAAATAATTCATTAAGTTTCTTGCCAACAGTTCCATTTTAACCACGAATTATGAAGAAAGTATTAGCCCAATGTAAAGTTTATGTAAAGTTTTTAGATATAAGGTTTATTGTTTGTGAAAGAAATAAAAATATACTCCCTTATCTCTGTATAAAGCCATATATCTACATACTTCCTTCATACCCCATTTTCTAGTTACTAATCGATTATAAAGTTGAGAATCATCTATTTATAGAGGAAGGAGGTAAAAAAAGTTGAAAATCTATTTGGACCCTGGGCATGGAGGTAGTGACCCGGGTGCAGTTGGTAATGGTCTGCAGGAAAAAGAAGTGGTACTTGATATAGCAAAACGAATAGAAAATCTATTGCAAGGCTACTCAAATACCTCTGTCAAAATGAGTCGAACAAGCGATGTTTCAAAAAGTTTAAGCGAACGAACAAATGAAGCAAATCGTTGGGGAGCTAATATTTATTTATCGATTCATTGCAATGCGTTTAATGGAAAGGTTCGCGGGTATGAAGATTTTATTTATAATCGACTTGATAAAAATGCAGTTTCAAAAGACTATCAAACAGCAATTCATCATTCTGTAAGTAAGCAGATTAATATACCAAACCGTGGGATGAAGCAAGCAAATTTTCATGTACTCCGCAAATCCACCATGCCAGCGATTCTTACAGAAAACGGATTTATCGATCATCCTTTAGATGCTGCGTTAATGAAGCAAAGTTCTTGGAGGGAAAGCGTTGCTACAGCTCATGTGGAAGGCCTCGTGAAGATATTCAATTTAAAAAGAAAAAATACTGCACTAGGAGAGTATTCGGTTATTGCAGGATCGTTTCAAAGTCGTACGAATGCAGAAAGTAGATCTTTACTGCTTGAAGCAACTGGGTTCCCTTCGAAAATTCTTCAGGCAAATGTAAAAGGAAATGCAGTCTTTCGCGTGCAATCGGGAAGATATCCAAGCAGTAACGCAGCGAAAGACCAAGTAAGAAAATTACAAGCTAAAGGGATACAAAGCTTTATACTGAAAGGTGAAAATTAAAAATGCAACCTGCTCCATTTAAATCGAGCAGGTTGCATTTTTTTATCGATCACCCATTTATCCTTGCTGAATTACCATAAATTGTTTACGATGCATATAAAGCTCCTACTATTGAATAATTATTAATAGCCACAAATAAGGAGGAAACAATCTTGGCACTCTATCGTTTACCACTTATGATTCTTACAACAGGTCTACTTTATATTTTTATCGTTCCAGATGAACCTTTCTTATTCAAACTCTTCTTTAAACTGCTTCCAATGGGGATCATTATATATTATGCCTATACCTTGCTCCCTAAAGAAAAAAATAAAACCCACTGGCTAATCTTAGCTGGGTTAATTTTTTCTACAGTTGGAGATGGAACTTT
This sequence comes from Oceanobacillus sp. CAU 1775, assembly GCF_054482815.1. Classification (NCBI taxonomy): domain Bacteria; kingdom Bacillati; phylum Bacillota; class Bacilli; order Caryophanales; family Bacillaceae; genus Oceanobacillus; species Oceanobacillus sp. CAU 1775. Next base: position 248,019 of record NZ_JBTLRO010000001.1, on the reverse strand, counting down.
GCATTGGTTTCTTATTGGCTTAAGTGCATTTTTTATTGGGCATGTTTTTTATGTCATTGGATTTTTTACAAGAGCGAAGTTTACTAAATGGAGAATAGCTGCCACCTTACCAATTGGTATTTACGGGATTGTGTACGGCATGCAGTTGATTCCTGCTCTCTCGGAAAATGGTAATGAAGCTTTTACCATACCAGTAACTGCTTATATCATTATCATTTCCCTGATGCTGTGGTCTGCAGTGTTAACAGGTAATCTCTATGCCGGGCTGGGTAGTTTGTTGTTTGTAATCTCTGACTCCATTCTTGCTTGGAATATGTTCGTTGCTTCTGTAGGCACATTGCAGCCGTTAATCATGATTTGCTATTACGGAGGACAATTCCTAATCGCCACAAGCCTTTACTCGATTGCAGATAAAAATAGACGTATTGTTTGGTAGAAGTGTAACTATAATTAGGTAAGTTTTTAAAAAAATAATGAGCAAAATTCAGCGAAGGGGAAAAATGTACGAAGACTCCTGCGGGAGGAAAGGCAACGGTGAGACCCCGCAAGTCGCTTGCGACTGAGGAGGCTCACCAGCCGCCCGCGGAAAGCGAAGTACATTTTTCCCCGGAGCGAAATCATGCTCATTACACAAAAAAGATGTTCTACCGCAAATGGTAGAACATCTTTTTAATTTAATTATTTTCTTAAAGGTTGTAAAGCGCCACTCCAAGCAATAACTTGGTCTAGCATTTGGTTTGCATTATCTGCATGGTAATCAGCAGGCTTGAATACAGAGAAGTCCTCAAAGTCTGCCATTAATGAGAATGTAACTGCAGTTCTAACGTCAGCCACTTGTAACTCTCCAAAGATTAGGCGAAGGTTCTCATGTGCACGAGTTCCACCTAAGCTACCATATCCAACAAATCCAGCAGCCTTGTTAGCTACCTCTGGTTTTAGGTAATCAAGTGCGTTCTTAAGTGCTCCACCTACTGCATGGTTATACTCTGGTGCAACAATGATGTAACCATCAAATGATGCAATTTTATCAGACCATGCTTTGATTGTTGTGTTAGCTTTTTCTTGCTCAGCTTCTTCTAAAGCTTCACCAAGTAATGGTAATCTATATTCAGCCAGATCCACTAGCTCATATTCAACTTCTTGATCTTTACGGTTGTTAGCAAAGTCTAACATCCAGTTAGCAACTTGCTCTCCGTTACGTCCTTGTCTTACACTACCTAAAATAATACCGATTTTTAACAAAATAAATTCCTCCTGCTATGTCTATGTGTTTTTATTCTTAATTCAGTTTAAATCAATTAATTATAATATACCATGATTAGATTTAATGCGCAAACTTTAAGTCACTAACTTACTAATGAATAGTTATTGTTTTATTTTGAATCTTATATATATACCCTGGGGACCCGTTTTCCAATAAGACAAACAATCTCATAATGAATCGTATCTAATAGTTCTGCTACTTCATCAAGTGATATATGTCCTTCTCTTGGTTCACCAAAAACGACAACTTCACTCTCTTTGGAAATATCTTCTACCTTTGTTACATCAATCATCGACAGATCCATACAAACTCTGCCAACAATTGGCACACGTTGTGCGTTAATCGACATCTCCCCACGGTTAGATAAACGTCTCGATAGTCCATCTGCATAGCCAATCGGTAAAGTTGCAATCATTGCTCGAGATGATGATTTATAAGTGGCACCGTAGCTAATCGACTGTTCTTTTTCAACCTGTCTAATTAGTACTGGTTTTGTTTTTAATGTCATTGCTTGGGTGAGCTTAATTTTCTCACGCATTGAATCTGCTGGATAAAGTCCATACATACTGATTCCCACTCGACACATATCTAAATGCATTTCAGGGAAAGCGACAGTCGCAGCGCTATTACAACAATGCTTGATTGCGAAACGGAAATTTTTTTCCTCTAAGTAGGATACGATAGATAAAAAGCGCTTATATTGCTCCTGTGTAAAAGTAGTATCTAGCTCATCTGCTGTCGCAAAATGTGTATAGATTCCTTCGACTTCAATTGTGTTTTTAGGAATGCTTTTTAATAATTCTAAAGCATCTTCTCTTGTAGTAACTCCAAGTCTTGTCATACCTGTATCAATTTTCAAATGGATTTTTGTCGTTTTTTGAAGTTCTTTTGTAGCTTTTACAAGTTCCTTAATTACGTCTTCACTATATACAGTAAGGGTTATATCATTTTCAATTGCTCTTTTTACAACTTCAGGTTTTGTATAGCCTAGAACTAAAATAGAAGCGGTAATTCCTGCTTCTCTTAACGCAATTGCTTCATCGAGCAAGGCTACAGCTAAATAATCTGCACCTGCTTTAAGTGCTTCTTTTGCAACTTCGACAGCTCCGTGACCATAACCATCAGCTTTTACTACGGCCATCATTTTACTATTTTTATTAATATATTGTTTAAATGCTCGGACATTTTGGTTGATTGCGCTTAATGATATCTCAGCCCATGTATCACGGAAACTAGTTGACTTCATTTTTTTGACTCCTTTACTGAACGATTAACTTATTTTATCATTCCCAAAATAGAAATCAAATCAAAAAAAGGCAAGCAATGATTAAATCTGCTTACCTTTTTGGCTATTCTTGTAATCTTTAAAGATATTCACGAATGCTTCTGGCGATACTTTAACGATATAAGAAAATACTCCTCTATTTGTATGTAGATAAAGGAATCCACCCTCTTTTCCGATAAAACGATAAGAAATATCAATTACTTGTTCAATAGGAAACTCTCGATATTTCGTGACGACTCTATCTTCATACAAGAACATCGTTCGTTCTTGTTCCGTATCCACCTGCTTCAGACTATCTACCTCTCTTACAACCTTCACATATGGTTGCTGTGCTAGTAACTCTGTCATCACCGTTTACCCCTCAGCAAGTTGCAGATGATTAAGTCTCCATTGTAACCACTGATTTTCACGCGTTTTACGTGGAAGAAATTGGCGGATATCTTCTTCATGATATCCAACTTGTAAGCGTTTATCGTCAACCATAATCGGGCTTCTTAATAAACGTGGATGCTTATGAATAAGCTCTAAAAGCTCTTGTAGCGGAAGTGCTTCAATATCAAGGTTTAAATCTTTGTAAATTTTAGAACGCGTTGAGATAATTTCGTCCGTACCATCAACTGTCATTCTAAGAATACCTTGTAGTTCACTTACTGTAAGTGGATGCTTTAGAATATTTCTTTCCACATAATGAATCGTTTGCTTGTTAAACCACTGTTTGGCTTTCCTCGTCGACGAACATGCAGCACCGTATATTGTAACTGTCATTTATCATACCCCACTTTAATTTTTTTGATCTTTCATTTACTTACATTCTGCTTTATTTTGCTAAGCCTTTTTTCAATAACTTCATTTCAAATTTAAAATTACTAATCGCTTCATCATCTGTTAATTCCTTCGTAAACTTCTCCACGAAATTGCGAAAAGCAACTGCCGATATAATATGGATAACATGTGTTAGCTCTTTTTCAGAATCAATATTTAGTAAATCCTGATTAATAAGTTTCGTTAGTTCCTTGATTCCATCCTGCTTTACATGTCCTTCAATGATCTCATTAAAAATCGTTTCAATCTGATGCGTCACATTAAGTAGCGCATTGCGAAAGAAATTATATTCCTTTTCATCCGGTAATTCGATTAACAATTCATAGTAGAAAGCTGTAATCGCTTCAAAAAGATCTCCTTCATGATTCTGAAGATGGTTCTTAAACGCCGCGTTTCTCCTTGTTGCTTGTTCATGTAAAATATAAAAGTAAGCATCCTCTTTATCTTCAAAATACTGATAAAAGCTACCACGTGAAATTCCTGCAGCCTTAACGATATTAGCAATTGACGCTTCATATAATGGAACTCTTGAAAATTCCAATTCAGCAGCTTTCATTAAGGAATGTCGCTTTTTCTCTGGCAGATTAAAAAATGTAGCTTTCGGCATTCCCTTCCCCCCATTCTACCAGAAGGTGACACGGTGTCATAACTTATAATTACATACTAGATGACACCGTGTCATTTGTCAACGAAATTATGTAGATTACTTACTTTTTACATATTTGTTCCACAACTGAATTGCTCTACTTTAAGTGTTTCCTAATTTTATAATTATAAACTTTTATTTCCCCTGAGATTAGTGGAATTACACTATCAATCAAGCACCTTTTACAGGAATATTTTATACTAAAAAATATTTTTAAAAAGTGATTCTTTTTTAAATAAATTAATGTATAATATTCTGGAATCTGACAACGTATTTAAAGGAGAACGCAATGGAAAATGCTTCGATAATTCAGTTTAAAAATGTTACAAAACAATTTGATGACGATACGGTTGTATTAGATCAAGTGAGCTTCGAAATCGAAAGAGGAAAGTTTTATACACTACTCGGACCTTCTGGCTGCGGAAAAACAACGATCCTCCGTTTAATTGCAGGATTCACCGAGGCAACAAGCGGTGATATTTATTTTGATGGAAAGAAAATTAACCACTTACCTGCAAATAGAAGACAAGTAAACACGGTATTTCAAGATTATGCCCTATTTCCTCATTTAAATGTATTTGAGAATGTTGCTTTTGGCTTACGAATTAAGAAAATGAAAAAAACTGAAATTGATAAAAAAGTAAAAGAAGCGCTTAGCTTTGTAAATCTTACTGGCTACGAGGAAAGAGAACTTGATGAAATGTCAGGCGGACAAAAACAGCGTGTCGCAATTGCACGTGCGATTGTTAATGAGCCTAAGGTGATTCTTTTAGATGAACCATTATCAGCTTTAGATTTAAAGCTTCGTACACAAATGCAATATGAATTGAGAGAACTCCAACGAAGACTGGGTATTACTTTTATTTTCGTTACCCATGATCAAGAAGAAGCACTCGCTATGTCTGATGAAATTTTTGTTATTAATAAAGGAAGAATTCAACAGAGTGGAACGCCGATTGATATATATGATGAGCCGATTAATCGCTTTGTTGCAGACTTTATTGGTGAGTCAAATATTGTAAAAGGTACGATGCTTGAAGACTTTCTCGTAGAATTTGCTGGAGAGAAGTTTGTTTGTGTTGACCAAGGAATAAATCCAAATGAGCCTGTTGAAGTTGTTATTCGGCCTGAGGATTTAGAAATTACACAGACTGGAAAAGGAAAACTTGAAGTGACCGTGCTTTCTCAGTTATTCCGCGGGGTTCATTATGAAATTAATTGTCGTGACCAAGCTGGGAACGAGTGGTTAGTTCATACAACGAAAAAAGCACAGATTGGCGAGAAAATCGGTCTGGATTTTGAACCAGAAGCTATACATGTTATGCGTTTCGGCGAATCAGAAGAAGATTTCGATCGCAGATTAGATTCCTACTCTGAGGATATGGCTGATGAGCAGTAAGTTGATGCGTAATTTATATATGGTCCCTTATTATATTTGGATTGTTTTATTTGTTATCGCACCGATTGGACTTATTTTATATTATTCTTTTTTTGATATTCACGGAAATCTTTCCCTTATTAATTATGAACGATTTTTCACGACGGTTTATTTGCAACTGACTCTAAGCTCTTTTTGGTATGCATTTCTCATTACATTAATTTCATTACTTATTGCATACCCAACAGCTTATATTTTAACAAAAACAAAGCATAAGCATCTTTGGTTACTACTTATTATTGTTCCATCATGGATTAATTTATTATTAAAGGCCTATGCGTTTATCGGTATTTTTGGGGCGTATGGAGCAGCGAATAATTTCTTAGAGTTTATTGGAATTGGCTCCAGACAACTTTTATTTACAGATTTTAGTTTTATTTTTGTAGCTGTTTATATTTTTATTCCGTTTATGATTCTACCAATCTTTAATTCATTGAATAGTATGAGTCCTGCTCTACTCGATGCAGCAAATGATTTAGGTGCATCAAAATGGATGAGCTTTAGACGCGTTATTTTCCCTTTAACATTGGACGGGGTAAAAACGGGTTGTCAAATCGTTTTCATTCCAGCACTTTCCTTATTCATGATTACAAGATTAATTGCTGGAAACCGCGTCATTACACTTGGAACAGCAATTGAGCAGCATTTCCTTGTTACACAAGACTGGGGAATGGGTGCGACAATTGCAGTATTTTTAATTTTAATCATGTTTGGGATTATCCGATTAACTGGCTTTAGAAAGCGAGGTGCATAAGAGATGGCAAAAAGAACCTTCTCTGCAGCTAATATCTATTTGATTATTATTTTCGTTATTCTTTATGCACCAATCTTTTATTTGGTTTTCTATTCCTTTAATTCGGGTGGATCGATGAGTGGCTTTGAAGGGTTTACACTTGATTGGTACCGTGAACTATTACAGGATACACGTTTATTAATTATTGTATTGAATACCCTTGTCATTGCTTTGCTTTCGTCATTAATCGCTACGATTATTGGGATGTTTGGCGCTATCGGAATTCATTCTTTACGACGTAAAAACTCGATTATGGGATTGAACAATGTACTGATTGTAAGTCCAGACGTTATTATTGGAGCATCTTTTCTAATCTTATTTACGATTGCTGGGATTCGTTTAGGCTTCTATTCGGTATTACTATCTCATATCGCATTCAGTATACCGATTGTTGTGTTAATGATTTTACCAAAACTAGCTGAAATGAATCCATCCCTTATTGATGCTGCAAGAGATCTAGGAGCAAGTAGATGGAATGTATTTACAAAGGTTATTTTCCCATATATTACACCTGGGATATTTGCAGGGTTCTTTATGGCTTTGACCTACTCACTAGATGACTTTGCGGTTACTTTTTTCGTAACTGGTAATGGATTCACTACTTTATCTGTTGAGATTTATTCATTAGCAAGACAAGGAATTTCTTTGAATATTAATGCACTTTCTACCCTGCTTTTCCTATTTACAATTTTACTTGTAATTGTGTATTACTTTATCACCCAGCGTGCTGGTACGAAGCTTGGAGGGTTTAGTCGATGAAAAAACTAATGACAGCTTTCTTTGCGATTCTTATTGTCTCTGCAGCATTAATCTTTTTCATTGATCGTTTAAATAGTGCACAAGGTTACTCTGGGGATGACACACTTACGGTTTACAACTGGGGCGATTATATTGATACAGATCTAATCACACAGTTTGAAGTAGAAACAGGTTTATCCGTTATTTATGAAACATTCGACTCAAACGAAGCAATGATGACGAAAGTACAGCAAGGAGGCACGACCTATGATGTTGCTGTTCCGTCTGAATATATGATTGAAAAGATGAAGGAAGAAAATTTGCTCATTCCCTTGGACCACGAGCTACTGCCGAACTTACAGTACATTGATGATCGTTTTATGGATTTAGCGTTTGATGAAGGCAACCAGTATTCAGTCCCTTACTTTTGGGGAACCGTTGGCATTTTATATAATCCAGAATTGCTTCCAGGAAAAGATTTCTCTAGTTGGAATGATTTATGGAGTGCCGATTTAGAAAATGAAATTCTCTTGATTGATGGTGCTCGTGAAGTCATCGGAATGGGATTAAATTCACTTGGTTACTCTCTAAATGATACGAATGAAGAACATCTGATGGAGGCATTAGAAAAGTTAAATGAGCTAACACCAAATGTAAAAGCAATTGTTGGCGATGAGAATAAATTACTTATGGCCAATGAAGAGGCTACCGTTTCACTGGCATGGTCAGGAGATGCACGCGATATTATGTGGGAAAATGAAGCGCTAGATTATGTTGTGCCTGAGGAAGGCTCGAATTTATGGTTTGATAATATGGTCATTCCGAGTACTGCAGATAATGTTGAAGGAGCACACGCGTTTATCAACTTTATGCTCGACCCAGAAATTGCAGCACAAAACACGGATTATGTTAGCTATTCTACACCTAATAAAGAAGCCTTAAAATATTTAGATGATGAAGTTATTGAAGACGAACGCTTCTACCCTTCTCCAGAACTTACAGAAAGACTGGAAGTGTATGAAAATCTAGGTAAAGAAATGCTAGGGTTTTATAATGAATTGTTTTTAGCCTTTAAGATGCATCGGAATTAATAGTAAGTGAAGCGCTGTCTGTCTAAAGCTTTTAGATGGATGGCGTTCTTTTTACAAAATTACTGTCATTCAGGAATGAATTTCACTCTTGAAGATCAACATTCACATATCATTAATAGATTTCCATCTGGATCTTTAAAATTAAAAAAATGATTATGTTCGATTTCGGTAATCAAATGTACTCCCTTATTCTTCATAAACTGATAGGCTTCTTCAATATTTTTCGTGTTGATGTGGAATGCTGGTGTTTTAAAAACTTTATCCTCAGAATAAATCTTACTGTCTAGCACAATTCTCGTGCCTTCCATTGGAATAACGTAGAGATGTCCAAACTGAATTTCCCCGTCTGGATTTATTCCTAAAATATCACAGTACCAATCTCGCGCTTTCTCTAGATCACTCACTGGAATAAATACGGTTCCTATTTGGTTCATAATCGGACTTTTCATATAAACACTCCTTTATTTTTATTACTTCTACAAAAAAGGCTTTTTTCCTTCTTTCAATAGCATTATTTCAATTCTGGAAATCCGTTCTACGTTTCATGATTTATACGTATAGTTATAATGACTTTTTCACTACCATAAGATTAGCAAACAATCTATCGCTATTCGTAACTCTTTATCTAAGTAAAATTTAAAGGAGGGCATAATAAATATGGAAATAGCAGCAGTTGGAAAAGTAACAGGCTCTAAAATGCATATAGAAAACTTTATACGTTGGAAATTGTCACAAGGTTTTCGAGTTGTGACAGGAATCCTAGAAATAGTAGGGGCTATTTTATTAATCATAGGCTATTGGGCTCCATATATGGCGATGATAGGAGCACTACTACTTGTATTTATCGGTATAGGAGGAGTTCTTACACATCTTCGAATCGGGGATTCCTTTAAAGATACGGCTATGATTTTATTTCTAGCAATTCTATCTTTAGTTGTATTTATACTTTATGTGGTGTAAATGAGAAATAAAAAGGAGCTTATAATGACCTAACGGGTTCAGTTATGGGAGAGAAAACAATAAATAACACAATAAATAGGAGTGCAATTCGCATAGCGTTTCGTACTCCTATTTTTATTGATATGACAAGATTTATTCGTTTTTAACACCTTAATTGACTTGGTAAATAGCAACCTCATTAGCGAAAGTACATAGATTTATGTACAGTGTGCAATTTAGCTGCTAAATCGATTGTTAACAGCTATGTTAAATTGAATGTTATTTGAGGCACTAATAATGATTTATTCTATTTTTGAGAAAGAATTTTGGGAATTTATGTTAAGATATAGACAAGAGAAACAGGGCGACCTTGTTCAACTAACGAGGCAGGTTTGTGGAATAAGAACTATTTATTTTAGGGGGATTTTATGATAGGTATTGCAACGGTAATTGGATTTTATTTATCACCAATTTTAAGTATTGTGTTCTGTGCCAACCTTGTATCTATATTAAAAAAGGTAAAAAACAATGAGGATACTTATAAAAGTACATTTTGGTTAATTCTTTCATTTACAATAATTGTATGGAATTTCAGCGTACTTTTGTTGATATAGTACATCTTCAACAAACTGGTGCTTTACTTGAAAATCGTTATGCTAGATTTGTCGCTCTTTTTTCAAGTTCTACTAATGGAGCGGAAGAATTGAGATGTGTTCAGGTTTAAAGAAAGTGAGGTAGCATATGAAGAAATATCTTAGCTTAATTTCATTGATATTGATTATTGCTAATATATTGTTATACTTTATTTTCTCAGCATTAGTGCCCCCACCTGAATGGGATTATTGGACATTATCATTGATGTTATTGCTGTTGTTGGGTTCATTTTTTACTGCACTTTTTAGTGCGAGAGGTCCATTAAAAGTAGTTACATTAGTCATTTCCTCTACTGGTATGTTATTTCTGTTTGTTATACTTATATGGATTTTAGGTATTATGTTCTTTGGTAACTTTGGGACATAGTTAATGTTCTTCAAAACTTAGTTTTAGTAACGGGAGTTGAATAAGGATAATAAATTTTACGTAAAAAAACGCTCAGAAAAAATCTGAGCGTTTTTGCTTGCTATTTATACTGTGAATTCGCTTGAGAAATACTTGTTAAATAGTGTGCGTTTAACACCGTTATTACTGTTTTTCTCCCCCGTATCTGAACCCGTTAATAATGACCAAGCTCCTTTTTTGTATAAATATTCTTCTAGTAAAATTAAAGCATTACTTTACAAATATCATTCGTAAACGCTACTGGGTCTTCAATTGGTAAACCTTCAATTAGTAGTGCTTGGTTGTAAAGCAGGTTTGTATAAAGCGCAAGCTGATCTTCGCCTTGGTCTTTAGCTTTTTCTAACGCTTTAAAGATATCATGGTTAACGTTTAATTCTAATACTTTTTCAGCTTTTATCTGTTGGTTATCTGGCATTGCATTAATAATTTTTTCCATCTCGATTGAAATATCTCCATCAGCTGTAAGTACGACTGGATGTGATTTCAAACGACTTGATGCACGAACGGCTGTAACTTTATCAGCTAAGATATCTTTCATCTTATTGAATAACTCTTCATGCTCTTTCGCTGTTTCTTTTTCTTCTTCCTTTTCCTTCTCATCTTGCTCGATTCCTAGGTCACCACTTGAAACGTTTTTGAATTCTTTTTCCTTGTAGCTCATCAGCATACGAATCGCGAATTCATCGATCTCATCTGTGAAGTATAAAATCTCGTAACCCTTATCTTTCACAAGTTCCGTTTGAGGTAGTTTATCAATACGGTCTACCGAATCACCCTGTGCATAATAAATATACTTCTGGTCTTCTGGCATGCGTTCGACATATTCTTCAAGTGTTACTAATTTCTTCTCTTTTGAAGAATAGAATAGGATTAAATCTTGTAGTTCTTCTTTATTTTGGCCAAAATCACTATAAACACCGAATTTTAACTGCTGCCCGAATGACTCGTAGAAACGCTCATAGCCTTCACGGTCGTTTTTCAAAATTTGCGTTAATTGCTGTTTGATTCGTTTTTTAATGTTTTTCGCAATAATCGTGAGTTGGCGATCATGCTGCAACATCTCACGGGAAATGTTCAGTGATAAGTCTTCTGAGTCTACAAGTCCTTTTACGAAGCTGAAATAATCTGGTAGTAACTCTGGACTTTTATCCATGATTAACACACCACTTGAATATAGCTCAAGTCCTTTTTCAAATTCCTTTGTATAGTAGTTATGCGGCGCACTTTCAGGAATATAAAGAATCGCATCATAACGGACAGAACCATCAACATGAAGATGAATATGCTTTAGTGGCTTATCAAAACCATAATGCTTTTCATTATAAAATTTCTCATAATCTTCATCTGTTAGTTCGCTTTTATTTTTCTTCCAGATTGGAACCATTGTGTTTAGTGTTTCTTCTGTAATTACACCTTCATACTCGTCTTCTGTGCCCTCTTTTAGCTGGCTTTCGGTTACATCCATTTTAATTGGATAGCGAATAAAGTCGGAGTATTTTTTCACAATTTGTTTTAGACGATATTCCTCTAAGTACTCATCGTAGTTCTCTTCTTCTCCGTTTTCCTTAATGTGAAGAACAATTTCTGTTCCAACATCAGCTTTCTCTCCAGCCTCAATCGTATAACCGTCTGGACCATTAGACTCCCAAACATAAGCTTCCTCGCTATCAATTGAACGGCTTGTCACAGTAACTTTATCTGCCACCATAAATGCAGCATAGAAACCAACACCAAATTGACCAATAATATCATGGCCATCTTTTATTTCATTTTCTTCTTTGAACTGGTGCGAACCACTTTTCGCAATAATTCCGAGATTTGATTCCATCTCCTCCTTTGTCATACCAATTCCTGTATCTGTAATCGTCAACGTGCGTGCGTCTTTATTTGTATCAATTTTAATAAAATAATTGTCTTTATCAAAAGTAAGCTTGTCATCCGTTAGAGCACGGTAATAAATCTTATCAATCGCATCACTTGCGTTAGAAATTAATTCACGCAGGAAAACCTCTCGTTGCGAGTAGATAGAGTTAATTACCATATCTAATAATTTCTTCGATTCCGCTTTAAATTCAATCTTCGTCATGCTTCTCTCTCCTTCATTTTTCATATGTAAATATTTTTATTAGTCTTTAGCACTCTCGACACTGAAGTGCTAATCCATCTATTTAATATCATATCAAAAACCCTAAGTCAATTCATTTGATATGTCTGGATCGTTTTGAAATTCTCGCTATACTAGAAGTAATAGATGGGAGGGATTGTATGCTAAAGAAATGGATTGATGATGCAAAGTATACAGTTGTCTTTACTGGAGCTGGGATGTCAACAGAAAGTGGCTTGCCAGATTTTAGATCGGCGAATAAGGGACTATGGAAAACAAAAGACCCTACAAAGCTTGCAAGTACAGAAGCATTAAATAATAATGTCGATGAATTCATTGCTTTTTACCGTGAAAGAGTGCTTGGTGTGAAAGAATATGGTCCGCATAAAGGCCATGAGATTCTTGCTGAATGGGAAACGTCAGGGAAAGTAAAAGCGATTATTACACAGAATGTTGACGGATTTCATCAGGAAGCTGGAAGCAAGCATGTTGCAGAGCTGCATGGCACCTTACAAAAAGTCCATTGCGAAAGTTGTGGTCGTGAATTTGATAGTAATGAATATGTAAAAGAAGAATTCTATTGTAAATGTGGTGGTGTGCTTCGGCCTTCAATAGTATTATTTGGAGAAGGTCTTCCTCAAGATGCTTTCCAATTAGCAATTGAAGCGACGGAGAAATCTGATTTATTTATTGTCTTAGGGTCGTCACTGACGGTGAGCCCTGCTAATCAATTTCCAATGCTAGCAAAGGAAAATGGCGCGAAGCTTGTTATCGTCAATCAAGAACCTACACCATTAGATATGTATGCAGATTTGGTTATTCAGGATAAGAAAATTGGAGAGGTTTTAAAGGAAGCAAATAATTAAAAAGGAGTGCTGGATGCAGCACTCCTTTGATTTATGTTTTAAGCCATCCATTTCGGTGGTGTATTTTTATCCCAGTAGATGTCACCGATATGGTGATGTTCTTTAAATCCGTCATTGCTTAGGTGATAATGGAAGTTAAAGTAATACCCGTCTAGTGGACGATTGTCGCGGCGTACGTGGAATTTCGCTAAATCTTCCTCTGTACGTAAGTCCGTTACATTAAAAATTCGCTCGCCATATCCGTTTGCTGGGTTTTCTGTAATGCCGTAGTAAGGCACTGTGTCTTCGTCTGCTTCAGCGAATAAATCTGCCAATACTGTTTCTATTTGCGGTAGGATAATCGATATAAACTCATCCTCCACTTGTTCAGCAATTCGCGGACCAAATTTTAATAGACTTTGAGCTTTCGCTTGGGCTTGGATACTCGCCAAATAATCGACTTCTTCTTGAAGGGTCGTTTGATAATCACTTACTTGCTGCTTCTCAACGGTAACGGAATCAGATTTCGATGATAGATTATTTTTATTATCTTCCCCATGGATATCAAGTAATGCTGCAGGTGTATATGTTCCAAGGGTTAATATCGCAACCATTACAACCGCTATTTTCTTCATCCAAAGTTTCATGGCCATCACATCCCAATAGTCTCTTAACTTAATAGTATCATTTTCTAGTCAGATGTCTATGATAAATTCATCCTATTTTAGACAAATTTAGGTAGAATCATTGGATTTTAACGAGTGGAATACAAAGTAAAAATAAAGTGATCCAATCAAATATAATCCAGCTGTAATCGTAAAGACATTCGCATAACCCCAATAAGACCCGTAGTTAAGGACGATACCCGTAGACACTGGACCCATGAATGCCCAGCCAAGCTGGAATACCATTTGGTTTACAGAGTTGGCGAGCCCCTTCATGGAATCATCGACTTTTGCCATCATGAGCGACGATTGAATAGGGTTACCCGCATTCATAAGGGCTTGCCTAAATAGAAACCCGAGCGTTGCTAATAATAGATTCGTTGAAAATGCTGTGACTAGTAGAAACGGCAAGGATAATAGCTGTAAGGTAACAACAGCCCGCACTTCTCCTAATCGTTTAACTACCATTGGTCCAATAAACATGGCAACAGCTGTAGCTGCTTGTCCTAACGCAATAATTAATCCAATAACAGATGTCGATGCATCAAAGCGATCCGCAAAATAAAGATTTAAATACGGAATAACCAGTCCACTTCCTGTTCCGATAATCAATTGTGCGATGGCAAATAATGCAATGATTTTTAATCCCGTTTTATTTTTCGTGACAAAGTTGTTTAAATTGAATGTTCCTTTTGATGTTTGTTTCGGCTTTGGTTTTTCCGTCATTTTTACAATTGGGAAAAAGGCTAATATGTAAAATATGCTCCCGATAATTAATGTATAACGAATACTCATTAATTCAGTTGTAAAAAGGGAGAAAAAATCAGTAAGCCCACCACCAAGTAGGTTTCCAATTACATTGGCTGCCATCATTACTGCCGAATGCAAACTAAATAAATGAATTCGCTGCTTCGGTCCTGAATTTTCAGCAAGCCATGGAATAATAGATACTTGGAAAAAGGCTAGAGAGATCCCCGTCGCAAAACCTGCTCCAAGCAAGAAGGACTCCAATTCTACAATACTTCTCACAGTTAAAATAACTCCACCAAGTAGAATTCCAATCGCCATCACTTTTTTTCTTCCGATTCTGTCACTTAAAATCCCTGCCGGTACAAGGATCAATGCAGTCGCAAGCGATGTTAAAGCTATAATTTCACCATTCACATTTTGTGAGAGTCCGAGCTCTCGTATGTAAAAGTTATATACTACCATAAAAGCGCCAAGCCCTATTTGTGTAAGGATATTAGCTATAATCGCAAGGCGAATATTTTTATTATATGATTTAAATTGCTGTGTCCACTCTTCTCTAAAAGACATCTTGTTCGCCTTCCCCTAAGTTTTTTGCGCATAATACTTCGTGCCTCTAAATAGTTTAGAGCTTTTTGAGTGAAATGTAAATATAATAGTTGAATATTTGCTAGTTTGTGTAGTGGCAATTGTGAACTTCGGGATTTTGTGTGACGGCTTCGGGATATTGTATGGCGATATCGGGATATATTGTGTCCACTTCGGGATATTCTGTGAAAACTTCGGGATTCACCCTACCGATTGTGAACTTCAGCATATTGTGTTGCGACTTCAGCATAAGTTGTGTCCATTTCAGCATTTTCTGTGACGACTTCAGCATATCCTGTTACAACTTCAGCATTTACACTCCAACCGGCAACCCCAACACACTAATTCAACAAAATACTGCACAAAAAAACAGGGTGCCAGCTGTCATCCGACAATAGCCACCCTGTTTAAAATTAGTCATTAAAGTTCTCTGTTCGCTCAATAAATTCTTGCGCCGCGCTATAACCTTGCTGCTTTAAATACCAGCTATTCGCTGCAGCTTCGATTAATCCAGCAACATCACGCCCTGGTTGCAATTGGATTTTAATATGAGGAATTTCTACTCCCATATAATTTGTGTATTCTGTATTGAGTTCAAGCTCGTTATTTAATTCATGCTTGCCCCATTTCGTTAGTTCAATATCTAGGGTAATTCGCGTCTCTTCTTGAAACGACTTACTTCCATAAACGCGCACGATGTTTAATAAACCAACACTTCGGAGTGCCAAAAATTCTTTATTCATTTCATTATGAGTTCCCAATATTGTTTGGTGACTGAGTTTTCTAAGGACTACGATATCATCAGCTACCAAACGATGGCCTCGTCCAATTAAAGTATAAGCCGTTTCACTTTTACCAATCCCAGAATCTCCTCGAAGTAAAATTCCAATTCCAAATACATTTAGACAAACTCCAGGGATTGCAATTTCTTCAGCTAAAGATTTTGTTAAAAAGCCATCTAGCTTTGCAATAAAGTCATCTGTTTTTTCTCTTGTACGTAAGAGAGGAATATTTTCTTCGCTACAGTATTGTTCTAAATAAGTTAACTCCTCTTGATCTCTCGTTACGATAAAGCATGGGGGATGGTAGTTTACGATGTTGCCTATATGTAATTTTCGCTCATCTAAACTGAGTTGACGTAGATAGGTAATCTCTTTCCGTCCAAGTACTTGTACGCGTTCTGTCGGGAAGAAATCAAAGTATCCAATAAACTCTAAACCTGGGCGATGTGCTTTGTTTTTTGAGACCTTTCTATCTAGTGCCTTTTCACCTGCGAGAACCTCCAAGTTAAACTTGCGAGCAATTTGTTCTACAGTTATTATTTTCATCATTTTCAACCCTATCTATTTTCTATTTAAATGTTATCCATTATTTATTTATAATTATTCTTAATTATACAGTATTTTCATGAATTAATTAAGTGTGTTTTAAAAATACTGAAAAAAGAAGCCAAGCTGGTTTGCTCGACTTCTTGGTTTATGATTATTTTACTGCTGGATTATCGTCAATTTGGATCACGGTTCCTGATTTATAAACGGTTGATTCGCTAGCAAGTAACAGTGTCTGTGCTGCTACTTCTAAAGGTATTGCAGCGTCATTTGGTGTAACGGCATATACGCGAATTCCTTTTTCGTCATAGTCTTCACTTAATTGTTTTGTATAACCAAGAATGGCATGTTTTGCCGTTGTGTAAGCAGCATCGCCACCTGCTAGTGAAGCCATATTAATAATTACTCCATTGTCCCATTTCATCATATGAGGCAACATCAGGTTTGTTATATAATAAATACTTTTCACATTCATTTCCATGACATCATCCCATACATCTTCCGTCGTATCGAGTGATGCTTTGTTATCGACAGTTCTACTTATAGTATTTACTAGAATATCAATTTTTCTAAACTGATTGAGAGCAACTGTAAAGCTCTCCGCAATTTCTTCTTGAATTCTCACGTCTACTATCCAATAGGAAAAAGTGTCTGGGTACTCCTGCTTTAGCCTTTGTAAGTCTCGTTCTTCACGATCAATCGCAAAAACATTTGCACCAAGCTTTAGAAACTCCTCTGACTGTGCCAAGCCAATTTCTGAAGCTGCTCCACTAATATAAACCGTTTTCCCTTGAAACTCGTCAATTTTCAATATTACCATCCTTTGTTTTAATGTACATTTTAGTATATGGGATACATAGGAAGAATTCAAATGTTCCCCTATATTATTCTATTCCCATAAAAACCTAAAAAGACACCCAAATTTATGATTTAGGTGTCTTTTTTGATTAATTATATGCTAATTCTTTTTTATCATCTGCGGTATCTAGTTTCAGCGTTTCAGCTGTTGAACGTTTAACCTCACGTAGCAACTCTGGGTTTTCTCTTAAAATTCGCCCAAAAGAAGGTACCATTTCGATAATCTTCGCTTCCCACCCAGGTATTTCTTCTGGGAAACAACGATTTAATATGTCGAGCATTACTTGAACTGCTGTTGATGCACCTGGAGATGCCCCAAGAAGTGCAGAAATTGTACCATTCGCTCCAGTAACAACTTCTGTACCGAATTGTAATGTTCCTTTTCCGCCCTCTTCTGTATCTTTAATCACCTGCACACGTTGGCCAGCAACAATTAGATCCCAATCCTCACTCTTGGCATTTGGGATAAACTCACGAAGTTCTTTCATACGCTGTTCTTTTGATTGTAAAACTTGTGTAATTAAATACTTCGTTAATGGCAATTCTTTTGCCCCAGCTGCTAGCATCGTAAATACGTTACTTGCTTTTACAGAAGTAATTAAATCTAGATTCGATCCTGTTTTCAAGAATTTAGGTGAAAAACCTGCATAAGGACCGAATAATAATGATTTCTCATTGTTAATATAACGGGTATCTAAATGTGGGACTGACATTGGTGGTGCTCCCACTTTTGCTTTTCCATATACTTTTGCATGATGCTGTTCGATTACTTCTGGGTTATTACATGAAAGGAAAATTCCACTCACAGGGAATCCGCCAATATGCCTGCTTTCAGGTATACCGGTTTTCTGTAAAAGGTGTAAGCTTCCTCCACCTGCACCAATGAAGACGAATTTCGCAAACTGACTGCTTACTTCACCAGTCTTTAAATCTTTTACTTTAACTTCCCAGCCGTCTTCTGTTTGATTTAAATCTTCTACTTTATGTTTATAATTAATTTCCGTATCCATTTCCTCAAGGTATTCAAATAGCTTACGAGTTAACGCACCGAAGTTCACATCTGTTCCAGCATCAATTTTCGTCGCAGCAATCTCATCTTCCAATACACGATCATTCATGATCAGTGGAAGCCATTCTGCTAATGTTGCTGGGTCATCCGTAAATTCCATATCCTCAAATAATGGATTTTCTCTCATTAATTCATAACGTTTCTTTAAAAACTCCACATTTCTTTTGCCTTCTACTAAACTAATATGTGGTAATGCGCGAATGAACTTTTCTGGTTGTGTAAGTAAGCCCTTCTTTACTAAATAGGACCAGAATTGCAGTGAAACCTGAAATTGTTCATTTACACTATTCGCTTTTGTAACATTTATCGTTCCATCTGCGTTTTCTGAGGTATAGTTCAATTCACATAATGCTGCATGACCTGTTCCAGCGTTATTAAGCTCATGAGAACTTTCTTCCCCTGCTTTATCCAACGTTTCGAAAACCTTAATCGACCAATCTGGAGCTAACTCTTTAATAAGTGTCCCAAGTGTAGCGCTCATGATACCCGCACCTATTAAAATAACATCCGTGCTTTCCCTCTTGTTACTCATATTAACCGCTTCCTTATAATTAGTAGTATTTAAAACAAAGGCGCAAGCGCCCGAAAGACGTGGCTTAACCACATTATCCAACAGCAACTTAGATACTTTATCATTCTATCTAATTTTTAAAATTGAAAGTGCTTCCAGAATTCATCCTATCAATCTAAGAATTCCAAAAAAACACCGATAAGAATAAGAATTCACCCTTTCTATTTTAGCACAATTCATCGTTTCACACCATAGAAACTGACAAAAGCAAAAAAGAAAGTCTTAACCATGAAAATCTGATGACAAACCCTATAAATTAGTAGAATTTCACCTTTATGCTACTGACAAACAAGTGAATAAAATGTACAATAGAACTTGGTGTTAATTTATTATATGATCATATAAATATCTGTTCAAAGCATAGATAATAACGAGCAAAATATCCGTTTTTTATCTTCATGAACAATATTGAGAATGGAAAGGGATGCAGCAATGGGATATCGTATTGAAAAAGATTTTTTAGGTGAAGAAAAGATACCTTTAGAGGCGTATTATGGAATTCAAAGTCTTCGAGCAAAAGATAATTTCCCTATTACAGGATATAAAATGGATTCAACTTTAATACACGCAATTGGTTTAGTGAAAAAAGCAGCAGCACTTGCTAACAGTGAAATTGGAAAGTTAGACGAAAAGTTAGCTAATGCAATTGTAGAAGCTTCTGAGGAAGTAGCCACTGGAAAATTTGATGATCAATTTATTGTAGATCCTATCCAAGGTGGAGCAGGAACTTCATTTAACATGAACGCTAACGAAATCATTGCCAATCGTGCCCTTGAACTTTTGAATGAAGATAAAGGAAATTACAGCATCGTTAGTCCAAATTCCCATGTGAATATGGCACAATCAACGAATGATGTTTTTCCAACAGCAGTTAATATTTCTATCATTGAAAGATTACATCGCTTAACAGAACAATTAGCAATTCTAGTTGATTCGCTAAAAAGAAAAGCAGTAGAATTCGATGATGTAATAAAAATGGGAAGAACCCACCTACAAGACGCTGTACCTATTCGTCTTGGTCAGGAATTCATTGGGTACTATTCTGTTATAAATAGAGATTTAAACCGAATCCAGCGTTCCATTGATGGCATGCTTGGACTTAATCTTGGCGGGACATCTGTCGGGACTGGCCTTAATGCTCTTCCAGAATATACAGAGAAGGCAGTAGCATATCTAAAAGAATTTACAGGATTTGATTTAAGAAGTAGTGAAAGTTTAATTGATGCGACTCAAAATACAGATGTATATACAGAAGTTTCAAGTATGTTAAAAATAAATGCACTGAACTTATCGAAAATCGCGAATGACTTGCGCTTAATGAGTTCTGGGCCAACTGCTGGTTTACAGGAAATTAATCTTCCAGCGCGTCAAAGTGGATCTTCTATCATGCCAGGTAAAATAAACCCAGTGATGTGTGAAGTAATGAATCAGGTTTCTTACCAAGTAGTAGGGAATGATACAACGATTGCGATGGCTGCTGAAAATGGTCAGCTTGAATTAAACGTAATGAAGCCTGTACTTGTTTTCAATTTATTAGAATCTATTCGCATTCTTGAAAATGGTGTTCGCGTATTTAGAGACTATGCAATTGATGGAATAACTGCGAACATTGAACACTGTCGTAATGTTGTTGAGCGCAGTATCTCACTTGTTACTGCAATTAATCCATATGTAGGATATGAAAAAGCAACTGAAATTGCTAAAATCGCTGTTGAAACAAATAGACCTATCAGAGAAATCTGTGTGGATATTGGAGTATTAACAGAACAAGAAGTAGATGCAATTCTAGATTTGAAAAACTTAACATCACCAGGTATCTCCGGAGCAGAAACGATCAATACTGTAGCTGCAAAGTAAAACGAATTGTAAAAACCAAAATAAAGCTGATACAAAACGAATAGGTATTGTTTTGTATCAGCTTTTTTAAAATACTTTATTGTTCTTGATAGTAATTTTTCAAGGCAAAACCTGCCCATTTACAATTCGGATGGTCTTTAATATTCATAATCAAACCTTGAATCACGGCTGGACTCATCGATGGTTGGAGCAAATCTTCTTTTAATAATACTAAAGAATCCTTTACAATAGAAGGTTCTATATCTTCTAGTGCTTCATCTAAAATCTCCAGTAATTGTTCCTGTGAGAATGCACCTTGCTTTTGCATCAGATCTAGATGATTATGGATTTCTTCAGGAATATATGGTTTTTTCGTATACGTTGCAAGGAGGTCGGTTTTCTCTGTTAATGATGTCGCTAGTCTCGCTACATCTAAATGAATATTTTCTAAAAGAAATACCTCTGTGTATGATTTTATCAAACCCTGTACGGTATAAACCATATCGTGCTCCATATGCTTTATCTTATCCCCATATGTTTTTCGTAACATCGTCAATATAGATTGCTGGATTAAATCGGCATATCCATGTATCTTCGTAAGGAGCTCATTATCTAAGAAATGGGTTTGTTCTTTCATAAAAACTTTTGTAAAGTTCGATTTCTCGGATAAATTTTCAAAATGGTAATAAAAATAATTATATGGCAATTCTTCTTTTTTACTTTCACTGACCAGTTGGTCAATTTCAGCTGTGACTTCTTTTAAAAAATATTCCACTAATGAAAGTATTAAAGCATCTTTTGATTTAAAGGATAGGTAGAATGCACCTTTTGAAATCCCACATTGATCTGTAATCTCTTGAATAGAGGTAGCATTAAATCCATTTTTGGCAAATAGCTCTAATGATTTTTCCATTATCATTTGTTTTTTTATCATTAAATTCGCTCGCTTTCCAGCTTTTCTGTTTGACTTATGACCAACTAGTCATATATTATAAATACTTGTATGAAACAAGTCAATAAAGGGTAGGTGCAAAATGAAAGGTACAGTTAACTTTGTTCTGAAAAACAAACTTGCAGTATGGATTCTGACCATTATTATTGCTGCAACAGGTATGTATTCGGGAACACAAATGAAAACAGAATCCATTCCAGATATTACGATACCATATTTAATGGTAACAACCGTTCATCCTGGAGCTACTGCTGAACAAGTAATGGAAGAAGTATCCATTCCAATAGAACGAGCAGTCGAAGATTTAGAAGATGTAAAAAATGTCTTTTCGAATTCATCTTCAAGTATATCGAATATCCAGATTGAGTATGAATACGGAATTGATATGGCTGAAAAACGCAGACTATTACAAGATTCCATCGATGCTCTTACACTATCAGATGATGTACAAGAGCCATTTATTACTGCAATTAGTTTAAATATGATGCCTGTCGTGGCACTGAGCGTTAGTAGTACAGAAGATGATATTGTTGAGCTTACTTCTATAGTAAATGAAGCAATACTTCCAAACATAGAAAAATTAGATGGTGTTGCATCTGCAACAATGACAGGTCAACACATTGAAGAAGTCGAGCTCACTTATGATGAGGATCTTTTAGAAGAACTTGAGCTTACGCAAGAAGATGTAGAAGATATGATTCAAGCAAGTGACATGGCCGTTTCACTTGGTCTCTTTGAATTTGAAGAAGGTGAGCAAGCAGTTTCAGTTGATGGGAAGTTTATGACAGCAGAAGATTTAGAGGAATTAGTCATTCCGGTTACACCTTCTGAAACCTATCCTTCTCCATTCATTACACTTGGTGAAATTGCAGAGCTTGAAATTGTTGGTAAAGTGGAATCTGTTTCACGTACTAATGGTGAAGATGCAATCGCTATTCAAATCATTAAAGGACAGCAAGCAAACACTGTTGATGTTGTAAATGATGTAAAAGCTTTAATGGAAGAAGAAAAGGAAAGATTCGAGGGCTTAGTTGTTGATGTTTCATTGGATCAAGGAAAGCCTATCCAAGACTCGATCAATACAATGCTTGAAAAAGCTGTATTTGGTGGATTGATTGCGATTTTAATTATCCTTCTTTTCTTACGTGATATTAAATCAACGATTATTTCCATTGTATCAATTCCAGTATCCGTTTTTGCCGCGTTCTTGGTTCTAAACTGGTTAGGAATTACAATGAACATTATGACACTTGGTGCAGTGACCGTTGCAGTTGGTCGTGTTATCGATGACTCCATTGTTGTTGTAGAAAATATATATCGTAGATTGCATCTGAAAGAAGAGAAACTATATGGTAGAGAATTGATTCGTGAAGCAACACTTGAAATGTTCAAACCAATTCTTTCCTCTACTCTAGTAACTATTGCCGTTTTCGCACCGATGATATTCATTGGCGGAATGGTTGGAGAATTATTCATGCCATTTGCTTTAACGATGTCACTAGCACTCGTTGCTTCATTAATCGTCGCAGTTACAATTGTACCAGCATTATCACACACCCTATTTAAAAATAAATTGTATGACACTCGTAAAGAAGTTAAATTTAAAAAGCAAGGTAAGTTCACAAGTGGCTATAAAAAGGCTTTAAAGTGGACCTTAAATCATAAAGTAATCACTTCAGTAACTGCAATTGCATTACTAGTAGGAAGTTTATTCTTAATGCCACTAATTGGCTTTAGTTTCCTTGGTAGTGATGAAGAAAAAGTGATGTATCTAACATATTCACCTGCAACTGGTGAGTTAAGTGATGAAACACTTGAAAACATTACAGAAGTAGAACAAGAATTATTAGAACGTGAAGATATTGAGATCGTTCAAGTATCTGTTACAGATTCATCTGATCCAGCTGCTGCAATGATGCCTGGTAGTAGCGGTGCCCTAATGTTTGTTACCTTCGATCCTGAAATGGATGATTTCCCAGAGGTTCGAGACAACATTGTGGAATATCTCGATGAACTTGAACATTCAGGAAATTGGATTAGTCAAGATTTCTCTGGAATGGGTGGGCTTGGCTCTGATGAATTAAGCTACACATTCTATAGTGAAAACTTGGATAGCCTTAATGAAGCTGTAGCAATGGTAGAAGAAGTAATGGCTGACAATAATCGACTAGAAGATGTATCCTCTACAACGGATGATGCATATGTAGAACAAGTCCTTCGAATCGACCAAGCCGAATTACTACAATACGGTCTCACGACTGGCCAAATTGTTGGAATGCTAAGTAGTGGTGCTCCGTCAAATACTGTAACTACTGTTGAAAAGGATGGAGAAACACTTGATGTCATTGTGCAGCAAGAAGAACAAATTGCTGCAACTTCAATTGAGGAATTACTTGAAATCCCAGTTCCTATTGTGACACAACCTGGGACGGTTTTACCTCTATCTGATCTTGTAACATTAGAAGAAGATTCTACAGTGAATCAGTTGGACCGTAGTAATAACCAATACTATGCAACGGTTTCAGGAACAATTTTAGATCAAGATATTTCTATTGTGACATCTGAAGTTGATGAAGCAATTGAAGACCTAGAATTGCCTCGAGGCGTAGAAGTTGGAATTGCTGGTGTTGCAGCTGATATGCAAGAAACATTTACACAGCTAGGACTCGCAATGCTAGCAGCCATCGCGATTGTATACTTCATTTTAGTAGTTACATTCAGTGAAGGTATCGCACCATTTGCTATCCTATTCTCACTACCGTTTGCTATTATCGGTTCGTTTGTAGGACTATACCTAACAAACCAGACCATTTCTGTAACGGTAATGATGGGACTTCTCATGTTAATCGGGATTATCGTCACGAATGCTATCGTGCTCGTCGATCGAATTATCAAGATGGAGCGCTCTGGTATGGATTTACGTCAAGCAATCATTGAAGCTGGTGGAACTCGTCTGCGTCCGATTCTAATGACTGCTATTGCAACGATGGGTGCATTGATTCCATTAGCAATTGACGGTGGCGGTGGTGGACTTGTCTCCAGAGACTTAGGTATTACAGTTATTGGGGGACTAGCAAGTTCGACCGTACTCACGCTATTCATTGTACCTTTAGTATATGAATTACTATCGAAACTCTTCAAAAAAGATCGTAAAAATATAAGAGAAGACTAATACAGAAAAACACCCTATGTAAGGAAGAAGCACTTCCTGAACCATAGGGTGTTTTTATATTTAGGTTGTATTAAAGCGTATTTTTGAGTTTTCATCACATAAGTATTAAGAGGACCAAATTGAGCTTCGGAAATATACGGAGACTCCAGCGGGAGGAAAGGCTTAGGTGAGATCCCGAAGCGCGCAAAGCGTGCAAGGGAGCTCACCAGCCGCCCGCGGAAAGCGTAGTATATTTCCGAAGCGGGTTTTTCCTCCTTACCCAATTGAACCCTAAGAGCCTTTATTAAAACCCTGGGATATTAATGCCGCTAACAAGGTAAGTTAGAATGATTAGTACGAGTAAGTATCCGCTGATTAGCCAGAATAAGTCGTATTTTGGTTTATCAATATTAACTAAGAATAAGTACACATGAATCATACCAAAAAGCATAAGGCCGAAAATATACATTACAAAGAAATAATCCAGTAATAAGAAACCAAATAAGATAAATATTAAACAGAAGACTAATGCAAAAGGAATGTTAACAAGCGTATACTTCGTCAATAATGCTTTGTGTTTCATTTTATTATTTCCGAAGAATTGTAACATGAAGTATAAAGAAAAATACCCCACTGCAAAAGTGATCAGCCATCCGATCATTGTTTGGAACATAAAGCTAATACCAACATCAGGGGCAAATAACCCACCTAATCCGCCAGTAACAGCATCCAAATAACCTCGGTAAGCAAAATAAGCAACGACTCCAATAAGAATTGATAATACTACAAAAATAATGATACTTGTTTCGATGCTTATTGTTCGTGTTGATTTTATTAGTGAGTGTGGTCTTAATATAGCATCTTTCCAAATACCTTTCGTCTCGTCTAAGCTCTTTTCAAAGTCAAAGTTAATCTTTTTGCTATCAGACGACTTTGTCTTCATTTCGATATTTTCCATAGACGTCTCATCTATTGCCCGCTCTTCATAATGAGTAAATTCTGCTTTTTGTGTAGATGCGTGTTCATTAACCGTATCATTCTGACCAGTATTTAGTTCTTGTTCCTCTACCCTTGGTTCTTTCTCATCTTCAGGTCTTTGATTTAAATCCTTGTCCATACTTCCCCACTCCCTATGATATGTACTAATTCCCTATATCCTATGCGTCTGCTGTTTAAACATTCTCATATATTTCTAATTAATTTCTGACGGCTAGAATAGACGGTATTTTCTATACAATCATAATTCGTTACTCTGTACAATGGACTGAAGTCATAGGTAATGAGACTGCGAGCACTATATTATTTTGAAAATGTATCGGCAAGTATGCTCCTATATCTTTTTAACAAATTCTGATTTTAATTCCATTGGACCAAAACCAGGAATTTTACAATCGATATCATGGTCACCACTTTTTAGTTTTATATTTTTAACTGTCGTACCTTGTTTTAATGGTGTTGAACTACCTTTTACTTTTAAATCCTTAATTAATGTTACAGTGTCCCCATCTTCAAGAACATTCCCATTTGCATCACGGATAACAGGTCCTTGTTCTTCTGTTTCTCCTGCATCTGGTACCCACTCATGTCCACACATAGGACAAACAAGCATCACACCATCTTCATAAGCAAATTCCGAATTGCAACTCGGACAATTTGGTAAACTACTCATGTTTAAATCCCTCCATCAATATAATCACTTCACCTTTAAGTATACACTACCATTTGGCCATATGGTCTTCAGCCCAGCCGAAGAGGTCTTTTATCTCAATTTTCTCTCCTTCATCACTAATAATTTTTCCATTAAAATGACCAATCATTTGATGTACACTAGACTGAACAATTGCTGCATCTGTTGTTGCGACTCGCTCAAATATAGGGGTGAAAATGAGTTTCACACGATCAGATCCTTTGGTCGTTAAGTTCCAAGGTTTCATATAGTCCTCTGTATCATATTCCCAGATCATATCTTCATGTATTTTATGTAATCGATGATCGATAAGGATTCCATTTTCGTTCTGACCTGTTCCATCTGTCCATTGTCCACCAAAATTAAGACCAATAAGATGATTTTCCGAAACACCTGAAGCGGAAGCCCAGTTCCAAGTAGAAGCGTATTTCCAAATTCCTCTTCCATAGTCTAGACAGCCATAAGCATTGTTAGTATCTAGGTTAAATTCACGGTTCCCCCACTTTACAATTCCTTTGGCAGGTATGACTGGTTGCTTAGAAGTAAATTGATATTTTGATTCACTCCATGGTACAACAACATTTAATGATTCATAGTCTTCAGGTCTGTCTAAAGCAATTGTTGCAGTAAGATCATTTCCTTTTCCATCAAAATCTGGACAAGACACATTTATATGTGTTTCATTTTCCTGATCGATAAAGTAAATCGTCATCTCTTTATGATTAAATGTAATCGTTTCTTGTACTCCATTTGGCATCGACAAACCTTTGCCTAACGGGATAAGAATTGTTTTTTCATGAAAGTCTAATGTCTTTACATCTAAAATGTAGACGAACAAGACTGCTGCGTAGTCAATATGTGAAATCGTTGCTGAAAATAAAACATCAGGACTTGTTACACACCAATAATTCCACTTTTTCTTACGAAGAAAACTTCCTGATACGTTCGAATTTATGAATGGCTTCCTCGCCCAACCAATTGCTTCAGGATTAACTTTTCCATTCTTTAAGCTTAGATTCACTTGTTTTGTTATTTCATTTGCAATCATTTAAATCCTTCCCCTCTTGTATTAGACTCCCTCTAATTGTCGCACTACTCTAATTCTTTGTCGAATCTAGTCACCAAAAAAATGTTGACAATATAGAATGTATCAGTGTATTATTTAACTAGTACACTGTTACATTAAAAAGGAGGAATATTTATGAGCGCTTGGATTGCTTTAACGAAAAAAGAATTCCGATTAGGATTCCCTGTCTTTCTGGCAGCTCTCATTATCTTTTCAGGTATGGTCGTTGCCGCTTACTACATGGGGAAACACTTTAATGCCTTACAAGAAACACATTTAATCGCTTTCGGGATTATTTTGACAGTGCATGTCTTCTTCCCTTTGTTTTATTTATTCTATAGTTTAAATTACGAAAGGAAGTTGCTCCATCTCTGGTTGCATAATCCAATGTCAACAGCCGGCTTGATTTTAGCAAAATTTTTTACCGGGATCGTTTATATGTCGATTACATTTGGTTTGACCTTGTTAGCATTGTTCCTATTCTTTATCGACACGAGAATTTTCACAGAATATATTATTGCTAATAACTTCTTTGGAACCATTACTCTCACACTCTTCCAGGCTGGAATATTTATGGGTGCTACCTTCTTGCTATTCTGGTCGATTTTCTTAACTTACAGCCAAAAGATGAATGACTTTTTAAGTTTTCTTCTAAGTATTGTTCTGATGGGATTTATTTCATGGGGATATCAAAGTTTTACTGACCTTTCCTTTATTCAAACACTGACAAACTGGGGCGGTATTCAAATAAATGACGTCATCGGTTTTGAATTCAATATCTCTAGCGATCAATTTGAATCAAGTGCCCTTACCGAGCAAACGATATTTTATATTGGACATATGTTACGAGATTTAATTGTAGTTGTGATTTTATTCTTCCTTAGTAGCTTCATTATCGATAAAAAGGTTGAGGTGTAAACGATGGCGGACATCTTTCATTCTTCTCAACCAATTTATATACAATTAGCAGAACGAATTAAAAAACAAATCATCCGGGGAGAGTTAGCTTTGGGCGAGAAGCTCCCTTCTGTTCGTGACACAGGGATCCAAGTGAATGTAAATCCGAACACCGTACAACGAACGTATAGGGAGCTGGAAGCAATGGATATTGTTGAATCAAGACGAGGACAAGGAACGTTTGTGACCGAGGATCAAGCAATCCTCCAAGGAATTCGTGACGAAATGAAGCAAAAAGTGATGAATGATTTCTTCACAGAGATGCAAGAAATGGGATACTCAGAGGCGGAAATTAGACAGGGAATCGCTAGCTTCTTGGATAAGAAAGGAGACGAGCAGAAATGATTACCTTCGAAAATGTAACGAAAAAGTACGGAATGAAAGCAGCACTAAATGACATTAATTTAAAATTAACAAAGGGAAAAATCATCGGGCTAATCGGAGAAAACGGTAGCGGTAAATCAACTACACTTAAGCTAATTGCTGGCCTTAATTTTCCTACAAGAGGGGAATTGCTTGTCAATGGAGAAAAAGTGACTCGTAAAATCGTCAATTATGTTTCGTATTTATCTGAGCTTGATGAATACTACCGGTTTTTTACAGTGGAAAAAGCCATTCAGTTTCAAGCAAGCCAATTTGAGGATTTTGATATTGAAAAAGCATATGAGATTATGGATTTTATGAAGCTAAATCCTACTGATAAATTAAAGCAACTCTCTAAAGGTAATCGTGGACGCTTGAAAATCGTACTTTCCCTTGCACGGAATGTGCCAATCATTTTAATGGATGAACCTTTTTCAGGACTTGATCCAATGGTTAGAAATTCTATCGTCAAAGGACTTATTTCTTTTATCGATTTAGAAAACCAACTTATCTTAATTACAACGCATGAAATTCGTGAAGTCGAAAATATCCTTGATGAGATTGTAGCAATCAAAGCTGGTTCCATTATTGGCCATCATAATGTGGAAGAATTACGTGAAAAAGAAGAAAAGAGCATTATCGATTGGATGACGGAAGTTTACGAATAAAATTCGGGATAGAAAGTAAAATGCTTTCTATCCCAAAAACTTCGTTATATTTTCATCGGAATGATTACTATAAATTGCTTTTAATTTATTTTTATTTACTTTCCCTACAACTGTTTTTGGTAATTCATCTAGAAAATAAAACTGCTTCGGAACTTTGTAACTCGTTAGTTTCTTCCTGCAATAGTTTTCAAGTTCTTCTTTTGATAGAGCCTGTTTTGTTACCACAAACGCAGAGACTGCTTCTCCCCACATATCATCAGGTAGACCAACAACTGTTACTTCATCAATTGCCGGATGTGACTCTAACCAATGTTCGATTTCTAATGGATAAACATTCTCTCCACCAGTAATAATCATATCTTTTTTTCTACCGACAATATAGACGAAGCCTTCCGCATCTTGTCTTGCCAAGTCACCAGTGCGCACCCAGCCATCTTTTAATGTTTTATTCGTTTCTTCTGGTTGATTCCAGTAGTACATAAATGCATGATTTCCGCGGACATATAACTCGCCAACTTCATTTGCTTTGGTGAGTGTCTCTCCGCTTTCTGCTACGATTTTAATGTCATTAAATAGCATGGGTTTTCCAACGGACCCTCTTTTTCGCATGACATCTTCTTGCTCGATATAAAAGTTATTTGGACCTGCTTCTGTTAATCCATAGCCTTCTTTAAAATCAATTCCTTTGGTAGAAAATGCTTCATAAATAACATATGGACAGGGGGCCCCACCTGAGAGAAATAACTTCACAGATGGGAATGTTGCATCTTGAAATGTATCTGCTTCGATTAACATATGATAAATGGTTGGAACCAACATAACAATGGTACATTCATATCCTTGGATATCCTCAATGATTTGATTTGGGTTCGTATCTGCAGAGAGAACTACTTTCCCTCCAATCAATAATAACGGCAAAGATAAAACATTTAAGCCTCCTGTATGGAACATTGGCAAACAAGTTAACGTCGTATCGTCCTCCTGTAGTCCCCAGCTAACAATCGTATTTAATGCATTCCAAAGGATAGAACGATGAGAAAGAATAACTCCTTTTGGCTTCCCAGTTGTTCCTCCTGTATAAATCATTGCTAATGCGTCCGTTTCTTTTATAGATACCTTAACGAGATTATTTGTATTTTTATAAAAATCTTCAATATAATTATGGTCGTTTATGATAAGCACTTCTGCGCTTGTGTTTGTTTTATCTAGATTTTCCTTGAATGTGGGAGCAACCCCTATTAACTTTGGATTGCTATCCTCCACGCAATATCGTAGTTCGTCTGTTGCCAGCCGCCAATTCAATGGTACAAAAATTGCACCTAGCTTCATCGCTGCAAAGAAAAAATCAAAATAACTAATTTGATTTGGTGCCAAGAGGGCAACGCGATCGCCCTTTTCTATTCCTTTTGTCTGAAAATAACTTGCCGTCTTTTTTACCCGCTCAAATAATTCTTCATATGTCCATGATTCGTTTGTTGCTGAATCAATGATTGCTATTTTTTTTGGCGAAAGTTGTACACGACTTTCAAACCAATTCATATCGTAAAGCATCCCGACACCCCTAACCACCGCAATGTAATTAACCTGAGTATAAAGCGGGTTAGTTACAAGATAGTTACAGGTGGTATTAGAATAAAGCTTGAGATAAGAATATCTAACAAGGTAGAGACCGAACAATATGAAAATAGAGGAATAAACAGCTCCGGGAATATACTTCGCTTTCCGTGGGCGCGTGATTAGCCCCCTCGTGCTAAAGCACTTCGTGGTCTAATCTATCGCTTTATTCCCACAAGAGTCTACGTATATTCCCGGAGCTAATGTCCCGAATTGTTCGGTTTTTAGTTGCTATATAAAATTACAATTCTATCACTTTTTACTACATCATTATCCCACCATCGACATGAAGTGCGTGGCCGTTTACGTAAGATGATTCGTCGGATGCGAGGAATAGGTATGCATTTGCTATATCACTTGGTTTCCCTAGTCGTTGTTGTGGAATTTGAGCTTTTATTGAGTTGATTACTTTTTCAGGTACGGCATCAACCATACTTGTTTCTGTAAAGCCTGGAACGACGGCATTTACATTAATCCCTTTTCGA
Organism: Oceanobacillus sp. CAU 1775; assembly: GCF_054482815.1. Classification (NCBI taxonomy): domain Bacteria; kingdom Bacillati; phylum Bacillota; class Bacilli; order Caryophanales; family Bacillaceae; genus Oceanobacillus; species Oceanobacillus sp. CAU 1775. Next base: position 216,390 of record NZ_JBTLRO010000001.1, on the reverse strand, counting down.
GCGAGTTCTTTAGCCCAACTTTTCGTCATTCCTATGATACCCGCCTTTGCAGCAGCGTAATTCGTCTGACCAACATTCCCGTAAACTCCAGATACCGAGGAGGTACTAATTATTTTTCCTGCTCCTTGTTCTACCATGTAAGGCAGAACTGCTTTTGTACAATTAAAAACGCCTGTTAAATTCACATCAATCACTTGCTGAAACTGTTCAACTGACATTTTTGAAAGCATTGCATCTCTCGTAATCCCAGCATTATTCACTAAAATATCAATTTTTCCAAAACGCTCGTTGACCTGTTCTGCCAGCGCGTTTACACTTTCCCACTTCGACACGTCAACACTTATAAACGTACAATTGATGCCTTCACTTTTTAAATCCTCCTCACGTTTCTTTCCAACCTCTTCATCAAAATCTGCAAGCACAACTTCTGCGCCTTCTTTTGCAAAAACACGTGCTGCTTCCAAACCAATTCCATTTGCTGCTCCTGTAATAATTGCTACTTTACCATCCAGTCGACCCATCTATAAAACTCCTTTACTCGTAGTTGCTCCTTGAAAGAATGATTCCATTGTTTCTAGTAGGAGATCTAGGTCATCAATCAATGGTGAGTGTCCACAGTTTTTTAGTTCTTTGTGGATTGCTTTATCACCAAAGTCTTCAATTAATTCATCTGTCATATCTTTTGTAACTACCATATCTGTTTCGCCCCAAGCAATCAGGACTGGGATATCAATATCTTTTATTTGATTGGTACCTTCGACAAGCCCATTATGGACACCACTAATATTAAAAGCATTCAAGGCTTGATAACATTCGGCTAAATTCCTTTGTGTTGTCATGTCTTCAAGGTATTTTTGATAACGCTCGGGCTCAGGTTTTTTATTTACATAGATGACCATGTCCCACATTTGTTTAAGGAATTCATAATTCGATGTATCGTAAGCTGTCTGAACAATCTTGGCCTTATCATCGTCTTGCAGATCTTTTAAGGAACGCAAGCGATTATTCGTATCTGGAAGTCCATCCTCTCCAATTGGATAATAAGCATAGCCACGAGAAGAACCAGATGCTAGTAAAAATAAACGCTCACAGTAGCCTGGATAATCTGCACAGAATTGCTGGCAGACCGTACCACCAAGTGACCAGCCTACTAGCGCAAAATCTTTTAAGTTTAATTCATCTACAAATAGCTTTAAATCATCGGAGAAATCTTTAATCTTCGTAATTGGTTTGTTATAGCTAGATTCACCGAACCCACGTAAATCAATCGCGTAAACTTTAAACTGTTCTGCAAGATTTTCTATAACTAAATCCCAATGTACGGAAGAAGTCATGTTTCCATGAACTAGAATTACAATATTTTCGCCACCTGAACGTTCTTGATATGCGATTTCTTCTCCGTTTGCCAGCTTTACTTTTTTCACTTCAATTTGAGTCATGGAACTCCCCCTATTTCCCCCATTTTATTATTGTTGCACCCCATGCATAGCCGATCCCAGCTGAAACCAAAACAACGATGAAACCATCTTTTAATTTCCCTTCCTTCTCAGCAAGCTCTAAGGAAAGAATTTGATCCATTTGCCCAATATGTCCATAATTTTCTAGATAGATAGACTTTTCTAATGGCACTCCCAGTTCTCCTAGGACATATGTATGTGCAGAACGCTTCATGTGAAGGATCGCCACATAGTCAATGTCAGCTTTACTATAGCCACTTTTTTCTAATGCTTTCTCGACACATGCAATAAAATTCACCATTGATTTTTCTTCTAAACGTTGTTTCATTCCAGGAGGATCTGGAACATCAAATGAAAAGAGCCCTGCATCTAATGCTTCTTTTGTTAATGGATTTTTTGTGCCACCTGCTTGAACAATGACATCCTCAGAAAATGCTCCATCTGTAATTATATGAGAAGCAAGGACCTGATTTTCTACCGTATCCCGTTGTAATATAATTGCAGCCCCACCTGCTCCAAGGTTAAACATAAAGCGTGTATTACTATTTTCATAATTAATTAAATCTCCATTACGATAGCCGCCTGCTAATAAAACGGTTTGAATACTAGGATCTGCAACCATCATATCCTTGGCAACCTTTAATCCCATGACAGTTGTGCCACATCTGAGCGCTGTATCAAAAGCCCAAGCATTCGTTGCTCCAATATCATGCTGGAGTTTAATTCCTGCCGTCCAAACTGGATATTCCTTATACTCCTCACCAATATAGATAACAAGATCAATGTCTAGTGGGTCGATGCCTGCTTTTTCAATTGCTTGCTTTGCTGCTCTAACCCCCATCTCTACTGTATGATCGTTTTCACCAGGGATAGGTTTTTCCTTTATACCCATTTTAGTTTCGACAATTTCAACAGGAAGTCCTGCCCGTTCGGCAATTTCTTTTGAAGTAATTCTTTCTTTTGGAAGATAAACACCTGTACTTAAAATTCCTATCCCCATTTTCTTTTTTCACCACCTAACTTATCTTTCACTTTATGATTTGTTCGTCGAGGTTTCACTGGTCGATTGGTAAATTTCGAATGAATCGTACCAACAATTCCTTGTGGGAAAAAGATCACGACTAATATATAAACGGTTCCATATAAAATGATCCAACGTTCAAAAATCCAATGGACATCCGTCATATTCGATAACCAGTGATGTGCAACTTCAACTAATCCCGCTCCAACGATTGGCCCGATTAATGTGCCAACTCCACCAATAATCGTCATAAGTAGAACGTCGATGGTTAAATCTGTGGCGAACACTCCTGTATTTACAAATCTTAAAGATAAGGCATATAAAACACCCGCATAACTTGCGACAACACCAGCAACAACACTTGCAATTACTTTATAATGAAGCACTTTGTAACCGAGTGATTCTGTTCGTTGTTCATTTTCTCTGATTGCCATTAACACTTTACCAAAGGGAGATTTCGAAAATCTTCTTAATCCGAAAAATATCAGTACTAACGAAATTAAACAAAGTAAATATAAATTGGTAGATTCACGTAATATTTCAGGTAGTTTAAAAGTAAATCCATCATTTCCACCAGTAAGCGTCCGCCATTTTTCTGCCGCAACAAGGAACAGGCCTGCGAGTGCTAAAGTCAGCATCGCATAGAAGTGACTCTTGAGCCGTAATGTCAGAATTCCAACAAAAAAGCTTACAATCGCAGCAAGGATAATAGCAATAAGAACGCCGATTCCAAGAGCACCAATCGTTGCATCCATTCGGCTCATCGCAATACCTGTAGAATACGCACCAATCCCAAAGAACATCACATGCCCGAACGAAATAATTCCGGTAAAACCTAGTAAAATATCATAACTCATGGCAAAAATCGCAAAAATAAAGATTTGAATGATGATGAATTGCATACTCCGCCCTGTAATGATAAATGGAACAATTACTAGTAAAATACTAAATGCTAGATAGATCCATGTACTTCTTTCTACACTTCGTAAATTCATATTGCCTCACCCCTTCCCGAATAAGCCTTGTGGTCTGAATATGAGTACGACTGTCATCAATAACATATTTACTGCTAGTGATAATGATGGAACATAATAGGCCATGAATGCTTGCGCTAAACCTACTAAAATTGCAGCAAATAAAGACCCTGGAAAACTTCCCATTCCCCCAATAACTACAACAATAAAAGCAAGGATCGAAAACTCTAATCCCATTTCCGCGTAAATTACTCCAGAATAAACGGCATGAAGGATTCCACTTAATGCTGCAAGTCCTGCTCCAACCATGAATACAAGCATAAATACTACTTTGATATTTATCCCTAACGTTTGCACCATTTCTCTGTTCATAACTCCCGCTCGAACAATGAGTCCAATTCTTGTTTTCTTCAATATGAATGTCGCTACAACAAAGATAAGAATACCAACAGCTATAATAAATAAACGGTATTTAATAAAAACAATATCTCCTACCATAAAGCTTCCAGCTAAAAACTCTGGAGGATAAACAGCTTTTTGTTCTGGCCCAAATACCACCTTGATAAACTCTTGTAGCACGAGCATGAAGCCAAGCGTAATTAAAATCTGTTGAATATGATTTCCATACACGGGACGAATGATTAACCTTTCCGTCACAAGTCCGAGAAGTAACCCTATAATGATTGCGACGATGATTCCTATAATGAAACTATTGGTCATCTGAAAACTCCAGACACCCATGTACGCTCCCCAGATAAATAGTCCACCGTGGGCAAAGTTAAGCACACTCATTAAACCAAATATTAAGGTTAACCCTGCAGCGAGGAGGAAAATTAACATGCCTGTTGCAAGGCCATTAACTGTTAAACTAATAATTAATTCCATATCGTTCCCCCCTACGAAATCCCAAGGTATTTTTTCATAAGTACTTTATCTTGTTTCAATTCATCCATCTTCCCTTGGTGAACCGTGTTGCCATCATCGATAATATAAAATTGATCGCCAATTTTACTAGCCATCATGAAATTTTGTTCGACTAAAACAATCGTCGTATGTTCTTTCATTTGTTGAATGGTCTCGGTTACTTTATCAACAACAATTGGTGCAAGCCCTTTACTTGGCTCATCAATTAAAAGTAAGTCATTTTCATTTACATATGCACGAGCAATCGCGAGCATTTGCTTTTGGCCTCCACTTAATTGACCACTTTCTTTTTTCCAAAACTTCTTTAAGTCAGGGAATAATTCCAGTACTGCTTCCAATCTTTTTGTCGTTTCTTCATTTTCCTTTTTCATTGCTACACGAATATTTTCGCCTACTGTTAATTCGCCAAATACCCCTTGATCTTCTGGAACATAGCCAATTCCTTTATTCGCAATTTGATATGGCATCAGATTACTGATATTTTCACCCTTGAAAGAAACTTCTCCTTTAGATACACGATTGAGGCCCATAATTGTTCGAAGTGTCGTTGTTTTTCCTCCTCCATTTCTCCCAAGTAAAACGGTCACTTCGCCCTCTTTTACATCAAAAGAAATATCATGCAAGATATGAAACTTTTGAATAAAAGCTTCAACATTCGTTAATTTAAGTAAGCTCGTCATCGTATGAACCTCCTAAATATGCCGACTGAACCATTTCATTATCAATAATTTCTTGTGGCGTCCCTTGCGCAATTAATTCTCCGTGGAAGAGGACGAGCACTTCCTCCGACATGTCCATGATCATGTCCATCTTGTGTTCAATCAAGACAATCGTTCTGTCTCCTCTGGCTTTTATTCGATTAATCACTTCAATTATTGCTGGAACTTCTTCCAAGGCCATTCCTGCTGTCGGCTCATCTAGTAATAACAATTCCGTATCCAAAGCAACCAACATAGCGATTTCCAGCTTTCTCTTTTCACCATGCGCTAGATTAATAGCAAGAGCGGAGGCTTTATCATCTAAGTACACTCTTTTCAAAATATCATGTGCTTCCTCTTGGAACTTCTTATAGTGAAGGAAATGTGCGACCATATGATATCTAACCTTTTCTCTTGATTGAATTGCTAAGCGCACGTTTTCTAGAACAGTTAAATTAGGAAATACGTTAGTAATTTGAAATGATCTTCCAACGCCAAGACGTGTACGATCTGTCGTTTTCATCTTCGTAATATCTTGACCTCTATAATAAATCGTTCCATTTGTAGGAGATAATTGTCCGCTAAGTAGGTTAAAGAAAGTGGTTTTACCAGCTCCATTTGGCCCAATAATCGAGGTGAACTTCTTCTCTGGTATCTTTACAGAAACATTATCTACCGCTACCTGCCCACCAAAAGCGATGGATAAATTTTTTGTTTCTAAAATCGCACTCATGCCTTCCCTCCTCAAAAATACAATGATAGAACACGCTCTCATTACTCGAAGGGGGGAGTAATAAGAGCCGTGTTCAGGTTAAACTACTGATTCATAATTGGTGGTGCCGTTTCTTCTGGTGTTAAAACTCGTTCTAGAACTGGCACTGGGTAATCGACTTCATCACTTTCCTCTAATGTAATCGAATATAGCTCTTGTAATGCTTGGTGATCTTCTGGACGGAAAGTCATCGTACCTTTTGGCGTTTCAAAGCTCATGCCTTCCATAATATCAATTAGTACATTTCCATCAGCGTCACCTTCTGATTGTTTAAGCGCTTCCACAATTGCGATTGCTGCAGACATTCCACCTGGAGTAAATAAATCTGGAACAGCGCCATCATAACGTGCCTTATGCTCTTCAACTAGCCAATCATTAACCTCATTATCAGGTAATGTATGATAATAAACTGTAAATCCTTTCATACCGACTAACTGTGTCATTGTTGCAAGTGCTGCAATATCAGGTGCTCCTGTAGAAATTTGGATTCCTTGATCTTGTAATCTCATATCCGAAATCTGGTTCCAAGGTGAGTTTGCTCCGGCCCACACAACGAATAAGTAGTCTGGATCTGCTTCAATTACCTTTTGAATATTTGCTGTAAAGTCTGTCGCGTTTTGATCTGCGTATTCTTCAAGAACAATTTCTGCTCCTAGTTCTTCTGCTGCTGTGATAAATGCTTTTGCCCCGTCATGTCCAAATGAATAATCTGGTGCAAATGTAGCAATCTTAACGCCTTCTCCTGCAATCGCTGCAGCTGCTGCAACAGCATCCTGTGCAGAGTTACGCGCCGTTCTAAAAATAAAGTCATTGTATTCTGATCCTGTGATACTATCTGCTGCTGCAGGCTCAACAATCATAATTTTTTCGTATTCTTCAGCTAAAGGTGTAACAGCTAATGTATCCCCTGAGCTTGATGAACCTACGAGGAAATCAACTTCATCATCTTCAAGTAAACTGATTGCTGCTTGTCTAGCAACAGTTGGATCTGTTTCGGTATCTTTTGTGATGACTTCAATTTTCTTACCTGCAACTTCCATTGTTCCGTCTGTTGCATATTCAAGTCCAAGTTCAAAACCTCTGGTTGTTTGTTGTCCATATGCCTCTAACGCTCCAGTAAGTGAAGCAAGCATCCCAATTTTAATTGTTTCTTGGTCACCACTAGCTTCTGCCCCGTCCCCTGATGCAGCTACTACCCCATCATCTTCATTTGTTGTGTCATCATCTCCATTACAAGCAACGAGCGCTCCAATAAGTAAGATACCGACAAGCAACAAAAGATATCGATTTAACTTCATACTTTTTCCTCCCCCATATTAAACTTCAATTTACTTGTTCTTAGCATAGTTTTTTAAAGTTACAAGTTAGTTACAAACTAGGAATCTAGCAGCTGACTTTGCTTATTACGAACTTTAATAGTTGAAATCCAAGGTTTTAATTAATAATACAAAAAAGCAGAGATTTTAATATTCTCTGCGTTGTTAACCCCCTTATTGACTTGTCTTTCCCTGAAGCACTGGATACCATTAGAAAACTAATTAGTACGTTTTATTCTTTTTGTCTACCTTCTTAAAATATGTAGGCAGTAACGCTGTAAAAATAGCTAGTAAACTCCACCATAAAAATCCCCATTGCTGCGTAACTAAAGAAAGTACGAAAAAGAATACAAAAACAACAACTGCAACATAGATCGTAGCTTTTTGATGTTTGTTCATCCTGCAAACCTCCTTTTTTAGATTAGCGCGTACTATATTTTAATATGGTGTTTTTTATAATCTGACTTCGTTAATCCATATATTTCCGAATCCTCGAATACACCTGATTTTATGATATCTTGTTTTAAGACGCCCTCTTTTTTCATTCCTATATTCAACATTACTTTGGTTGAAGCTGGGTTCTTTGTCATTGCCTTTGCCCATATCCGGTTAAGCTTTAATTGATTAAAACCATACCTTACTACCTCTTTTGCTGCTTCCGTTGCATAACCATTCCTCCAATATTCCTTTCCTACCCAGTAAGCTAATTCACCCTTTTTATGAGTATCATTTACTCTTATTGTCATCGTTCCAATTAATATATCATCAGATTTTATAATAATCGCAAAAGGAAAAATACCATTCTGTATCATTTGTGGATGATTTTTAATCCAATCTTTCGCTGCTTCTATTGAATAAGGACTCGGTATGTTTAATGTCGTTTTAGCCACTTCCTTGTCATCTGCCAATTCTTGAACTCGGATTGCATCATCCATTGTAAATTGGCGCAGCGTTAATCTCTCCGTTTCCAATGTCGTTAACATATCTTCACTCCCCTAAACTCATTGTTGAATGGATCTTTTTAAACTGTTATAAACAACTAGTATAATAAATCCTATAAAAACGTTTATTAATGAAGGTTATTTCCAGTAACAAATTTGTAGCTTATTCCCATCTAAATCATATATGTCTATGAACTTATTCACACCATCATTTTGTATTTCGCTAACTTTCACTTCTTTTTCTATTAATTTCATGTGTACTTCTTCAATATTTTCCGAGTAAAAAATAGGATATACTTGATTTTGTGAATTATTTACTATCCCTTCTTCAATAGTTAAAGGTACTTCGCTATTTCCAATACTTAAAACACGATAATTTTCACCTATGAAAGATTCATTTAGTCCTAATATTTCTTGGTACCATTTACTAGCTTTCTCTGCATTACGTATCGTTAAACAAACTGTGTCAATCTTCTTCAATAAATCCATTCGATCACTACACTCCCTTTAGCATCTTTTATCTATATAATCCCTGCCAACTCACTTTCAATTTCCTATCTTTTCCTCTCTATCTCAAATCCTGCATTCTCCAGCAATTCCTTAAATCAATATACAAAGTAATCATTTGGTAGATCGTAAGAGACCTCCCAGAAACAGCTGGTCCAATTGACTCTAGTCTAGTAAAACCTGAGCTTCCACTTCCTTAAATTTAACAATCATTTCTTTAAACAATTCTTTCTCTTCGATAAATGGACTGTGGTTACTATAATTAAATTTAAAAAGAATAGAGTTAAATAGATTCTCATTTATTTCCTCTGAAAATACGAATGGACATTGTGCGTCGTGCACTCCGCAATATACGAAAACTGGAATCTTTATATCTTTCAATTGATCTACTACATTAAATGTTGGTAATTCAGTATAAGAGTAATAATCTAAGCGTTTTGCTACTGTCCTACCACTACTCGGGTTTTTAAAATATTCCTCTCTCTTTTCTGGATAATACAAAGACATATTTGACCATTCTATGCCTGCACTAATTCTTTCATCGCGATCATTGGAGGTCTTTAAGATCTCTAAAATTTCCAACACTCTCTTATTCATTGGTGATTTTGGACAATACATACTCCCTGGATGCTCCATATACTTATTGGATGCAGCTGCTCCCCCAACAACCATCTTCGTAAGAGAGTTTTGAGCAATAACTCCATATTTCAAACCAAGCATTCCTCCAGTAGAGTGCCCACCAAACGCCCACTTTTTATATCCTAGAGTTTCTCTTATCGCTTCCAAATCATAAACGGTCTCATCCATGCTTAGTAAATATTCCTCTTCTGCTTTACAGGAATTTCCTGTTTCCCGTAAATTCACTAAAATTACTTTAAAGTAATCTGTAAACTCATCAGCGAAATAGGAGCCTAGTTCATTGAATTCACTATACAGATGAGTGATGCAAATAGGTTCTCCTTCACCTTTTATAAATATTTCAAACTCTCCTCGAGTAGTATTTACGATTTGTTTCTTCCACATGATAAACGCTCCCATTATAATTGTTTTGTTCTAGAAAACACCATTAAGTTCTACAACAAAAGTAGTTAATACCTCTTTAATTAACATAGCCTTTAGCATAGTAAGTTAAATTTATTAACAGACCAGCATTTCCGTTAAAAAAATTATAAAGAAACCATGCACTGTTAGGTTCTCCTTGATAGATTGTTATATAGTTAAACGAAAATCCATAACTGTATCTTCCCATTCCTTCGCTCAAAAATTTACTCGGGATTAAAAGCGTTAGTACTATACAGAACACTAAACTCCAACTCAAATGTTTCATATTTAATGTCTTCAAGGAATACCTCCTATTAAACTTTTCTGTCTTACTAACTAAAAAGACAAATGCGCACTTTACGATGATACCAATAGACTCAAACCTTCAGCAATAACGGGCTTTTCATTGGTGATCCTGATTTCAATAGCTGGAGATGCTTCTATGTGAATAAACGAGTCTTCTAATCTTATTACAACTGATGTTAATCTTTCCTGATTTGACTCAAAAAAGCCATAGCATGATACTCCCTGTATTAGATCCTTCTCGGTATAGAAACTGGAGGCTAAAACAATATACTTCTGATTAGGACTATCAATAATCTCAAAGTCCAGTGGTTCTGGTGTTCTCCCTTCATTTATCAAAAGAACATCATCTCCTGTTTCAAGTTCTTCCCATTCGAACAACCAAAATTGTTCATCTAAGTTACCTTTAGAAGAATGAAAGCTCATAAGTGGCTCCGAGCAATGGATAATAATCTCGTCATTATATTTATGAACATGAAGAGTTCTTCCGTAGATTCCCCCAAATAGCTTTCCTTTAATTGACTTTATAAGATTTAAGTTTGTCATCACTTTTATCTCCTTTGGCTGAGCTATCGCATCAACAACTTCATATCAATAATTACATTTATTAGCGTAATATAAGCGTTTGAATAGAACTTGAAAATAATAATAGAAAAACAACCACAAGAAACCAACCTGACGCTTTTTGCTCTTCTCGAAATGCTTCTAACCCCATAATCAATAACATTAAACCAAAGAAAAGCAGCATATAAGGTTGTAGTATAAGATCGCTTGTAATTAATCCGTAAATGGCAAATAACATAGCTACTAACGCAAAAACATACCGAAGTATCTTAAGCAAATAAACACCTCTCTTTAATCATTACTCTTATGTATATTCCAATTACTGTTAAATTTACCTTTCCTTTAACTACTTCTACAAAAAGAGCGATAATTCTTCATGGATTATCGCACACCTAGTTTGACTTATTCAGATTCCTTTTTTATTGCGTTGATGGAAATAATTTTAATCTCCCCAAATCAATAATGAAGTTATATCGTTTTAAAATATCTAATCAATTAGAGCAGGGTGTTCTTTTGGTAGCATCCCTACATCTACTTCAAACTTCTCCATTGTGAATGTATCAATTTTAAACTATCCATTGTTTTTGTATAAAAGGGAACGCTACCCCCAATACCATAGGCTTCGTAGATGGTATCTCCGTTTTCATAAGTAACACCAATCTTTTCTAATATATCAGGAGAAATAACAGTGTGGGAGGACCCTGTATCTATGATAGCATCATCTATCTTTAATGACTTGCTACGGTAAGTTACGATGAAGGAAGTAGTAATAAGTTGTCCATCATAAATGAGTTCCATTAGAATTTTCTCACTTTCATCAAAGGATCTTTACGAATATGAATGATAAAGTCCTCGTTGGCCGTATGGTAAACCATTGTGCCTTCTTCTGCATTAAAAAAAGATTCATTCGCTTCATCTTCTTTAATTGGACGGATTGGCGCTACATCATCAACAATTTTCTTGTCACCATCATAATGGTAATCTAGAATAGACACTAAAAGAAATTGATTCGGAAATAACTCTCTTGCTTCCTGCCACTTCATTTAACCCACTCCTTTCCTATAATTATATACTCATATAACAGAATAGTCACATATATCTTCCTCCACATTCGGTTTAAAAGTTATTGACAAATACTATCGTGATCTTCTAACAATTAAATAACTAATCTTTGATTAAATTAATCCTCATCGGGTATAGAGAAAACAAACGTACCAAAGGAGGGCTTGATATGAACAAAAGAATTATCGGTGGAGTATTCTCCGATGTAGCAACTACTGAATTAGTATTAACTGATTTGAGAGATAGTGGCTATAATAAAAAGGATATTTCTGTATTTGTACATGACAAGAGTAAAGCCCATGTACTAGAGGAAGAAACGAATTCTGGAGTTATTACAAATGATGAAGGACGCGGGAAAAATGCCGGTAAAGGTGCAGGCATTGGTGCCGCAACTGGTGGCGTGCTCGGTGGACTTAGTGGATTGGTATTAGGTCTTGGACTGTTAGCGATACCAGGTGTTGGTCAAATCGCTGCAGCAGGTCCGATAGCAGCAGCACTAACCGGGGCTGGTATTGGAGCAGGTGGCGGTGGTGTCGTCGGTGCACTCGTTGGACTTGGTATCCCAGAGGAACAAGCAAAACAATACGAAGGGTATCTTAGAGACGGAAAAATTATTGTCTTGGTTGAAGTCGAAGAAGAACAAGAAAACAATGTCTATCAAACATTCCTAGCACATGACACGGAAAACAGAAGTATGTTCCCAAGCCATGATACAACCCACAATAGGAATACAAATCATTTATAAATAGGTTTTAAAAAAGGAGGTGCTTTAAGTAAGCATCTCCTTTTTTAACTATTCACTTCATAAACATAGTCTAATTAACCTTTTTATAAATATAAAATTCATAGATAAAGATAAATAATGGAACCACCAATAAGATTAAACCTATTAAAAAATTAAAGTAAAGGGATAACGACCAACCCCCTAATAGATTAACACCAGCTAACGCACCAAAAGACCTAAAGTATCTTTTATGCTTCGTATTTCTAAAAACGTAAATACCAACTAAAATGGAACAAATAGCAATCAAAAAAGGCGAGAGATTCCACAGCATTTTATTTTACCTCCGCTTAGTATATCTCCAACTCTTCAGCTTCAATAATCATTTCGTACATTTCTGTCGTCGGCTCCATTGGTTCTATTCCTAGTTCTTCTTCTAACACTTTGCAACATTGATCATACCACTTCATCGCTTGCGGTCGATTATTATTTTGGTAATAGCAATACATCAACAAACGATAAGCTTCTTCCCAAGTGTTATCTAATTCAAGAATTCTCTCGCACCAATTAATACATTGGTTAAATTGCTGCAACCTAACATGTATTTGGGCAAGCTTCTCTGCTCCTCTTATAAAGATTTGTTGCAATCTTTTTCTTTCCGTTTCGATCCAGCTTGTATATTGCAATTCAGCTAAATAATCTGCCTGATATAACTTCAATCCTTTTTCTAATATTTCTTGTGCTTGCTCATCATTCGCTTTTTCTATGCCCTCTTGAATTAGTTTTTCGAAATAAAAACTATCCAGCTCCACACCTGAATCTGCATTCAATTGATAGGAACTGCCTTCTCGATTAATAAAAAATGCTTCTTGTCTTGCTTTTCTATCAGGTTCAATTGCTTTATGAAGAGCATTCAATGCAACTTTAAAATTCTTATTTGCAGTTTCTTCATCTAAGTTTGGCCATAAAAACTGAAAGATTTCTTCTCTCCTTAATAACTGTTCTTGGTAAGTGATAAATAGCATAAATAATTCTTTTGCTTTTCCACGTTGCCAGTCTTGTACTTCTCTTTCTTCGTCCCCTAACCAAACTCTAAGTTGGCCTAGGCTTTGTATTTTCAATGTATAACCTGGATGGTTTTCTATTTGACCATCTAAACCAAGTTCATTTATTATCCGCAAGGTAAACTGAGGTTCGATTTCTAGCTTTCTAGCTTCCAATAATAATGGAATAATATTTTGCATATCATTTGGACCAAAGATAGTTCTTCTTTTTAGAAAGAAAATAAAATCTTCTTCTTCAATTTTCTTAAGAAAGTTGGTCATTTCCTGAATAAAAGCTTTGTTATCCTTTTCTAGGTATGCAATATAGGAAAGCCAAAAGGACACAATCGCTAAACCATATTGATCACCACACACTTCCAATTCGGTACGTGCTTGATGGAATAATTCCTTTGCTCTATCAAATCGTCTTTCATAAACTTCGGTCATGCCGTAGCCTATTCGAATCAAGCTAGATAACCAACGATCACTTACTTTATCCGTTTCAACCAAGGCTTTCTCCGCATGTTTTCTTGCTTGATTATATTCACGATTTATTCCATATAAAATGGCTAGCCCCATATATGGTTCTGCTTTTCCACGAGATACATTAATATTTTCCATCATATTAAGTGCCGTTTTATAACATTGAATTGCGAGTTCACTGTCATAGCGGTCAAGCAAATGAACTGCATGACCCAATCGCATCCAGCCACAAGCTTCAACAAAAGGAGATTGGATGGTTAAACCTAGCTGAATTCCTGATGTAGCTAATTCTTTACTTGTTTCTGCTTCCCCCATTAATCCATTGATAAAGGATAAAAGTAGATTCGTTTCTCGATGTGCTTGGGCTAGATGACTTTCCTCCATATTTGCATGAGAGTAATTTTTCATTAATAATTCTTTTGCTTTTTGTAATTTTCCTGTTCGTAAATAAATTCTAGCTTGAAGATTACTATTTTCTAACGGCAATTCGATTTCATTCGCACGTTCAAACCAAGTTTGTGCTTCTTCCGCCTTGCCAGCGTTTAGTAAATTTTCCGACATTAATAGATATAATTTTGCCATCTCATCTACAGAAGCAGCAGTTTTCTCTCTTCGCTTGATTGCCTCACTGACATAGCGTTTTGCATGGTCTGGTTGAATGGTATCTAAGTATATCCGCGCCTTTCCTTCGAATGCCAAACTCAATAGATAATCACTTTTTTTATTTTCATCAGTAATTGAAGTAATTAGAGCATCATAACTTTTTTCTGCTTGCTCATATAAAGAACGGTAACGCTCAATTTCACCTTGGTAAAAATACAGAATAGGATATTTTCCCTTATCAATCGGATCAACACTAAGCAATAAATCATAAAGCGCTTGATGTCTTCCAGAGTGAAGAATCTTTAAACCATATTGATAAATTAGCGAAGATATTCTACTCGAATCTCCTATTTGTTTATAATGGTAGAGTGCTGACTCAATATCCGTTTTACCTTTATAATACTCTGCAGCTCGTCGATGAAGCGTTTTATATTCAGCTTCATGTCTTTGGATAAATAAGTTTTCTAGGAAAGCTTGGAAAAGTGCGTGATAACGATAGACATTTCCCTCGATTTCCTCAATAAATAAATTCTGTTCCACAAGACCACTCAAAATAGCTTTTGAACCACCTACTTCAAGTACTTGATCACAAACTTCTGGAGTTAGCTCTTGAAAAATACTTGATTGCATCAGAAATTGCTGTGTAATTAACGATTGTTTCGCTAAAACTTCTGTAGCTAAATATGCAAAGAAGTCTTTTAATGAAGTCTTTTGGTTTTGAAGAATTAATTGGATGGAATCTGCACTTTCTATTTGTTGTACTAACATATTAAAAGCGATTGCCCATCCCTCTGTCATCCGATAGATTTTCGATATATCTTCTTTTGTCACTTCAATCGCATAAACCTCTTCTAGTAGGTAGGACATTTCTTCAGGTGTAAAAATCAAATCATATTGCGTTAGCTCCAATAACTCTCCTTGTCCACGTAGCCTCGGCAGTAATTTCCAACGAGGTTTCTTTCGACTAGAAATAATGATATGTAGATTGGCAGGCATATACTCAAGGATATGAAAAATCCACTTTTCAATTTCAGAGGACTGTAGTACATGATGAAAATCATCTAAAATTAGAATGATTTTATCCTGTTGTTTTACGGCGTCATTAATAAAAAGCGTTGCTAATCTATATATCTCTTCATCTGTAATATAGTTGTCCAGATGCAATAATTCCTGTTCAATCGATTTCCCAAAGGTAGCATACTTTTGACGAATGGATTCTATAAGTTTTATGAGAAAAGGAAAGAGATCATCATCATTTTTTGAAATAGCATACCAGCAGACAGGCTTTTGATTACTATTTGCATAAAGAGCTAGAGCTGTACTTTTACCATAACCTGCACCGGCAAACAACAAAGTCAACGGGTAATTAGCCAATCCAGCAAGCTTTTTATTCATATTACTCCGTTGAATAAAACGATTGCGAATCGGCGGTGGTGAAAGTTGGCTGTGAATGATAGGTATATTTCTCATTCATTTAATCTCCAATTCTAATTATTTGTATATTCTATATTTTAACACATTACCAAGATACTATAAATAAAATTTATTTAGTGTTTCGTTAATTAATGTATATTAAGTAGATTTATTTTTAAGAATCCCTATTGAAAAGTTCTCCTCCACACTTAAAAATTCTCGTTTTCTTATTTGTGATATTTATGTGACATTCTACACAAGTATATTGCATTTATACTATGGATATATTATATTTAAATCAAAAAAATTGTGAATTATTTCACATAATAAATTGGTAAAGGAGAATGAGAGATGAAAAACATATTAAAAGGTTCAAAAATGGCTATTGTATGGACGGTATTGAGAATTTGGCTTGGTATTCAATGGTTTAACGCTGGTATTGGAAAAGTCACAGGAGATTTCGATGCAAGTGGATTTCTGCAAGGTACATTAGCAAACGCTACTGGAGACAACCCAACTGTACAAGGCTGGTATGCCTCATTCGTAGAAGGTTTTGCTTTACCTAACATCGGACTTATTAATATTCTTATTCCTTGGGGCGAGCTTTTCGTTGGTTTAGGACTGATCTTAGGAGTTGCAACAATTCCTGCATTACTCGCAGCTGCTTTTATGAATCTGAACTTCTTATTAGCAGGAACACTTAGCACGAACCCTACATTATATACACTCGCAATTGTTTTATTATTCGCTGGATCAGCAAGCTATTATTATGGTTTAGATCGAATCACTCTTCCATATATTTTAAAAAGATTTAAAAAGAACAACATCTCTACAACTAAAAATGAAACAATTAATATGCCTGCTTAAGGCAAGAAAATGCGTGTTTCCTAAACTAGAAAATTAGTGCAGGTAACATGCATTTTTCTTTTCTCTAGAATCGATTGTTGTAATAGCTTCCCAACGTTGTGCCTTCTTCCAAATTCAATCTTTAGATATATTTTTCATCATAGTGTATAAATGAATAAAGAATCAATCAAGAAATCAATAATGCCTTGTTAGCATTAATTCTAATGAAAGATAATATATTGGAGGAAAATAAATGTCAAAATTTGAAGTTGGTATATTTACCCTAGCTGATATAGGGGAAAATCCCTTAACCGGAGAGACACCATCTGCTAAGCAAAGAATGGATGAGATTGTTAAAGCGGCGCAACTTGCAGATGAAGCTGGGTTGGATATTTTTGGAGTTGGTGAACATCATCGCCTAGATTATGCGGTATCTTCTCCTGCTGTTGTTTTAGCAGCGATTGCTCAGGCGACAAAGCAAATTAAATTAACAAGCACGACTAGTGTTTTAAGTACACTTGACCCTATACGTTTATTTCAGGATTTTGCATCTTTAGATTTACTATCAGGAGGTCGGGCGGAGATACTTGCTGGCCGGGGAGCTTTCATAGATTCCTTCCCACTATTCGGTTACCGTCTAGATGATTATAATGAACTTTTTGAAGAACATATGGATCTTCTCTTGAAAGCAAACGAGAATGAAGTTGTCTCGTGGAACGGAAGATTTCGTCCTTCGATTGAGCACGCTGAAGTCGCACCTCGTCCTTACCAAGAAAAATTGCCAATTTGGATTGGTGTTGGTGGAACGCCTGATAGTGCTGCTAGAGCAGGAAGACTCGGCGTAGGAATGGCTTTAGCAATACTCGGCGGAGAACCGGAACGCTTTCAGCCACTTGTTGATATTTACAAGCAAGCAGGTGCACAGGCAGGACATTCACCTGATAAATTAAAAGTTGCAGTTACAGGTCATATGTATATTGGCGAAACGACTGAACAAGCAATGGATGAATTTTATCCTTTCTACTCAAACTACTGGGATTATGTAAGCAAACAGCGTGGTTCTTATATGCACATGAACCGAGCAGATTTTGAAGCTGCAGCCGCTCCGAACACCGCTTTATTTGTAGGAAGCTCTGACCAAGTCGTCGAGAAAATCCTCAGGCAACATGAATTATTTGGTCACACACGATTCATTGGACAAATGGACATTGGTGGTCAGCCATTTGACATGGTAGCAAAGAATATTGAAAGACTAGCTACTGAGGTTGTTCCGAAATTGAAGAAGTATTTGTAAGTAAAATTCCATCAAAAAAGAGCTTCAAAATTCTTGTGATTTTGAAGCCCTTTTTTTGATATTTAATTATTGTGCCGTATACCCACCATCAAGAATAAGTGAGTTACCTGTCATAAAGGAAGAGTCATCACTAGCAAGATATAAAACCGCTTTTGCCATTTCTTCTGATGTACCTAAACGCTTCATCGGCGTTGCGTTTGATAAGAACTCTCTATCCGTTTCACCAAGAATTGGCGTTTCAATAAATCCAGGACAAAGGGCATTTACTCGAATGTTACGCTCTGCATATTCTAATCCTAATGAACGAGTAAGGTTGATGACCCCACCTTTTGCAGCATTATATGCAGCACTTCCAGGTGAACCTACCCAACCATACATGGAAGCAGTATTGACGATTACGCCTTTTCCAGACTTCAAGAACTCTTTAATAGCAGCTTGCGAAAATAGAAATACAGCATCTAAATCAATCTCTACTGTTCTTCTCCATTCTTTATAGTCTAATTCCTCTGTTGGTTTTACAGCTCCAATGCCTGCATTATTAAACATAATGTCTAATCTACCATACGTTGATAATGTCGTTTCGAAGATATTTTTCACATCTGCTTCGTTCGTTACATCCGCTTGAATAAATACAACATCTCTACCTTGGGATTTTAATTTCTCTTCAAATTTTGTACCTACCTCCTCATTCACATCCACTAGAACTAGCTTTGCTCCCTCTTCAGCGAATAGTTCTGCGGTTGCAGCTCCAATACCTGAAACACCCCCTGTAATTATTGCAACCTGATCTTTTAATTTACCCATTGCACATTCCTCCTACTTTATATTTTTTATTTACTTGATACCAGACGGAGTAAAATTTACTTCTTTCTAAGTAATTTGCATCCATATTTATTAAACTTTCAATTAATGATAAGGTTATGATAAACAAAACGAGTGTATATTTTTATACATTCCCTATTAGGAGGGATTTTATGCCTGAAATTATCGATTATTTAGGAAGAAAATTAAATATAAATGAAAAACCACAGCGAATCATCTCATTAGTGCCTGCAATAACAGAAACTTTATACCATTTAGGTCTCGAAAATAAAATCATTGGTCGAACGAGATTTTGTAAGTTTCCAGAAGACAAAGTAAAATCCGCTGTGAATATTGGTGGAACAAAAGAAATTAAATTAGAAAGAATTCATGAACTAAAGCCCGATTTAATTATTGCCGAAAAGGAAGAAAATACTCCAGAAATCGTTGAAACCTTAGAAAAAGACTATCCCGTATTTGTTTTTGAAATTCAAGACTTTAACGATGTATATCGAATGATTCAGGATGCAGGAAAGATTACTTCTCATCAAGAAGAAGCACATACGCTAGAAACAAATATAAAAACTGCATTCAAAAAAATGCCTAGAGAACAAAATAAACGAGTGGCATATGTCATATGGAAAAAACCATACATGGTCGTTGGTAAAGAAACCTATATCCAGTCTTTATTGGATCATATGGGCTTTATCAATCCATTCATACATATGGAAGGAAGGTATCCCATCGTCACGGAAGAAGACTTATTAGCAGCCGACCTCGATGAGATTCTCCTAGCAACCGAACCTTTTCCTTTTCGAGAAAAGCACTTAGAAGAATTCCAACAGATGCTTCCAGAAGTTAAACCTAGAGTTATTGATGGCGAGATGTTTTGGTATGGCGCGAAAATGGTTGAAGCGGCAGATTATTTTAGAAAAGAGTTTTCAGAGAAACGTTAAGAAATTGATACGTCATCGACTATAAAAATTAGTAATTTTAACCTGAACAAGCACAGAGCTAAGTCTGTGCTTGTTTTGTTTTTTAAATAAATACAAACTCTATGATGTATACATACTCCCTATTAGTACAAGCTAAAAAAAACACCATGAGATAGAGGTGCTAGCGATGGTAGTGAAAAATAAAGAAGATATGAAGCAAATTAATATGCCTACTATTCGACAGAGATTGTCTCTTGAGAATATAAAAAAACAATTAAATAACACGGATGATTTAAAAAGCCGTGACATTCAAATAAAAGAAGAACCATATATCATACTATATATTTCACCCTTGGTTGATCAAGAAAAGCTAGAATCTAAAGTCATTGAACCACTTACAAAATTAAAGGATAACGATATTATAAATGTACTAATCAGCAAGGAAATTAAAGTTATAACTACTAATGAAGAAGCCATAAATGGGTTATTAGAAGGTAACGGACTGTTAATAAAAAGAACAAACCCACAGGAGTGTATCTTGCTGGATGTAGCAGCATCGATTGGAAGAACGATCTCTGAACCTATTATAGAAAAAACAGTTTTAGGACCACATGAAGGCTTTGTAGAAAATATTGATAATAATATCTATTTACTTCGAAAAAGGGTGAAAACACCTCGCTTTACAGTGAAGAAATACACGTTAGGAAATATGGCTACTACAGATGTCTGCTTGGTATATATAGACGAGTTAGCAGATCCCAAAATTCTAAAAGATATAGAAGAAAGAATTCAAAGTATAAGTTTAGATTATATCCGGTCACCAGGAGAAATACAGGATTGTGTGGAAGATCAGACATTTTCCCCTTTCCCTCAACTTTTAGATACGGAGCTTCCTGGGCGGGCATCAGCAAATTTAAAGGAAGGCAAAATAGTTTTAATTGTAGATGGCAACCCAAAAGTGTTGATTTTACCAGCTACATTTGTGATGTTCCTCCAATCACCTGATGATTATACTAGCCGTTGGGAATTAGGATCGTTCTTTAGGTTTCTTAGATTTATAAGTTATTTTACTGCGTTGATTTTACCGGCACTTTATATAGCAATCGTTACCTTTCATTATGAAATCATCCCCATAGAGCTTGTCTATTCCTTTCAATCATCTTTAAGCTATGTACCTTTTAGACCAGTAGTAGAATTGATGACGATGCAGTTGATTTTTGAACTATTAAGAGAAGCATCCATACGTTTACCATCATCTGTTGCCTCAACGTTTGGTATCGTTGGTGCTATCGTAGTTGGAACAGCAATGGTTGAAGCTGGATTTGTTTCCTATGGAGGGTTAACAATCGTTGCCTTGACTGCTGTTTCTTCTTTTGTTCAGCCGAATATGGATATGGGTAGCTCTATTCGCGTCCTTGGGTTTCCATTAATGATTCTAGCAGCAACACTCGGATTTCTCGGGATTATGATAGGGGTTATCGTAATCATGATCCACTTTTCCCGTATTACTTCCTTTGGTGTTCCTTACTTCACTCCCTTTGCTCCATTAAAAGTGAGTGAATTTAAAGACACACTCATTCGAAGTCCTATCTGGTTGAAAAAAGAAATTCAAGAAGATTCTACTCGAATTCAAAAACGAAAAATGGAAAGAGAGTGGAAGTTAAATGAAAGTGAAGACCCGTATTAGTCAGCCTGAACTGTTTTTTATAATAGTACAGACAATAGTAGGGCTCGGTATTCTGTCACTACCCTTTCATGTCTTTAGAATATCTGCTCAAGATGGATGGATTTCAGTATTACTTACAGGACTTTCTATTCCATTCTTCATTTTGTTGATCTGGTTCTTATGTAAAAGGTTTCCTCATCTAACCGTATTTGATTTTAGCAAACTAATTGTAGGTAAAATACTTGGAAGTATCATTAACTTCCTATATATAACTCACCTCTTAATAATTGTTAGTTATATTTTTGTTAATATCAATGATATCTTCATTCGCTGGATTTTTCCTGACACACCAGGATCTATATTTCTTGCTATCGGAATATTGATTCTCATCTATGGGTGTATTGGGAAGATTAAAAATATGGTCTATTTATTTTCCTTTTTATTTGTCTTTGTTTTATTTTTGTTTTTCATTACTCTCTTTACTTTCTTTGATCCTTATTTTGATTTTCGCTACCTTTTTCCTGTGGGTGCCAACGGATTTCGAACGATTCTTCATGGTTCTATTAATGCTATGCCAGCCTTTACCGGTTTTGAAACTTTACTCATTTATTTTGCTTTTGTAAAGCAACCACAGAAACTTTCATCTACTAAGGGATCTATAATTGCAGTACTTTTCATTACTTTGCTTTACACCTATGTAACTTTTATATCAACCATGATGTTTAGTCCACATGAGTTCCCTTTGGTATTAGAACCTGTACTTTTTATGTTGAGAGCAATAGATATTCATGTCATACAGCGTTTGGATTTAGTGTTCTTAATGATTTGGGGAATTGTAATAGCCACCTCTATTATCAGCTACGGCTATGTTGGTAGTATCGGGATTAGTAAATTATTTCATGTGAAGCATAAGCTAGCCGTGTTTTTATCTGGTATAGCAGTCTTTTGCTTATCGATTGTATGTCATAATTATTTAGAAATACACGATTTTAGAGGATGGATTCAGCTATTAACCATTATTTTTGGTTTGATTATCCCTTCCATCCTTCTTTTAATAGCGATTATTTTTAAAAGAAAGGCGTAAACAGCTATGAAGAAAAAAAGGATCATTTTAATATTTCTAATCCTACTCATTTTACCTATTGTAACCGGTTGCTGGAATGAGAGGCTATTGAAAGATATACGCACCGTCTATTTGACAGGGGTAGACTTAGACAAGCAAGGTAACTTTGTAGTAACTGCAGTAATCAGAAATTTAAATATAAGCAATTCAAGTAGAGGGGAAACATCTATCTCAAATGAAGTCTTAGCTGGAAAAGGAAAAAATATTAAAGAAGCCAGTTTAAATTTGGACGTTAGTGTAGCTGGAGACTTTGACCCGGTAAAAGGAAGAACAGTCATTTTAGGTAATGATATCGCAATGGATGATGTTTACTATATTTTTGATTCCCTTTATCGTGAGCCAAGAACAAATGTGAATTCTAAAGTTGTTTTAAGTTCAGAAAGCGCCGAAGAAACCATTCAAAGCTTGAATGAAAATGAAATGGAAAAAGCAGAATACTTTTATGAAATGATTACTAGTAGTGAAGATTTAACACAAATTCCTTCTGTCACGGTGCAAACTGTTGTGAGACACATCTTTGATGAAGGACGAGATTTTTTTCTTCCTTACGTAGAAATCGATGATGAAGATCAGATTTTAAAAGTGCAAGGAACTGCTTTATTCCATGACCGTAGCTTCACAGGAAACTATCTTTCAATAGAAGAAAGCACCTTATTATTACTATTTATGGAAAAGAAAGGCCGAAAGACTGTCCTTACAAATAAGTTGGAACAAACAGAAGATGAAGTCGTTACCTATAGTATAAGTAAAGTAAAAAGAGACCTAGAAGTGACAAAAGAAGAAAAAGTGAATATGGATATCTCTATTGCACTTGATGTAAATATCAACGAGTATCCCCAAGGTATCCTAGATAATCAGGAAAAATTAGAATCTCTGAGTAAACAATTATCAAAACAGCTTACTAAAGAAGCTGAAGGTTTATTTAATAAACTTGCTGAAAGTAAAAGCGATATCCTAGGTTTAGGCAGAGAATTAATTGCCTTCCACCCTTCCATTTGGAATGAAATTAAAGGAGAAAATTACTATGAACAGATTAAAGTAAATCCAAAGGTGGAGATAACAATTTTGAACCAAGGACTTATTCTTTAAGAAAACAACTTCCAACTTATTGGGAGTTGTTTTAATACTTTTCTTTTCTAATAAATATAAAAACTATTGCATAAATATACATAATAAAGTATAATTATAATTATTCTTTTAAAAAGTTGGAGTGAATCAAATGGAAACTAAAAATATAATTATAATTGGTGCGGCTGGAAGAGACTTTCATAATTTTAATACGTATTATCGTGATAACCATGAATATAATGTGGTGGCATTTACTGCTGCTCAAATCCCTGATATAGATGGAAGAAAATATCCAAGCGAATTAGCAGGAGAATTATATCCTGAAGGAATTCCAATATATGCACAGGAACATCTACCAAGTTTAATCAAAGAGTTTGATGTGAATGAATGTGTATTTGCTTTCAGCGATATTAGTTATGAAGACGTAATGGGAATTGGTGCAATTGTAAATGCTGCAGGTGCTGATTTTAAATTACTTGGACCAAATAATACGATGCTAAAAAGTAACAAACCTGTTATTTCCGTTACTGCAGTGAGAACTGGAACAGGGAAAAGCCAGACATCTCGTAAAATCATAGAAACACTACTAAAATATAATCTAAAAGTAGTCGCTATTAGACATCCAATGCCATATGGTGATTTAACTGCGCAACGTGTCCAACGTTTTGCGACAATTGATGACCTTAAAAAGCACAACTGTACAATTGAAGAAATGGAAGAATATGAACCACATGTGGAGAGAGGCAATATCATTTATGCAGGTGTAGATTATGAAGCAATCTTAGAAGCTGCAGAAAATGATCCAGACGGTTGTGATGTCATTGTTTGGGATGGTGGTAACAATGACTTCTCTTTCTATGAGCCTGATTTAGCTGTGACTGTTCTTGATCCCCATCGTCCAGGTCATGAACTCAAATATTATCCAGGCGAGGTCTGTCTAAGAACTACCGATATTGCAATTATTAATAAGGTTGATAGTGCTCCACAAGAAGCAATTGATATCGTAGAAAATAATATTAAAACGGTAAGTCCAAATAGCAAAATTATTAAAGCAGAATCAACGATTACCGTAGATAAACCAGAATTAGTTACTGGAAAACGTGTGTTAATCGTAGAAGATGGTCCGACTTTAACCCACGGAGAAATGAAGCTTGGTGCTGGAACTGTAGCTGCTGAACGTTTAGGTGCAGCTGAAATTGTCGATCCAACTCCATTCCTTGTTGGGTCTTTAAAAGAAACGTTTAAAACGTATCCACATATTGAAAATCTCGTCCCTGCCATGGGATACGGGGAGAAACAATTGAAAGACTTAGAGGATACAATTAATAATTCAGATTGTGATACTGTCATCATTGGTACACCAATTGATTTATCCAGAGTCATTTCAATTAATAAACCTACTGTACGTGTTCATTATGAACTAGATGAAGTAGAAGGCCCTAATCTTGAAGGTATCTTATGTACTTTCATGCAAAAGCATCAGTTAGAACTAGTTTAGTTCGTTTTATAGTGTTCTTTTCACCCCCCTTAAGACAGCCTTAAACACAACTTTAGTTTGAGGCTGTCTTTCTTATAAATTCTTATTGAAATATCTAAGTAAAAGTTTACTCTTTAAAAACTAGTAGATTAGCATTCTAGAGGTTTATCTTCGTTTCACTAAGGGTAGAAAACAAACTACAAAGGTAATTATTTCTAATAGCTACAAAGAGGTCTTTAGAGATAGAACTAGCTTTATAGATTTCGAAATATTAGGCACTTTGTAGGTATTTAAAAATAACTTAGCTATTTTAACCTAAGTCACAATACGGGGAGGTCATCTTATGAAAAACAAAATTCTTATATTCTCCAGTATCTTTATCATGTTGTTCTCAGCGAATGTCATTGCTGAACCCTCTGATGCAGATGAATTTTTAAAAATAGATGAAGCACATAATGAACTAATTGAACTAACACAAGAAGCAAATGCACTCATAGAAATAATCGATGAAACTATAATCGTTTCTGAATTAGAAGCCTCAATTGATAACGTTGAAGAAGCTGTAGCAAATAATCAAGCCACTGAAGCTACCCTTCAAATGTTAGAAGCTGAACTACATACAGAAATTATTCACACCGAAGAACGCTATCAAGAATTTCTCCAATCAGAAGATGAAAGTTTAAACGAGTCAACTACAGAAGAAGAAAACCCAGCAACGCAAGAAAGTGAAGCAATAGACGAACTAATAACAATTGTTACAAATGGTGAGTATGATCGTTCGGAAGCAACAAAAATGGTAGAAAGACTTCAAAGTATCTACCCAGTCTTATACCAAGGTCTTATTGATTCAGGTGTAAAAATGTATCTAGTAAACTTTCCAATTACAGAACTAGAGCAATTTTCCGACCTAGCTGGAAAGATTCCCGCTGGTTGGGAAAATGAAGGGAAAACTTGGGATGACGTACCAGGTGCAGGCGGGATTAACTCTGTTGCGAGAATTGGATACAGTGAGCCACTTATTGAAAATAGTCATGGATCATTTAACTTAGAATTACATGAAATTGGCCATCCTGTTGACCAGTTTGTTTTAGGCAATATTAGTGATTCAGCAGAATTTAAAGAAATTCATCAGGCAGAACAGCTAAATTTCCTTCCAGATGTGTATTTCGATGCACCATCAGAGTATTTTGCTGAAGCGTTCTCTTATTACTTTTTAAGTGATGAAAGTCGTAATCAATTAAGAGTACAGGCACCAAGAACATATAGCTTTTTCCAAAGTCTTTCAGGTGAAGAACAACCGCCAGAGCCTTCTATCGAAAGGCTGACACAAGCAATTGAAGAGTTACGTGCGATGGATGACAGTCTTATTACAGAAGAACTTTATAATGCCTTCGATTATGCAATCACAGTACGTGATAATCCCCTTGCTACCCAAGAGGAAATCGATACAGCTGAGGTGCAGCTACGAGAAGCGATGCAATTTGCAGTAAGTCAGCCGAAAGATGAGGAAGAAGTAATTTCCGTCGACAAAAATCTTTTAAATACAGCGATTGATGAAGCAATCCATCTTGTAGAAGAAACGAGTCCAACAAATTTTATAAACGCATTAGATAATGCTTATATTGTCAGTCAAGATCCATATGCAACACAGGAAGAAGTCGATACAGCTTTAGAAAATTTAGCTACAGAAATAGCTAATGCTCAGTCGGAAAATCCAACAGATCTTTCCGAAGATGAGGTCGATGCTGTAATACATGAGAAGAGTAACGACTCTGAATCAGAGGATATAGTTGTTGCTGCAAGTGGTGGAAGTGAACTACCAAGTACAGCGACACATACTTTTAACTATATATTTGTAGGATTAATGTTGATTATCTTAGGAATAACAACGATGGTTAGTAGAAAGCTTCAACCATTATTTTTAAATAACTATTTAGATGAAAAAAAATTCACTATTTCCCGGTAAAGTTCCTATAGACAGTTGAAAACCTCCCTCAACTGTCTTTTTTATTGGCATTTTTAGTTAGATAGAAGATTTCTCAATTTTGTGATATATTAAATAAAAAACAACAGGTTAGAACAACTTCATATTCCTTTTTAGTAAATTATAAAATATGAGGGGGAAGATATTAGTTGAAAAGAAAATTATACAAAGTCATTACCTTGGTATTACTTTTTGTAGTTGGCTTTTTGTTTTATGGATTTGAGGAAACTTCTGCTGAAAAACAGGTGGAAGAAAAGGTTGATGATCTTTTTATGATTGTGACAAAAGGGGAATATGACCGCGAAGAAGCATTCAAAATGATTGAACGCGTGCAACGCATTCCACCAGATCTCTACAATGGTTTAATCGAAGAGGGTATTGTGTTCAAATTAATAAATTTTCCCATGACAGAACTTGTGGACTTTATCCATTTAAAAGGTGTTGTACCAAGAGGTTATGAAGGTACAGGGAGAACTTGGGATGATGTTGTAGGTGGAGGCGGTCCAGTTACTTTTGGCATCATTGGAAGAAGTGACCCTGTGGAGGGCGTACACAGTTCGATTAATTTAGAATTACACGAAGTTGCACATCCAATTGATTTTTATGTACTCGATGATATTAGCCAATCCAATGAATTTCTCCGTATTCATCGAGAAGAACAACAACATTTCTTAGCAGATGATTATAATGCTTTTCCTGAAGAATACTTTGCGGAATCATTTGCTTATTACTATTTGAGCATTGAAACACATGAAGAATTGAAAGAAAAAGCTCCGAAAACCTATGCATTTATTCAAAACTTAGGTGAACCCATTTCGAAGGATAACCTCAAAACGACGATTGATCGTGCAATGGCTTTAGATGATTCGAAACTCGAAAGCGAGTATCAAGAAGTATTCAAGCTAGCACAATCCACAATGGAAAACCCAATTGCAACACAAATAGAAGTTGATGAGGCAGATGAAAAACTAGCTCTTTTGACAGCAAGTTATATTGCTGAAAAAGAGAATCAAAGGAATTTAATGTTTGCAGCGATTATTATTGGAACATTATCGCTTGGCATTTTTTTATTATTTTATTTACGAAAAAGAAAAAATAAGCTTAAAAAGGAACAAAACCATTAAAGTTTTGTTCCTTTTTTTGTTATTTAATAGCTTCCGTTACTTCGTCTTACCATATATAAAGCGAGATACCAAAATACCAATCAACCCAATGAAAACAAATAAAATGGATCTTGTAGTTAGGCTAATAAAAACTAAATCAAAGAATATCAGCTTCAAGAGTGTAAAGAAGATTAATCCGATACCGAGCATCCGGAACGACTTGAGTTCTCTGCTCATCCCTAAGTAAACAAAAGCTAATGCATATAAAGCCCAACCAGCCGTTGTTAAGAGTACCTGTCCATTATGAGATTCGGTAATTAATTCCCCAGCAAGATAGGAAATGAATTGCAGATGAATCAAAATATTTATCGCAAGGTATACTCTCCTCATCAGAGTAGTCATATCTTTTTTCGTTAAGCGATACAGAACATAAAGCGAAGCGATAATTACAGCCCAGTGGAGCGGCCCAAGTGCTAAATGATAATAATCAAGGTTCGTTAAATAAAGAACATGAACAAGCAAGGCAATAGATACGTTTACATGGAAAAGTGTTTCTTCTTTATTTCTTTGATTAAATATGACATGGAGGTATAGTGTTCCAATTAAGATTCCCCATAAAATTATTCTTTCATATCCATCAATATAGTATTCTGTAACAACGGTAAAGGCTGTAAAATAATAGATGAAATATCCAATAACCTTTTGCATCTTCGATTGGAAAGTATATCCTACATAAACAGCTAAAGTTCCTTGGATAAGAAGAAGAGAACCCATCGCATATTGATTTTCTACCAAATCCAAAGTCAGAACTAAAATACCTAAAGTAGCTAGAGTAGTTCCAATGGAAAGTAATTTGGCATTTTGTTTCAATTTAGCTTGATAAGCAACCCATCCATAACGAATGGTGGTAACAATAAGGTAAACGGTAAATAAATAAGCCAGTTCATAAAACGCAAAGCCCCACTTCGCCCAGAGTATCGTGACAAGGAAGCTAGAGAATAAAAGTGGAAAAGCATTTAATTTTTCTATCTTTCCTTTTATCAACGTATAGAAGATAACTTCATGCTGCATCAAAATTCCTACTGTCATCAGAAGTGCGTGGGCAGGTTCCAACACCCTTGCACCCACAATTAATAAAGCAAAATAGACAACATGTAAAAGAATTGTAGACATATAGAAGAGGATTCGGTAATCGTTACGAATCGCAAACCATAATAAAGCTAGGTAATAGATGAGTTCATATAGAATAATCATATGCAAGGAAGCCGAAGTGCCGAATCCTGCTACTAAGAACGGAATCAAATAACCTGCTATCGCAACCATTACACCCATTGCCTGGGAACGATGCAAATGGGATAAATAAATACCTAAAGCAACCCAAATGACATTTAATATAAATGCAAAGCTAGTCGGAATCATGCTATAAAGGATATGCATGGCAAAGGTTGTAACTAGTAACGTAGCAATAAAACCAACTAACAAAACCTTCCCTAATGCGATGCGATCCTTTTTAATTTGCCTATCTCCTAGGTAATAAAAGAGGCCAGCAACAATAAAACCAATGATAATTCGATTGATTTCATTTAACCATCCAGCATCGATTGCTATTTTGAATCCCCACACAACACCCAAAAGTAAAACAAAGATAAAAATTCGTGGTAGCCATATTTTCCCGATTAGTGTTTCCCAATCTGTTGGTTCCTTTTTCTCTTGTTGCTGGAGATGAGGTGGTACCAACTGTTGATCTGACTCAGGTTCTTGATGCCTACGTACTTTTTCAACTGGAGGGATGCGGGATTTTTTTCTGCCCTCTTTAAGTTGTTCAACTTCTTTTTCCAATTGCGTAATCCGCGCTTCAAGCTTGTCTATTTTATCGTTTTCCATGATTTTCCTTCTCTCCGTTTAGAAGATTTTGAAGATATCTTTATAGCTATTCGCAGTTTAGATATCTTAATAGTAACATAATATTCCAATTACTTTTTCAATAAAAAACGACGAACCATTCTGCGTTCGTCAATATAGAATAGTTTCTTTAAATATTCGGCTCAATACTCCGAACAAATTTCTCTGCAGCTTGTGAAAATGGTGCGGATTTCAATTTTACAATTCCAATATGCCTGCTTGGTATTTCTTCTTCTAGCATAACTTCATGTAGAATACCTTTTTCCAGATACTCCTCTGAAAACTCTCTCACAACGCAAGATATCCCTAGGTTGCTCTTTGCAAAATCCATAATCAATTCATAAGAACCTAGCTCAAAATCAGGTGCAGGCGAGTAGCCTTTCTTTTTAAAAAATCCATCGACATATTTTCTGGAAATCGTATTTTCTTCAAAGAAAATGAGCGGTAATTGCATTAAGTGGTCGAAGCTGATTGCTTGTTTGGATATTCGTTTATATTTATCGCCACAAACGAAGATATCATGAATTTCCATGCAAGGGATCACTTGGAACTGCTCATCATCGATTGGTAAATTACATACCCCTACATCTGCTTGGCCAGCTTTGATATATTCTAAAATCTCTGGGGTTGTTCCGTTAAGGATTTTCAACTTTATACCGGGAAAACGCGCATTAAAATCTTCGAGATAAGGAAGTAAGAAATAGCGTGAAATCGTATCACCTACCGCAATTCTTAATTCCCCCCTTCTCAACCCTTTATATGCTTGAATCATCCCTTCCCCACTATCTAGAATTCCTAGCGCTGCATTTACATGTTCATGCAAGACTTTTCCTTCATTGGTTAGTACTGCTCCCTTGGGTGTTCGATGGAATAGCTTCACTTCAAGTTCTTTTTCTAATCTTGAAATCGCCTGACTAACTGCAGATTGGGTCATATAAAGTTCTTCTGCCGCTTTTGTAAAGCTATTGTTTTTACTCACGATATGAAAAACACGATATAAATCCAAATTTGCAATCATATTAGCTCTCCTAATGTCTGTCATTATTTATATTAATTTTACTTATAACATGGAATAAAGGTATAGTAAAGGTAGATGAAAGTGAATATTAACTCATAACTTTATTATTTAGAGGAGAGATTATTTTGGCAAGAGCAGTTGGAACGACAGCTAGGGGCCTT
Organism: Oceanobacillus sp. CAU 1775; assembly: GCF_054482815.1. NCBI lineage: Bacteria > Bacillati > Bacillota > Bacilli > Caryophanales > Bacillaceae > Oceanobacillus > Oceanobacillus sp. CAU 1775. Next base: position 185,169 of record NZ_JBTLRO010000001.1, on the reverse strand, counting down.
CGCGCACCCATTATTAATGAAGGTGACGATTTAGAAAAGATTGTTGTAGAGACAGTCTTGAATGCTGCAGAAGTTGAAGGCTATTCCATTAAAGATCGTGATATTGTCTCCATTACTGAATCAATTGTCGCCCGTGCACAGGGTAATTATGCAACGGTTGATGCTATTGCAACAGATATTAAAGAAAAATTTGGTGATGATACAGTCGGTGTCATTTTCCCTATTCTTAGTCGTAACCGTTTTTCAACGATACTTCGCGGGATTGCAAAGGGCTTACAGAAAAAAATCGTGATTATGTTAAGCTTTCCTTCCGATGAAGTCGGGAATCATCTTGTGAGCATTGAAGAACTCGATGAAAAAGAAATCAATCCATGGTCAGATGTTTTAACTGAAAGTGAATTCCGTGAGCATTTCGGTGTTAAAAAACATGCTTTTACTGGAGTGGATTACATTGAATATTACCGAAGTATTGTTGAAGCAGAAGGTATTGAATGTGAAATCATCTTCTCAAATAATACGAAGACAATTTTAGATTATACAAAAAATGTCCTTGCTTGTGATATTCACTCACGATTCCGCACGAAAAAAATGCTGCATAAATACGGCGCAGAGAAAGTTTATGGTTTGGATGACATCCTAAGTAAGTCTATTAATGGTAGCGGATTTAACGAGGAATATGGTTTACTTGGTTCGAATAAAGCAACCGAGGATAGCGTAAAATTATTCCCTAATGCTTGTCAGGCTCTGGTAAATGGCATTCAGGATAAAATTAAAGAAGCAACAGGTAAAATGGTGGAAGTCATGGTTTATGGCGATGGAGCATTTAAGGATCCAGCAGGTAAGATTTGGGAACTTGCAGACCCAGTTGTTTCACCAGCCTACACAAAAGGGCTCGAAGGAACGCCTAATGAAATAAAACTAAAATACCTTGCAGATAATGATTTTTCACACTTGCGCGGGGACGAACTAAAAGCAGCAATCTCCGATTATATTGAAAATCGCGAGGATAAAGCTGTTGATGCAATTGCTGCACAAGGCACAACTCCTCGTAAGATCACTGATTTAATCGGTTCTTTATCCGATCTTACTTCAGGGAGTGGCGATAAAGGAACGCCGTTTGTTTATATACAAGGTTATTTTGATAAGTTTACTGATTGAATTTATGAAGAAACCCACAACGAGAGCCTACTTTCGCTGTGGGTTTTGTTATGTACTAAGGCAGAAGTTTTTCTTCTACTTTTATTTTTGGGTTTTTTTCTAGTAATAATGCAATAAATTCCGATTCTCGTTTGGGAGCAATTAAAGTCCCATTATAATAACCATAATCAATAGCAAGTCTATTCGTTGCTAGAGCAGGAGCTGACCAAATACTATTGCTACTGCTAATTGAATTAATTTCTTCTATCTTTATCCGTGTTCTTAATGGACCACTTCTAACGATAAGTACGTCCTCCTCAACCTTATAGCCAGTTCCAAACGTGACCCAAAGAAATAGACAGAGAAACAATACCCCGAGAATTGCTCCGATGACATCAAGGCTATCGCCAGTTAGGCTGTCGATGATCATGAGCACCATGAGGAGGTTTGTTCCTCCAAGAATAACACCATACATTACATCTATCTTTGACGCGAAATAAATAATATCACCACCATGAACAATTATTTGCTTTTAATTACTGAAATTTGCTGCGTTTGTTGCAGCTGAATCTTCTGCCTTTGCACAATCAATGGCAACGACAAGTGCAATAATTAATGTTTCTTTTGTTTCGTCCATAATTTGTACTTTATAGCTATCGCCCCAACTAAACCATTCCTTATTAACCTGACCGATCACTTCCCCACCCCGAAAGATTTGAAAGTCCATATCCCACCAATTACCAACTACTTCAATATCAGAGGATTCAATGGTAAATTTAGACTTCAAGAAAGTAAATTCTTTTTTAATCATGACTATTTCTTCACCTTGAACATCCACAAAAAATTTAGGTAGAAAAGAGAATGTTTTCTTCGTAATAACCGCTATTTCCTGTCTATTTGTATCCATGATTTGAAAGGTCTTTGGTATCTTCATAAAACTTCCTTCAACAAAATACACATCGTTTTCTTGTGCGTCTTTAATCGTAAACTTCTCTCCAACGCTAAAGACCTTCTGCTTTATAAATAGTTCTTTCATCAAAAGTCCCCCCATTCATGTGCTAGCTACTATTCATACGAAAAATCGGCTGTTTGGTTCCAGAAATCTAAAATATATTTTCACAGGAAAAAACATGATGGGTTATAATAAAGATAACATTCATTTAAATCATCAGGAACAGGAAGGTGCTTATATGGTCGGTATGGGCTATCGCACAATTAAAACAGCAGTTGGTGCAGGAATTGCCATTTGGCTTGCGACTTTGCTCGACTTAGAATTCGCAAGTTTTGCAGCAATCATTGTGATTATGTGCATTGAAAGAACAAGAAAACGAACATTAACGACGATAAGTGATAAGTTTTTCGCATCGATTCTCTCGCTTGTCCTAGGTGTTTTCTTCTTTGAGCTACTTGGTTATAATCCGATTGTCTTTGCTGTCTTTATTTTACTATTCGTCCCTATCCTTATCCAAACAAATTTACAAAGCGGATTTATTACAGCGATGGTTATCGTTTTGCATATTTACACGGTTCAAGAAGCTAGTGTACAGACCGTTTTAAATGAACTTTATATTATTCTTATCGGTATGGGAATTGCGATTCTCGTCAATCTTGTCATGCCAAATCATGAAAAAGATATCCAAAAAAATATGATCCGAGTAGAAGAAAAGTTTGCAACGATCCTTTATGAATTCGCTGCATTTTTAAGGAACAGTCGCAGAGAATGGGATGGTCAAGAACTTCTCGATGTGGAAGAACTTATTAATAAATCGAAAGCGATTGTTATAGAAGATATTGAAAATCATTTTTTCCGTGCCGATAATAAAGACTATAATTATTATCAGATGCGCGGGGATCAATTAGAAATATTAAAGAGAATGGTAGCGATTGTCGGTATTGTCTCTACCGCCAAGGTTAATGTGAAACAACGAGGAATGCTAGCGGATTTTTTCGAATATATTAGTGAGAATGTACACTCAGGTGCAACAATTGATGAGTCATTGCAGCGTTTAGAGGTGTATGAAGAATCAATTCGTGAAACAGAACTTCCAAAAACAAGAGAGGAATTCGAGGTCCGCGCGAATTTATTTTATTTGAACTTTGAAATTAAAAATTATTTGACGATTAAAAAGCGTGTTTTTATGAGAATGGAAAGATAGTTATTGTTAGCAACTGGAGGTAGCGGCATTGAAAATAACAAGTGTAATCATTCATCATTTACAAATGAAAATGAAAAATCCATTTAAGACGAGTTTCGGCACGTTGCAAAATAAAGAGTTTTTACTACTTGAAGTAACAGATGCAGATGGGACGATCGGTTGGGGAGAAGCCGTTGCATTTGATACGCCATGGTATACGGAAGAAACCGTGAAAACAACTTGGCATATGTTAGAGGATTTTTTAATTCCCTTACTTTTAAATCGTGAAATCAGTCATCCAGATGAAGTCAGTGAAATTTTTTCCCCTATTCGTAAAAACAACATGGCGAAAGCGTCAATTGAAGGCGCGATTTGGGATATTTATGCACAGCAAACCAATCAATCTCTTGCTCAAGCATTGGGCGGTACCAAGGAAAGAATTGAAGTTGGGATTAGTATTGGGATTCAAGATTCCCCTGAAAGATTAGTGGAAGTTGTTGGGAATTATGTAGAGCAAGGATATAAACGTGTGAAGGTGAAGATTAAGCCTGGGCTAGAAATAGGTATTTTAAAGACATTGCGTGAGCATTTTCCTGATACTGCTATGATGGCTGACGCAAATTCAGCGTATAGATTAGAGGACTTGGAGCTTTTAAAACAACTGGATGAATTTAATCTTACGATGATCGAGCAACCGTTAGATGCGGATGATATTATCGACCATGCCAAGCTACAAAAAGAAATACGTACGCCAATTTGTCTTGATGAAAGTATTTGTTCTTTGGAAGATGCAAGAAAAGCAATCGAACTCGGCAGTACAAAGGTTATTAATATTAAAATTGGGCGGGTTGGCGGGTTGACCGAAGCCAAGAAAATTCATGATTATTGTGAGACTAAAGGGATTCCTGTCTGGTGTGGTGGCATGCTAGAAGCAGGGATTGGACGTGCGCATAATATTGCTTTAACCTCGCTTTCTAATTTTGATTTGCCTGGAGACACTGCGGGTTCTAGTCATTATTGGGAGAAGGATATTATTTTACCAGAAGTTGTGGTGAATGATGGCTATATTGAAGTTCCACAAGTAGCGGGGATCGGTTATGAGATCGATAGAGAAACGGTTGAAGCATTTACGATTGGAAAGAAAATTTATCGCTAAGGAGATGATGAAATGTGCTTATGGCATGAGGCTTTACTTGAGAAATTACCTAGGCAACAGCTACTCGGGCAACATCGAGAGTGTGCGGCATTGCGCGGAAATGGTTGGGGTAAAAAACACGCGACAGTAGATTATGTCTTCACGCATTCTCCTTATAAGCTGTACCTTTACCATATGAAGGTTATCAATGAAATGAAGCACAGAGGTTATCAGGTTGACCCATTATGGGAGGATCCCTATTATCGCGGAAAAGTTTCAGAGCCTCATACAGAAGAGACATTAATGAAAGAAAATGTGGATGACTTTTATCCGGAACATGATGATGATTATCTAGAAGAATGCATTCATAATTTGCAGCAGAAGGGGATTTTTATTTAAATTTTTGTTGCGTGTATATTTTATATAGGGGGATTTTTTATGATTCACTTGAATCCAGAAAGCTTCGTTTTAAAGCCTTCTTTTGCGACGATTCATTGTGAGACGAATTGGAAATGGAGAATGCGAAACACGCCAATGCCGAACTTTGATTTATTTTATGTTTGGAATGGTGAAGGTGAATTACGGTTGAATGGCAAAGATTTTCCGCTCCATAAAGGTACTTGTTTCTTATTTCAACCGGGTGATGTTACTTCGGCAACACATCATCCCCAGAATCCCCTTGTTTTAACTTATATCCATTTTGATGTTTCCGCAGCCGTTCGTATGATTCCAGCTTCGTTTCGTATAATTGAAAATACGATTAGTTTTGAAGCATTGCTATCGCAATATGTACGTCTTTTATTAGTAAAATCATATGGCGCGGAAATGGAAGCCAGGTTAATTTTAAAACAATTGATGATTCGTTTGCTTAGAGAGGACCTGGATAGCATTGAAGAAGTCGAAGTAAGCAGCACGAATCTTTTTGAGAAAATCAGTGAGATCGCAAACTATATTCAGCAACATCCTGGAAAATCCCACTCACTCGAAAGTCTTGCAGCTCGAGCAAATTTATCCGAGCGCTACTTTTCACAAAAGTTTAAAGAAATTACTGGGCATACCGTGAAGCACTTTATCGTCATGTCACGAATTCAACGAGCAGAGCATCTCCTTCATTTTACAGGAATGAGCGTCACAGAAACCGCAGCAGCACTCGGCTACAACGACTTACACTTTTTCAGCAGACAATTCAAACAATACACAGGAAAGAAACCATCCGAATTGCGGTGATACATGGGGACGGTTCTCCTGTTGCACTGAGTGCGACAGGAGAACCGTCCCCATGTATCATTATATTTATGTAAAAAAGTGCAAATTTTTTACTGTTTATTCCAAATACACCTCTTTATTTTCTTGGTAAAATAGCAAAATAAAAATTTAGGGGGAGTAATGTAATGAACAGAAATGAGATTTTGGAAGTCGTGAAGGAACAAAATGTCCAGTACATTCGTCTACAATTCACGGATTTATTTGGAACGGTGAAAAATGTGGAAATCCCTATTAATCAATTGCAGAAAGCGTTAGATAATAAAATGATGTTTGATGGCTCTTCGATTGAAGGTTTTGTGCGTATAGAGGAATCGGATATGTATCTGTACCCTGATTTAGATACATTCGTTATTTTTCCATGGGGCTCAGAAAAAGGGAAAATTGCACGGTTTATCTGTGATGTCTACCATCCAGATGGAACGCCGTTTGAAGGTGATCCTCGAAATAATTTAAAACGTGTGTTGAAGGAAATGGAAGCACTTGGATTTACAAATTTTAATGTTGGTCCAGAGCCTGAATTTTTCTTATTTAAACTGGATGAGGCTGGCGAACCGACGTTAACATTGAATGACCATGGAGGTTACTTTGATCTTGCCCCAACTGATTTGGGAGAGAATTGCCGACGTGAGATTGTTTTAGAACTTCAAGCTTTGGGCTTTGAAATTGAAGCATCTCACCATGAGGTGGCTCCTGGACAACATGAAATTGATTTTAAATATCAAGATGCCTTAAAAGCATGTGATGACATACAGACCTTTAAATTAATTGTGAAAACAATTGCTCGGAAACATGGATTACATGCTACATTCATGCCGAAACCACTATTTGGCGTTAACGGCTCAGGAATGCATTGTAACTTAAGTTTATTTAAAGGGAATGAAAATGTATTTTATGACCCAAATGGAGATTTGGAATTAAGTGATACCGCTCGGAGCTTTCTAGCAGGACTACTTCATCACGCGAATAATTTTACTGCCATTACGAATCCGATTGTAAATTCTTATAAACGATTGGTTCCTGGCTATGAGGCGCCTTGTTATATTGCATGGTCTGCCCGAAATCGAAGCCCACTGATTCGTATTCCTGCTTCACGTAAGTTGAGTACAAGAGTCGAGCTTCGTAGTGTCGATCCAGCCGCAAATCCATATCTAGCAATGGCAGTGTTGTTAGCTGCTGGGTTAGATGGTGTGAAGAGTCAGCTGACAGCACCCGAACCAGTAAATCAAAATATTTATGCGATGTCTAAAGAGGAAAGAAAAGAAGCAGGGATCGGGGATTTGCCTTCTTCGTTAATAGAAGCCCTCGATTATTTAAAAGCAGATGATGTGATTAAGAACGCCTTAGGAGAACACTTATATAATCATTTTGTAAAAGCAAAACAAATAGAAGCAGATAATTTTCGCATCACCGTGCATCCGTGGGAGCGCGAGCAATATATGAAGCAGTATTAATGAGACATGGGGACGGTTCTCTTGTTGCAGTGAGTGCAACAGGAGAACCGTCCCCATGTTTCACTCTTGCTAAATAATCGGAAAATGCTATTATTGTATCTAACTTATAGAAAAGGAGTGAAAGAATGAGATTAATTGTTAAGTTATTACTTGGTATTATTATTGGTATTATTATTGGTTTAATTGCTCCCGAGTTTCTACTTCGAGGAATTGTTACTTTTAAAGATATTTTTGGACAATTTCTTAACTTTGCAATACCATTAATTATTGTCTTTTTCGTTGTTAGTGGGATTGCTAGTTTTGGTAAGGAATCAGGGAAAATGCTGGGTTATACTGCGGGGATTGCTTATGCATCAACAATTATCGCTGGAACTTTAGCATTTATTGTTGCTCTTTTAGTCCTTCCTTCAATCTTAAGTAATGGAGGGGCATCTGCTCAAGAAACTGTCGGATTTGAGGCTTTCTTTACTGTAGAAATTGATCCAATTATGGGTGTGATGACTGCGCTTGTCTTGGCATTCGTACTTGGAATTGGAATTACTCAACTCCCTAGCCCGACGATTAAAGGTTTTTTTGATGAAGGTAAGGAAATCATTGAGAAGATGATTTGGAAAGTTATCATTCCAATTTTACCATTTTATATTGGAAGCATTTTTGCAGAGATCGCTGCTGATGGTGCGGTTGTCGACACATTGCAAGCCTTTGGTCTTGTCCTTGTATTGGCTGTTGCTATGCATTGGGTCTGGCTGATTATTCTCTACGTAATCGCAGGTACATATACTGGAAAAAGTCCATTTTCCTCACTTAAAACGATGCTCCCTGCCTACTTTACTGGTTTAGGAACAATGTCGAGTGCAGCCACAATCCCAGTTACCGTTCGTTCTACCAAAAACAATAAAGTAAGTGATGCAGTTGCTGATGCAGCAGTTCCATTATCAGCTACCATTCACTTATCTGGGAGTACTATTACTCTAGTAACTTGTTCTGTAGCAGTCATGGCTTTAGCGAATAATATGGAACTACCGACATTTGGGTTGATGATGCCATTCATCCTTATGCTTGGTATTATTATGATCGCTGCTCCAGGCGTACCGGGTGGTGCTGTAATAGCTGCCTTAGGACTTTTAGGTACAATGCTTGGATTTGACGAAACAGCTCTCGGCCTAATGATTGCATTATATATGGCACAAGATAGCTTCGGTACCGCAGCTAACGTAACAGGCGATGGTGCCATTGCAATGATGGTAGATAAAATAGCAAATAAAAATAAATCTGCTTAAATGAGACATGGGGACGGTTCTAATGTTGCACTGAGTGCGACACGAGAACCGTCCCCATGTTTCATTCTACATTTCTTCTGGTGCTTGGATTCCTAATAGTCTTAGGCTTTCTTTTAGGACTATTTGAGTTGCGTGGACGAGGGATAGTCTTGCTTGTTTATGTTCTTCGTCATCTAAAATACGGACGGAGCCGTAGTATTTATTAAATGTTTTCGCTAATTCGAGTACATATTTGGCGATTTGAGATGGATCATTTCCTTTATGAGCTCGCCCTACTGTTTCTGGGAAATCGAGTAGATTTTTCACGATTGGCCATGCTGCTTCATCAGTAATTTTCGCTGATTCACTCTGTTCCACATAATTTCCTTTTCTTAAAATAGAGCTTGCACGGGCATGTGTATATTGGACGTAAGGCCCTGTTTCCCCCTCAAATTTGAGCATTTCTTCTAGAGAAAATTCCACATCGTTGAGACGGAAGTTTTTCAAATCATGAAAAATTACTGCGCCTGTTCCGACTTGATGGGCAACGGATTCTCTTGATGCCAGAGTTGGATTTTTATCCATAATATTTTGGTTTGCCAGCTGAATAGCGTCTTTCAATACATCCTCTAATAATACGACCTTCCCTTTTCTTGTGGACATTTTCTTTCCGTCTTTGAGCATCATTCCAAATGGTACATGCTCAAGTCCTTCATGCCAGTCAAAGCCCATTTTCTCTAGCACTGTAAAAATCTGCTTAAAGTGTAAGGCTTGTTCATTGCCGACTACATATAATGATTTTTTAAAATTATACGTATGCTGTCGATAAATTGCCGCAGCCAAGTCACGTGTCGCATATAATGTTGTGCCATCTCTTTTCTTGATTAAGCAAGGTGGTAAGTCATTTGGCATTTCGACTACTTTTGCACCGTCAGAGTCATTTATTAGCTGCTTATCTTCAAGTAATTTTACTACAGCATCCATTTTATCATTATAAAAAGCTTCCCCATGCGTTGAATCAAATTGCACGCCTAATAAATCATATATCTTCGAGAATTCCTTTAATGATTCCTCTCTAAACCATTTCCACAATTCTAAAGCTGACTCATCACCATCCTCTAAACGCTTAAACCATAATCTTCCTTCATCATTTAAATTTTCATCGGATTCTGCTTCCTCATGAAAACGCACATATAATTTCAATAACTCTTTAATCGGATTTTCTTTAACAAGTTGCTCATCTCCCCATTTTTTATAAGCAACAATTAACTTACCAAATTGCGTTCCCCAGTCACCCAAATGATTGATTCGTACAACTTGATAGCCACTTTTTTCAGCAATTAAAGCTAAAGAATTTCCAATCACTGTTGAGCGCAAATGTCCCATCGAAAAAGGCTTCGCAATATTTGGGGAGGAGAAGTCAATGGTGATGGTTTCTTGATTTCCAATTTCTATGTTTCCGAAGGCTGCTTTTTTCTTGAGCACTTCATCTATGACAGTAGCGGAAACTTCCTCTTGATTGAAATAAGCATTAATATACCCATTAACAACTTCTATCTTTTGAATGATCGTTGGTAATTTAAGCTTTTCAGCAAGTTCAGTTGCAATAATATTTGGAGATTTTCGGAAAACTTTGGCCAATTCAAAACAAGGAAAAGCTAAGTCTCCCATATTATTGTATTTTGGTTTCTCAATCATGCTTGAGATTTTTTCTAAATCTAACTCGTCTTTTAATTCGTCATGTAAAACTTTTGCAAATTCCTTTTTCATATTCATGCTCGTTTCCTCCTATAAAATTAAAAAACTCCCGCCTCTTTTTCATAAGAAAAGAGACGGGAGTTTTATTTTCCCGCGGTACCACTCAATTTGTTCATAGAAACCACTCTATTTGATAACGAGGCTCATCCCCGACCAACCCTACTAATGTTCAGGTAAGTATCTACAAAGTGCGGTTCACTACTCGCTTCATCATCAGGCTCCCACCATCCCTGATTCGCTTCATATCCACAAATAGTTACTCTCTTTGTCATCGACGTTAAAAATATAATTTAGTTTATTATAAGACTATTTCCAAAAAAAGCAAGAGCAAAGTGAGACATGGGGACGGTTCTCTTGTTGCACTGAATGCAACAGGAGAACCGTCCCCATGTTGCATTATTTCGAGTGAAACGCTACTTGCAGTTCACGAACTTTCTCTGCTAAGTCTTCAACTGGGCCATTCACAACTACGTCTCGAACGACTTCTTCTATTGGTAAGTTTCGAACACGTGAGGGTCCGACTCCCAACTCTGTTAACCACTCAACCAGCTGCTCTGATGAACTTGCATATACAATTCTACCTAAACCAACCCATCCATGAGCTGCGGCACACATCGGACAATGTTCTCCTGAAGTATAAACTGTTGCCAAGCTTCGTTCTTCTGGCGTCATATTCTCAGCTGCCCACCGGGCCAAAGCAAATTCTGGGTGCTGGGTGTGGTCACCACCTGCAACATGATTATGGTCTTCAGCTAGAACTTCGCCGTCTACAGAAACAAGTACAGATCCGAATGGCTCATCACCTTTTTCTAGAGCTGTTCTCGCTAGTTCTATGCAACGTTCTAAATGCTTGCGATCAATTTCTGTAATCATTCTGCCATCTCCCTCTAGATTTATTGAATATATTATCTACAAGCATACTATTCTACCTCTTATTTTTCAAAATTTTGAAGCGCCAAAAAACCCAACCTACACATATGTAAGTTGGGTTTAATGAGACATGAGGACGGTTCTCTTGTTGCACTGAGTGCGACAGGAGAACCGTCCCCATGTTGCATTTATATTAATGTGCGTGGTCTTCGAAGTCTCCTTCTAATTCAAGCGGAACTTCATCTTCTGTTCCGGGTTCAACAAGTAAGAACTGCCCCATCATGCCGGAGTCTTCATGCAATAATATATGACAATGGTACATTAGTGGATTATGCAAATCCTGATAATCGGCAAACTCAATTACAATTTTTACACTCGCACCTGATGGCACAAAAACAGTATCCTTCCTACCGCTTTCATATTCATTTGGTGGATCTCCGTTTACCTCTACCACGCGGAAGGCTGCCGTATGGACGTGGAAGTTATGCTCTGGGCCCATATTATTAATTTCCCAAACTTCTGTTGTACCTGCGCCGACAACTTCATCAATACGACTCATATCCATTTTCTTACCATTGATATCATTGTCACCAGTTAAAGTGAAATGTCTTATCGTAGGGTTCTCTGGTTCTTCAATCGGTGGCACACTAGAAATCTCGCGAGGCAAAGCTTCTGACTCTTCTAATTCAGGTGCTGCGACCATTTTTACCAAATCAAATTCCCCACTACCAATTCCAACATTCCCGTTAAAACTACGGAAAATAACTTCCTCGCCAGGTTCAAAATGAACAACAATTTCTGCACGCTCTCCAGGACTTAGCATTACTCGGTCTAACGTAATCGGTTCATTTAAAAGACCTACATCATTCCCGACAATATCGAATAGTCTATCATCCGTAAAACCAAAATTATATGCCCTTGTGTTCGACCCATTCAACACACGGAAACGAACTTTTTGTGTAGTGACTTCAAAATATGGATCATGGGTACCGTTAATTAATATTTCATCCCCCATAACACCATGAACACCTTCATATTCCATCGTCATTTGTCCGTCTTCTGTAAAATCTTTATCCTGTACAATTAATGGAATATCGTCCACTCCATATTCATGAGGTAATTTATCCGAATCCTCATCTTCAATGAGAAATAATCCAGATAGTCCCCAGTAAACATGTGGCCCAGTGTTCCCGTGTAGATGTGGGTGGTACCAGTTCGTAGCTGCTGGCTGGTCAATCGTCCAATGCGGTGACCATGTTTCACCATCTTCAATTATTTGATGTCCCCCACCATCCATTTCTGGAGGTAGCATCATGCCATGCCAATGTAACGTTGACGGTTCACCTAGATCGTTATTCACATCAAAAGAAACTTTATCTCCACGTTCCACACGAACGGTTGGACCAAGATAAGTTCCATTGATTCCCGCAGTGTCTGTCATCACCCCGGAGAAAAATTCTGTCTGTCCTTGTGCCATTGTTAGGTCAAAATGTTTTGTACCGTCAGCTTCTATGGTAGGTTCCGCAAGCTCCGGTATTTTCAAAGGATTCTTAAATTCCAATTCCCCAACATTCGTGACAAGGTCGTTATTACTACAACCAACTAAAAAGAATATGAATAAAACAATGACTGTAAATTTATGTTGTATTTTCAATCTATATTAAACTTCCTCTCTGTAATCTAGGTTTCACTAACTCTTCTATTTTAACCTATTTTCACGTTGAGTAGGTAGATGATGATTTAACAATTTTATGAAACATGGGGACGGTTCTCTTGTTGCATTTATTGCGACATGAGAACCGTCCCCATGTCGCATGAATCAAAACTCTGATAAACTTAGGGGACTATATAATATTAGGTGATGAAATGACAAATGTAGTGAAGGTCTCGGTTAGAAATTTAGTTGAATATGTGTATCGTAGTGGGAGCATTGAGTCTGGATTTCGCACTGCTTCATCGATGACGGAAGGAACTCGCATCCATCAAATCATCCAAAAAAGTTATAAGGAAAAGGATGAGAAAGAAGTTTTTCTGGTAACAGAAATTCCTTATGATGATTTCGTTGTTCGTGTGGATGGACGTTGCGATGGATTACTTTATAACGAAGATGCCATAACCATTGATGAGATAAAATCCACTGCCCTCGAATTGGACGACATTCAGGAAGATTCCTATCCTGTACACTGGGCACAGGCTATTTTTTATGGCTACATTTATGCTGGGGACCATGATTTATCTGAGGTTACGATCCAACTTACCTATGTTCAAGTAAAGACGCTCGAACAGAAAAAATTTCAGCGACTGATGACTTATGAAGAAATGGAGACCTTCGTTAATCGTGTAATTGAAGAATATGCAACGTTTTTAAGAGTGAGAATCAATCATAAGAACAGGCGGAATGAAACGAGCAAGATACTTAAGTTCCCATTTGAAACCTACCGTGAAGGCCAGCGAAAACTAGCAGGCTCCGTATATAAAACTATCGTCGACAAGAAAACATTGTTTGCAAGTGCATCTACTGGGATTGGTAAAACCATTTCTACAATTTTCCCCGCTGTTAAAGCAATTGGCGAGGGCAAATTAGAGAAGATGTTCTATTTGACTGCGAAGACAATTACTAGAACAGCAGCAGAAGAAGCATTTCGTTTACTAATTGATCAAGGGCTAGATATTCATGTCTTAACAATTACCGCTAAAGATAAAATTTGTTTTCAAGAAAAACCGATTTGTACAAGCAAGGATTGTCCTTTTGCAAATGGCTTTTATGATCGGATTAACGGAGCTATTATTGATATTTTAGAGAATGAGAGGCTGATAGATCGGGGAATGATTGACCAGTACGCTAGAAAGCACACGGTTTGTCCTTTTGAGTTTTCTATTGAATTGGCGTACGCAGTTGATGCAATCATTTGTGATTATAATTATATATTTGATCCGAGAGTCTCACTAAAACGTTTGATGGAAGATCAGAAAAAGCAAACGGCCATCCTCGTAGATGAAGCACATAACTTAGTGGACCGCGCGAGAGAAATGTATTCAGCCGAAATTTATAAATCTAATTTTCTACAATTAAGTCGGGAATTTAAAGGGAGTTCACTGGCTAAAGCTGCGAAGGCAATCAATGACCACTTATTGCAAGTAAAGAAATCCGAGGACTATTTGCGAAAAGACCTGGATAAAGAGCTAGTGGAGCTACTCGATGCATTCATTATCGAGGCCGAAACTCTGCTTGTGCAGCAAGAGCACGAATTATTACTGGAAACGTATTTTGCTGCGAAAGCTTTTGTGAACATAGCTGAACTATACAATGACCAATTTATTAGTTATGTGGAAGTGCAGAAGAGTGAAGTGAGAATGAAGTTATTTTGCCTAGATCCATCCGAACAGATCCTAAAAATGGGAAAAGGCTTCAAAGGCAGAGTATTCTTTTCTGCCACTTTAAGTCCTGCAGGTTATTATATGGATTTACTAGGTGGGCAGCCAGATGATTATGTCGTTTCCATCCCCTCCCCTTTTGCGAGAGAAAATACAGAAGTAATCATTCAACCACTTTCCACAAGGTACAGAGACAGAGATCAGACAATAGAGCCTATGGTAGATTTTTTTAAAAATGTAATCGATAAAAAGCACGGAAACTTCCTTGTCTTCTTCCCGTCCTATCAATACATGAGAAATGCGTATGAACAATTTATCGAGCATTATCCTGACGAGTCAACGATTATTCAGGATGTTGGGATGTCTGAAATGGAAAGGGAAGAATTTTTGGCAGCGTTTAGTACTGAGCGTACGAGCCGATTGGTTGGTTTTGCCGTACTCGGTGGAATTTTCTCTGAAGGTGTGGATCTAAAAGGTGACAGACTACAAGGTGTCATTGTAGTTGGAGTTGGCATGCCACAGATTGGTTTCGAAAGGGATATTATAAAGAATTACTTCCAATCAGTTGGTAAAAATGGCTTTGATTATGCTTATGTATACCCGGGGATGAATAAAGTGCTGCAAGCAGGCGGGAGACTGATACGTACTGACTCTGATACTGGTGTCATTGCTTTAGTGGATGATCGATTTTTACAACAGAAATATCAAGCCTTGTTGCCTTATGAATGGCAGCATTATCGGGTTGGGCTGTAAGATTTTTATGAATAGGTTTGGTTCAAAATTAATCCATCACTTTTCACCCAGAAGAAATCTGCTTGATACATCAGTAAGAAATAAAACTATATTGCTAAGGTAAGCGAAAACATTATTTATCAAACTTTTAATTGATGATTATTTTGTTCCGCTTCCTTAGCTTCTTTTTTCTTTTTCCTAAGAAAATGCCCAACCCAAAATGAAAAAATAGCTAAAACAATAAAACCAACTATTTTAAACAAAACAGAACTTAAATTCATCATAAAACTGGATGCTAGAATTAGAATCAATACGTAAATAATGGCCACTGTTAACTCGAATTTTTTGTAAACCTTTAAACTATTCATTTTAAATCCCCCCTTCGATTAGTAATTTCACCTCCCTTGCGCTTAAACCTGGAGGGTCTGTAAATAGTATGATGGGTTTAAAAACAGCTGTGATTTCACTACCTATTACCAACTCTCTATAATCTATTTCCTCACCATCTGCATTTGTTATCACGGCATCTTCTAAATTTAGTGATGCTCGTTTGTAAGTTGAATTTAATAATTTGTTACTTTCAATCCAAATAAATGTGTCTGTATCCTTTTCAGTAATTGTAAATGTCTCTTCTTTTAGTAATTCCACGAGTATAAACAAAACTCCTGCTGATAATATTATTATTAAGAAAATCTTTGCGAATTTGTTTTTCATATTAGTTAGTCATCTCCATTTATGGGAAAGAGCGGCCCAGATGATTACAGAAGTAAACTAAACGTTATAACGAACACTCCAGCTTTTCGGAAATTGAATTTTATTAGCATAAGCATAGCGAATTAGCTGCCCGTGATGTTGTACCTCATGTTCTAATAAATCAATTAGTAAATTATTGTTTATTTTAGTTCTATCATTAGCTTGCAAAAAGCTCTCTATATTTCTATGCGTTTCTTTCAATTTGTTACTTATTAGAGTTTTATCATTTGTCTCAGCTAGACTACAATTAAACCCTTCCCATTGACCAAATTTTAAAGCTTTTAAATAGCTTTCTCTTGCCCCAATAATACAGTAAGCCTGTTCTCCAATTGTATTTGAAGGTACATCTAAAATTCTTAATCCTAAACAATCTTCATTTATATGATTATAAAATTCATCTGTTAAACTTAAAGCTTGTAAAACTCTCTCTTTTAATATTTCCATTCATGTTTCCTCCGACTTTTAACTTTGTGAGAAAAGCACCCAATCGTTGAAGAAGTAACCAATCACTCTTTTACTACCAGTTCAAAAGACTCCTCATTATCATCCCATTTAACTTTTACACTGACCACCGTATCTTCCGTCATAATTAAGCCGCCTTCACTACCACCTAATGATTTAAACTCTTTAGTAGTGACAGGTTCATCAAAGGTCATCGACGAGCTTCCACCACCAGTTGACCCAAGTTTATATTCATAATTTAAATGTTCCATTGAAGCTATTTCATCTAAATCTCCTTTGTAAATTAACGTAAAGTTATATTGATCTTTACTTGAATACGCCTCTTGTTCCCTTTTTTCTGTGGCTTCGTATTCTAGCTCTGCCCTCCAGTACTCTCCCTCTCCAACAAATTGATAGCTATGTTCGGTTATATCTTCGTTGTTTGAACAGGCACTTATTAACAACATAAATAGGAGTAAAAAAATTAAGCGTTTCATTAGAGAACCCCCTCTCTATAATTATTTTACTGTTATTTATTTATCATTAATAAACAATTCTGTCCTGTGGTATAAATTTAACAAAAGTAGTGTTTTTCATTTTTCAAGTATTGCACCCGTTACCTGAACAGAGTAATTAACTTTTCTTTTCATTCTCAAGCTCATTGATCCTCTTTTTAAGATTTGAAACTTCTCCTTTTAAGTCATCAGTTGGACTTTTTATTCTATGCGTTACTCCTTTAATAATCTATATTATAGCTATAATAAAAACAATGAATCCTGCTATAAACATAAAAATTATTTCCATACAAATTCACCCCTTGTTGAAGATTCGCACCCGTTTGTTATTGTTGTATATTACCATTTCGACATTATTTACCATATTCCTGCTTTCTATTAAAGAAATATCTTATTGCACTAAACTGCCCCTATAGCGTAAGTACATTTCTTCACATTCTCAAAATGCCACATAAATCTGTGTAGACTACTTAAAGCATTTTCGATCAATTGAACTTTCTACTAAAACATGCCATTCTCATTGTGAATTTCCTCTGGTATTTGCTGCCCCAAATCCCACATCTCTACAATTTTATTTTCATGAAAACGAAAGATATGAACAACCGCTACTCCTAAATCGTTGGCATTCTGTTTGAGATGAGAATGAACAGCTACAACTTGCCCGTCTTCAATTGCATGTTTAACTTTCCAGACTTTGTTTGGCGACTGTTTTTGACTTTCTTTCATACCTTCTTTTAGAGAAGCAGCATCGCCAGGGAAGTAAGGATTGTGATGAGAAAAATCACTGCCAATATGTGTATCATAGGCTTCATCTATTCTTCCGTCTGTTACAAGCTGTAAAAAGGACAATGCACGTTCTTTGAGTGAATAGGATTCGTTAATCTTTTTATTCATTTTCTCATACCTCACTTTTGTTTTAATTCGTTTTTATTCAGCTTTCCATAAATCTTCTACTCCCAAAGCTCTTTTGATTCCATTGATCGACCCTTGATGGACGGCTTCATGAAAGTTCGCAAAACTAATTCCTTCTCCTAGTGTATTAAAATGAAATTCTTCTCCAAACTTAATTGGATTTTTACCTTCCATTTCTATTTTTCCAGTACATATTTTAACCATTCGGTCGTATTGTTTTTCCAGTTCATCTTTTATTTCAGAAAGAGTGGGAACTTCCTTATTCCCCCAATCATTTGGAGAAGTTCCTCGATTGAATAATTCATTGTAACCGACTGGCAATGTCACTTCATTCCCAAGATAACCACTAATTATATGTTCCTGTATCACTACGATATGCCCAAAATTCCATAGTAAATTATTCCGAAATCCCTGTGGAATCTCAGTTGCCAGCTCTTCCGATGTAGCATCGAGCATTGCAATCGTGCGATTACGAATAAACTTCATTTGTTTAAATAACATCTCTTCATTCATATAAACAGCTCCTATTATTTACTCTTTGATTAAAGTATATTATAAAATTTAGAATTGGCAAACAATTAATAGGAATTTTATGGTAGAATGAAATTAACTTTTTGCAACATGGGGACGGTTCTCGTGTCGCACTCATTGCGACAAGAGAACCGTCCCCATGTCTCAATTGCTTGAATAATACATAGGTGGGGGTTATTCTTTAATTAAGTGGTTAACGGTCACATATGATAATAATTAATTGCTTTTAGCACATAAAAACGAGGTGGAAATAAGTGTCTGAACAGAAAGTAGAGCAGCTAGAAGTAGATAAGAAGTCCTTTCGAGTTCAAGGTTTTTCGTGTGCAAATTGTGCGGGGAAATTTGAAAGAAATGTAAAGAAACTACCTAATGTTCATGATGCAAAAGTGAATTTCGGGGCATCTAAAATCTCTATATATGGTGATGCGACTGTTGAGGAATTGGAAGAAGCAGGCGCATTTGAAAACCTCAAGGTAGAGCCTGAAAAACCAAAACGTCAACCTCCAATTGTTGTGCACCAAGATAAAAATGTATACCGTGTCGAAGGCTTTTCCTGTGCAAATTGCGCGGGGAAATTCGAAAAGAATGTAAAGAATATTCCAGGGGTAAAAGAGGCTGAAGTTAACTTTGGCGCATCCAAAATTTCCGTTTATGGTGAAGCAACAATCGGAGACCTTGAAAAAGCAGGAGCATTTGAAAACTTAAAAGTTTATCCCGAAAAGCCCCCTAGACAAGCTGCTTCAGCTACGGCTGATAGTGGAGATAGCAAGCACGAAGAAAAAATTCCATTTTATAATAAACATAATACTTTATTATATGCTGCCTTATTAATTGTTTTTGGCTTTATTTCTCAGTTTGTGAATGGGGAAGAAAATATCCTCACCTCCCTGCTATTTGCCACAGCGATAATAATTGGAGGATATCCACTTTTCAAAGTTGGCCTTCAAAATTTAGTAAAGCTTGATTTTGATATGAAAACTTTAATGACAGTGGCTATTATTGGCGCAGCTCTTATTGGAGAGTGGACAGAAGGAGCCATCGTTGTTATTCTCTTTGCAATCAGTGAGGCTTTAGAGCGCTTTTCCATGGACCAAGCAAGAGAATCGATTCGCTCGCTAATGGATATTGCTCCTCAAGAAGCTCTTATTAAAAGAAACGGCCAAGAAATGATGATTCATGTCGAGGATATCGCAATTGATGACATTATGATTGTGAAACCCGGTCAAAAACTTGCGATGGATGGAATCGTCGTAAAAGGGTATTCAGCTGTGAATCAAGCAACGATTACTGGAGAATCTCTACCTGTGAAAAAAACAGTTGATGATGAAGTTTTTGCTGGAACCTTAAACGAAGAGGGACTCCTTGAGGTAAGAGTAACAAAGCTTGTGGAAGATACCACAATTGCTAAAATCATTCATCTTGTTGAAGAAGCTCAAGGCGAACGTGCACCATCCCAAGCTTTTATAGATAAATTCGCTAAATATTATACTCCGTTCATTATGATTGTTGCAGCACTCGTTGCTGTCATTCCACCACTTTTATTTGACGGGACTTGGGAGACGTGGGTTTATCAAGGTCTAGCTGTACTTGTAGTTGGTTGTCCTTGTGCATTAGTTATTTCAACTCCAATTTCCATCGTTTCAGCGATTGGAAATGCAGCTAAAAAAGGTGTGCTAATTAAAGGTGGAATTTATCTAGAAGAAATGGGTAGCTTAAAAGCTATTGCATTTGATAAAACTGGAACACTTACAAAAGGTGCTCCAATCGTAACAGATTTTAACCTGTTGAATGATCAAGCAAATGTTGATAAAACATTGTCTATCATTACTGCTTTGGAATATCATTCAGGGCATCCTTTAGCCTCAGCGATTATGAAAAAAGCTGATGAAGAAAATATATTTTATAAAGATTTAAACGTTGTTGATTTTTCTTCTATTACTGGTAAAGGAATTAAAGGGACGATAGATGGAACTCCTTATTACATAGGTAGCCCGCAATTATTTAAAGAGCTAAATGTAACATTCAATCAAGAAAAAGAACAACTTGTTCAGAGCCTTCAAAAGCAAGGAAAAACAGTCATGATCGCAGGAACTGAAACAGAAATTCTCGCTGTTATTGCAGTAGCAGATGAAGTCCGTGAATCGAGCAAAGAAGTTGTTGAAAAACTGCATCAACTTGGTGTCAAAACAACCGTCATGCTTACGGGTGATAACAAAGCTACGGCAAATGCGATCGGGGCTCATGTTGGAGTAACCGATATTCAAGCTGAGTTAATGCCTGAAGATAAATTGGCGTTCATTAAACAATTACGAACCAAATATAAAAACGTAGCGATGGTTGGAGATGGCGTTAATGATGCACCTGCATTGGCTGCTTCCACTGTAGGTATTGCTATGGGTGGATCTGGAACCGACACATCACTTGAAACAGCAGATGTTGCTTTGATGGGAGACGACCTAAGAAAGCTACCATTTACCGTGAAATTAAGTCGCAAAGCTCTACATGTGATCAAACAAAACATTACATTTGCTCTTGGTATTAAAGTGATTGCTCTATTATTAGTTATCCCAGGCTGGTTGACCCTATGGATCGCCATCCTCTCCGACATGGGAGCAACAATCTTAGTAGCACTAAACAGTTTAAGACTAATCCGAGTAAAAGAAAAGTGAGACATGGGGACGGTTCTCGTGTTGCAATGAATGCAACAAGAGAACCGTCCCCATGTCTCATCTCTTTAAATCTAGTAAATAGTCTTGGACAATCTCTAAGGATTGATTTTAGATTTTCAGAAATTGATAGTTAATGCGCTTCAGTTGGATGTATCGTAATCGTAAGTTTAGAGAAGGAGACAAGCTTTCTTGTAAAAAAGCAGGACTATTACATTATTTATGGAATATATACAAATAGAGATAGATGAATATTTAGGGGGGCTTCTATGTACTACACCTTGGGAACAGACTTCTGGGGAAGACTAATCTTACTTTTAGCTATCGTTGGATTATTGCTTTTCACATTTAATTTTGTAATGAGAAAAATATTAAAAGTTGAGAGGCCTGAATTCTTCTCCTACAATCACATTAATGATAAACATAAACGTATTGATTGGACCATCCGGATTAGCTTTTTTATTTTGTTATTACTTGGTTTCACCATTAATGTCATGAGAGAGCCACATGAGATTATAGCCATTTTTGAACCGTATAATTTATTAGTATTTTTTATTGTGGCTTCAGAAGGCGTCCGAGCATATATGGAATGGAAATATGCTGAAAATAGGAATGCCTATATCTTCACTATAAGCCAATTGGTGTTTGCCATCATATTACTAATAACATTTTTTATTATCATAGATAATACTAATTTCTTTGGGTGGTTTGAATGAAACATGGGGACGGTTCTCCTGTTGCATTTAATGCAACAGGAGAACCGTCCCCATGTCTCACTCTAAATATTGTAGTACATTTTTTACTGCTTGTTCTGCTTGGCCGATGCAGTCGGGGATGCCTACTCCTTCATAGGAGCTTCCGGAGAAGAAGGCTCCTGGTAGATGGGCTGTCATTTGGTCACGAACTTTGTTAATTCTTTCTTTGTGGCCCACTGTGTATTGGGGCATTGCTTCTTTCCATCGTGTGACAACAGTAAATTCTGGTTCTTCGGATATCTGCATCGTTTGTTTTAAATCTTTTAAGACAATATCTAGCAATTCCTCGTCCGTTAAATCTACTACTTCTTGATTCGATGGTTTTCCAACATAGGCACGAAGCAATGCTTTACCTTCAGGAGCTGTATGTTCCCATTTTTTATGAGTCCATGTACAAGCAGTGATTTGGAAGTTACTGTTTCTTGATACGACAAAACCTGTCCCATCCAGTTCTTGCTCGATTGCGGATTGATCAAAGGCCATCGCAACATTTGCTACTGAAGTGAATGGGGTTTCTTCAAAGGTTTGGAAAAAGTCATGTTCTGGGAAAAAATTCGACAAAACATGATTCGGTGTCGCCATCACGATGGCATCTGCTTCTATATTATCCTTCCCATGAATGATGTATTTATCATTGGCAAAGGTAACTTGTTCAACTGCATGGTTCAAGAGAATCGTCTCTTCACCTATTTCTTCAACCAACCGTTGTACGAGCACATCCATACCACTTTTAAATGCGTAAAACTGTCCGGGTGTTTTTCCAGGCTGAGATTTCCGCTCGCCAATTGTATGTTCAAGCCCTTTAATTAGGCTTCCATATTGCTGCTCCAGTTCAAGGAAATTTGGAAACGTAGCAAGTAGGCTCATCTCATCAATGTCACCTGAATATATCCCTGAGAGCAGTGGCTCAATTACATTTCCAACTAATTCATCTCCAAAACGCCCTCGAAAAAAGCTTCCCAAAGACTGATCATTTCTAGCTTCACTCTCTGGAATTGTAACTTCTTCTGCTGCTCTTTTCTTTCCTTCTTCAGACAATACAGAAGTATCCTGAAGCGAGTCCAAACTCATCGGCACACCCATAAAGAAACCTTTAGGCATCTTATGTAATTTATCATCGATAAGAATATAAGCCTGCCCTGTTTGGTTTCTAACAAGTTCATTTTGTAGTCCTAGATTTTCTGCTAAACGAACGGCTGGTTCCTTGCGAGCCAAAAATGAATCTGGACCACGTTCAATAATAAAGCCGTCCCGTTTTTCTGTTCGAATTTTTCCTCCGACTTGTCCACTTGCTTCAAGCAATTTAATTCCATATGGTAACTGCTGCTCTTTGATTTCTTTCTGTAAATAATAAGCTGCTGATAACCCTGTGATTCCACCACCTATAATTGCAATGGTTTTTTGGCTACTCATGCTTTCACGCGCACCATTTGTTTTAAAACAGCATCAGCAAGCGTTGCTATGAACAATGGATGGACATTCGGCATTTCAGGTCGGTAATAAGATGCACCAAGTTCGTCACAAACTACTTTACATTCGTAGTCATTATCATATAGAACTTCCAAGTGATCAGAAACAAATCCTACAGGCGCATAAACAAACGTACGATAGCCTTTTTCATGATATAACGTACGGGTTAAATCCTGAACATCTGGGCCAAGCCATGGTTCTGGTGTATTTCCTTCACTTTGCCAGCCAAGCTCATAATCCGTGATACCTGTCGCTTCTGAGATTAGTCGAGCTGTTTCAGCTAATTGCTCAGGATAAGGATCGCCGTCCGTTAGAATCTTTTCTGGTAAGCTATGAGCGGAAACAACTAAGACAGCTTTCTCGCGCTCTTCAGCGGACATTTCTTCATATGTTTTCGTAATTTCATCTGCCCAGTATTGGATATATCCTGGCTCAGCGTACCAATCCACCACCGAGTGCATCTCGATACCATACTTACTCGCTTCTTCTTGTGCACGTCCATTATATGATTTCACACTGAACGTCGAGTAATGAGGCGCAAGTACAATGGATGCTGCCTTCTTAATTCCATCATCTGCCATCTGTTTTACTGCATCTTCAATGAATGGATGAATATGTTTCAATCCAATATACAATTCGAACTCGTAATCGTCTTGATTTTCATTTAAGTGATTTTTAAGTGCAGTTGCCTGCTCCTCTGTAATTCTCGCTAAAGGTGAGATACCACCAATTGCCTCATATCTTTCCGTTAAGTCCTGTAACGCTTCAGGCGAAGGCTTTCGTCCATGTCTGATATGTGTATAATACGGTTCAATATCCTCTTCTTTGTATGGTGTTCCGTATGCCATAACAAGCAATCCTACTTTTTCCTTTTCCATTAGTTACACTCCTTTAATTTTGTTCTGTGTATACGTATGAATAAATTCTGTTAATCTTTTTAATGTCGCTGGCTGAACATCAGGTGTCACGCCATGCCCTAGGTTAAAGACATGCCTGCCATCCTCAAGGCCCTCATCCAAAATAGCTCTCGTCTGAGCCTCTATCGTTTCCCAATCAGCTAATAATAGTGCAGGATCGAGATTTCCTTGTAACACTTTCGTTACACCAAGTTCACGAGCTTCTCTAATGGATGTACGCCAGTCTAAGCCAATAACATCCACCGGTAAATCATTCCACTCGAGAAGTAAATGACGCGCATGAATACCGAATAAAATCAATGGTACATCTTCTTCACGTAAAGCAGTAAAAATTCTTGTCATTACTGGTTTAATGAATATACGATAATCTGCTGCATTCAACGCTCCAACCCAAGAGTCGAAAATTTGAATTGCTTGGGCACCAGCTGCTACTTGAGCTTTTGTGTAAGAAATAATCATGTCGCCTAATTTCTCCATTAATAAAAACCATGCCTCTGGCTCTTTATACATAAATGCTTTTGTTTTCGCATGCGTTTTTGAAGGTCCGCCTTCAATCATATAGCTGGCCAAAGTAAATGGGGCACCACTGAAACCAATAAGTGGCACGTTCAATTGTTCCGTCGTCAAAAGGCGAATCGTTTCCAACACATATGGCACATCTTCTTCTGGTTGAAGTGGTTTTAGTTTTTTAATATCGTCAATCGTTTGAATTGGTTTATCGATAATTGGCCCGACATTTGGTTTCATTTCCACATCGACTCCCATTGCTGGAAGTGGGCTCATAATGTCTTTATATAAAATTGCTGCATCATTATTATAATTTTCAACAGGAAGACGCGTTACGTAAGCACAAAGCTCTGGATTATGTGTAATCTCGAATAACGTATATTTTTTCCGAATCTCTAGATATTCTTTCTGTGAACGACCAGCCTGACGCATATACCAAGCAGGTGTATAATCCGTTTTTTCACCCTTATATGCACGGATAATCGTATCGTTAAACTGTCTTGTCATCTCCATCACACTACTTTCAATATTTTGCTTAAATCACTTCACCAAAATAAAAATTTATAGTCCCGAAAACACTTTTTCCACAGCTTCTATCGTTCGATCAATATCTTCATCTGTATGTGCAGTTGATAAAAAGAGCCCTTCAAATTGGGAAGGTGGTAAATAAATGCCTTCGCTAATCATCCCTTGATAATAGGCTTTAAATAAATTCAAATCAGAAGTTTGCGCCGTTTTATAGTCCACAACATCTTCATCTGTAAAGAAAAATCCAACCATCGAACCTGCGCGATTAACAGTCAACGGTATGCTATATTTCTTAGCCGCCCGTTTATACCCATCAATTAATCGATCAATTTTCTCGTTCATGCTTTCATAGCTTTCAGGTGTTAATGCGCTTAAGGTTTCATAGCCAGCCGTCATCGCAAGTGGATTTCCCGATAATGTTCCAGCTTGATAGATCGGCCCTGCGGGAGCGACCTGCTCCATAATCTTTCGTTTCCCACCATAGGCACCTACTGGCAATCCGCCTCCAAGTACTTTTCCAAGGCAAGTTAGATCCGGTGTAATATTAAAATGACCTTGTGCTGAATGATAGCCTACTCTAAACCCTGTCATTACTTCATCAAAAATAAGTAGTGCACCATAATTTGTAGTAATCTCACGCAAATCCTGCAAGAATGTATCTGCTGGAGGTACGACTCCCATATTTCCTGAAACAGGTTCCACAATAACTCCAGCTATGTCATCACCATATTGTTGGAACGCTTCTTTTACACTCTCGCTATTATTATATGGAACAGTTATCGTGTTTTTGGCAACACTCTCAGGCACTCCAGGACTATCCGGTAGCCCTAATGTAGCAACACCAGACCCTGCTTTGATTAAAAGAGAATCTCCATGTCCATGATAATTACCTTCGAATTTCAAGATTAAATTTCTTCCAGTATACCCACGCGCTAATCTCAATACGCTCATCGTTGCTTCCGTCCCAGAGTTCACCATGCGCACCATCTCAATAGATGGGATTCGCTCGATTACAAGCTTAGCCAGTTTATTCTCTAGCAAAGTTGGGGCGCCATAGCTTGTCCCGTTTTCTACAGCTGATTTCAGAGACCTAACGACGTTTTCAGCTGCATGCCCAAGAATAAGCGGTCCCCAGCTCAGCACATAATCAATATATGTATTCCCATCGACATCATATATTTTTGAACCTTTTCCTTTATCCATAAAAATCGGTGACATCTCGACTGATTTAAATGCTCGTACAGGTGAATTCACACCACCAGGCATGAGATGAACCGCTTCTTTAAAAGCATTTTCCGAACGTGTAAATTCCATTACTGAATTCCTCCTCTAACCTTTTAGCCATCTCGCGACATCTTTTGCAAAGTATGTGATGATTAAATCCGCTCCAGCACGTTTCATCGAGGTTAACTTCTCCATGACAATCGCTTGTTCATCGATCCAGCCTTTTTCCGCTGCAGCTTTCACCATGGCATATTCTCCGCTCACATTATAAGCAACAACTGGCAGATCAAAATTATCTCTAACTTCACGAACAATATCCAAATATGCGAGTGCTGGTTTCACAATTAAGAAGTCAGCACCTTCCTCTACATCGGAATACGCCTCTCTTAATGCTTCACGGCGATTGGCCGGGTCCATTTGATAAGACTTCCGATCACCAAATTCTGGCGTACTGTCAGCTGCATCACGGAAAGGACCGTAAAAGGCTGAAGCATATTTCACTGCATAAGACATGATTGGAATATGAGCAAACCCTGCTTCATCTAACGCTTCACGAATCGCTGAAACAAAACCGTCCATCATATTAGATGGAGCAATAATATCAGCACCCGCTTTTGCTTGGGATACTGCAGTTTTTGCATGCAATACTAGTGATGCATCATTGTCTACTTCTTGATTTTTAATCACACCACAATGACCATGCGATGTATATTCACATAGACATGCATCTGCTACGACAAGTAATTCAGGAAAATGTTGTTTGATTAACTTTGTTGCTTGCTGAACGATTCCTTGATCTGCATAAGCACCTGAACCAACTGCATCCTTTTCTTCAGGAATACCGAAGAGCATCAGTGCCTGAATTCCAAGTTCTTTGATTTCTTGAAGCTCTTCTAGTAAATTGTCCAAGGAAAGTTGAAAGACTCCAGGCATGGAAGGTACTTCATTTTTGATATTTTGACCCTCCATCACAAATAACGGATAGATGAAATCATTTGGTGTCAGTTGAGTTTCTCTAACCAAGTTCCTCATTGCTTGTGACGAACGTAAGCGTCTGTGCCTTGTAAAATTTAACTCGTTCATTATTTTCATTCCTTCCACTTAAAAATTGCTCATTGCCTCCACCATTCCTTCGATTGTAAAATGCTCGGGAACAATCGTTTTCTTAAAGCCCTTATGAATCGCAGCCTGCTCCGTTGTTGTTCCAATACACGCTACTGGCAAGTCGAGATACGCTTCTGGATTCTCCGTAAGTTCGAAAAAGGCATGAATTGTTGAAGGACTTGTAAATGTTAATAGATCGATCTTTTCTTGTTGTAAAGTGGTGTTAAGTTTGTTTTTCATTTCGACGTTCGATACTGTTTCATATACTTCTAGACAGGTAAAGTTGCGACCAGCCTGATTAAATGCTTTAGGTAAAACTTGGCTCGACAAGGTGCCGCGCACAAATAGGACGGATCCGACTTCTTCATAAGTTGATAGGAATTCGGAGGCCATCACGTCTGCGTTATACGTGCTAGGTATAAATTCAACTTGAAAACCATGTGCTTCAAGCGCTTGTGCAGTTTTAGGACCGACCGCTGCAATTCGATAACTCGCGAGTGCAGTCTTTAGGGCGTTATTTTTTAAAAAGCAATCTACACCATTTTTACTTGTAAAAAACACCCATTCTGTTTCCTCCGTTAAAATATCTGCACTTTTTACAGGGAGACAATTAATCGTGAGAAGTGGTACGGTGATAGCAACGCCATTATGGTTCGTAATTAATTTTTCAAATCGCTCTGCCGCTCTCACTTCTCTTGTCACTAAAATTCGCTGCCCTTTTAGGTTAATCATCTTTTCTGAATCTCCATTTTTGCGTTTGCCACTATTTCCATTGCTCCATGATTGATGAGCGCATTCGCTACATCTCTTGCAACTTCCGCCGAATCTTTCCCAGAGGATTCAGCTGTTAATACTGTCTGCCCGTCCAAAGAAATCACCATACCAAACAAGTGAATTACCCCTTCAGAAACAGTTGCATAAGCTCCAATCGGTGCTTTTTCATCTTCATCCAACGCACGAAGAAATAAACGTTCTGTTGTAACGGATTTCGCTGTTGCTTCATCGTGAATGGTTGCTAATAACGCTTTGGTTGCCTCATCGTCTTCTCGACATTCAATCGCAAGTGCCCCTTGTCCCATCGCCGGTACAAATTCATCATCATGCAGAATCTCAGTAATTAGCCCTTCATCAAGTCCCAAACGTTTAATTCCTGCCATCGCAAGGATAATGGCATCGTAGTTACCATTTTGTAATTGTTCGATTCGCGAATCAATCGGACCACGGATCCACTCTGTTTTTAGATCTGGACGTTTAGCAAGAATTTGTGCCGAACGTCTTAAACTGCTCGTACCGATGCTTGCATTTGGCGGTAAATCTTCTAGGCTGATATGGTTATTTGCTATATAAACATCTCGATGATCTTCTCTGTGTGGAATCGCTGCAATTGTTAAACCTTCAGGTAGAGTAAGGGGGACATCTTTTAGGCTATGAACCGCAAAGTCAATTTTTCCTTCTAGCAGTTGTTCTTCCAGTTCCCCAAGGAATACGTCGCCTCGTTTCATCTTAGCTAGTGGGATATCGAGCTTTTTATCTCCCTCTGTTTCTATCTTTTTTATCTGGAAAGAAGTTCCTGGGTTCTGCTGTTTCAGTGTTTCGACGACCATTTCCGTTTGTCTTACGGCAAGCTTGCTCCCTCTTGTTCCCATGATAACCTCATGCATGATTCAGCTCTCCTATCCTGTTAAAAATCATCTATTTCTCTAGTCAGTTACTTGTCCTTCGTTAAGTTCTCTTCAAGCCCAAAAGTTTCGATAAACATTGCTTTGAATAAAGCTTTTGTCTCCTCTGGATACTGACTTGCCCCAATCTGTTTGACTTGCCTTATCGGCTGTTCAAGTAGCTGATGAACAATACTTTTTGTATGTTTTTGCAGCACTTTCACTTCCCGATCCTCTAGGTCAGGAATCTTTCGAATAATACTATCCATCGTTTCTTCCTGAATACGACTTGATTTCTCATTTAATGCTTTTATGATCGGAACCACATCTAGCATGATTAGCCATTCTTTGAAAGAGGACAGTTCGTTTTCAATTTCTGATTCTAGAAGTTTAGCTGCTTTTTTTCTTTGTTCTAAATTTTTATCTGCTACGGATTTTAGATCATCAATATCATATAAAAAGATGTTCTCTAAATCTCCTGCACTCTCTTCCACATCACGCGGCACGGCAATATCAATGATAAAAAGGGGCTTGTTTTTTCGTTGGTTATTTATTTTATCCAGTCGCTCTTTCGTCAGGATGACTTCATCTGCTCCAGTCGAAGTAATTAAAATATCTGCTTGAACAAGTGACTGATCGAGTTCTTCCATCGTGTCAGCGTTAGCCTCCATCCGATCAGCGAGCTCTTTTGCCTTTTCAAAGTTTCGATTAATAATTGTTATTTCAGAAACACCAGCACCATGTAAGTTTTTCAGCGTGCTTTCTCCCATTGCTCCAGCACCTAAAATAACAGCATGTTTGTTCCGAATATCTCCAAAAAGATTTTTCGTTAATTCAACAGCAACATAACTGATTGACACCGCCTGTTTACCGATTTCCGTGTCACTATGTGCTTGTTTACCAAAAGTAATAACTCTTCGAAATAATTCATTGAAGTGTTTTCCCGTTGTTTTATTTTGTTGTGCCATCATGAATGCTTCTCTCACTTGGCCAAGGATTTGCGTTTCTCCAAGTACCATAGAATCCAACCCTGCTGTAAGTCGAAACGCATGGCGAACAACTTCTTCTGATGCTGAATACTTCAAATGCGGTTCAATTTCTGTAGGATTTCCTTCAAACCAGTCAGTGAAAAATTCTGTGATCTCTTCTTTTCCTTTTACTTCATCTTCTACAACCGCAAAAACTTCTGTACGATTACATGTTGATAAAATGACGTTTTCTAAGACATGTTCTTTTTTATTTAATGCAAGCATTGCTTGTTCGACACTTGATTCTGAAAAGGTTAACTTCTCTCTTACGTCAAGTGGGGTAGTATGATAATCAACTCCCATTTTTATAAAATGCAAGAACCTTTTCCTCCTTTTATAAATCAGTCATTCTCTATTTTTACCTTCCAAGGAAATACGTGTTTAAGTCATCTTTATGTAACTGTTCTCCCAAAATGAAATAAGGGAAAATTCCATAGACTGCACTTGCTTCATCAAAGCGCATTTCATAAACAATATTTTTAAATTCATCAAAGTCATCGCCCCATAAAGTAACGCCCCAATGATAATCATCAAGTCCAAATGAGTTGGCAACGTAATGCCCTAATTTTTCAGCATAGCTTGCCCCAATTCGTCCGTGGGAAGCCATCATGCGTTGACGCTCTGCCACTGGTAGTGAGAACCATTCACGTTTTTTGTCCATTGGGTAGAAACAGAAATATTTCTGTTCACCAAATCTTGGATATAACTTTTTTTGAATATGTGCGTTATCAAGTGTTAACTTCTCAACAAGATAGTTTGTCGCTTCGTTTACTGATAGAAAGCTAACATTTAATTCTGCTTCGTCAAAAAGATCTAAACGCTTCAATTCATCCTGCCAATCGGTTAATTGCTGTATGTCTTCATGCAGAAGCATGATAGAGAAATCTGACTTATGCCCGATGACCCGGCCGAAAGTATAGCTTCCTTTATTTTCTTCTGATGCTTTTTCAAATTCCTTCGTCAGTTCATATAATTCGTCTAATTGTTCTTTTCGTTTTTCTTTATCCACCTGTTTATATTCTTTCCAATCAATCTTCCAGAATAACTGTAGAGAGTACCAACCATTTAACGCTTCGAATTCCATTTGAAATCCTCCTTTAAAAGTTGCAATAAATATTGAGAAAGATAGGATATACAATTAGCATTTTACTTCTTATATGAATTTAATATGAATGAATGTAAAGTTTTCTGTTAATTGTATTTAAAAAAATTCTTTTCTTTCGTCAGCGATAATAGGTTAAACCAAATAATCATTACAATCAAGGATTTTGTATAATTTTACATAGTTTTTACTCAATTTATTTTTTTATAAAATAAGGTGAAAGACAATTATATAAAGGATTATACTTCTTTTTATTAGGCCAGATGTTACAATATAAAGAGAAAGACGATCTATTAAATAAAACCTAAATATCTTACTACAGGAGAATAGATATGAAAAATATATTGATTGTTGATGATGATATTCATATTTTAGAGCTTGTTTCCATTCATTTAACGGAACAAGGATTTCATGTCTATAAAGCAAATGATGGAATTGAGGCACTCGAGCTTCTTAAGCGAGAAGTATGCCACCTTGCGATTGTAGATGTCATGATGCCATTTATGGATGGTTTTACCTTAACAAAGAAAATCCGTGAGCAATACAATATCCCCATCATTCTTTTGACAGCAAAAAGCCAGATTGAAGATAAGGAACAAGGCTTTTTAGCGGGTACAGATGACTACCTAGTGAAACCTTTTGAACCAAAGGAATTAGCTTTCAGAGTCAATGCTTTACTTAGAAGATTTGATAAGGAGCTTGAGCATTCCGTTATTCGAATTGGAAAAACAACGATAAATAAAGAAACCTTCGAAGTTGGAATCAGTAATCGGACAATTATTTTGCCACTAAAGGAATTTGAATTGCTCTACTTTCTCATGGCTAGTCCGGGGCAACCTTTCACAAGGCAGCATCTTGTGGAACAAATTTGGGGTGCAGACTATGAAGGCGATGTGCGTACAGTGGATGTCCATATTAAGAGATTAAGAGAACGTTTTTATCAATTAACCGATGATTTTAAAATTAAAACGGTCCGTGGAGTCGGATATGCATTGGAGAAAAAAGAAGCATGAAGACGTTATATGTAAGATTTACCGTTATCACCGTCACTATTATGGTGTTAAGCAGCCTTGTTGCTTTTTTCATTACAAATTTGTATTATCAAATGAATTTAAAACCGTATAATGATGAAAAAATTACAAGCTTTGCTGTCTCGATCACAGATTTTATTGAAGAAAATCCTGACTTAAAATTAGAGGATTACTTAGATACGATTTCTTCGATCGGTTACCAGATGTATCTCATTGATGGAACAGGAGAGGATGCTTCTTTTGGTACTCCTTATAGGGTAAACAACCTTCCTGAATCAACAGCGAGTCATGTATTAGACGGAAATATGTATCATGGGATTCTTGAATACGATTCGAGTTTGTTTGTGACTGGGTTTTTCGCCAATGAATTGAAAAACTCCATTGGAATTCCTTTTCAACATAATGAAGTTGATTATGCTCTTTTCTTGAGGCCAGATATTAAATTACTTTTTAATGAAGCAAGGTATTTATTAGCGGGGACACTGCTCTTTACTACTATTTTGAGTATCGTGCTGATTGCGTTTAGTATGATTTATCTTGTGAAGCCGATTTCTAAGCTGACCCAAGCAACAAAATCACTTTCTGATGGTGATTTCCATGTGGAACTTGCAACTGGGCGGCGTGATGAGTTGGGGGAGCTTTCTCGTAGCTTTTTAGGGATGGCGAATCAATTGGAGCAAATGGAAGATGTGAGAAAAGAATTCATTTCCAACATTTCCCATGATATTCAGTCTCCACTATCGAATATAAAAGGATATACGAATTTACTTGGGAAAGAAACGATTACAAAAGATGAAAGAGAGCATTACGTATCCGTCATTCAAGATGAAACACAGCGACTATCAAGTTTAACGAAACAATTACTACTGCTTGCTTCCTTAGACCGAATGGATGATTTGATGGATAAAAAGCGATTTAATGTCGGCAAGCAATTGAAAGAACTTATTCGAACGCATCAATGGCAGGCTGGAGAAAATGGAATTATGATGAGTTACTCCTTACCAGATATTGAAATCAATGGAGATGCCTCTCTGCTGAATGCTGTTTGGGATAATCTTTTAACAAATGCGATTAAGTACAATCGACCTGAAGGAACAATTGAAGTTACATTGGAGCAAAAAGGTGATCTTGCTGTTGTTACGATTAAAGACACAGGTGTGGGATTAAACGAAATCGAGCGCGATCGAATCTTTGACCGTTTTTACCGCGCAGACGCCGCCCGCTCCCGAACCATCGAAGGAACAGGCCTCGGCCTCTCCATCGTCCACACCGTCGTCAAATTACACAGCGGCAAAATCAAAGTAGACAGCCAAGAAAACAAAGGCTCAACCTTTACAATAGAATTACCAATTAGATGATGAAACATGGGGACGGTTCTCGCGTTGCAGTCAATGCAACACGAGAAACGTCCACACGTTGCATTTGTATGGAAATATTTTAGATAGTAGTCTTTTAAGGAAAAGGTGAGTAAAATGAGTTTTCTAAAGAAGTTAGGCGTTGCCATACTATCTACCTTTGTCTTTTCAATAGCGTTGGCAATTTTGGAATATGTACCAGAACATCATCAAGAACCGAATGTAGGTTATTCTTCTTTTTCAGGTCTGGTGATTCTATATTTTATTTATGCATTACCCATTTATTTGATTGCTGGTGTACTTTACTCTTACCTTGTAGACTTAACAATCGGCAGGGTTCTGTTTCACAGTAAATTTATGAAATACGTGAGTTATTTTTCTGCATATGTAGTTGGAGGTTTATTCTCAATTATCATTCTTTTGGGATTAACTTATTTAATCGATGGCCACCTCGATCACGTCCTCTTTATTAATTTATTCATTCTTGGTATTGGTGCATCGTTGATTTTTTATCATGTGTCGCTTCTCTTAAATAAAATAAAATGGAATAACTATGAAAAAATCATTCATTCCTAATTCAGGATGAAACATGGGGACGGTTCTCGCGTTGCAATGAGTGCAACACGAGAACCGTCCCCATGTTTCATAAAGGCTGGGTTTGTGCCTAACTACTTTGTTAATTTGATTTATTTGCATCAGCTG
The DNA here is from genome assembly GCF_054482815.1 of Oceanobacillus sp. CAU 1775. NCBI lineage: Bacteria > Bacillati > Bacillota > Bacilli > Caryophanales > Bacillaceae > Oceanobacillus > Oceanobacillus sp. CAU 1775. Next base: position 150,852 of record NZ_JBTLRO010000001.1, on the reverse strand, counting down.
GATATAGTTGTTTTCCATAATTTTTTATTCTATTTCTTAAATCATCAGTTGCATCTTCATACTTAATTAAGTCTAAATGAAGCAATGTATCCAGTTCATCTTCCAGAATAAATGTAAATTTAGTCCATTCCTTTGCGGTCATTGTTGGAGCAACAAATGCAAGGTCAATATCTGATTTTTTCTCATTATCGCCGATTGCTCTAGAGCCAAAAAGAATGATCTTTTCTATTTTTTCTATTTCTTCACCAAAGTTTCTTAGTTGCTCTATTATTCGCTTATCGAGCATCACAACCCACTTCTTTTCTCAGAAAAATTTTCCTTTAGTTTTTCAAAAGTCGCATCCATTATAGGAAAATGACTAACAATATTGTCATAAATTTGTTTCGCTTTCTCTTCATCATAAACATGCGAGGTCTCATTTCTATCACGCAGCATTTGTAACCACGCCGCTTCATCTTGAATCCAGTCAATAGCATAAGCTTGTTTTAACGTTTCTCTGGGAGTCTTTGTTTCAATTCCTTCTTCAGTTAAGAGGCGTTTTAATGTTTTCCAATATAATTCAATACAGAATTCAAAACGCTGGATTGTCCCGTCAATATAAAGACTATTTATTTCTTTTTCTTGTAATGCTTCTTCTAATCTTTTTAATGCATTTTCCAGATTAATCAGGCTCTCATCTACTTTTCTTCGAGACAAAATAATACCTCCCTTATATATTTTCGAAATAATTACTATTTGCATCTATGTTACTATACGAAATGCTGGATAGGCAAATAACGGAATGCAACACGAGAACCGTCCCCATGTTTCATTGCACTTAAAAATTATTTTTTTCGCCTTGTAACAAATGTTCTTTTCATGCTACTAATATATAAACGTGAAATATTAAGCTCTCGGTGTTAGGAATTTAGAGATGAGGTTCGCTATGAAACTGGAGGATCTGTATAAGGAAGTGTATCCAAGAATTTATGCTTATCTTTACTTAAGGGTTGGTAATCAACCAATGGCGGAGGATCTCGTGCAAGAGGTTTTCTATCATGCAATCAAAAATTTCCATACGTTTTCCTCTAACTCTACCATCGAGACATGGCTATTTGGAATTGCTAAAAACCGGTTGCGAAACTTTTATCGCAGTAAAAAGTACCAGGAGCAACTAATGAAAATGGCTGCTGAACAGAAGCAAACGTCTGAGTCTCCAGAAGATCAATTAATGGAGAAGGAAAAAAGAAAAAGTTTACTTGAAACCATTCATCAGCTTGAAGAATTACCCAAGGAAATTGTCACATTACGCGTATATGGAGAGCTATCTTTAAAAGAAATCGCAGTTTTGGTGAACAAGAGTGAAAATCATACCAGAATCATTTTCCACCGGGCAAAGTTAAAAATTCAAAAAGAATTGGATGATGATCAAGATGGATAAACACGTACAACATATTGTAGAAGATTTACTTCCTCTTTATCAGGAAGGACTGTTGAGTGATGAAACGACGAAATGGCTAGAGAATCAACTAGAGAATAATGCCGACTGGAAAAAGCTTGCTCAAGGGCTGGAGGAACCTTTGGAAAAAGAGGGGATTCCTCATTTCCCTGAGGCAGAGCAAGATAAAATGTTTAAGAAGATTAATCGTAAGCTAACAATATATCAATTTATTTTTATAGCAATCTCTCTCGTTTTAGCGTTTCAAACTGCAATTTGGAATGATAGCTTTGGCTTCATTTTTTGGTATACGGTCCTCGGATTTGTGATTTACCTTTTCTATTCCAGTATGAAAATTGTTTTTCTTTTTTCCTTTGTCCCTATTTTTATTTGGTCCGTAATTGTAGGTTTTTCTGATTATGAAGCTATCCCAGAAGTTTCGATGTTTGCTCTTGGATTTGAAGTCTTTCAAATGGCAATAATGGTGGCTGTTATTCATTATTTATTTGCGGTAATCGGCAGTGTCATTGGATTCATTATTAAAAAGCTCACAAATAAGGAGGTTTTCTAATTGAAGATAGGGAAGGTTATTTTGGTTATTCTGTTGGTCCTTTTAGTTGGATTTGTGCTCTTTTTATATAATGGTTTTAATGGAAATCCAGTGAGTAAATATCTATCTGCCAAGGCTTTAGAAAATTATGTAGAAGAGACGTATCCTGAAAAGGAATTTCAGATTAGCGATGGATTTTATAACTTTAAAAATAGTGGTTATGATTATACCGTAACGGAGATCGGCACAAGTTCAAAAGAACATGATTTCACTGTATCGGGAATCGTATTTCCGGAAGTGAATTTCGATGGGATATATTATGGAAACTTAGACCATCGGCTGGCCACCCGCTTCAATAATGAAATAAACGAAGAGCTTTCTCCTCTTTTATCGGAAAAAATTAACTCCGTGCTTGATATTGAGTTTTATATCGAAGTTTTAAAAGGCACCTATCCAGATGATATTGCTTGGAGTAAGGACTTAACTTTTGAAAAACCAATGCAAGTCTTTGTCCACTTGGACTCAACGGAACAATCAGAAGATGCGTTTTTGGCAGCCGCAGAGGAATTTAAAAACATTTTAGATACAGAAGGCTATTCCTACGAATCCATCATGTTTAATGGAAGCTTTGTCGAAAAAGAAGAATCAACAGATGCCTTCACAAGCTACTTGAAATATTCCATCAGAGTAGATAAAGAAGAAGAAATAAATCCCCGAAAAGTAGAAAAGCATAACGAAGAGTGAAACATGGGGACGGTTCTTGTGTTGCACTCGAGTGCAACATGAGAACCGTCCCCATGTTTCATTATTTTCTTCTTTCGACTAGGTTGATGCCGATTCCCATGCACACGACTCCGATTAGGAGCATGAGTGAGAGGGGGAGGGCGATGTCGGTCCATGTTGCTTGGTTTTGTGCGATATCCATTAATGCGTCGATGGCGTGAGCGAGTGGGAATAGATCTGCAATAAATAAAAGTACAGGATTTGTTAATATTCCGGGTGGCATATATACCCCACTGATTATTGGTAAGACTGGAATAATCGATGGATAAACCATATAAAATTGTTCTGGCGTTTTAACGAATCCAGTAAATAACATTGCCAAGCTCACCATACTAATAGAGAATACTGCCGCTACCGCAAGTATCATACCGAAATGGTAACCAAGATCATAATCCAAAATATAATTAAAAATAACCAACACAATCGAAATCTGCAAAAATCCTATTATGAAACTGTAAAATAAGTGTCCAGCATACATTTTTGTTTTCGTCACGGGTGAAAGAATCAATCGATCCCATACCCCACTTACTTTGTCAGCTGTCACCGCATTGACTTTGAAGCCAATCGTGAACATCGCCATGAAAAAGGTGAAGCCAAATAATAATTGTAATTGCATATTGTATCCTGGAACTTCTCCACCCTCAACAGATTCAATCTCCATTTGTAATGGCGCATTTTCTAAATAATTTTCCAATGCTGCCCGAACACTCACAACATCACTCGTCCCAGCTACTGCCCGTAACTGTGCCTCCTTTGTAAATGTCGAGTGTACGTAGTCCTCAATCACTTGCATCTTTTGAGTTACGGAAGCTGCAATCAATTGATAATCGTGTTCGAATAGCTGTATCACTACCTCGACATTACCTTCTTCAATCGCTTCACGCGCTTCTTTTTCATCCATCCTAACAAAGTTGAATTCTGGATGGCCGTTTAACAGCACTTCCCATTTCGTTTCAACTTCATTACTATTTGCCTCATTACTAAAAATCGGAACCGTCACTTCCGTCTCGTTATCCATCCCAGCAAATACAATCGTTAAAACAATACTTCCAATCATAAACAATAAAACTGTCCATGGATTTCTTTTGTCTTTATTAAATTGCGCTTTAAATACTGCCCACATTACGCTCTCCCCCTTTCAGGAAATAATGAAATTCCAATGAGGAGAAACAGAGCAAAGAACCCAAATTGCTTCAACGCCACGGGAGCAAATGAAATCGATTCACTATGTTGCAGAAAATCCGTAAATGCAGTAACGGTAATCCCATTTGGTGTCCAATTACTCAAACCCTGTATCCAACTCGGTAACTGTTCCATAGGAAAGAAGTTTCCGCCTAAAGCAGCAAACCCTATAATGACGACCATAAATACTCCGTTTGCGGTGTTCACATTTTGTACTCTTAAAATTACTGACGTGAAGATCGTTGATAAACCGGCAATAGTTAGGGAGAATAGCGTAACAATCACTATAATTCCTAGCCAAAAGTCCGCTGATTTATTTGGAAAAATACCCAAAAACAAATCCGTGGTTACAAATATAATCATCAACTGTAGCCAAACAAAGCAGAAGGTAGAAATAACTTTACCCATTAAATAGGATAGTGGGCGACGATTCGTTAAAAGAATTCGATTAAAGACACGTTCCCTTTTCTCCGTTTCTGTCTTTGTTGCTACAGTTATTGCAATAAACATGGCAAAAAGTGTACTCATCGCAACTGTAAAATATTGTGCGAGATCAATTTCTACAATATTTTCATTGATAATTTCCCTTCCGCCTTGTGGTAGTTCTGCTTCGACTGCATCTATTCCAGTTAGAGTACCGAGGGCAAGCTGGAAATTAACTGTCTCCATGAAGTTGCCGATAATATTCGCCAATATTTCCGTTTCAATGGAATATTCTTCGATCTGAACACGAATTGCAGTATCTGCTTTTTCCTGTAGTAACACCTGATTCAGCACATCATACGTATAACCAGCAGGTATTTTTATAATCGCATCTAACGCATTATCTTCAATCTTTTCGACTGCTACTTTTTCACTTAATTCCTCTGTATGAATCCAAGAACTTAATTCTGGATTATTAAAAAGAGAATGAATGAACTCATTTGGTAAAAGACTCTCTGCTTGTGTAAGCATTCCCTCTATTTCTACCTCAGACAATCCCATGTCTTGTAAGCTTTCTGCAAATTGTTGCACCCCAAGTGATTCCTCGTCTTCAAATACAATACCTACGTTTAAGTCCATTTCACCAGCATCATCAAATGTAACTCCAGAGAAGATAAAGTTCAGCACAATAATAAGTAAAATTGGCGACAAAACAGAAATGAGAACTTCTTTACGATCACGCCAAAAAACTAATAAATCTTTTTTCAAAAATGTACCCATACCGCTTTTCTCCCCCTCCTAATCTCTCAATGTTCGTCCTGTCAAATGAAGGAAAACATCTTCAAGGCTCGGTGTTTCCATTTGATAATTTGTTAGCTGGATGTCTTCACTTTCGACCGCATGCACCAAGTTACTGAGAATATTACTTCCTTTTTTAGCTATAATCCGGATATCTGTATCTGTTACATCAACACGTCGTATGTTTTCCAATGTTTTTATTTTTTCTATCACACGGTCATTCATTTTGCTTAAACTTATTCGAATCGTATCTTCACTTGAAAGAATACTTAAAAGTTCGGTTTTGGTTCCTGCTGCTACAACTCTGCCATGGTCCATAATGTATACACGTTTACATAATTGCTCTACTTCTTCCATGTAGTGACTCGTGTAAATAACAGTCGTTCCATTTTCTTCATTAAGCTTACGAACTGTTTCAAGAATGTGATTTCTCGATTGTGGGTCGATTCCTACAGTTGGCTCATCAAGAATAAGTATTTTCGGTTGATGCAACAATGCTGCTGCAATATTTACTCGGCGTTTCATTCCACCTGAAAATGTTTTGACAAGCTCTTTTTGTCTTTTTTTCAAGCCAACCATCTCAAGTACATCCTGGATACGCTCTTCTAAAATCCCTTTTGGAACATAATACATTTCACCAAAAAACTTCAGATTTTCATATGCAGAGAGCTCTTCATACAAAGCAATTTCTTGAGGAACGACACCGAGAACCTTTCTAATTTCTGCAGGGTTTTTTATCGTACTTTTCCCATTAAATTTTACATCCCCTGAGGTTGGTTTTAATAAGGAAGAAATCATAGAAATGGTCGTTGATTTGCCAGCACCGTTGGGACCGAGCAAACCAACGGATTCCCCTTCATTCAAATACATATTGACTTCGTCGACTGCTTTCGTATCTTTATATACTTTTGTAAGATTTATAATTTCAAGCATGCATGAACACCCCTTATCGTTTCTTCTTCATTTAATGTACAAAAAAAGAGACAACGCTGCTATTGTCTCTAGTCACGAGTTTCTCTCACACCCATTACTTCCGTCACTTTTTCTTTTTTAGACGAGATTATGGCGAATTGCATAGATGGCTAATTGCGTTCGATCCCGTAAATTTAATTTATGTAAAATTTGGCTCGTATTGTTTTTTACCGTTCCCACAGAGATAGCGAGTCTTTCTGAAATTTCTCCATTGCTTAGACCTTCTCCGATACATTTTAAAATATCTCGCTCACGTGGCGTTAAGGAAGGGTCTGCTTTATTTTCGTCTTCATGTTGGAGTAATAATGGCATGACCTTTGCTGCTACTTGATCTTCAATCGAAAGACCTCCAGACAAAGCACTCCGAATCGAACGAAGCAAGGCGTCCGTGTCACCAGTTTTTAAAAGATAACCACTCACACCAATTTTCAATGACTCCAAGACATAGCTATCGTCATCAAAAGTTGTGAGCATCAATATTTTCATTCCTGGCCAGCGGGTATGCATGATTTTCGCTGCCTCAATTCCGTCCATCTCTGGCATTCGAATATCAAGAATGGCAATATCAAAATGCTTTTCCTCACAAAATTGTATCGCTTCTTTTCCATTATTTGCTTCACCAATTACTTTCATTTCACTGTCAGATTCAATCATCATTTTTAATCCTTGTCGCACCATCACTTGGTCTTCTGCTAATAATATCCGAACCACATCAAGCCCCCCTATCCAATTTTATATAGCCTTGAACAACGAATCTTTCCTCTGTTTGATAGACATTAAGTTCTCCGCCGAATTTTTCTACACGTTTTCTCATGGAAGTGATCCCAAAACCTTCTTGGTACATGTGATGTTTTGCAATCGGATTATTAATCTCGAAGCGAAAAATACTTCCACCAGGCGCTTCAAACATTACTTCTGCTTCTCTCGCTTGGCTATGTTTCATAATATTGGTTAAAGCCTCTTGGACGGCGCGATAGATAACGAAGGACTGTTCACCTGACAAAGGCGCACTAAATGCACCATGCTTTACTGAAAAATGAATACGGATAAACTGCTCCATTTCTAATTTGCGTATCAGTTGTAAAATTCCCGTGAGCCCACCAACTTCCGTTTCCTTCAAAGATTTTACGGCTCGCCTTGTTTCTTCAAGGCTGTCACTAGCAAGTTGCTTTAGGTCCCCAACTTGTTTCTTATACGCTTCCGGGGTATGTAATCGAAACATTTCTAATTGCATTAAAAGAGCTGTCAATTTATGACCAACAGAATCATGTATTTCCTGTGCGATAAAGACCCGTTCCTCTTGCCTGATTACTTCCTCTTCTGAAGCAGTTCTTCTTTTTATTTCACGGTATTCCATGAGTAGTGCCTGATACCTTTCATCCAAATCAACCGAGTAATCCCGAGTTTTCTTATATAATAACATGGCAAAAAGAAGTAAGAGGAGATAGACTCCAATGAACGTTTTTAAAAATAGTGTGTGATCAGAAAAAAGAGAAGCTATGATTAATCCTGCTGCTCCATGCAATCCTATAAAAATGCTCGAGAGAAAATCCAGTCGATAAAACCCCTCCGCAATTAAAACGGATAAAATAAGGATGAGATATGGGTTAAAGCTGCCATTTTCATAAGGAAATAAAATAGCAGTTGCTAAAATAATATTCACACTCAAAACGATTACCAAATAGCGTGGTTTCCGTTCAATTAACGGAATAATAAAGAAGTTAATTAAATAAAGAAAAACCCCCAATAAAGGGAAAATCATATCACTTAAAGGCTGTTCATAAAAAAGAATAGCAAAAGGCCAAATAATTATATTCAACAAAAGCCACAACCAATAACTACTCATAAAACCACCACCCCCACCAATATAAATATAGCACTTAATGAGGAGGAGTGAAACATGGGGACGGTTCTCCTGTTGCAGTCGAGTGCAACATGAGAACCGTCCCCATGTTTCATTCTATTTATAGTTCAGAAATTTGTTTTCGTTCGTCTGCTGTTAGTTCGAAGTCGAAGATGTCTAGGCTTTGTGCTTGGCGTTCTTTGTTGTGGGATTTTGGAATGACGATAACGTCGCGTTCAATTTGGTAACGTAATAAAACTTGTGAAAATGTTTTCCCGTACCTCTTCCCAATTTCTTCTAATGTTTGCTTCGCTTCTTCATCATTTACACGCAAGGGAGACCATGCAACCGTTGCGATGTCTTTACTTTTATTGTAAGCAATTAATTCTTCATTCCATTTTCCTGCATGAGATTCAATTTGGTTCACAGCTGGTTTTACTTTTCCGTTTTCCAGAATTAAATCAAGCTGTTCTTTTTGAAAATTGGATACGCCGATTGCTTTAAATTTGCCACGGTCGTAGTAATCCTCTAATATATTCCAAGCCTCTAAAATTTCATCATGATTATCCCAAGGGAAATGAATAAGGTATAAATCGATATAATCTGTTTGTAATTTCTCTAAACTGTTTTTAATTTCATTGTGCACCCAGTTCGCACCAGCGTATTCTTTACGTGTGTTTAGCTTTGTTGTGATGAAAAAGTCTTCACGTGGCAAACCGGACTTTTTCCAACCTTCTCCAAGAACTTTTTCGTTTCTATATAGTTCGGCAGAGTCGAAATGACGATAACCATTTTCAATTGCCCAATCAACCTCTTGAGTGTCACCTCTTAAATCACCTGAATATTGATTATCTACTTTACCGTACGTATTCGTACCACTACCTACTATTGGAATTTCAATCCCATTGTTTAATTTCATTTTATTCATGATCATACCTCCTACGTATAACCTTATCTTACTTTCAGAAGAAAAACGAAGCAATAAATAGGCATTGCGCATATGGATGCAACATGGGGACGGTTCTCCTGTTTCACTCGCTAGTGCAACACGAGAACCGTCCCCATGTTTCATTACGTTTTATCTTTTTCAAACAGTAAAATAATCGATGGTAAGAGCATGCCTCTTACTAGGAAGGTGTCGATGATTATTCCAATGGCGACGATAAAGCCGAATACGAATAAATCGGCAATGGGCATGGTCATTAGTACTGCGAATGTTGCAGCTAGAATAATACCTGCTGAGGAAATGACTCCTCCTGTATTCCGTAAGGCAACTTCTAAAGCATCTTTCAGCTTACGAGTCTTACGTTCCTCCAAGAAGCGACTGACAAGAATGATATTATAGTCGACTCCTAAAGCTACTAAGAAGATAAACGCATAAACAGGCGCACGCGTTGAAATTGCATCATAGCCAAATAGAACATCCACTAAGAATATCCCTAATCCAAGTGCAGATACATACGAGAATAAAATTGTTGTAATCATGTAAATAGACATTTTAATCGATCGCGTTAGGAAGAATAATAACACTAAAATCAAAATCGTTTCCAACACAACAATCTTCTTAATGTCTGAGTTATTTACCAGCTGCTCATCCACTAATCTAGCAGTCATGCCGGCATACATTAATTCAACATCTCCATTATCGGATAAACGATACATAGCATTTTCTTCTCGGAAGGCTTCCAAGAATTCAATTGCTTCGATACTATATGGGTTCTCCTTTAAGGATACGGTTAATTTTCCATAGGCCCCATCCTCTGTAAGTCCAGATGGCCTTACTGACCCAATCGCTTCCTCCTCAGAGAATACTTCAGCGATTTCTTGAAGATTTTCTTGTGTTAATTCATTGCCCGCAACTAAAACAGTTGTTTGCGCTAAATCTCCCTTATTGAACTTCTCCTCCACAATTTCAAATCCTACTCGTGAAGGTAAATCTTCAGGGAAGCTTTTCACGGAGTTAAACTCATATTCTAGGTTAAATACGTTCAAAGCTGTCACAATCAAGAATAAAAGTACCGTACTACCAATAATCACTGGTTTTCCAACCACAAATTTGGCAATCGGACCCCAAATTCCATGTTTTACTCCTTTTGCTTCGCTATATTTAGGAACTTTCGGCCAAAATGCTTTACGTCCAAACAGCGCAAATAATGCTGGGATCAGTGTTACAGAAGCAATCATTATGACGACTAGTGCTGTACCGAAAACTGGTGCAAAGTTTTGGTAATCTCGGAAATCAGCGAAATACAAAATAATCATCGCTGCAAATACAGTAGCTCCCGCAAATAATACTGGTTTAGCAGTTGCACGCATGGCACTTCGCATCGCTTCATACTTACCTTCAAAATGATTCAGCTCTTCACGGTAACGAGAGAATACAAATAAAGAATAATCAATAACTGCGGCAAATAATAAAATACTCATAATTGATGTCGTCGAATTATTGATTTCAAGTCCACTTTTACCAAGTATAGCTACCGTTTGGTTCACAACTTGATAAACAATCACTGTCGCAAATAATGGAATAATCGCTAGTAACGGGGAACGGTAAATAACAATTAAAAGCACTAAAATAATACCAATTGTAGCAAACAATAAGTTTAGATCAGCAGATTCAAACAGTTTTACTGTGTCTCCTGAAATACCTGCAGGACCAGTAATATAGAACGCTACATCATACGCTGCTGCAAGCTCTGTACCTAGTTCTGTTGTTTCATCATTTATATCTGCATACTGTGCATTTCCTAATCCAGCTTCAAGATTCATCGGAACAATCATCGTCGTGTTATCTTCGGATAAGAACGCAGTTAATGCTTGTGGTGGCAGTTGTGAGATATCGACAATCTCTTCTATCCCCTCAATATTCGCGGCTTTAATTCCATCAATAATTTCGATAACATCTTCTACAACTAATTCACCATTTTCTTTATGAAAAACGTAAACCCCTGGTGTTCCTTGGTCATTCGGGAAATATTCATCGAGTTTCTTTTGGGTAATAATGGACTCGGCATCATCTGGTAAAGACTGGAAATTCGTGACTTTATAATCCCCTAACTGAGGACCTGCACTAAGTCCAATCATAATCACAAGCCATAGGATGATTGTAATCCATGCGCCTTTTCTTGTAGCTACTTTGTCTGTTAATAATCTTAATACGTTCATTACTTTCCTCCTGGTCACATCTCTTTAAAAGTTTAAATTACATTTTCCTTTGTATTCCTTATGTCTTTAAACCAAGCGCAGGCCAACGATAACAACAATACCAATGCCCAGCAGCATGGAAATTAACAGGAAATTTGCATAAACTTTCGTAAGAGCTGCGAGTGACCTCTCCTTCTTTGATGGCGCACCTTGTAACTTCTTCGACAAGCGAACACTATATATGGACACTAAAATAATCGTTAATAGAATAATCAAGGATCCACCTTGCTCCATTAACGTTAAATATAACGGTAAAGAATCACGATTGAATTGTAAAATCATGTATACACCCGATAATAAAATCACCACTAAACTCGGAAGAACCCCAAGCATTACCCATTTTTGGATTCGCTTAATGACGGAAGAAAAATCTTCGAGTTTGCTCACATTCTTAACTAAACCTCTCAATAAATAACCAAGTGCGAAAAATGATCCAATCCATAACGCAACACCAACAATATGTAAAATATAACTTAAAGAATACATACTCTCCATCCTTTCTCTTTTAACTACCTCTTACCATAGCAAGCGAATATGAACACTATGTTAACAAGCAGATTCTGGGATGGAGAGTTTAAACTAATTACTGATGCAATAGAAGCTTAAAAGAAAATGTTGTCCCTTTTCCAAGTGTTGTTTCCACTTTTACTTCTGCTTCATGTAAGTCCAAAATAGATTTAACAATAGCCAAGCCAAGACCCGCCCCTGATTTACTTGAACGAGCTTCGTCAACTTTATAGAATCGCTTCCAAATCAAATCTAAATGTTCTTCTTTCATGCCGATTCCATCATCTTTTATTTGCACTTGTACATGTTGATCAATTCTTATTAGTTTGATGTCAATCTTGCCTTCCTGCTTTGAAAATTGCACGGCGTTGTGAATGAGATTAACAATCACCTGCTCCATCCGTTCTTTATCGGCATAGACAATATAATCCCGCTCTCTGTCCGTATGAAGTCGTAATTTTAACTGTTTCTCTTTACAATGTGGTTCAAACTTCTGAATGATCGCTTGTATTTGCTCCGTCAAATTATAACTCGTAAGCATCAGTATCCCGTGTCCTTCTTCCAGCTGATTCATATCAAGCGTATCATTAACAAGTTTAATCATTCGCTCTGTCTCGTCCTTCATCAGCCCATAATAATGGATTTCTTTTTCTTTTGGTATAGTCTCATCCATGAATGCCGTGATGAATCCTTTGATTGACGTCAGTGGAGAGCGTAATTCATGTGACACATTGGAAATATACTGCCTCCGCCTGGTCTCTAAATGATGCAGTTCATCGGCCATATAGTTGAAGGATTTTGCCAATTGCCCAACCTCATCATCCCCACGATATTGCACAGAAGTGGAGAAATCTCCCTTCGCATAGCGCCTTGCCGTATCACTCATCTCCCTTAAAGGAGCGGTTATCTTTTTCGACATAAACCATAGAATTACCCCTGCAAATAAAATAGCAATTAAAGAAGTAAATACAGTCATTAAAATCACACGACTATATTCATGGTTCAATTCATAGAAAATCATCACCATAATCGGCTGCGTTACCCCGCTAAGACTCGCATCAATTGGACGGGCAATCATATAGCGAAATTCCCCATCCTCAAATGATCCCCCTGACACTTCCTCCCCTGCATTTACCAGCGTAATAATATCAGTAGGTAAAGGAAGGAAAGCTACTTCTACATTCGGACCAAGTATTTGCTCTCCAGCTTCATTAACAAGATAAATATGATAGCCAGGTTGATTGAAGGCATAGCTTAATATTTCCGCTGTTTCGTCTGGTGTCCAATTATGATTTTGCTTATTTTCTAGTTGTCTTTCAATCTGAAAATATTGATGCTCGTAGATCTCTTCATAATCTTTATAAAGATTCACATGAAACAAGTAAAAAAAGACTGCTATAAAAAATAAAAAGCTAAGAATGATGATAAACGAATAACTTAAAAACATTCTTGAAAAAATACTGTTCTTTTTAATCATCTGCGCTCACCTCAAACCGATAACCGACACCACGTATCGTATGGACCGACCATTGGGCCTCATGTGTAAGTAGCTTATCGCGTATTCGCTTAATATGCACATCCACCGTACGAGAATCCCCTTCAAAATCATAACCCCATATCTTATCTAATAACTGTTGTCTTGTTAGTACTTGCTTCGGGTGCATTGCCAAATAATAAAATAACTCCATCTCTTTTGGAGGCATTGGCACATTTTCACCATTTATCCAAATGCGATATTCCTTTAAATCAATGACAAGATTGTCAAAATGAAGTTTATCTTTTTCACTTTCCGAAAGAACGGTTCGTCTAAGAACAGTTTTCACACGTGCTGTCAGTTCATTCGGATCAAATGGTTTGACGATATAATCATCTGCTCCAATGTCCAATCCATTGATAACATCATAGGTTTCACCCTTTCCTGTCAGCATAATAATCGGAACTTTTTTATCCTCTAGACGAATCGCTTTACAGACTTCCCAGCCACTCATCTTTGGCAACATAATATCAAGCAGTATACAATCAGGCGATTCCTTGAAAAATAGCTCCAACCCCTCTTCCCCATCATGAGCGTAAATCGAGGAGAACCCAACCTTATCCATATATAACTGAATTAACTCAACAATATTTCCATCATCTTCTATAATCAAAACCTTAATCGGTCGCTTCACCTGCTCACCCCTTTTCATAAGTATGCCACAAAAATATGAACAAAATGTTAATGAACATGAATGAAACATGGGGACGGTTCTCCTGTTTCACTCGTTATTGCAACACGAGAACCGTCCCCATGTTTCACTTCAGGCAATCTATTTTACACTATGTAAAATTGGTGTATAATAATAGTATAAGTATGAAGGAGTGATTTTGATGGGTAAATTAGATAACAAGGTAGCAATTGTAACTGGGGCAGCGCAAGGTATGGGTGAATCACATGCTCGTACGCTTCTAAGAGAAGGAGCAAAGGTTGTTATTACAGACTTGAATAGTGAAAAAGGTAATGCGTTAGCTGAGGAGCTTGGTGAAAACGCTTTATTCCTTTCACATGATGTAACAAATGAAGAGGATTGGAAAAAAGTGATTACGGAAGCAGAAGCAGCTTTTGGACCAATTCATATTCTTGTGAATAACGCTGGGATTAGTTTCAACAAATCTTTTGCAGACTGTTCATTAGACGATTACATGAAAATTATTAATATAAACCAAGTCTCTGTATTTTTAGGTATGAAATATACTCAGCCGTCCATGGCAAAAGCAGGTGGGGGATCGATTGTTAATATTTCTTCGATCAACGGAATTGTTGGAGGCGCAGTAGGTTACACCGATTCTAAATTCGCAGTACGTGGAATTACAAAAGCTGGAGCAATCGAGTTTTCAAAGGACAATATCCGAGTGAATTCTGTCCACCCTGGAGTTGTAGAAACACCGATGGTAACAGAAGGCGATTCTTATGAAGTCATTAAAGAATACTCGAAAATGATTCCGGCAGGACGTATGGCAAAGCCACAAGACATTTCTGATCTAGTATTATTCCTTGCATCTGATGACTCTAAGTATTCTACAGGTTCAGAGTTTATCGTTGACGGCGGAATTACTGCTCAGTAAGTAAGAATTAAATTTTGGGAGGAAAAATAATGAGATTAAAGGATAAAGTTGCAATTATCACTGGAGCTGCTGGTGCACAGGGAGCTGCAGAAGCAAAACTTTTCGCTAAAGAAGGTGCGAAAGTTGTTGTAACAGATATGAATGAAGCTGGTGTTCAATCTGTGGTAGACGAAATTAAACAAGCTGGTGGAGAAGCAATTGGTGTTGTTCACAATGTAACTTCTGAAGATGATTGGAACAAGGTCGTAGATGAAACAATAAAAGCATTTGGCTCCATCCATATTTTGGTAAATAATGCTGGTATCACTGGCAAAATCCAACAACCAATAGAAGAAATGACGACAGAAGAATTTGAAAAAGTAATGGCGATTAATTCAACTGGTCCTTTTCTTGGGATAAAAGCAGTGATTGAGGAAATGAAAAAAGTAGATGCAGCTAGTATTGTTAACATCTCTTCTCTTTCTGGAATCTATGGGATTGGTAACCCGGCTTATAACTCATCCAAAGGGGCTTTAAGATTACTGACGAAAAACGTTGCACTAGATTATGCAAAACATAATATTCGTGTCAATTCCGTTCACCCAGGTTCTGTGGAAACACCAATGATTACGGAAGCGCTTGATGCTAACGATGGCGCTGGACGAAAGATTGCGTTAGGTATGATTCCATTGAATTTCATTGGATTACCTGAAGATATCGCGAATGCCGTTCTCTTTTTAGCAAGTGATGAGTCCCGTTACATCACTGGTACGGAGCTTGTTCTTGATGGTGGTTCTTTATTACAGTAATTGAATAAAATAAGTTATACTATAAAGAAGACCCAGGAGTCCCTGGGTTTTCTTTTGATTTTTAAGAAAGATTTAAAAATGGAGGTGAGTGGTTTGACAGAGGTAGATCCAAGACAAGCACGATCAAAGAAAAAGCTATACGAAGCATACCTCAATCTACTACTAGCAGGCCATGCGCAGTTAAACATTCGTCAATTATGTCAGGAAGCTAATATAACAAGACCGACCTTTTATAATAATTTTTCCGATATCCTCGACTTGAGAAAGCAGCTGCATGACGAGATATTAGATGATTTAAATGAATCGTTAACAATCATTGACCCGAAACCAATCGATGCATTTAAAGAAAATGAATTACCTGAAAACATGGTAGGCCTCTTCAAACATATCTTTGAAAACAAAAAGGCATATGAAGTCTTACTTCTGCATCAACCAGACTCCCTTTTCATTAGAGATGTAAAAAAGATGCTTGAGCATTTCATTGTCGAAGGGATGAAATATGCGTCCTCGAAAGAACAGGTATGGGAAACCGAAATTCCTTTTGTCGTATCATTCACAACAGGAGCCTATTACGAAAGTATCATTTGGTGGATCCGTAACAATTACTGTTACACCCCCGAACAAATGGCTAAACTACTATTAAAAATCTCCCTACACGGACCTTATGACAGAGGATAAACCTGGATGCAACATGGGGACGGTTCTCCTGTTGCACTAGAGTGCAACGCGAGAACCGTCCCCATGTTTCATTCATTTAATATTTATAAGATTGGCCGCCATCGATTGGGATGACTTGTGCGTTAATAAATTGTGCGTGTTCGGATAGTAGGAATGCTACTAGGTAGCCAACTTCCTCTGGTTGTCCGAAACGTTTCATTGGATTGACGCTAACGAATTCTTTTCCTGCTTCTTCCCAGTTATCTCCTGCCATTTGCTTTAATGAACCTTCAACCATTGCAGTCATGATAGCACCTGGAGAAATCGCGTTAATATTAATGCCAAACTCTCCGTATTCGATTCCTGAGTTTCTTGTTAAACCAATCACTCCATGCTTACTTGCAGAGTATCCAGATTGATTTCCAACTCCACGGATACCACCAACTGAAGAAGCATTACAAATTGAGCCATACCCTTGCTTTTTCATTACTTGTAAAACATATTTCATTCCGTAAAATACACCGTTTAAGTTAATATCAATAACACGTTGGAATTCTTCTGTACTGTAATCACCAGTTAAATTTTGTTTCCCTTCGATTCCAGCATTATTAAAGAATCCATCAATTTTACCAAACATTTCTACTGTTTTGTCTACATAATTTTTTACTTCATCTTCATTTGCAACGTTTGCCGTAATATTTAGTACCTCTGCTTCTGGATGATCTTTTAAAATCAATTGCTTCGTCTCTTCAAGACCTTCATTGTTCAAGTCAACTAAAACAAGCTTTCCGCCTTCAGCTGCAATTTGTAATGCTGCTGCTTGACCTAAACCTGCTCCACCACCAGTAATAATAACAACCTTGTCGTCAAATCTTTTCATGTCGATTCTTCCCTTCATTATTATATTAGAGATGCACAACTATACCTTACCCAAAAACATAAGAAGTCATCTCATTGAAACCAAAGGAAAACACTATTACGATGAAACTTATTAGTTTGTGAAACATTTCACAAACTATACTATTAGTATAAGACATAACCAAGACCCTGTCAATAGCCTAGTGAAACATGGGGACGGTTCTCCTGTTGCATTCGAGTGTAACACGAGAACCGTCCCCATGTTTCATTGCTCACAATATTTTTAGAGATGCAAATTTATTTTTGGTTATGCTGTGATGGCGCTATATAGGGAAACGTTTTCTTTTTGGTAATTGTGTCTAAATTGTGAAGTCATAGGGTTGGGTTTTCTGAAAACTGTATTGACACAGAAAGAAAAAATTTGATATTGTAAGTAGCGTGCTTCAAAACACATTGTTTTATCAAACTTCATTTTGTTATATAACAGTATTAATAGATGCACATATTACAAGGATAAGTCTGCTGATCGGATTTGGTTCTTAATTTAAAGGAGTTATGGAATGAGTAAAAATGAATTAAACGTTAGAAACCCGAAGACTGTTGCATTTATCTTAATGGCAGGTACCTTTATAGGACTTTTCGGGGAAACAGCATTAAACATGGCCTTAACAAACATCATGGAGCAATACTCAATAAACGCTGGTATTGCACAATGGTTAACAACAGGTTACTTATTGGTTCTAGCTATTTTAGTTCCAATTTCTGCATTATTAATGAAATGGTTCACAACAAGACAATTGGTTATCGGTGGTCTATCGATTTCGTTAATCGGAGCGTTACTTGCTGCGGTATCACCAAGTTTTGCAATCTTAATGGTAGGTCGTCTTGTTCAAGCGATTGGAACAGGGATACTAATCCCCGTCATGACGAGCGTACTTTTAATTATTTTCCCAGTTCATAAAAGAGGGATTGTGTTAGGAATTATGGGACTTGTTATTACACTAGGTCCAGCATTAGGACCGACACTTTCCGGCGTTATCATTAGTACGTTAAGCTGGCCATATATTTTCTGGTTCAGTGCAATATTCTATGTAGTTTTAACTACTTTTGCAGTAATGAAAATTGTCAACGTAACTGAAATTACAAAACCAAAAATCGACGTTCCATCTATTGTAATGTCAACACTAGGTTTCGGCGGAATTATATTTGCCCTAAGTAATATGGCAGGAGCATCTCTTACATCTCTTAGAGTTTTAATCCCATTATTTATCGGAGTGGTTTCTCTTCTATTATTCGGAAACCGTCAAATGAAAATGGAACAACCAATGGTAAACTTACGTGTATTTAAATATCCGATGTTTACATTAGGAACGGCAATGATGTTTTTAAGTATTCTAGTTATCCTATCAACCGGTATTCTTTTACCATTATATTTAAAAGGTGCTTTACTAGTCAGCGCAGCAGTAGCGGGAATGTTATTATTACCTGGTAATGCGGTTAACGTAATCTTGTCACCTATCGTTGGGGCATTATTTGATCGCTTTGGCCCTCGTATGTTTGTTATCTTCGGATCAATCATCGTATTAATCGGAAATATCATGTTCGTAGTATTTGTTTCTGCAACGACGCCTGTGTGGCAAATTACGCTAGCGTTCATGGTTTTATTCTTTGGATTAACGATGGTCACAATGCCTTCTCAGACAAATGCATTGAATCAGCTTCCACGTGAGCTTTATGGGGATGGTTCAGCAGCAATGAATACATTGAATCAAGTTGCTGGTGCAGCAGGTACAGCGATTGCGATTACACTATTTACAAGTGGGCAAGCAAGTCATATGGCTGCAATTCCAACTGCAACAGAACCTGAAGTCTTAGCAGCCGGGATTAAATTTGCATTCTACTTTATCGCAGGAATTTCAGTTCTGAATGTAGTTCTTTCATTCTTTGTTAAGAAAAAGAGCGATGTAAAAGAAATATCTCCAGCTGTTTCAAGACAAACAGCACAGGAAAAATATTAAAAATCAAAAAAACGAATCGCAAGCTTCAGTGCTCGCGATTCGTTTTTATTTTTCTAGCATTTTAGCAGCAATCGTATGAATGATATCGCCACGGCTCAGTACACCAACAACTCTACCCGCCCCATTTACTACTGGGAGTTTTTTAAAATGATGCTTTGATAAAACGCGTATCGCTGTTTCAAAATCATCATCAGGTGAAACATAGGTAATATTTCTTTTTGTCATGATTTCCTTCACTTCGGTTTGAAGTTTTTCCCGAAGCACATCTTCCATTTCGCCATCCTCGATGATATATACAAGACCAGCAAATCCAACTGGCTTTGGAGAAAGATATCGTAAAACGTCTCCATCTGAAATCATTCCAATTAAATTTCCCTGCTCATCGACAACCGGCACACCACCAATTCGGTTCGTGTGTAGCATTTCTAATAGTTCTCTAACCGTACTTGTTGGGTTAATTGTGAATACTTTCATTATCATAAAGTCTCTAACTAACATATTGCCCCTCTTTTCATAGTTGTCATAACTCATAGAGATGAAACTTTAATCCAAACGGGTCTGCAATCATGACACTTTTTTTATTGTATTCTTGCGTGACTTTACATCCGGCCTTGATGAGCTTTTCTTTTTTGAGTTCAAAATTTTTGACTGCAAATTCGAAGAAAACATTGTTACCTTTTGCGTTTTCAATATAAAAGTTTTGCCCATCGATTGAGAACTTCGCTTCATTTTCAAAGGGTTGCTCAAGCTTCATTCCTAATGTGTTTTTGTAAAAATCGAGTGCTTTCTCGTAGTTATCCACCTGAATAGCAACATTATTCGTTAAATGAAAAGGAGATTGTGAGTCGTACCTAGCTTTTGGATGGAAGTCCTCTGAACCCGATGGTAAAAGGTCGAATAAATGCCAGGTGACATTATAGTCATCTCCTGGACCAAGTGCCGCTTTCGCGTGATGGAAGATGTTTCCTTGCTCATCTTTTCTGAAGGTCGAGACCCCAGGGTAAGAATCGCCATTTTTTTGAAAGCCAAAGTCCTCTTTAAAGGTAGTTCCTGCAGTTGAAACGACAGGAAAACGCCAAGCCCGTGATGCTGCAAATGAAGCTTGTTCGTCAGGGCTATCAGGGGAAGAAAGGACAAAACTAGCTTTTTCCTTTAGATGATTGTAGACACCATTAAAGCCATCCGCCCACATGGTGCAGTAAGAACAGCTTTTTCCCATATTATGAATAATAATAAGTTCATTCTTGTCATTGAATAAATCGAGTAAATGAATTTTCTCTCCCTCTGAAGTCACAAATTGATAATTTTCAACCTGTTGTTCAGGAACAGACTTCCTTAACGCAGCAAGCTCTTTCTTTTTTATCATTATTTCTTGTTCCAGCGCATCAATTTCTTTATAAATCGAGTCATTTAAAATAGGGAAAGCCTCCTATTGATAACAGTTTATTTTAAAAGATTACAATCTCCCTAAACCATATCATATGAAAATTAAATTGAACAGGGGCGCTCCACTGCAACATGGGGACGGTTCTCCTGTTGCATTCGAGTGCAACAGGAGAACCGTCCCCATGTTTCATCAATCATTATTTTACTAGGCGGCCGACGAGGAGCCAGTATATTGCTAGGGCTGCGACTGCGACGATTGCGAGTACGATTAGTACGGTGCTAAAGGCGAGTGCGTCGATCATGGATGCTGTGTATGCTATTCCAATGGAGGCTGCTATATTTAGTACTAGGTTATAGAAGCCTACTGCGGTTCCTGATTTTTCTGTTGGAATCGTGCTTACGCAAGAATCTAACATCGGTGCATACATGAGGGCAAACGCCCCTGCGAAGACAATCATCGAGATTACGAACACAATCGGTGAGCTTTGTACAAAGAATGCTGGGAATAATAGACTTCCAGCAATAGCTAACATTGCTACCATAATCGTTTGTTTGTTACTCAACTTTTGTGCAACTTTTCCGGATAATGCTCCTATAATTACTGCTGCAATATACCCTGGAATTAAGAGCCAAGAAATCAGATCAAGCTCTAACCCGTAAATTTCTTGTAGCAAGAATGGGAACATGAAAATATACCCAAGCTGTACCGTGTAGATGACGAAGGCTGCACCAAGTACAGATATAAATCTTTTATTTTTGAAGAAAGATACTCCAATAATTGCATTATCGTTCTTACTTATATAAAGAATAAATAATACAACTCCAACGAATAGAAGCGCAATACTATACCAGCTGAAATTTGTGAAGTATAGCATGATTGACGTTGCGATTACCCCGATGAGGAATAGACCAACAACATCGACCGAGCTTTTTCTTGCTGCTTCTTTTGGTAGATATTTTAGAATAAAAGGTAGAATCAATAACGATAATAAAGGAATTAGGAATAAAGTTGTCCAATGTAAATAGGTAGAAATGTATCCACCAGTTAGTGAACCAACAATCATGGATAATGAGTAACTACTCGTACTAAATCCTAGAAACTTCCTTTGTTCATTTTTCGGAAGATGCTTGGTAACAAAAATTACATATAGTGTTTCAGCTGCAGCCAATCCAGCGGTTTGAATTATTCTTGAAACGATAATTAAAGGAAATGAATCCTGAAAAAGATACCCCATTAATGACCCGATAACAATAAATATAATCCCGACACTTAAGAGCGTGCGAATGCTAATTGTATCAGCTAGAGACGCGTAGACGACAGCGCCAATACCGATAATTAAACCAGCTAGCGTTGCCTGCCAGCTTACCGTTGTTGCAGATATTCCTAAATCGTTTGCCATCTCAACAGAAATCAGCTTGAACGAGTTATCGATCACTAAAGCAAATACAAAAAAGAACAATATAATTGGAACTGCTTTTCTTATAGAACGTTGCTGATCATCTTGTAAATTTCCTGTTGTTGCTGCCATTAAAAATACTTCCTTCCTGAGTTAAAACAGCCTAAGCTAGTTCTAAAGCAATCTCCATCATTTTTGTGAAAGCTGTTTGTCTTTCTTCTTGAGTTGTTTGTTCATTTTTGAAAATATGATCACTTATCGTAAGAATACAAAGTGCATTTACCCCTGCCTGAGCAGCATTTAGATAAAGCGCGGAAGATTCCATTTCTGCACATAAGATTCCCATATCTGCCCACTTCTGGATTGCAGTAGGATCTGCGTTATAGAAAATATCACTAGATAAAACATTTCCAACACGAACCGCTTGATTCTTCTCGTCAGCTACTTTTTTCGCTTTTTCTAAAAGATCAAATGAAGCTGTTATAGAATAATCGCCTGGTAAATTGAACTGGTGGCCATAATTTGAATCCGTAGATGATCCCATTGCAAAAACAATGTCATATAAATTTAAATCATCTTGAATAGAGCCTGCAGAGCCAACGCGAATTAAATTTTTCACACCAAAGATATTAATGAGCTCCCATGAGTAAATTCCCATGCTTGGGCCGCCCATACCAGTACCCATTACGGAAATCTTTTTCCCGTTAAATGTCCCCGTATATCCGAGCATTCCTCTAACTTCGTTAAATTGAACAACATCCTCTAAATAGGTTTCTGCAATAAACTTCGCGCGCAGTGGATCACCTGGTAGTAGAATCGTTTCAGCAATCTCAACTCCGTTTGGTTTAATATGTGGCGTTTCTAAATGTTTATTTGTACTCATTTGTTATTTCTCCTCTTATATTAAATTTTTTAAAGGGTATTTGCGTAAACTGTTTACGCTTTCAATCTCTGAATAAAAATCACCAATTATACATAGTAGTACGTTGTATAATAAGTTGTCTAATTTTTATACTTCAATAATACTACACAGTTTTAGCTTTAGCAATATATTTTTTCTTATACTCGTATACTGGATATTCGCTTATGTAAATAATAAAAGACAGTGCTTTCCCTATGGAATAACACTGCCTTTTATATGTAATTGAAAAGTTGCACCAAGATTATCTCGATGCATGTATTCTAATCTGGCTGAATTCTTCTGGTATATAATATTTATTGTAGACAACAGGATACTTTTCATTTATATATACACTTTCTAAAATCAAATCACAATTTTCGCCACCGACAATTTCATGTTTTTGTGACGAGGAGTTGACTGACGTGGAACGCTTGATTTCTAGAGTTGATGCATTTGCTAGGTTATACACTTCTTTTTCTAGCATTTCTAAAAGCTGTTGCTCATCCTGTAAGTCGATGTTCATTTCAGAAACCGTTTCAATTGCCATAAAAGTAAAAGCATAAGCGACAACTCTTCCGGCACTTTTATACCAACGCTCACAAGCCACAACCGCCGCGGCCTTTCTTTTTAAAACTTCTTGAGTATAATCGCTTATTAGATCTAACCTAAAGTCTAATTCGACACCATCAATTTTTTCAGTATGAATTTTATAAATTGGATTTCCGATCTTTTCTAAGCCTACTTCATTACTTTTAGGTTTCGGTCTTGTAATAAAATTCCCTTTTCCATGCACACTTCGAACCAAACCATCATCTTGCAAAAGAGAAATAGCTTGTCTCAACGTCATCCTGCTCACACCAAGTTCCTTCGCAAGCTCCGTTTCCGTTGGCAACTTACTATCCACCTGAAAAGTACCATCCGTAATTAATTTATAAAGATTATCATACACCGTGATATACAACGGTTTCTTACCCTTCTCTATCCCATTAAGCTTCTTCTCCATCAATCTCACCCTACCCCAACTATTCACCCAGTCGTCTATACAACTATAAATATATTATACCTTCCCAAAAAAGGATTGCAACATGAGTGAAACATGGGGACGGTTCTCGTGTTGCAGTCGAATGCAACGGGAGAACCGTCCCCATGTTTCATGATATTTTAATCCATTTGTTGTCTTGGAGGTAGATGTACCATTCGTCGGTGTCGAAGTTGACTTTTACTATTTTGAGGTCGCCTTCTACGGAAACGATATGGTCTTCTGTGTAACGTAATCGTCTTTTTCTGGTCATCGATTGTAAATGTTCTTTATAGGTTTTATCAAAAATATTCTTTTGGCTGAGCGTAAGTTCTTCATAACCTTCAACATCTTTCATACTTAACTCCCTAAATAAATTTATTACTTTAACCATTTTATCCACCTTCTTCGAATGGCGATAAATTATAATCCCTTCCCGCAATCATATTCGATTAATATTATAGTTTAAATTGATTCAATAGGTCATTTAGTTTTTCTGCTAGCTTCGCTAAATCAGCTGTACTTGCCGTTACTTCTTCCATTGCTGCGTTTGATTGCTCAGAATTCGCTGAGGTTTCTTCTACTCCTGCTGCCGCTTCTTCTGAGATGGCGGCTACTTCTTCAATTGATACGTTCATCTCTTGACTATTAGCTGTTATATCGTTTAAATTCTGGGTTACTTTATTTACTCGTTCTATCATATCTGAAACCGCTCTACTTATTTCAGTAAACGTTTCTCCTGTAGTCGCAATTTTACTTGAACCTGCTTGTACCTCTGTATAGCCCGATTGTAATGAAGTAGTTACTGCACTAGATTCATTATGATTTCTTTCTACAATATTTGTAATATCAGTCACTGAAACGGAAACTTGTTCTGCTAGTTTACGCACTTCATCTGCTACAACAGCAAATCCTTTCCCATGCTCCCCTGCTCTTGCTGCTTCAATCGCTGCATTCAATGCAAGCAAGTTAGTTTGGTCAGCAATCTCTTGAATAACGAGAACTAATTTAGATATTTCTTTAGAGTTTTCATCTAATAGATCAACTTTTTTAACAACATCTTGGACAATCTGATCAATTTTTTCCATCTGAATTGTTGAAGCTTCCATCAACTCTGTCCCTTTAGTTGTCATATCAAGTACCTGCTGTGTTGATTCATGAATGTGATCGCCGTTTTGATTGGCTTCTTCAATCATCAATGTAAATGAATGCATCGCAGAAGAGAGCTCTGTCGAATGATTTGCTTGTGACTCAGCTGCTGTTGCAAGATCTTGCATTGTTAAAGAAATTTGTTCTGTACCCGCCATTACTTCGCCTGATGATTGAGTCAACTCTTCACTTTGAGTACTTACTGTTTCCGAAACGATATGAATTTTTTGTAATAAATCACGCATTCCCTCATTCATCTCATTAGTTACCAAGATAAGCTGTCCAGTTTCATCATTTGCCTTTGTATGTAATGGTTCTAAACTTAAATCACCGGAAGCAATTGATCTCATTCGTTCCATAACAGTTTTAATTGGTTTTGCAATCATATTTGCAGTAACAAAAGAAATAACAATACTAATAATCACTACGAAAATGGTTACAGCTACTCCAATTAACATAACGTTATTTCCATTAGAGATAACTTCATTTTCTTTTTGCATGATGGAATTCTGGCTAGCTTCGACCATCGCTTTATATTCATCCATCAAAGCTTGAACATCGCCAGCAGACTGCTGTAATCGTTGTTGAGCGAGTGTAGCATTGCCACTGTCATACACATCAAAAACTTCGCTTGAAATAAACTGGCCCCACTCAACCACTCGATTCATTAAATCATCAAATGCTGCCGACGAATGAAGTTCTCTTATCTGCCTTTCAAATTCTAGCCCTTGTTCAGTAAATTCTTCAAATCTGTCCTTATAACTTTCTTCCCCAAATAAAACATAACCATATGCGACTGCAATTCTATCCCCTAAAGATGTCACTAAACCATTTGTTACCATAACTAAAGGGAGATCCTCATTTGCTATACTTTCAACAGATTCGTTTGTAGATTTTGTCATCAGAAAATTGTAAATACCTAGGATCACAACAAACATAACCATGATAAAAAAACTCAATATCAACTTCTGTCTAATACTCGTAAATCTAACTCTCTTTTTCATCCGTTTTCCCCATTTCCATTCTTTTGGAATTTGTATTACTCATTAAATCTAGGTATATCTATCTCTATATTCGTACCTTTGCCCTTCACCGAGTTGATATTAAATTCTCCACTTAATAACTCCACGCGCTCTCTCATACTAAATAAACCAATTCCAGCTTGTTTACTACTCGCTACCTCATCTTCTAATAAAAATCCCTCCCCATTATCATTTATTTTAAGTAAGATGTTGCTGTTGCTAACGTCTATATGTAAATTTATTCGGCTCGCATTTGAATGCTTTGCCGTATTAAATAGCGCTTCCTGACAAATCCTGTAAAGATTCGTTTCTTGTTCTGGACTTAATCTCTCTTTGTCACCAGAGAATGTGTATACTACTTTTATCCCGCCATAGATTTGTTCAAATTCTTCAATATAAGACTTTAATGCAGGCATTAATCCAAGATCATCTAATATTCCTGGACGCAGCGCTTTTGCCATCCCTTTTACTTCTTTCATTGCTTGCTCTGTAATTTTCATCACATTTTCAATCGTTACTTTTTGATTTATTTCTGATTCTTGTTGATGAAGAACCTTTAAATTTATTAAAATACTATATAAATATTGACCGATGCTATCATGCAATTCTCTCGCGACGCCTTTTCTCTCTTCCTCTTGTGCTTCAAGAACTAGCTTTGACATTTTCTGTTCGGTTTCATTGAGTTGTTTTTGCGTTTTAACATACTTTTTCTCTGTTTTTTGAAGTTGGGAAAAAATAAAATGATTAAAAAAAGACAAGCCTTCCGTTCTCGCTTCCGCAATGGATTCTCGAATAGATAAGTAAAAACCGATGAAACAGTAAATAGTTAAAATAAATCCAATAACTATTAGCGAATTCACTAATACTCTCGTTTGAAGTAATTCTTGTTTCCGTTCGTTCATAAAATCTTGAAGTGTCATAATCTCGAAATCAAGTAAAGCGAAAATACTATCGATTGTCGTGGTGACATAAGAATAATCCTCTTCTAATGACATGAGCTTTTGGTTTTCTGAAATTTGATATTCCACATAATTAAGAAACTCTTCTGTTTCGGATAACACTTTTTCACTAATTCGCAAAAAGTCATTTTCAAGTAAAAAGTCAGTAGCTACAATCACTTGATGTCCGTGTTCAACCTCTGACACATAACCTCTCGCACTATTTATTAAGTATAAAACTCTGTTAAAATATTGTTCTCGATTTTCATTTTCTAGTAGTGCTCTCGCAGAACGAATTTTCCCCAAATCCTCTGTTAGTGAAGGTAACAAATGATTATTATTTGTGGTCAAATAGTATGCAACCTCATTGTCAGAAAGGATTAAACCCGATTGGTCCGTTATTTTTCTTTTGAAATCGATAATATATTCAATGAAGAGATCATAAGCAACAAGAGCCTCATGTAGTTCTAAATTAGCAACGTTTTTTCGGGAAATATCCCATTGTTTTTCAAGCTCCTCATATAATGCAGCTGTTTGAAGTTTTTCTTCGACTTCTAGCCCATATTGCTTGATCCTATTTAATTGACTGGAAATCGTTTGTTGTTTTTCTTCTATTTGAAAACTCTCTTCCGAATCACTAGCTAACATAATGCTAGATAGACCTCGGAGTTGCTGGGTCTCCTGAAGCAAATCATTTAATAAAATATTGTATTGGATACCTAACTCACGGTTTTCAATTATTTTGATATCTTCATTTAGATCAAGCGTAACTCCTAACGTCATTAATACGATAGGAATCCCTAAAATAATGCCGATAAAACTAAATTTAAATCGACTATTCAAGTTTCTCATCAGCTTCGTTATTGGTTTAAATAATTTCAATCTCTATCATCCCCTATGGGTTATTGCGTCCTACAAATGAAAGTCAAAATATCCATGTTTTAAAGCATATTTCACCAAATCTGAACGTGTTTTTAAATTCAGCTTCCCCATAATACTCGAGCGATGTGCTTCAACTGTTTTGACGGATAGGAATAATTGCTCTGCTACTTCACGATTTGTATAACCCATCACTAGATAAGACAAGACTTCATCCTCTCTATCTGTGAGCTTTACAAATTCTTTTTCTTTATTTAAATAATCTTCGAGTACAAATTTTGTTGCTTCAGGGTATAAATACGCTTCTCCACGGTTAACCGCGCGAATTGCTTCGATTAAATCATTCTCTTCATGACTTTTTAATATATAGCTGGATGCACCTGCTTGTAATGCTCTAAATATGTATGCTCGATCTTCATGCATCGTTAAAACAATTATTTGATTTGCGCAATTTGCTTCTTTTATCCTTTTCATTGCTTCAAAACCATTTAACTTTGGCATATTTAAATCCATAATCACGATATCTGGTTTGGTTGTTAACGCCAGTTGTACAGCTTCCTCTCCATCTACTGCTTCACTTAACACCTTCATATCGGGTTGATTGTTAATTAAAAGCTTCACACCTGAACGAACGATGGCATGATCTTCAGCAAGTAAAACAGTGATCATTGTTATTCCTCCTTTGTAGGTGGTTCTATATAGATTCGAATGATAGATATAGTTGTCGGTATCTAAATATATTAATTAAACTGAATTTCCTCCATATATTTCATTTTAAATTCATTTAGTGGCAAAGGTTTACTGAATAAAAAACCTTGGAAGCGATCACATTGAATACTTCTTAATATATCTAACTGTTCTTCAGTTTCGACACCTTCAGCAACTACGAGTAACCCTAATTGATGTCCTAGCTCAATAATCATTTCGACAATTTTTTGATTATCAACACTAGTGGCTAATTCTCTAATAAAAGAACGGTCAATTTTTATTTCATCTACAGGCAAATCCTTTAAATATTGTAAAGAGGAATAAGAGGTTCCAAAGTCATCGATTGAAACACGAACTCCAGCTTTCCTTACACTCTTCAATGCCGCAACGTTTTCTTGTTTTACTAAGAAACGTTCTGTTATTTCTAATGTTAAATGCTCTGGGGGAAATGAGTGTAGTTTAAGAATGTCTGCCACCTTAGCAGGGAAATCTTCATCTTCTAATTGTTGAGCTGAAATATTAACTGCTAGCTTGAGATGTGGTAAACCTTCTTCTTTTAGCTTTTTTGCTTCACAAACCGCATGTTTCAATACCCATTCCTCTATTTCTAAAATAAATCCTGTTTTTTCTAAAACTCCTAGAAATGAAGCTGGTGCCAATAATCCTGTGTTTGGATGGTTCCAACGAAGTAATGCCTCCATACAAATGTCTTTATTCTGAATTCCAAAAGAAGGCTGAAAATATAATTCAAACTCGTTGCGTTCTAAAGCTTCTCTAAACTGAGAGCGTAAGAGGTCATTTTCTTTATTTTCATCGATTTTGTACATATAGCCCACGTTACTTGTCTCTGCATAAGCCATTTCAATTGCGATAGATGCCAGACGAATATAATTATCTACTTTTTGCATATAGATTGGATCAGGAAGAAAAGTAGTTTTATAATATAAAGCAAATGTTCCTAACAGCTCTTTTTTTGTTGATAAAATTGGTATCGAGCAGCATGCCTTAAAACCATAGTTCAGTGCGTCTTCACGGTATTTATCCCATAGTGGGTCATGCAGAATATCTGATACAATCACAGTTTTTCTGAAAAACGCAGCAGTACCACAGGAACCTTCATAAGGGCCAACTTCTACTTGCTCAAGTTTCCTTTGATAATCCTTCGGTAATGACTGACTGATCACTCGTTTAAGTTGGTTATCGGAATGACGAAATAACAAGATGGACCCATAAACTGGGACAGTCTGACAACTTCTTTTTAAGCTACGAAGGATAAAATATAATATATCCTCTAAAGCAACACCTTCAGAAATTAACCGTATTATTTTCGTCTGATCCTCGCTAAAATTCTGGTCATTCCACATCTCACACCAACTCACATTCCCTAGATATTTTATTTGCAACATGGGGACGGTTCTCCCGTTGCATTCGAGTGCAACAGGAGAACCGTCCCCATGTTGCAATTTTATAGAATCATGTTCTCGTTATGGCGAAGGAGGTTTTCGTCATATATGCAGTATTGGTTTTTTCCTTTTTCTTTGGCATGGTATAATGCAATGTCTGCTTTTTTATATAGTGTGTCTGAATAACTGCTATGTTGTGGTGAGAAGCAGATTCCTATACTTGCTGTTATATTAAAGCCAGTTAACTCTTTTTGAAGTTTAATAGATTTCTCTAATGAATAAATAATTTGTTCCGCTACTTCTTCTATTTCATCCACTGTTGTGGAAGGAATAATTGCTACAAATTCATCGCCACCTAGGCGGAAAACTTCTCCTTTTGCTTTCACTGATTCCTTTATCGTTTGAGCAACTGTATACAATAAGTAATCTCCCTTATCATGACCTAAATAATCATTCACAAGTTTAAAATTATCTAAATCTATCATCATAATTCCTGTCATTGTATCTTTATTTTTTCCTAATTCATTCTCAATATATTCTTCAAAGGCAGTTCTATTTTTTAATTTTGTTAAATTATCATGGTATGCCAGGTACACTTGTTTTTTAACCCATTGATGAATAACGAAAGAAATCACTGAGATAATAAGAAGTACAGAAATTAATTGGAAGAAAAAGATTTCCCTGTTTTCTTTTAAAATCGACTGCAATTCTCGGTCATTATATATAATCTCGATTGCTTTATTCTTCGATACTCCCGTTTCAAAGTTGGAAACATAAGGGAGATAACGATAAATGGCAAACTCACTCTTCCACTCACCGCTAAATTCAATCTTGCTATTTTCTTCGATAGATTGCTTCAAAGCTGACATTCTCTCATTTGAAAGTTTCGACTCTGCTGCAGTTTTTCCGAATACGAGTCCACCATTATGAAGAATATTTATCTCATTTATTGATGGATGACTTTTTAATAATTCATCTGTTACATCAAGAAAGTTAAAGGCTTGAAAAACCTCACCATTCTCTAGGTTTAATCCCAATTCGATAATATATTTCTTATCTGGCGTAGCCATATAGCTATACTTTTTGATCATACCTGTTTCTTGCTCGATCTCCATTCCATCTTCATAAAACTCCCCTGTGCTTCTTCTAACATCTAGAACCTTGGCTAGGGATTGGCAACAAGCTTCAAAATCTAAATTGATGTCAGCGGTAACATTACTATGAGTAATGACATTTTTTTCATTAATAATATAAATATCCATTCCAAGCATCTCTTGAAGTTGATGAAAGTCCCATTCTTCAAAATCATGCTGTTGATCATACTGATTTAGTAAATAATCCATATTTGATTGCATAACTCTACTTGCTTCTTTATCAAATAATGCATAGGCTTTTTCCACTGATCGGATTGAATTTTCTACTATGTCAGCTGTTTGATTGAGCGTTCGTTCATGATTTTCTATCGTGAAGCTTTTCTGTCGTAAATAGTCAGTTGTGGCTATCGCAAAAGAAACAAGAATTGCACATATAATCATTACTATTGCTAGTTTCAACCTTTTTTTTGATTTCAATTTAGCCCCTCCAACCAAATTACTATTTCACTTATTATACTAGTCATTTATACCTGCTCATTCCACATAAAAATTCGGCTCTCAACTCTAATTCGAAAGCCTTCTCGCGGTTCTTATATATTTCAGTAAACTATCCTATATTATTTCAAAATAATATAGTAAATACTATAGGGGAAAACCCTAATAAAGTTACAAGTTTGTGTACTTTTTTAAAATAAATAATAAGAAAAAGGGAAATAGCTTGCAGGCGGGGATAGGATTGGATAAACTAACTTGAACAATGAATTAATGACAGTGTTATAACTGCATGAATTCAAGAAAATTATATGAGGAGTTGATTTTAAATTGGTGAGAATAAGTCCTGAACAAATAACAACAGGCATGGTATTTTCTTTGAAAAGAAATGATGAATTTTATTTTTGCAGAGAAATTGGATTATCCGAAACTGGAGTTGGCGTGAACCCGCCATTAGAGTCTGAATTAACGATTGTAAAACCACCTTACAGAGAAGTTGGGGGAGATCATATTGACTTTACAATTAACGGGGATTCGAAACACTACACAACCCAGTGGCAAATCTTTCGAAGCAACACCAGATTGATATCCGAAAAACCAACAACGAAGAAAAGAGTTAAGAAACTTACAACACCTGGACCATTTAACGGTTTTGATATAAATGTGAGAAGAACAATCATTGAAGATTATAGGTACTTAAACTTCAGTGCGTTAAAAGTTATTATAGAATTTGTCGGAACCGGGCAAAGAATAAATGCTAAATTGGTTAACGATATAAAAGCATCACCTGGTTTCGCAGACAGATTGCGAGAAGTGCTATTAGAAGAATTAAATAGCAGAAAAACTAAAGTTTTAAATACGATTGAAGATTACGATCCACAAAAATTAGATGACTTTACGAAAAAGTATAATCGAGCGCCTGTTGAAACAAGGTTCAAAAATGGCAGAATAGCTTTTGTTATGTACCTAACAGATGAATATGATGTTATTGTAGAAAACATGGAAAAA
This sequence comes from Oceanobacillus sp. CAU 1775, assembly GCF_054482815.1. Taxonomy (NCBI): domain Bacteria; kingdom Bacillati; phylum Bacillota; class Bacilli; order Caryophanales; family Bacillaceae; genus Oceanobacillus; species Oceanobacillus sp. CAU 1775. The sequence goes on along the minus strand of NZ_JBTLRO010000001.1, from coordinate 118,355 downwards.
CAAGTGGAACGCTTTGTTGAAGTCGAAACAAAGAATCCAGTAAAGTAAATTTCCTTAAAAATTGAAAAGGCTCCACATATAAAAGCCAGAACCATCGTTAAGACATGATGTTTCCGGCTTAATTTTTTTGAGATAATTTTAGTGATTTGTTTTAAAAAACATGATGAAAAAGTTTATTGTAAGTAAAATGATTGTGCAATTGTTACTTAAATTCACTTTACTATCGATAGTGGAAATCCCTTGCCACCATTGACCTAGATGTAGCTGCTCTATCAATTACTCCCTTTTTATGTTAAAATGGTAGGATAGGATTAGTTGTAGTAGCTTTTGCTACCCCTATATGGAAGGGAGATTAAACAATGGAACACATCAGTGTCTTTCTCGATGACTACCGCACAGCGCCTGAGGGCTACGAGTTGGTGGAAACGATTGACGAGTGTATTTACCTACTGAGAAACTTTTCTATTGAACACCTTTCCTTGGATCACGATTTACTAAGTAACACCCGGAATGGTTTTAAACTTGTTAAAATCATGGTGAAGAACAGGCTATATGCCAACCGCATTACCATTCACTCTGCAAATTCAGTTGGAGGTAAAGCGATGTACAAACACTTCAAACAAGCCCAGGATGATTCTATAATGCCCACTGAGATTATAGTATCCTTACGACCATTGCCTCTGAACTTCATTCCGCCGAGGACTATGAAGCATTATATTGAAATTCGTTAAATTAAAACTGAATATAGCCCTATCTCTTTGGATGCTAAACGAAGAGATAGGGCTATTTTAATTTTCTGCTGTGTATGGGAATGGAGCAAGTTTCGTCGCGCGAGCCTATTCTGTTTCCTCAAAAATAAGAATTACAGTATTTGATAATGGAGCAAGCGCGCCGCCTCTAAGCACAGATTGAAATTTGATGTCTACTAATCTAGCACCGTTTTCATCTTCGTCGGCTATGATAGTGTTCATTTTTGCTTCTAATTCAGACGTGTCTTCCGAGTATATTACTCTGGTATATCTATACATATGTGAGTATTCTCCTTCTTTGGATTGGCTTGGTCGTTTAATATAATGGTAAGGTATTAACCTATAGAAGACAAATCGGAAACCGCACTCTCGCTCGCAGAGTGCAACACGAGAACCGTCCCCATGTTTCATCCATGTTTCAAAAAGGTCGTATTCTTTGAAGTCGGTGGGATTAAGGGTATAATCATAGTTAGAACTAATTATCTTCTAGAGTCTCACAATCACAAAAAAATATGTCTGATTTAATAGAGTTATTGAATTGCTGTATCATGAGGGATCACAGCCTTGGAAAAACTGGTTAACAGTTTATTTCTGGGCTTTTTTATATGGGTGTTCAGCCTGTATAACCGCCAATAAATCCATCTATAGCAATAATCAATTTTAACAAGATCTTATAAAAGAATTTTTTTTAATAAATCCCCTAAACAGACGTCACTTTTAAATGTCGCAAATTTATCAGTGGTAGGGTCATATTGTGGTTCTAGGTATGAAATGGGGTGAGCAACGTGCATAAAATGTTAGATAGTTTATTATGGGTATTAATAATAGGTGGTATCGTTGGTTTTATTGCTCTCATAGCTGTTGGAGGATTAACATACTTTAATTTTAGTTAAGAGCACTTTTCGACCAAGAAAAAAGCAGCACCCATTTTATAGGTGCCGCTTTTTTTATTTAACGCTTAGCAACAATTACAATATGTCTCTTATCCAGTTCTTCTTCATAGCGGTTTGCTTCTGCCTCAGTTAATCCAAGACTTTGGAATTGTGAACGGAGCTCATCGCCACGTTTACGGAAGACATTTGCAACTGTTTCCATCAAGCCTTCTTCTTTCATTCCTACTTCATTTACATCTAGCTTATCTGATAACGTATCTGTACGATCTTTTTCGTGGTCAAACACGTAAATTTCTTCTTTCGTATATCCTTGTAACGTCAGTTCGTCAATTTTTTCTTTTGCTTTCACACTGTTTTCTACAACATATACATTTTCCATGCATTTAGCCTCCTAATATAGTAAGTGTTAATGTCATGTACAGAATATATATATCCGTTATTTGAAAAAGTAAAACATTGTGGGGGTAATTCTACATAAATCAATGATTCAAAAAGGAACAAAGAGCACGTCATTCACTCCTTGTTCCTTCCTAAATTTTATTCTGTTTCTGCAGCCCAATTATCTAATTTTTCCATTGCTGCTTCTAATGTTCGATAAGAGATATCAGGTAACTTGCCTCCAAATGCTTCTTCAGCGGCACGAAATCCTCCTTCAATGGCTCCTCTTAATGTTTCCAACTTACTTCTGTCTCCACCAGAAATCGCAATTGCAAAATCGACGAGGCGATCACTTACATTCTCGACGCTGTGTTCTCCGCCTTCTGAAATGGATGCTTGTGCTTCTAGTCGGGTTGCCTCATCTACCTCTAGCGGAATAGATCTGTCCCGTACTTCAGCTAATGTGTATCCTTGTTTCTCTAGTAATTGCTTTACCAAGTCTTTTAATTGTTGATAATGCTGTTCACTTTCTGCTTTTAATCGTTCGATTGTCTTTGTATCAGGTTTTATCGACGGCTTCTCATAAACAATTGACTCTACCTTTTCCGACGGCGTATAGGTGTCCACACGATTTGCTTGCGAATTTGCGTGAGTTTCCTTTGATTGGCTTTTACTTTGCTTGTTAGGCTCCAATCGTTCTGTAAGATTTGGTGGTCTGTAATTTGTACTTTGCGAATTAATCTTATTGTCCATCTTTTTCCCTCCTATGATTTAGGTGTAAAAGCTAGTGGCTAATAGGGAGTGTTCTTATTATCTATAGTATCGGACTGGTTTAGAGAAAAGTGAAAGATAGTCTGTCGAAAAACATCCATTATATAATGAGCGTTCTAGTCTTCCAATGGTGTCGGTGCTGGTTTTCCAAAATAATATCCTTGAAAGAGCTCGTATCCTGCTGCTTTTAACCATTCGAATTCAGCTTGCTCTTCTACCCCTTCAGCTAACGGAATCGATGCAACTTCCCTTGCCTTCTCTAAAAAGTGCTTCGCGACTCTTTGCTTTTCTGGATCATCGTGAACACCTTGCACGTACTTCATGTCAAGTTTCATATACGTTGGCGTTATTTGTTCTAATACTTCAAGGGTGCTGAATCCTTCTCCAACATCATCCAACGCATACTCAAAACCTCTATCTTTATAATAAGATAGTATTCTTTTCAAATGTTCTATATCATCGACTTGCTCTGTTTCCACTACTTCAAAAACAAGCTGATCGGGAGAAATATTTTGTTCGTTCGCTGTTTGAATAGTAGATTTTAGGCAATGTTCCGGCGAATAAATAGAAGTTGGTATGAAATTGATGAATGCTTTTTGATCTGCTTTTATCGCGGCCGCATGCTTAACTGCGGTCATTCGACATAATTTATCAAGGGCATATAAGCGCCCACGTTCTTTTGCCGCTTGGAACATTTCATTTGGATAAATCACAGTTCCATCTTTATTTTTAAATCGTGAAAGAAGTTCAAATCCATAGATTTCCCGGCTTGCTTTCACAATTGGTTGATAGAGACAATGGACTAATTCCTCTTTAATAATCTCGTCCACCCATTGGATAGCAAGGACTTTTTCCACATCGACAAATGCTTTCCATTCTTCACGTAGCATTCGAAAGGTAATTTCGTTGATTTCCATATGATCGACACAGTACTGATATAGCTCTCTTACCCCATTTTCATGGATAATAAGAATATTATTCTTTTCTTCGACTTCAATGTTTCTTCTTTTTAAATGTTCGATGACTTCGGCTAACATCGAAAGATTTTGCGTTCCTTCAAATTTAATCTGGTACTTTACTGGATTTACTGAACAACTTTTACAATGCATGATTTGCCCCCTCTACCGGATAACTTTCTAAATGATAGTTTCAGTATACTACTTATCTGAATCTATTAATATTTTATAATCTAACAGGTCTTTTCACCTAAACAGAGTTATACTGTATTGGAGGTGAGGCCAGTGGATTATTCAAAATACACGAAGGAAGAATTACTAGATGTAATCGATGAGTTATCAATGCTTCAGAAGGAACTTTGGACAGATAGGGTACAAGAAGATAAATTAAATTTTGCCTGGGCTGGGAACCTCGGCCATTGGTATTTAAATTTCCGTACGAGTATTGTTTATTTTAATCCTTTAAAAGTCACCGTACTAGGATATGAAAGAGATGAACTTCCTGAAAAAGTAAGTTACTCTTTTTTTACGGATAAAGTTCACCCTGATGACTATGAAAATACCATGCAAGCGATGATCCTTAATATGAAGGGTGAAGCTGCAGTTTATGAATGTGAGTACCGTATTCAAACAAAAGATGGAAAATGGAAGTGGTTTTATGACCGTGGAAGAGTTACCCAACGCGATGAAAATGGTAAACCTCTATTTGCGGCCGGCATCGTATTTGACATTACAGAGCAAAAAGAATTGGAAGAACGATTGATCATTGAAAACAAAGAGTTAACAAAAGCCTATCATACAGATTCTCTTACAAATATTAAAAATCGTAGAGCAATCATGGAAGAGCTTGAAAATCGCATGGAACAAACGATAAAGTATACCTCTCCTTTAACTATTTTGTTAATCGATATTGATAACTTCAAGATGGTAAACGATACATACGGCCATACATTTGGTGATAAAGTTCTCCGAGGAGTTGCGCAGATTATCAAAGATAATATTAGAGGACTTGATACGGTAGGCAGATATGGTGGAGAAGAATTTTTAGTTATTTTGCCGAATACAAGCCTTGAAAGTGCGAGGTTCGTTGCCAATCGCATATGTTCTGAAATAGCAGCGCATCCTTTTGAAGATATTCAAGTCACGATAAGCGGTGGGATTGCTTTATATGATAATCAGAAGCCTGATAAGCTAAAGACGTTTATCGACCATGCGGATAATAATTTGTACCAGGCGAAAGCGATTGGGAAGAATAGGATTGTTGGGTAGGTGACGGACCTTACCCCTATAAAATTTCATTAACATACAAAAAACCAGGTTTGATTCGACCTGGTTTTTCGACTTATAATTTTTTAGTAATGTCTGCATCCACTCGTAGTTCGTCAATAATCATTTCCTCTAGTCTGAGGTGGTTTCCTTTAAAATTATCTCGTACCTGTATCTTACATTCCACTCTTTATGTATGGTTCATTTTATGTAAAAAGTGATAAAACATCATTTTATATGGAAATATTCGCCCAAAAGTAAAATCCACTGTAATCTTTTCTCCCTTTCGTTCGTCTAATAAGTAAGCATGAATTATCTCTGTTTCGCAGTTTAGGAGGGTTTCGTATGGATGAGGAGGTAATCAGTGATTGGTTTGATGCCTATGCAGATGATGTGTATCGGTTTTTAGTGTATTATACCGGGTCAATCGATGTCGAAGACCTTGTGCAAGAGGTATTTTTAAAAGCAGTGAACCGCTACGATTCGTATCAGGGAGAAGCTAGTCCAAAAACATGGCTAATCTCTATCGCAAGAAATTTAGCAATAGATGAAGCCCGAAAGCGTAAACGAAAAGACTGGCGAAAACTAATAAAGCATACGCAACAGTCGATAGAACCGAATCCGGAAGACTTGCAGATTTCCTCTGAAGAGAAATTGCTTTTGCATCAATCAATTGCCAAGCTGAAACAAAATTATCAAGATGTGATTGTTCTTCGGGGTATTGAGGAATTATCCGTTAATGAAACGGCGAAAGTTTTAAATTGGACAGATACCAAAGTGCGTGTTACTTTCCACCGGGCACTCAAGGTCTTGCAGACGATTGTAAAGGAGGATTTCCATGAACCGGAATGAGGAGGAATTAATCCAGAAACTTAAAAAGCTAAAGTTGGAACAGTCAATCCATCCACATCAAAAGGAGGAAATGAAAATGACGATCCAAAAGCATGCGAAGAAAAGCAGTCGAAGCAGGAAAAGAAAACCGTTACTCATCTCGCTTGCAGCTGTGGCTGTCATTCTCATTGGCAGTGTGCTCCTTTACCCGATGCTTTCTGACTTCATCACCGCTCCACCTCCCGAAAACCAGGAGGAAAACCAAACAAGTACTTCTGAAGAAAACAAAGAAACAGATGATTCTACAACTATTCCGAGTAATGAGGAAGTCGAGGAGAATGAACCTTTTCAAATAGTAGAACTCGGCAGTGAACCAAGTACGATTGAACTCGAAGGAATGGAAGAAGCAACAACAGTGTATCACTACATGATCGAACCCTATGGCATTTCCTATGCAATCGATGCGTTTCTCAATCATTCCTATATCGTTAAGAACGAAACAGTGACATACTATCCAGAATATGAATCTGTTGCTTCCGTTAGCTTATCCGTGATAGAAAATGTGGAAATGGAGCAGGTTGCGGAAGAGATGGCACAACAGTTTGAGGCGTATGAAGAAGTCAGTGACGGGGAAGCATTCATAGACGGTAATCACGATTATCCCGGCTGGAGTCAAACTGCGCTCAAACCGGCGGAAGATGGAATCTCTTCGCCTATTGGATACTATCTGTATCAAGTGGGGAAAAATGTATTGCTCATTGAATATGAATATATTGCAGAAGCAGGAGATGGTATGGGGCCGAGATTGTATATGCTTATAGAATCTATTCGGTAAGATTAATACTTGAAAACCATGAGGGATTTCAGGGGTGGGAGGATTAGTCTACCACTATGTTAAAGGATCCAGTGAAGTTTTGGGATTAGCACCCTGCCTTTTTAACGCACTAGACTAATGGGACTGTCCCCAATGTCCCTTTATTAACACAAAAAACCAGGTTTCTTTCAACCTGGTTTTTTAAATTATAAATTTTTAGTGATGTCCGCATCCGAACGAAGTTCTTCAATAAGTTTCTGGTACGTTTCTGATTCTTTTGCTGCTTTAATCTGTGCGATGAGATCGGGTTCTAATTCTTCAAACGAAGGAACTTCTACTTCCTCTTCACTTTCTTCATTCACTTGCTCTAACTGAGCGACATACATATCATACATTTCTTGAACCTCTTCTTCTGTCGGCTCAACATCACCAGACTCGCGAGCAATGAGTTTATCTACTTTGATTTGTGTTTCAATCACAGCCATGACTTCATCTTCACTCGTCCCCTGCTCCTCTAAAGCAGTAAGGAATGCATCTTGAGATTCGAGTCCATTTTGTTCGACCAGAATATCAAGTGTTTCGTTCATCGATATTTACGTAAATAGAGCTTAATAGAAATTTACACTAGAAAGAGATAAGTAAATCTAACATACTAATAACTTTTTTATGAAGAGGGGATATTTATGAAACATAAAGCGGAATATGATTACATCGTCATTGGCTCGGGTGCTTCTGGAAGTACGGTTGCAAATCGTCTTAGTGAGGATCCGAATTCATCTGTGTTAGTTATTGAAAGTGGTGGAAGTGATAGAGATCCGGTAATTTCTATACCTAAAGGATTTTACTTCATCATGGGCACAACAAAACACTCCTTTAATTACTCGACACTGCCTGTAGGCGCAGCACAGAAAGTTGAAATGTGGCAGCGTGGCAGAGTACTTGGTGGATCAACGTCAATCAATGGACTTAATTATGAAAGAGGAAGTTCAAGCTACTGGAATCGTGTTGCAGAACTAGGGAATGACGGCTGGGGATGGTCGGACATGCTCTCCGCTTTCAAGTCCTTTGAGAACCATCAGCTTGGTGCCTCAGAAACAAGGGGTGAAGGTGGTCCACTTGATATTCATGTGGAACGTGTGTCTGATGAGCTTAATCATGCCATATTTGCAGCTGGAGAAAAATGGGGCTTAGATCGAGTGGAAGATATCAACGCTTCAAATCACGAGCGAATTGGCTATGTACCTAATACAGCACGTCGAGGCCGGAGATTGAATGCTGCAAGTGCATTTCTTAAACCTGCTTTGAAACGTGGCAATCTTACATTGGAACTTAATACACATGTAGGATGGATCCTTCTTGACGGTGACCGAGCAGCTGGAGTTCGTGTAAAAGATAGTAACGGACAGGTTCGGGATATCTATGCTGAAAAAGAGATCATTGTTTCTGCTGGCACAGTAGAAACTCCACTCTTACTGGAAAGATCGGGGATTGGAAACGCAGAAGTTCTTTCTCGGATTGGCGTCCCAGTTCGCGTCGAAAGTCCAAATGTTGGGGAACATGTAATTGAACAACGAATGATCACATACCAAGCTAAAATTAACAAAGCAATTGGCTATAATGGAAAACTCTCATCAACGATGAAACAAATGATTACTGGTTCCAAGTATTTACTTAATCGTAAAGGAGTAATCTCTTCCGGTGCACATGAAATCGCATCCTTCTTTAAATCTAATCCTAGTTTGGATCATGCAGATCTTACAGGTATGTTCAATCCGTTGACAACCACTTTTGGGCCGTCTGGGATGAGGGTAGCGAAAGAACCAGGATTTTCTGCATCTGGATTATTATTGCATCCTACAACAGAAGGTTTCGTGCACAGCAGTGGATCTGAACCTGATGCACCACCGATTATTGATTCTCGCTATTTGGAAACAGACTACGATCGCAAGGGTATTGTTCAAGCCTTTAAGACGATTCGAGCAATTGCAGAGCAAAGTCCACTTGCCGATCTCATTGAAACCGAGTTGATACCAGGACCGAATGTTCAAAGTGCAGATGAATTGTTCGAACACGCGCTGAGAAGCCCACATGTTTTTCACGCTGTAGGTACATCTCGAATGGGTCCTAATGATGATGATGTCGTAGACTCTACGTTAAAGGTACGTGGTGTAAAAAATCTACGAGTAGTGGATGTTTCGGTCTTGCCTATCCAACCTGGTAACACGATGGCACCAGGAATTGCTATCGGATGGCGCGCAGGAGATATTATTCGCGCCGAGAATGGGTTACAACAATCAAAGGTTGAACAGAGTCCGGCTTATAACTAATAGACTTAAATACTTTTACTAAAATAATCTCTATAACAAAGTCAAAAAGCCTCATGAGTATATTTCATGAGGCTTTTTATTATCATTTATTCATTACCATCGTAAACAGCTACTAAACGACCTTGTACTTCCCCGGCCTTTAGTTTCTCAATACCATCAGGAATGTCTTTAAAGTCAATTTTCGATAACTTAGGATTTAGTTTTCCTGCTGCCATTAATTCATAGATGTCAGCGATATCCTGTGGTGTTCCACCAACGTTTGCTAATAATCTTTTAGCTCCCGTGATAAATGACGTTGTATTAATTGTAGTTTCTAATTTACCCATCCCTACTAATACGACTGTTCCTCCTGGTTTAACAACTTCTAAAGCGTCTGAGGTAGTCACTCCAAAACCAGCATAGTCCACGATTAAGTCTAGGTCTTTATCTGCCAGATCTTTAATATCAGATACTACTCCTGCTGCTCCGATTTCCTTAGCTAATTCACGCGCTTGCTCACTCACATCTGCTGCATAAATATTCTTAATTCCTTTTGCAATAGCTGCTTGTAATGCAAATTGTCCAAGTCCACCGATACCAATTAAAGCAATGTTCATATCAGGCTTTGCTTGTCCTATATTAAATAAGGCCGAATATGAAGTCATTCCAGCATCCGTCGCTGAAGCTGCCATTTCCATTGAAAGGCCATCAGGAACATGTACCAAATCCTCTGCAGGCGCATGAATTTTTGTTCCAAAACCACCATCATAATGGTATCCTGGATTCGTTCCAGATGGTCCGGTTGGGCAAACAGCTACACGGTCTCCGACTTTATAGTCTGTAACGCCTTCTCCTACTTCAGAGATTACGCCAGCATTCTCATGACCCATGATTACTGGTGGATGCATTAATGCCATCCAGCCTGGATCCTCTAACGTTCCAACATCAGAATGACATAAACCTACTGCCTTCGTGTCAATTACAACTTTTCCAGGAGCTGCTTTCGGATTTTCTTGTTCCACAAGCTTCAGTGGCTCATGTGTTTTAGTAAATTGCCAACCTTTCATTGTATCTCCACCTTTTTATTTTTTTATAAATGTAAGGTATTCTTCTTTAGAAGTTGTTGTACCTCCCTCCATTTATGTCATGAAGCCCATATTATTTTCTACTACTTTTTATTAAATATCCTTTAAAGCTATGATTAAACATTATTTAAGAAGTTATTTTTTATACGAGCTGCTATCTGGTTTTAAAATATTAAGAAAATGAAAAAAGGACCAACATTGGTCCTTTTTTTAAAGGTAATTTATTGTGCAGTTAATCCACCATCAATGACGAATTCAGATCCTGTTGAATAGCTCGAATCCTCAGAAGCTAAATATAAAACGAGGTTTGATACTTCTTCAGGTTTTGCTACTCGCTTTAATGGGATATGCTTGGAAAACTCTTTAATTACTTCAACGGCATCCCCTTGGGTAACCATTGGTGTTTCGATAACACCTGGGTGCACGGAGTTTACGCGAATCCCAAGATGTCCCAATTGTAATGCAACAGCTTTTGTCATCCCACGCACAGCGAACTTCGTATCTGTGTAGCCAACTGCACCACCTACTATTCCGTTCATGGACGAGATATTAACGATAGATCCTTTTCCTGCTTTTGTCATAGAAGGAACAACAGCCTTCATTCCTAAAAATACAGAAACTTGATTAATATCAACTATTTTACGATAGTCACTTTCAGACATTTCTAGAAGTGACTTACTCATGCTGATACCAGCGTTATTTACTAAAATATCAATTCCACCAAATGCCTTTTCTGTCTCTTCTACAACACGTTGCCAGTCGGATTCACTTGTTACATCTTGTTTAACAAATTTAACATTATCACCAATTTCGGATTCTAATGTACGTCCTTGCTCTTCATTAATATCGGTAAAAACTACTTTTGCGCCTTCTTCGACGAAACGTCTAACATGGGAAGCTCCCATACCTTGTGCGCCACCTGTAATGATGGCAACTTTTCCATCTAATTTATTCATTTTAAAATCCCCCTGGTTTCTATTTAATTCCATAATCCTGCTTTTTCTAACTTTTCTTTTCCTCTATATGCGATGAATACTGCAATAATATTAATAACGAGCATTGCTAGGATGGCATATAATCCTCCTGAATAACTACCTGTAAATTGGAAGATATACCCGTAGGCTGGAAGAGCAACAATCGAAGCTCCTGCTAATCCTAGTGAAACGGTTGAGTAAATTTGACTGTACTCTTTATTCCCGAATAAGCTTGAAGTTAGAGATGGTGCAATGATTCCAATTCCACTTGTAACGAATGCGAACAATACGAGCGCAATAATAATCAAGGCAGCGCTAGATGTTGCGAATAACAATATTAATACAGACACCACTCCTAAAATCATAGCCAAGATCGTTGTCTTTTTTGTTCCCATTTTATCATTTAAAACTCCGATAATTAGTGAGGCAAATACAACTCCTAGCATATAAAGACCCATCGCATTTCCTGCAAATTCTTGCGTGTATCCCTTATCAACGATATAAGAAGGAACGTGCATCATGAAACTTGCAATGGCAGTTATTAAGAAGAAGAAAATCATTAGAGCATAGAATGCAGAAGATTTCTTCGCATCTGCCATCGTGACGCCTTGTTCTTGATAGTCCTCATCTTTACCATTATTTTCTTCTGTCGACTCTTCTCTACCATATGGATACAAACCTTTTTCCTTTGACATCTTTCTAATAAATAGAACTGTCGCAACAACAACAAGAATGAGACCTGCAACACCCAAAGCTACATAGGAAAATCTCCAACCATTACTTACGATTAATCTTCCAACGATCGGTTGTGCAATAGCACCGAATATTCCTCCAGTTGCAGTTAAAATTCCAAGGGCTAAACCACTACTCTTTTTAAACCATTGGTTAATTAATACTGGACCTACAATAACAGTAAGGAATGTTCCACCGACTGCAAGAGGTACTGCAAAGACATACCAACCCCACACAGAATTCATAAAGCTGAATGCAATATATGCTCCTGCTTGTAGAATAATGGATGCAATTATTAAGAGACGAATATCAAATTTTGCAACTAATTTACCAGCGAATGGTAAGAAAATTAAGGTTACGAATGCAGAGACACTTAGGTAGAGTGTCAAATCACCCATACCAATATTAAGGTCCTGCGAAATTGGTGTTAAGAACAGACTTGCAGAGTTATTTAGTGCCCCTTTACTAACTCCAACGATGATACATAGACCTACAAGAATCCACCAAGCATAGTGAATCTTAAATTTAATTTTTTCCATTTCTTATATTCCCCTTTTGAGATTTATTTTTAATCCCATAATCCCGATTTTTCTAATTTTTCCTTGCCCTTGAAAGCGATAATTACAGCAAAAATATTAATAGTAAGCATTGCTAAAATCGCGTATAGCCCACCTGAGTAACTTCCTGTAAATTGGAAGATATATCCATAACCTGGTAATGCCACAATCGCTGCAATTGCTAAGCCTAATGAAGCAGTAGAATAAATCTGGCTATATTCTTTGATTCCAAATAAACTAAGCGCAAGAGATGGGGCAAGCGTACCAATGCCAGATGTAACAAAAGCAAAAAGTATTAGCGCTATAAAAATGACTGCAGAACTAGAGCTTGCGAACAATAGCAAGGAAACAGAAATAATTCCACTTATCATAGAAAATATTGTCGCTTTTTTCGAACCGAATCTGTCGTTTATTAATCCGATAACGATAGCACCAAGAACTACACCCAACATATAAATGCCCATTGCGTTAGCAGCAAATGTTTGATCATGCCCATTATCAACTAAATAAGTTGGAATGTGCATGGTAAAACTTGAAATCGAAGTTAAGAAAAATAAAAATATCATTAATGCATAAAAGGCAGAGGACTTTTTAGCAACAGCCATCGAAACACCTTTGTCTTGAATCGGGTTGTTACCCGTCTTTTTTTGAGCGTCTCTTTCCATATCTGTGGTTCCATATGGATAATGCCCTTCATTTGGATTTACTTTTTTAATAAACAAGAGGATAACTGGGACAGCTATAATAATCGCCGTTACTCCTATAGCTAAATAGGCGAATCTCCAGCCTTGATTTACAATTAAGTTTCCGACAATTGGTTGTGAGATTGCTCCAAATAATCCCCCTGTTGCTGTTAAGATACCTAGAGCAAGTCCATTTCTTTTTTTAAACCATTGTCCAATTAACACAGGGCCTGCAATGACAGTGATAAACACTCCACCAAATGCCAAAGGAACAGCGAATATATACCAACCCCATACTGAATTCATAAAACTGAATGCAATATAAGCTCCTGCCTCACAGATAATCGAAATAATTAATATTAATCGGATATTGTATTTTGCTATGACCCTTCCACCAAATGGCAGATAAAGCATTGTTATAACTGCTGATACGCTAAAATATAACGTTAAATCTCCCATTCCAATGTTCAGGTCATTTGTAATCGATGGTAAGAAAAGGCCAGCGGAATTGTTTAATGTCCCTTTTCCGAGTCCTACAATAATACAAAGACCAAGTAAGACCCACCAAGCGTTGTGAATTTTAGGCTTTTTCCCTTTTGGCTCATCAACGGTATCTAGAAGTACAGATGTTGGTTTCATCATTTACGACATCATTTCTCTAAAATCAGGGATGGTTGGATTACTTAAATAATGTCCACCCTCCACTTGAATGGTTTGACCTGTGATAAACTTCGACTCATCGGAAGCTAGGAATAATACCGTGTTACCAATATCTTCTGGTTCTCCATGATATGGAAGTTGGTTGTATTTCCCGAAAACATCTAATAATTCTTGAGACATATTATTTTTAGCTGCAGGTGTTAAAATAAGACCTGGTGCAACAGCATTACAGCGAATTTTATCTTTTCCATATTGTGTCGCAATATATTTGGTTAAATTAACTACTCCTGCTTTAGATGCTCCATAAGCTGCACGAATAGAGTCTCCTGCAAATCCAGCCATGGAAGCAGTATTGATAATAGAGCCTCCACCATTTTCTATCATATTAGGAATGGCAAAACGACTTCCTAGCAATACACTTTTTAGATTCAAATTCATCAATCGATCCCATTCTTCTAAATCGATATTTACAACATCTAAGTCTTTCTTTAAATTAGTCGAGCCAACATTGTTAAACAAAACAGTTATTTTTCCATAGTGTTGAACCGTAAATTCAACTGCTTCCTTAATTGAATCTTCCTGCCCTGCATCAAGGAAAATACTTGTTGCTTCGCCTCCAGTTGCTTTGATTTCTTCTGCAGCTTGTTTTGCCGAGTCAATATTGAAATCAGCTATGACAACCTTCGCCCCTTCTTTTGCTAAAAGCTGTGCTGATGAAAGACCAATACCTGAAGCGCCCCCTGTAACTAGTGCGACTTTCCCTTCTACTCTTCCCATTTAAATAAACCCCTTTTTATATTGGTTTTTTCATATTATCTTAATTTAGTAGAACCACCATCAACCATGATTGTTTGTCCTGTAATATAATCCGAGTCACTACTTGATAAGAAAACAGCTACTCTTCCAATATCTCCTTCAGGATCTCCCATTCTTCTAAGTGGAATGTTATTGATCATTGCTTCATATAGTTCTGGTGAACTCTTACTCCACTGTTCCACCCCAGCAGTAAGTGCGATTGGAGAGATGATATTAACATTTATCCCTTCAGGACCCCACTCGTTGGAAGCAACACGCGAAATTGCTCGGATTGCTTCTTTTGCTGCTGCATAGGAGCTTTGAGTTGCTTGTCCGTTAAGTCCTGCTCCAGATGCAAAGTTGATTACTTTCCCTTTGGTTTTCTTTAGTTCTGGATAAGCTGCTTGCATGAAGTTGAACGTTGGATAAAAGCCAGTTCCAAATGATAAATCCAACATCTCTTGTGTTGTTTCAGTAAATAATGCTTGCTTTGAAGCATGGGCATTGTTAATTAAAATATCTAGCTTGCCAAATTTCTTAACAACATCACTTACAATTTCTTCCACGTTTTCTTTCTTTGAAATATCTTTAATAAACAGCGTGCCTTCTTGATATTGATTGATTTCTGTTAACGTTTTCTGGCCTGCCTCTTCGTTAATATCAACAATGGCGATATGTGCCCCTTCTTTTGCTAAAGCAAGCGCCATACCTTTTCCAATACCTGAAGCACTCCCAGTAATAATTGCAACTTTACCTTCTAATCTCATCTTAATGCACCCCTTGAATGTTTTTGTTTTGTAGGCATCTAAAAAGTAAACGTTGATGAATAATATAGCTGTGACTTAAATTGCTATCATCATTTGCTGTGATGTTGGGATAAAATATTTATATAAAAGACCCTTGTTATTTTACGTTTAATATTTAGATGTCTAACTATTAACAACTAAACATTACTAAATTGTGACAAATAAAGCAACATTTTTTTGATGTTTTCTAATGAATCTAGATAATGTCTTCTATTTTTTCAGTAAATCTTACATTTTTTATTTTGTATTTAATTACGAAGCGTTACTCGTGTATGTTAAGTTGAAAGGTTTTTTGGGGAAGTACTGTGCTATAATGAGTAAAATGATTCCTAAGATGTATTTTAGGGATACTAAAGCGAGGTATATTGCGTGCAAAATCAAACCATTTTTGAAATTATACATAATATGGATAAGGTAACAAATAACCTAATTATTCAGTGGAATAAAGGATTTAATAAGGATTTGGGAGTATCACATATTCTTATTTTGGGCCATTTAAGAAAAAATGGGAAGAGCCGCCCTACTGATATGGCGAAAGTTCTTGGTTTAACACCACCTACCGTTACACATTTAACGGAGAAATTAGTGAAGAAGCAACTAGTGATACGCTCGAACGATGAAAATGATCGTCGAACGATTTATTTGGAAATCACCAGCGCTGGAGAAGAAATTCTTAAAGAGGCCAACGAATCAGGACAATTACTAAGGAAGAATCTATTCGAAAAGCTCACCGAAGAAGAAAGACAACAAATGCTCCACATCTACCGCAAACTAAATATGTGAGTGAGACATGGGGACGGTTCTCTTGTCTCACTCTATTTCCCATTCCACCTCAATCTTTCCTCTTAGGTCATCACCTGTGACGACTATTTTATGCTCACCTTCCTTTTCGGCTACAAATTCGTAGGTATGGGTACTTCTTTTTTCATAGTCATTTCTTGTATCTTCTAAAGTCTGCATAGGTACCAAGTTGTTTTTTTCGTCTCTGACATGGTGTCCATGCCCTCCTGCATTTTTTACAGTAATCGCTACAGACGCTTTCACTTTATCTCCTTTTTCTAAATTCAATGGAATTTCATGCTTTCCATTAAAGTATTCGAACGTTGCTGAATAAGAGGAGTCCGTAACTTGTGCATCCCATTGTTCCTTTTCTGTAAAATCGATGGTACTTACGCCAAATAGTAATGGAAAAACGAGGAGAACGAGCCAAGCGAGTTTCTTTTTTCTTTTGAAAAAATAACTGCCGAGAGCATAAATAAATGCACATAATGCACCGACAAATCCAGCAATTATAGCGATTGGATTGAGCCCCACTATTGGGAAGAAAGCTACGAAACCTGCGAGCGTGTGCAAAAGCATGATGTGCGTGGTCGTTAGTTTTTTCCATTTATAATCTACGAAATCGATTAATATTGTAACTAGCAGTGCGTATCCACTGATATAGAGCCAGAACTTGAGATTTGCGATTGTTTTTACAAATTCATAAAGATCAAAGCCCGTGGCAAGGAGTGCGTAGGAACACATGATAAATACTAAAAAGCCTAGTGCTGCGGTTTTGTTTAGTAGGTAGTTTATTGGATTCGACTCCATATGGAAGGCTCCTTTATGAATTTTTATTGGTGAAACATGGGGACGGTTCTCCTGTCTCATTTGTGGATATTGTTAGACTCACCTATCCTATTCAATGCAACACAAGAACCGTCCCCATGTCTCATTT
This sequence comes from Oceanobacillus sp. CAU 1775, assembly GCF_054482815.1. Classification (NCBI taxonomy): domain Bacteria; kingdom Bacillati; phylum Bacillota; class Bacilli; order Caryophanales; family Bacillaceae; genus Oceanobacillus; species Oceanobacillus sp. CAU 1775. Next base: position 101,382 of record NZ_JBTLRO010000001.1, on the reverse strand, counting down.
AAATAAGTCTTTGATCTCGGCACTTTCTGCGATGGATTCTTCTTTTGCTAGGAAGGAAAGGATTGTTATTGGTTGATTTTGTTGGGCAGCAGCGTACATTTTGTGGTGACCGTCTACAATGTAATGCGAGAGACACCAATGTTCGGTATGGTTTAGCGTGCCACTATAGTCAGAAGGCTCTTTGATATCTAGGACAGATAAACTCAATGCTGTAGGCGTATTCCCCTCAGATAGTAGTGCTTTATATTTCTCAACCGTTTCTTCCTCTAACCAATTAACAGGAAAAGTCGGGACCATGAACTCAAATAACTTTGAAGTATTCGTTCTTTTGTTAACCCACGGTAATATTTAACTTTAGGAGAGTGTGGTAAGCCCCAAAATCCATCAATTCCCCAAATTTGAACTTGTTCATTGAAAAAATAGTCTTCTTTCGTTCCCAATTCAACGAGTTTAGGAGTTACCTCTATTAATGAAACTTCGTACTCACCAGTCGGTAGAATAGCTGACACCTTAGAAAGTAAGTCATTGTCTAGATTTGTGAGTCCTTGTTCTAGCGTTTTACTAATTTCTCTAGGCGATACACCTGTACTTGCGCCCGGTAAGCGCTCAAAGAAAAATTCACAAGTCCCACAAATATTTCCAATATGAAAAGCTTTTTTTCCCTCAATTGTTAGGTATCTATCCCATGCAGCCCAATGTCCACCACCAGCTGTTTCAAATGCGATTATAGAATTAGAGTCCTCGATTTTCCACTCTTTTTTGTCTATTAATCTACTCAAAAAGACCACGACCTATCTGTTTAATTATTCATCTTCCTTCAATACTTTAATATAATGATGACCTTCTTGATAAGATAATCCAAACGTTTCTATTGCTTTATCCCTTGCCTTTTCTTCCTCACCTGCTTCTATTAACTGCTTGAGTTCATCATCTATCGGATGGCCTGGATGGGGGTTTTCAAGGAGGTTTAACTCTTTAATAACTTGATCCAATTTAAATTGCATTCTTATTGTTCGATTTTCTATTTTATTAACTCTAGTTAAGATAACTCCTAGTAAAATAATAAGTGCGGTAATTATAACGTATTCCATTGACCTCTCTCCTCCTACTTTATCTTGCCTATGATACATTTTCACTTCTAGGCTGTTCAATCAAGGACTGCGACACGAGAACCGTCCCCATGTCTCATTTTATCTTTTCTTTATGTGGATGTCTTTGAGGGAGTATTTAAAGATTTTTACTAATTCGGTGGAGAATTCTTCGGCTGGGATTGGGAAGTCATTCGTGATCCAATCTAGTATCATGCCGATTAATCCGTATGCGTAAGATTTATTTAACAGCTCTTTGTTCACGTCATGTTGTGGATCATCTGTCATCTCAAAGTCTTCCAAGTATATATTGACAAACATCTCTATTAATTGTCTTTGAAAATCTATTTGTAAATGATTGCTTAGAAGAATCTTGTAATATTCACCATACTGTTCAAAATGACGCAGAATATATATTGGCTCATTTTCTAGCTCTTGAACATCTATAGAATCTTCATTAATATAGGAAGTTCGTTGTGCAGCTTGAGCTTCTTTAAATAAATAGTAAATGATTTCGTTTAATAAATCGTCTTTTTCCCTGTAATGGACATAAAATGTTCCTCTACTGTAACCAGCAAAATCAATTATTTCTTTAATTGTGATTTGTTCATACTTTTTTTCTTTCAACAATTCAAATAATGCATGATACAAGTCTTTTTTTGTGCGTTGGACTCTTTTATCTAAGAATTGAAATTCTACCATATATCTTCCCTCACAATTTTTTTATACATATTTGTATATTATGTCTGGAAATGAACAGATTACACTATTCTATACATCGATATAATTATACAACTTTAGTACACTTAAGGGTGAGTAAAGTACTTTTCATTGTAAGTGCTTTCAATCAAATATATAGGGGGATTTAGAATGAGTAGATTAAAAGGTAAGGTCGCAATTGTAACTGGAGCTGGTGGTGGACAAGGGGCAGCTGAAGCTACTTTATTTGCTCAAGAAGGCGCAAAAGTTGTTGCTACTGATATAGCATTTGAGAATGTACAAGAAGTTGTAAATAAAATTAATGAGGCTCATCCTGGAAGTGCAATTGCTCTTAAACATGATGTATCTTCAGAAGAAGAGTGGATAAATGTAGCCAAGGAAGCTATTGAAGCATTTGGTAAAATTGATACACTCGTGAACAATGCTGGTATTCTTGCAACGAAACCACATCAGGAAACAGATATTAACTATTGGAATACTGCATTAAATATTAATGCTTTTAGCCAATTTGTAGGTATGAAAGTAGTTGCTCCATATATCAAAGAAGCTGGTGGCGGATCGATTGTAAATATTGGTTCGATGGCTAGTATTGATAATTCTGGTGGGTTTAACGCTTATACAGCAAGTAAAGGTGCTGTTGAAGCTCTAAGTCGTGCAGCAGCTGTACAATTTGGGCCAGATAAAATCCGCGTGAATTCTGTTCACCCAGGAGCGATTGCTACGAAAATGTTTACGGACACCATTACTACAGACGAAGCAACTCAAGCAGTTATTGGTATGATCCCTCTTCGTAGAATAGGCGAACCTATCGATGTAGCGAAACTTGCTTTATTCTTAGCAAGTGACGACTCGGATTACATCTCTGGTACAGCACAGATTATTGATGGTGCAATGCGATTATAAGAATGGTTTGGAGATAAAGAATAGGCTATTCCTTCTTCCATCTTTAATCTATAATTTTATTTAATAATTTCAGGGTCAGTCCCGCACTTTTTAACGTATTAGAGTGGCGAGGGACTGACTCTTTCTATTCATTTAGTGTATATTTAATAACTATTTTTAAAGCACCATCATCATCCATCAATCTCAATATCCCTTCTTCCGATATTACTCGATCTAGTTTGAATTAGATTTTTTTGTTAAAAAAGGATCTTAATTGTCTGGTTAAATACGGCGCCAAACTGTTCTACTTATTATATCTACAATACTACGATATAAATAATGCGACTTCAATTTACCGTCTTCACCCAACCACGCCAAATCCCCTCAGAAACTTCATCTTCACAGCACCTGTTGGGCCATTTCTTTGCTTGGCTACAATCACTTCCAGTTCATTCTTCTGGTCACTATTTCACACGTAATAATCGTCGCGATAAAGAAAAGTAATGACGAAAGAACATTTGGTGCCTCTCTCAAGGTAAAAATCCTGTGATTGATTGTTACCTTTTGTGCAAAAAAACCACGGGAGCACAAGTCTTTTAAGTGTTCTCGTAGTTTTTTAAGCGGATATTCATTACGAATACAGTCCAGTGCCAGTTAATTTTAATAAGGTATGAACGATATACTTTTTACCTTCCTCAACATATACAAAGTCTTCTTTCAGCCTTGTTTGTTTATTTACCATTATTTTTTCTATTTCTGACAAAGTAATTTTATCTGCATTTTGCATATTATATATTTCAGCAACTTTTTCTTTCTCAATAATCCCATAAAAATTAGTAAGAGAAATAATATAGTCCGTGATAAGAATGATGGATAGCACTCCTATTTTAAACTTAGATACCTGTGACCCGCTAGGTTAAGGCTTTATGTTATGTGGTACAGATAACTTTCTCTCTACTTAAAATAACATTATTGGATTGAATGTCTTAATTTTTTCTCTATTTTTCTCCTTATGGTTCTAGACAGCAGAATGCAAAATAATTTCCTGCAACACGAGAACCGTCCCCATGTATCATCCACAAAATGTATAATGTTCTAGGTAGATATGTATAATGTTTTAGTTTTTTCGTACAAATACTCTTATAAAATGGGGGATGTCACTAATATTTTGTATAACTTATTACAAAATACAGAGTAAACATTTGACAAAACATATTAATTCCCTTAATAATGATATTAGCGAATTAGAATCGAATATTAACTTTCTAGCTTTTTAATACTTTTATACATAGGAGATTTAATAATGATGAAACTTGACTATCCATCCAATACATCTTTATCCAGTACGCAAGTTTTAAATAAAGATGCGGTACTTGCTGCTTTAGAACAATCATTAGCTATGATTGAATTTGATCCACAAGGAAATGTCATTTGGGCAAATCATAATTTTGCGAATGCGATGGGTTATGGTGTAGAGGAGTTGCTTAACGCACATCATCGCCAATTCTGTATACCAACATTTACGCAAAGTCTGGAATACGATAGATTTTGGAAAGATTTACGAAATGGGAAGTCTTTTCAGGAAAAGATACAACGAGTGACGAAGCAAGATGAGATTATTTGGTTGGAAGCTACTTATACACCTGTTTTTGATGAATACAATAAAGTGCAAGCTATTATTAAAGTTGCGACAGACATTACCGCACGTGAAAATTGGACGACGAAGGTAACACTTGAACTACAGGAAATGGCAGAAGTTCTTAAGAATCGTGTAGATGAAGGGATCGCGCGTAGTCAAGAGGTCACTACTGCTATAAACCAAGTAATTGAACAAACTACCGATAACAGAGAGGTTTTGCAGACACTTATTAATCAGACGGATACGATTCACGGTATTGTGAAAACGATTAGTGATATTGCTTCACAAACAAATTTATTAGCTTTAAATGCAGCAATTCAAGCAGCTCATGCTGGTGAACATGGACGAGCATTTAATGTTGTCGCTGAAGAAGTAAGAAGGTTAGCAACTCAATCGAAGGAAGCAACCCAAGAGGTAAATTCTAATGTCGGAAAAATTCTCGAACAAGTACAAAATATAAGTACAGGGACTAACGTTTCAGAAAAGATTATTTCTGATTGCCATTCCCGTATTGAACAAGCAGTTCATGCATTTATTGGTATTGGAGAATCGGCTCGTCAGCTAGATGTACAGGCTAAAACTTTGGTGGAGCAGATATAGTATATTGTCTAGCATGTCCCTTAGTTAGCTTTTTGTATGATTAGATTTTTCTAATTCAAAACAAATCAAAAATGACATACGACTTAGCTATAAATATGTGTGATTTTGCTGATAGAATGATAGATTTTCACATAGTTTAAGATAAGTCGTATGTAAGATAGGATAAAAGGAAAACGGGAATGAATTTTAGTTTATATACTAAACAACTACTTACGAATATAACCCAGTACCAGTCAATTTTAATAAAGTATAAACAATATACTTCCTACCTTCCTCATCATCTTCAAAAACTAATTCATCGAACGTGTAATTCCTCTCTCTAAAAAAGGTATGCCACTTGCCATCTTCCTTGTAATAATGAAAACCTTCTGCTGATGAATGCTTACTTGTTGTTTCGCTCTCAGGGATGCCGTGGATTAAAGTGTAGGCATATACCTCTTCTTTACTAACGGTAAAGACTTCAGAGTAACTATGGTTCAGCAAATTTTTGACCCCTAACGTTTCACAGGCAAAACCTAATGGATTCCCGTACAATAATACTTTTATTTGCGTTTCTTTATCTATCAATAATATCAGCTCCTAATAGAACATTAATCTTCCCAATAAAAGATAGCATCCCAAATTAAATATTCATGGGGATCTCTATGGAGTGTTGGAATATATGCTTCAAAGGGTAAACGTGGGGTAACATCTTCTTTTTGTAAAATAGTGTAATGATGCTTCAAAAATGTCCGCTCAATAATCGACTTTAGTGTGGTAAATCTTTCAGGGATTTCTAAGTCAACTGGCTCGGAGAAGAATGTTTTCGCTCCGTTTAATGATTCACCTGTTTCGATTCGAATTGTGTTGGATTTAAAACCAGTTCCAATTAAAATAACAGGAGATTGTAAACTTATATCAACGATTAAACCTTCTTTATCAAATGTACGCATTCCGTTTTTTTCACTGATTTCTACTTCATCATCGGTATAAAAAAACCATTCTACATACGAGGCATAGCCGCTCCCAAAATGTAATAGATCAGGTTCACAATGAAGATTGGGCATGCGCTCAAATTCTGCACGAATCATTTTTAAATAATTGAGTACTGCTTGTTGATCGTCTGTGATGTAAGGGTATATTTCGCCGATCATCTTTCCGTCGATTAGCGATTTTAGTTGATCATTGGAGAATAACATTTGTTCACCTTCTTTTTTGTGAGATATGAGCTTATTTTTAAACGTTTTATTTGTTGTAGTTATTATTTCATATATTAGAAAGGAAGACCATCATAGTCTTCGACTTAGGATCCCTTCCTCACTCATTTAAATTTCCACATAAAATGCATGCAGAATTGAGAATAAGGGTAGAAGTTGAGTATATCTTAACAATAAATCCACACCAACATAATTGGTTTAAGGAGGTTTGCTAAATGGATATTTATACCATTGGCCATTCCACTCATTCAAAAGAAGCATTTTTGCAGATGTTACAACAAGAGGATATCGAAGTTTTAGCAGATGTTCGTGCGTTTCCTGCGAGCAGGAAATTTCCACAATTTCACCAAAAAAACTTTGAAGTTTGGTTGGCTGAAGCGGATATCCAATATGAGCATTTTCCATTACTAGGTGGTAGACGAAGAAAATCACAAGAAATTCAAGAAGAACTAAATAGCCAATGGAATAATCCTTCTTTTCATAATTATGCTGATTACACATTAACTGCAGACTTCGAAAATGGAATTAAGAATTTAAAAAGAATAGCAAGCAAGAAAAAAACAGCTATATGTTGCTCGGAAAGACACCCCTCCAGATGCCATCGCTTACTAATTAGTAATTGGCTAACAGCTAAAGATTGGAATGTCTATCATATTATCAACCAAGGTGAAGAAATCATTACTTCTGTTCATGAATTGGGAGAGTGGGGTGCTATGCCGATTTTGGAGGAGGATGGGACGGTGGTTTATCCGGATATTTAAAGGAAGCAACCCTAGAAGTAGATTCTATTGTAAAAAATCCTCGAACAAGTATAAAATATTATTACAGGAACCTACGGATTCAAAAAAGAATATTATCGACGAGAAGATTTTTGCTATTCTAAATTAAAAATTGGAATGAGCCTGTGCTCACTCCAACAATTAAAATAAACAATTTAATTTAAAACATATTGAAAAAATAAAAGAGGAATTCCTAATTTATCTCTTTAGTTCCTAACCAATTGATATGCCGTCCGATATATATGTGGGGGGTGTTAAACTATCTACATTGAAATTTGATATTCTATTATAATCCATATTAGAAAAAGTATCACTTTTCCCTGCAAAAGTACCATTCATTGTTGTTACATTTATACCATCACCCATAAAAGCTTTATTACACTAAAATTTTATAGCACAAAACGAACGTAGTTTCCCACACTGAATATATATTTTTTAATTGAAAGGCCGTAAAATACCCAGAGGCCCACGAAAATAAGGTTTATTTTCATCTGAATATAGGGTATACTTTAATTAGAAAGTAATAGAATAAGAAAGAGCCCCTCATGCTGGTACATGAAGGACTCTAGCGTGTAACAGCCCTTTAAGGGGGCGACTCGCTAAATGAGTGAAAAAATAACTACCCAGTTGCTTGTCCAGCTGTATGGGTGGTTATTTTTTATTAGACATTATCGTCGCAATCAACGCTCCAAAAACAAGCATTAAATAAATTGTTTCGAATACTGTCATAGACATCGCCTCCTTTCCTATGAAAAAGAAAGAAAGCGAGTCACCACCCATAAAAGCTTTATTACACTAAAAACATTATAACATAATGAGAACATGAGTTCCTGGTTTTAACTCAGACTTTTCAGTTTATTATTAAAACTTAAGGGTAAACTCTATATAATTAAATAAAAGGCAGGTGGTTCGATGACGAAGAAAAAATTGATTATCTATGCATTTCTCGGCGTCCTTACCGGAATGGTAATGAGTAATCTATTCCCGCCTGATTTTCATGGCATTTTTGGTGAACCTACAGCTTTTAGTAAGACGCTTGTTACAGTGATCGGCGTATCGCTTATTCTATGCATTACAATTCCGCTCACCAGATACTACAATAAATTAGAAAATTAACGAATCTGCTTATTAAACATGGAGTTTTTTATTTTTAGGTGCGGTTATTAGTCATTTATTTTTCTTTGAATTAGGTATCATCTGTTATCATTTGTACGAATATTAATATAATAGGACTATGATTTTCAGAAAATAAGAAACCATAAAAAATGAGCATATAATGTCTGTTAAAGAGCGATTAACAATTCAAAAAAGAGGACAAATCACTTTACCAAAATCATTTATAGAAAAATTTGATTTACAGGAAAGAGATTCACTGGAGTTAGAAATCAGTGATAATGGGGATATTACGGTTGTACCTGTGGTTCAAATTCCTGCAAGTCAAAAATGGTTTTGGTCGGAAGAGTGGCAGAAAGGTGAACGGGAAGCAGAAGAAGATATTAGTCGTGGCAATGTGAAGAAATTTGATGACGTTCATGATCTTATTGCAGAATTAAAAACCGATGATTGAGTGAATAAAATGAAAGGATACCACAATCCCGACTGATGGGAATTGAGTGCTGATATAGATTAAAGAATAACTTTTGAATCTAATAGGTCAAACACACTGATACTCCGTAATTGTGGTCACCATGATCCTACATTAAAGAACCCGTAAGATTCCTTAAAACAAGTCAATGCTCCTTTATTCAAAAACGATATTTGAGTCAGCTCTTCGCCACTCTAACATATTAGTGTAGTGGAGGGCCCACACCTTTCTCTGGTCCAAAATCATCTACAACTAAAATTGCGTTCTTTAACAACTATAATTGTCTGTTTCTCATCAATATCGATATTCTAGTAGGAAAATACCGTTAAAGGAATTCATACAAGCGGTAGTAGCAGCTATTGTATTTACATTAGTTACAATTCCTTTTGTTAGGGATTTCTTTTTCCGTAATCGTTTAAGAAAGTTACATTTCGTACGTTTCGTCAATGCAATCACAGATTTAATCGTTTTTCCTGTATTTGGTTCTTCTGCTAAACTCAAATCAAATGAATAGTCGAAAAATAGGAATTCTCATAATTACTAATTAACCTAAAAGCCTTATCACGCATTAATTATGAATGGAGACAAAATATTATTTTGTCTCCACTTTTTTTACCCGCTATTAAATTTAAATCTCTTTTTCGTTCAGTGATTGAATATCATAAAATGCATCTTTTCCATAACTAATGTTTAAGTCCTGACCACTAATATAGCTCGCCATTTTACTGCCTAAAAATACTAATGGATAGCCCATTTCCTCTGAACTTGCACGTCTACCATTCCAAGCGCTAAGGTACATTTCATCAATTGATTGGACACCATCAATTTCTACTCCAGTTTGAGCGGCCCCTTGTTCTGCAGCTTCAGCAAAATCTTTTGATAGCCCAGTTTCTGTATTGCCTGGACTTATACTATTGATTCGAATTCTTCTATCTATATATTCTTTAGACCAAACTTTAGATTTTACATAGGCAACAAGTGCTTTCTTTGCAAATGAATAGTTATGTTGTTCTTCAACAAACTCTAGATTTTCTTCTACCCATTTTGTTGCGCCTTCAAAACCATCTGTTTCTAACAGTTCGCTAATACTGTTCCAACTTTTTTCCCAACCATAACCGCCATCAGAAGCAATGAATGTAACAGAACCATTATCAACGATTCGTGGAAGAAGTTTCTCTGCCAAGTAACGTTGAGAAATAAAGTTAACTTGCATTACAAGTACTCCTTTACCTGGCCATCCGGCGATACCATGGCAACTAAATACAGCATCAATTTCACCAGGGAGATCATTTATTGCAACATCAATTTCATCTTTTTTAGACATATCGACTTTAAAGGATTTTGTTACTGGTAGTGTGACTTCATTCATATCAAATGCATAAACATTCGCACCTAACTCTATCAAAAATTCTGTAGCAGCTTTTCCCATTCCTGAAGCTGCCCCAGTAATCACCACATTTTTTCCTTTATAACCGAACAGTTGTTTTAGATCCATCTACTATTCCTCCTTAGTTAAAATGTAAACGCTTTATTTTTAATTACATATTAAGTATAGTTAGAATAATACAATAGATAAACCAACAAAAGGATTGACGTTTGTTGGGCAAATACACGGAATTGGTGATAAAAATGAAGAAAACAGCAAAACATAAAATCAAACAGGCTCTTGTCTTCCTATTACAAACTGATTCTTTTGAGACTATAACCATTACCGATTTGGTAAATACTGCTAATATTAATAGGAGTACTTATTATTACCATTATTATAGGATAGAAGAAGTATTGAAAGAAATTAAGATGGAGTGTATTCATGACTTGGTTGAATCGATTAAGTCACCTTATAAAAATAAGATAATTTTTGAGATAAATCAAGATGTCCTTCCATCTTCAATTAACTTGTTCAATCACGTTTATCAAAAAAGGAAATTTTACAAAGCCCTTTTGAATAGTGACTTGGCTTATTCTTTCCAAAATGATTTTATAGATGTAATCGTAGAACTTTTTCAATACGATTTTAGGCCTGTGGAATCTAATGAGGGTATATTCAACAAGTTTTATAGTAACTTCAATGCGTATGGAATATTTTCTATGATTGTAGAATGGGTCGAAAATGACTTCTCTCAATCCCCTTACTCCATGGCAAAGCAATTGACTAATATTCTTTATCATAAACCAAAAGTTATTCGAGCTAACTTTCATGATGTGAAAAATTAAACTCTAAATTATACAACATTAATGTGCTTTTCATTGATTGCTAGTGATAGTTGAAAATCAAATATCCTTTTGTTTTTAACAACTAATTCTGGTAGTTTTATTAAAATAAAAGTCACTTTAGTCTTTGTAATTTATATCACGATGGAAACGAACACCGTAACCGATTATGAGATTTCATTTATTGATTGAGAGGCATAGGTGTAAATACTTGTCCATGTTAAAATCAAATTTACTCGTCAATAAAAGTTTCGATTCTAGTAATAATAATTTAATAACTTTAAATGATATTAACCCTTATTAATGAGGTGACTCCATTTCGTGTTCTGCTAATTTTAACAATAAAATAATTGTTAAGGTTTCACTATAATTAGCTCATTAGGATTAATTCCATCCTTTATATATAATTCTGGTGTATCTTCTTCCTTAATACCTTCAAGCATTAGAGCAGATTTCCCTTGTTCGAATGCCTTTTTAACTGACATCCCAAACCCTATAGCAGAATAAAAATAAGCGGCAAAGACTCTAGCGGCTGTATCACCTATAGTTGTTTTCATTCCTATGGCCGAATCAACATGCTCTACTACCGCTTGCGCTTGGCCATAAGAGAAACAAGTATTAAAAAATACCAATTTAATTTTATCTGATGTACTCATCATTGTTTGAACAAGTGCATCTTTGGAGACAAACTTTGCATTACCTTGATCATCTTGGAATACAATTTCATCATCGTCAGTTCCATGGCCACTAAAATGAATAATAGTAGGGTTTTCCTCGTTAATTGCTTGCATTACATCTAGTGCTCTAGTAGCCCATCGAGTTTCAAAAGATACAGCATCTCTATGTTCTGATTTCCTAATCATTTCTTGAATGTCTCTAGCTTCCTCATCCAATCTTAATGATGAGATGTTTAACGGATTGGAAGCCATAAACAATACAGTAACTTTCTCTGGTAAATTTTTTAATTCTTTCAATGTCTTACTTGTATCTCGATGTATTTCACTGTGTCTATCCAGCATTCCACTAACCTCCTTCATACGTTTTTCATTATCAGCTAGTCTCTTTCTTTCAGTAGTATCTCTTTTCTTTTGCTCACGCTCAACTTTACGACCTAACTTTCTTTCTTCAGAGCTTATATCGCCTTCAATTTTTACTATTTTCTTATCAAGTTCAGCAACCTTTTTCTCAATACCTGCCAATTTCTTCTCTTCTCGCTCAATTTCTTTATGTTTAGAATTTATAGTTGAAATAGACTTTGTCCTACCAATAGTAGCTTGAGCAGACAAAATTTTCTTCTTTATTGAAGGTACTTTATTGATTTCATTAGCTCTAGCAGTTCTAATTCTCCCTAATTCTATCTTCTTCCTCTCAATTTTCCTTCTATACATTTCAACTTGTGACAATTTACTACCCCTCCTTAAATTCAATTTTGTTACTAATATTATACACAAAAAAATCACTAAAGCAAACAAATGTTCCCTTAATAGACACTAAAAAGACAGTCCTTTTAATTTAAGACCAGAACTGCCTTTTACTTTTTATTCTTTAGTTATCGATTGAACAATACCATTATAACGTAGAACATTTTCTTACTTAAACTTTCTCTTCAACTTCGGTACAATCTCAGGCAACGCCTTCATTAAAGCCATATTATGTTCCAACAAATTACTAGCCTTTTGATCCTTTATCGAATTATAATCAACTGTTCTAGTTATATCATCAATATAAGGAATCTCAGTCGGATTTGCGCTGGAGTATGCTCCTACCGACTTCTCAAAAATCACTCCATCAATTCCCCACTCTGCTGAAATTTGATAAATTTCCTTGCGCAGCTTATTTCGTTTCCATTCCTCATATGCTTCATCAAAATTCACTGCACTTGATACATGTCCTGGCTCGAATTCCTCAACGACAAACTGCTTAAGCAACTCAGCCTGTTCATGATCACCGAGGTTACTCAACTCTTCAATATGTTGGTAAATCAACCGCATTGTTTCTGGATCAGCTGTTTGTTTTCCGTCTTTAGCAACTGCCTGCTCACCAAGCAATTGAATGATATAATGTGCATCGATTCGTTGTGTCCCTGCAAGTTTTGCTTCACCTAAGGGTAATACTGGTAACTCATCATCTGGAGGAACATCATCATCTCTTGTTAGATTTCGATAAGCCCCCACATAGCGCATCCACTCATGCTCCGTTACACCAAAGGCTTCATCTACCCAGGCAAACTCATAATACTGTTGAATTGTGTTTAATTGGCTATTCGCATTTTTAAAAGCTTTGACAAAGTTTTCTTTCGCTTCTTCATCTCTCTCTAATGCTTGCCATGAAGTTGGATCTTTTAAAATTTCCATCACTTCTTGTGAGGACTGCACGAATTCATCAACTGCTTCAGGATATGGCGCTACAATTGCTCGACTACTCTTCCCTCCACTACCATATAAAATCAATGCATCATTTACGGTCTGCTCCGTGATTCTTGGATATTGGAAGTTTACAATCGAGCCAAATTCCTTCTCTTTCCCATAAATACGGTTCGTTCGTGAATAAGCTTGAATTAATCCTTGTAAAGCTAGCGAGCGATCCACGTATAACGTATTAATATATTTAGAGTCATAACCAGTTAAAAGCTGATCCGCAACAATAACAAGGTCTATATTTTTCGGATTTCGTCCACTTCCACCACGTGTTGCACGTTCAACGACATCTTCATAATAGGCGTCTTCCCCACGACGTTTATCACCATAAGTATATTCAATACCAGTAAATGACGCATAATCTTTAAACATTGTCTGAATCAATTCTGGATCAGTAGGTTTTGTGTCTGCATCTGTCCCAAAGCTAAATGTCATTGCTACGTTAATTGCAATATCATCTCGCTCTGCTAACTGCTTTTTAAATTCTTCGAAGTATTGAAGCACACGATGTTTAAATGCAACCGTTAAAATCGCATTGAATAATTTCTGCTGTGACTGATATTCCCAGTTATTTAAGATTTCTTCAACAACTCTTGGTATATGAGTCTCATCATGATAAAACAATATTTTTCGGTCTTTTGCTTCGATTTCAACTGCTAAATCAGGCAACTGAAAAACTTCTCGCTCGATTTCTCTTACGGCTGTATCTGGTTTTTCAGCTTGTTTATATTCTACAATTTTCTCGCGTAACGTATCATAACTCTCAAATTCACCTGTATTGATATAGTCCACATGAAAACCTAAAACGTTTTTATCCGCAATAGCTTCATCAATAGTGTAACTATGCAATTCTGGTCCAAAGAGTTTTTCCGTAGTATTAATGAGTTCACTCTTCTCGTTAATCATTCCAGAAACTTTATTCTCATCGAACAAAGGCGTACCAGTAAACCCATAAAATAGCCCGTTTTTCTTAAAGTAATTTCGTATTGTTACCATCATGTCGCCCATCGTTGTACGGTGAGCTTCATCAATGATAAACACAATTTTCTTATCTGCTAAACTGTCATCTTGTGCTTCCGTTAAATCCTTCACAAGATTATTTAATTTAAATGTTGTCGTGACAACAATCCCTGTATTAGCAGATGATAATAGCTTACGTAATTGATACGTATGTGCAGTATCATCCACGTTCACAGATTCATATTCTGCATAAGCTTTGAAGTTATCACTTGTACGGCTATCAAGTTCTCTTCTATCTACTAAGAATACAACATTATCAAACCCTGCTCGTGTGGATAAAAATAACGCTGTTTTAAAGCTCGTAATCGTTTTACCAGATCCTGTTGTATGCCAGATAAATCCACCATGCGGAATCTTATCATCATTGTCCCAACCAAGTGCTGCACCTTCAACTGCTTGCAAGGCATGTACTTGATAAGAACGCAGTAACATATGCTTTCTATTCTCTTCATCTTTCGCTTCGTCAATAACTAAATAATCCCCAACCATTTGATGTGCCATCGGAATCATTAAGAAATGACCGATGACCTCTTCCCAATTATTGATTGCTTGATTCTCTTTATTTGCCCAATGGAAAACAAAGCTGGGATTAAACGCTTTAATCGACTTTGGTGTTGCAAAATAGCGCGTAGCAACTTCTGACGTCATCACCATCATTTGTGAAAATGCCATAAAGTTATTCACATATTCACCGTCAGCATAATAACGTTTGAACTGGTTATATGCTTCTTCTAGCGTCTTATCAGTACGCTTTTGTTCAATGTTGATGAGAGGAAGACCATTAATGAGTAAAACAATATCAAAACGATTTCCGTTCGCTGACTCCACTTCTCTTGCGACTTTATAACTTGAATCTCCACCACGAACTTGTGCCTTTTTAAAGATGGTTAAAGTAATTTGTTCGCGAGTTACTTCTGGATTTGAATCTCGATAGATTCCATCAATCTTTCCTGTTGATTGTTCCATTGCTAATATTTTAGCCGCTTCATAGCTGTTATCGATTTGCGAAACTTTCGTCATAACTTGTTGAAATTCGTTATCTGTTAAGGGAACCGTTTCTAGAACATCAGCATTCATGCGGTTTAATTCCTCACGCCAATGGTTGACAAGGTCTTGTACAGTTACCTTTTGTTTGTTTCCATCAAGATAACCTGGTGCTGTCCATTTATATTGTTCTAGTTTTGCAACGAACTTATCTTGAAAGGATTTTTCAGCTGCATTCTTACGTCCATTACTCATTCGATAGCCTCCTCTCTATACAAACATTTCTTCTAAATATGCTTCTTTAATTCGTTTTAATTTATCTAGTTTTATTTCTTCGGTTGCAATCTGACCATCTAGATTTTTGAAGAATTGGCCGATTTTTTCCTGTTCTTTTATAGATGGCACTAAAACTTCGAATTTAGAAAAAATAGATATCCAATGTCGCTCATGATTCTGCGGAACATACTGTATATTTTTCAACGCTAAATATACAAAATAACTATTAAAACTAGTTAAGTTTGGAATTAATATTTTCAAGGCGGAACTTTTCACTTTGAATGAAAAATTAACAAAGTGAGAACTAGTTGTAAAATCATCAAATATTATCACTGGGTTTTCTGAGCTTGCTTTTTTAACACCATGCAGTTCCTGCGTATAGCCTAACACAAAACTTTGACCAGCCGTTAGAACAGGTGTTACAAATCTGTCATTATACTTCTCTGAACTTACAATATAAATTGTTGGTTGTTCATAGGACAACATTTCGCCAAGAATAACTTTATTCCAATTCTCTCCAAATCCTTTAAACCTTCTTTTAGGTACTGTTTCTCCTTCTTGTGGAAACATTTCAGTTAGATAAGCAGACTTTAATGCTCTTACTTTAGCAATCTTTCGTTCTTGATTTGCAATTCTTTCATCTAAAACCTTAAAAAACTCACCGATTTTTTGTTGTTCTATTGTAGAACCATGATTAATATTGTATTCCCACAAATCATTTATAGTGATATTTGCTTGATTCGCATTCCCTCTTTCAATGCTTCTTATATAGTCTACATATCTTCTCTTTAATAAATTCCCATAAATAAAATACGAATTATAACCATTTATCGGAGATAACTTCACCAAATTCTGATTTAATAATCCTTGCTTTTTCCTCTTCACTAATATCGGTCTACCAACGGCTGATTCTTTAAGCTCAGCTTTTGAACCGACAGTGGTAATTATAATATCCCCTAAATTTAATTTATAGGATTCGTATTTCATTTGATAGACTCTATCGATAAATATCTTTTCATTATTATCCATAATTTCATTAGTTCCTAGGTCGGAAACTCTGATTATTCGTATACCTTCCTTTTGGTAATATCTTGATTTAAACGCAAAGCCCTTTATATAATAAATGCAATCTTTAATCCTTACTGTTTTCCATACTTCTTTAAATTCTTTAAACCTTCTTTTCGGAACTAAGCTTTTTACTTCCATCATTCACTCACCACCAATTCTGCGAGCATTGCTTCAAATTCTTCCTCTAGTGATTTACTTTTTTCTTCAATGGTTTCTAACGTATCAGCATACCTTTCTTTCAACTCTTTCAAAGTATTCAGCTCATTTTTAAGAGGTAATTCTACAAGCTTTGTGACGTCTCCTATTATTGAACCAAACCACTTTTTATACATAAGCTGATCTATTTCTTCATGCGTTAAATTTTCAATTCTTTCCTCCGCTTGCTCAGTTAATACTTTTTCTTTTTCTTTAATTGCTTTGTTTAAAGCGGCTCTGTCATCCAATAGTTTTCTAACCTTTTCTAATAAAGCAAATGCATCCGTATCTTTCGCAACTTTCTTTATCTCAGCTTTTACTGCCGATAATGTAAAGTCATCTTCTCTAGCATTTAATCCATCACCTAATGTTTCCGCTTCTTCACTTTCTTCAACTTTTGCCGCTTCAACAAGTTCATTTGTTTCATCATTAATAGCAGCTAAAGCATCTTTTTGGTTTTCTACATCACTTAAGTCCTCTGTGTAGAGTTCCTTCAAAATGAGTTCATTCGGTACAATTGCTCCTACCCAGCCATCTTGTTCTGTACGTTTCGTTTTACCAGAACCTTTTGTTACCATATTCGCTTCACGAGATACGCCAACTGTATAAAAATCGCTAATTGCAATTTTTTCAGCATCTTCGGAAAGGATGTTCTCCCATAACTCTGCGATCACTTGATAACCAGCATACGTACTCACATGATTGAATTGTTTTAAAAGCTCTTTCATTTTCGTTAACATTTCTTCTCTTAACGGTACAATTTCGTTCACATCAGGTACTGCTTTTAATTTTTCCCAGTAGGTATTCATATAAGATTCAATCTCTACTGTTAATGCTTTGATTTGATTTCGAACATTTTCATGTGATAACACTGCTTCTGTTAATTCTTGAACGTCTTGAGTCACTTCTACATAACCTGGACGAACTTCAGTAAGTGCATCATATAGAACATCTTTCGTCATATCATGCAGTACGGTTAATTTTTTAATTTGATGAAGTGGAATTCCACCGTATAAATGTGCATCAACATCATGAGCAATGTCTTCTTCAATCGCTTCAATATAGCGTGGAATGTTTAAATTATATTCATTTTCTTTAATGTCTTTTCTAGTTGCTAAGTAGCTATAACCTGCTTCACTTGTACGCTCGACATATGTATCAACGATTTTCGCGATATCTTTTTCTTGTAGAACGTTTTGTTTTCCTTCTTTTACGAATGCTTTAGACGCATCGATCATCAGGACAGGTTCGTCTAGCTTACGATTCTTTTTCAAAATCATGACCGTTACAGGGATACCTGTGTTAGTAAATAATTTATCTGGCAAGCCTATGACTGTATCAATATAGTTCTTTTCTAATAAACGTTTACGAATTTCTCCCTCTGCTCCACCACGGAATAACACACCATGTGGAAGAACAATTGCCATCGTACCTTCTTGTCCTAAGTGGAATAAACCATGTAAAAGAAAGGCAAAGTCTCCTTTAGAATCAGGTGGTAACACGCCTGCAACTTCAAAACGCGGATCGGTAACTTTTAATTCTTCTTGGTTCCAGTTTTTTAGTGAGTATGGTGGGTTCATTACAACCGCATCAAACTGGACACCTTCGTTTGGTCGTTCTGGATCTTCTGGCCAATCTGGCCCTAATGTATCCCCATTCTTAACTGTCATTTTCTCAGGACGAACACCATGGAGCAGTAAATTCATTCGCGTTAAGTTATATGTAGCGGTGTTTTTCTCCTGACCGTAGTAGTGGAGATCTTTACGATTTGCTTCCGTTAAATGACGGCTCACTGTAAGCAGCAGAGACCCCGAACCAACCGTTGGATCGTAAATCGAGTTTACTTTCGTTGTTTTGGCGACAATTTGTGCCATGACTTCACTTACTTGGCGTGGGGTATAGAATTCCCCCGCTTTCTTACCTGATTCCATTGCAAACTGACCAATTAAATATTCGTAAGCATCCCCTAATACATCACCTTTTTGGAGACTTACCATGTTTAAATCAGCGAATAGCTCGATTAGTTTACGAATGTTTTTGCTTCGTGCGTTTAAGTTACTTCCTAAAGCAGTGTCAGACAAATCTATTGTTGAGCTTGCAAATAGTCCTTTAAAATCATCGATATCTCCAGTTGTAGCAACTGTACGTTCAAAACTTTGTAAGCTCTCTGTTACCTTCTCTAATTCAAATGTGCCTTCACGAATATCTTTTAACCATGTTTGATATAAGTGCTGTGGCAGAACATAATAGCCGAGTACATTTTGAATCATTTTCGTGAGGCTATCCCCGTAACTTGCATACGCTTCTTCATATGCTTGAACAACTTCTGCTTCCGTACCTTTTGTACCGCTCGTTGTTATAAATGTTTCAAGTGTTTTATCACTAAGGAATTTGTAGAACATTAAACCTAACATATAATCTTTATAACGGCTGGCATCCATAGATCCTCTAAGATCATTAGCACCATCCCATAGTCTTCTTTTAATATCATCTGATGTAATCAATTTTTTTACCTCCAATTATAATTAGCTTAAATTTAGATAAGATAATGCTTGTTCATGCTTTTAGAAGTGAGTGTTTTTTTGTAAAAGAGTTGAGTGTAATTTTTTGTTTTTTAAATTTTGACTTATAGTTCAATCTATAGTTGATACTTATATCTTAGAATATCATGTTAGCATGATGAGTTCATTTAATTAATGTTCCTTCTACAACTCTTGCTTTAAGAGCTTCATTATATAGAGAGTCAATCAGTTTTTAGAAATCCTGTTTTTACTTCTTCCTCTATTACTTTTTGTAGACTACTTCGTGTTATCTTCAATCCCTTATTTGCTGTTAACCTAATTGTTTTAGGATAGCCTTCTTCATTTTCTATCATATTAATTACGCTCGAGTAATCACCTTTATCACGGGTTGAGTGAGGAATTGGACCAAATAAAATAAGTCTATTTTCTGGTCTAAAACTTAAACGTTTAAAATCAAATTTCTTATATTCATTGAATCCTAAATATAACTCGACCCTATTTTTTTCGATTCCTTGTTTTTTAAACATTTGATAGATAACGTCTTCTTTAATATTGCTCTCTCCAAAAATAAGTATGTTTCCATTTGGATAAGAAAAATTACTGTCTTGGTCTGGTAACAAATCGATTAAATTATATTTATTTAATGTTATTCTTAACGTTCTTTCGTCAGTAGCTTGTAATATTTTTCGAGTTAATATAGAAGAGGCTTCAGTAGCAATGTCAAATAACAAATCTTGTTCTATTTGCAACCTACCTCACCTCCATAATGTTATTTTTTTCTTCTTCAATTCGCTTAATTCTCTCTAAAGTAACCTCTTGTTCTCTTTTCAATAAATCATATGCTTTACCAATTTTATCTTGTTCTTCTTCTGTCAACAAAGGAATCATAACTTTTTCTAAATCTCGAATACTTATCGTTTTCATTGCATTTCCTTTTTCGTATTTCTTAAGTTCTCTAATCCCAAGTTCACTTTGCAAATATGCTTCAAGATATTTTGGATTAATTTTATTATTATCAACTTCTAAGAAGTATAAGTTACCGTTAACTAAAATTTGATTGTTTTTGTTTTCAATAGATGTCACTTTAAATGGAGACATTTTTGAAATAATCAACGAATGGCTTACTATTACATGCTTTTCTAATGATGAATCAATTTCTTTAATAAAAGGAAGCTTTTTACTTACAATCCCATTTGTAATATTATTTAAAGCTAAATATTGGTATGGTGTATGTGTTTCCGTTACTATTTCCTTTAAATTCTTATTAGAGATCATTGCACCACGATCTATTGATTTAACAACTTCTTTTAATGACAACGTCTTTTCGAAAGGTAAGTCTGGAATTAAATAGCGTTTTGATGATAGGGTGAAATCTTCTTTCTCTATTTCTTCAAAAGTGCACGTTTTGCTAATTTCACTGTCTCTTTCTAACGATTTTATGATTTCTTTAATTGCATCATCTTGTAACACAGTCCGATGTCGTTTAGTAGCACCTAATTTGGTCGCATCAACAAATGAAACATTTAAATTATTTTTACTCAATACAAGCAAACTTACAGGTATGGCAGTATAATCTAACAGACCTCCCGGTAGATCTATGATTGCTTCAATTAAGCCATCTTTCATTAATTGCTTTCTAATTAGTGCATCACGATTATTAACCAAAGGAGCCTCATTCATTACAACTACTAATTTTTCAAAATTTGAATGTAAAACCGCATCTAGAATGAATAACCAAGTACTATCATAATTAGGAATTAATTCTTCGTATGCTGTTCCACTAAATTTAGTATTGATTACTTCTTCAAATATGTCTTTTTGCACCCTAAGTCCTAGGGGTCCATTTATAAATATTTTATTCGCATCTAATTGACTGATATCTGTTTTAAGCGCATTATCTAAAATAATTTTTGATGAATCTTTATTCATAATATCTAATAATAATTTTGACTGAATATATGCCTGTGGGTTAATTTCTACGCCTAATAGTTCCGCATCCTTTTTCATTGATAAATGTGCCAATGTAATACCTAGCCCTGAGCACACATCAAGAATCGAATCTTTATCCTGAATATCAAGTAATTGAGCTACTAACTCAATAATACTTATAGGTGTTTTTTGGATTGCATTCTCTCTATTACCGAATGTTGATATTTGTTCTATAACATCTAGCCATTCCTTATCTAATAATATTGGCATTTGTTTAAACTCTTCTATTAAATTAAAATTATCTTCATATACTTCCTTTAATATAGATCTAACTTTTTCATCTTCAGTATTCCTTAGTACCTCTTCAAATTGCATCTTTTGCAATTTTTGACTTAAATATAAAGCTGTAAATAATGAATGAGATTCCTGTTCAACATCTCTTCTCGTCTCGTTAACTACTCTCAAAAAATCATTTATACTTTTTTCCAACAAGAACACCCCCGGTGGTTTATACATACCAAATTTGTTATGGTTTAAATATACCATTTGTTTTTTAAAATGTCAATGGTTTATGTATACCAATATTAATTTGTAAATACTAAACGTGCTTATTACTTTAAAGATCATGACGTTGAGGAATGTGGAAATATAAATACTAAGTACAATTATAGTCTCGATTGATTAATCTCAAAATATTAAATTAATGTGAATATCATTAAGATAAAACTCGAATAAAGGGATCAATCATTTCTAATTTATTGTGATAACAGAATGGAAGACCTAACCTTTATTCTTGGAATACCCTCACAGTACATCTCCCTCCCCCACAAATGTTATACTGATAATTTGCAGAAAAAATATTATGGGAGTATATCTTAGAAATTATTGTAACGAGTCAAATGAGAGTGAAATTAGGTTTTCCTGAAAAGATGGCTCCAATATTCACGAAACCTGAAGCTCTGCAAGAAATGAATGATTTTTAAGAGTGAAAGTTTTGATTACAAAGGATCTATTCGAATATGATGAGCTAAATGTAAATATGAACTGGGAGACGCTTGAAGACTTTGAAGCTTAAAAAATAGTTACGTTTCAAAGAATTCCATACAGGCTCAGCAAACACACCTAAAGAATCACCAATCATAGAATGTATAATTATTATATCTGAAATTGCTTCTACTTTAGAGTAGAATATTTTGTTTGTCCACCCCTCTTTAATCTGTTGAACTCAAC
Source organism: Oceanobacillus sp. CAU 1775 (assembly GCF_054482815.1). Taxonomy (NCBI): domain Bacteria; kingdom Bacillati; phylum Bacillota; class Bacilli; order Caryophanales; family Bacillaceae; genus Oceanobacillus; species Oceanobacillus sp. CAU 1775. The sequence continues at coordinate 79,041 of NZ_JBTLRO010000001.1, read as the reverse complement.
ATTTTGAAAATATAAAAGAAAATAACCGCCAATATGTACGGTTATTTTCTCATTAAATATTTTATTTTTCCAACCACTCATCAACAAGGTCTTGATTCTCTTCAACAAAGTTTTCAGCGAGTTCTCGTGGAGGTATCCCTGCATCGATTTCCATCAGCCATTCCTCCACAAAGTCTAAGCTAAAGTTCATGTTAGAGAATAGTGTATAAGCTGTCGGTGACTCTTCTTTTAACTCTGGAGTCACACCAACTTTAACATCGTCAAGATCCCATACTTCACGTGGGTCTTCAATCATTTTAATGTCATAACGCACAAACATCGGATGTGGTCGCCAAGCGTTAAACACGATCGGTTCTTCTCTATTAATACTTGCCTCAACTTGAGCAAGCATAGCTTGAGTACTACTGAACTGTATTGTGTATTCATCCATTTCATAGACTTCTACCATTTCTTCCGTAGTTAAACCGATGCCGCTACCGGGTTCAATAGAATAGAAGTTATTGCTAAATAACTCCGGATTATCAGCTACATCTTCAATAGAATTAATATCTTCCATATAAGATGGCACAGCGATACCCATTAACATATTCGACATCACTGTTCCTACCATTTCAAAAGAATCACCGTACTTTGCGATATAATCCCTATGTAAATGAGGGTCCCAAACGTCAATTGTTGCATCGAGGTCTTTTCGAGAAAGAGCTTCATAGATTACGCCAACATCAGCTTCTACAATCTCAACCTCATAACCTTCTTGTTCTAATGCTACCTGTGTAACATATGCTGCAACTGTCGCATAATCATAAGGCGTCAGCCCAACGGATATTTCAGTTATTTCACCGGTCTCTGATACATTTTCATCATCGTTTCCTCCGCATGCAGCAAGGAAAATGAGCATCATTGATACCATAAGCAATAGAATATGATTTCTTTTTAGTTTCAGAATAACTAAAACACTCCTTTAATTTCTTTATTATGGTTTTAAATATTAACATATAGATTGAATAGTAGAAACTGATTTGACCCAAAGTTTAAATGACAGAAGGGCAGGCGCTTTTCCCCGTGTACTTTAAAACAAAACACCCCAGCATATCTGCTAGGGTGTTTGATTGTTTCTTCATTTAATTTCTATCAATAACAACGTACGTTCCTGGGCCGTCTGATTTGAATGTGGCTGTGTCAGTTTTCTTATCGTATTTTGCTTTGTGTGTTTTACCAGTATTCAATTCTTCGCCCCATAGTTGATTTGTTTTTCCTACGTTTGATACATCAACTGCAAGTGTTACATCAATCTTTTCTTTGCCGATGTTAATTTCTTTTAAGTCTTCTCCTGTTGCGAAGTGGAAGGAGTAAACATCAGAAATTGCTTTGGCATTTGTTGATGCTTCTTTTGTTAGAACGATTGTTAGTGTATCATTTGTTCCTTTATCAAGTTTTTCTACTACTTTTCTTGCTAAAGTAAACGAAATTTCTTCACTTTCAATTACTAAATCTTTCTTCGAGTCTTTCAGTGCTTTAACTAATGCGCCGTCAATCTCTACGTTAACTGCTTCCTCGAACTGAGGTACAGAAACTGTTACTTCTTTTGCTTTCTTATTGTCTAGTTGAGACTCGATTTCTTCTGCAGGTACTGTATATGTTGCGTCATCACCTGGTACTTCTGGTTCTTCTGGCTCTTCAGGTTCTTCAACACCTTCAAATACAACTTTCTCAGCTGCATTTCCTGCTGCATCAACGTATTTAACAACTACGCTTTCTGGATTGTCATTACCAAAATCAAAGGTGAATGAACCATCTTGTTGTAACGTGATCGGTGTTGTAACTGTTTCACCGTCTTTTGTTACTTCAGATGTCGCTGTTAGTTTTGTATTGATATCGAAACCTAGTCCGTATTTCACTAGTTCTGTTTGGTAATCAACATATTTATCTACAATTTTACCAGTCACTGATGTTCCTTCAACTGCACTTTCAATAGAGCCTGCAGATGATTTAACAACGATTGGACCTACATAATCACCAATTACACCCGCTTCTGTCAAGCCTGTAAAATCAATAGTGTATAAACCATCAGGAATTGTAGTTGCTGGTTCTCCCGACCACGGATAATATTGTCCCGCGATATTCAGTGTGTATGATCCTGCTCCTAATGATGCACTTGCGTGTAGGTAACCGATGTAACCATCACCATACGCACCACCACCCGGATTCATAATATCCCAGATTTCAATATAATTCGTCTGCACATCACCAGTAAGTGTAAAGCCTAGTAATGCAGAATCTTTGTAACCGTCCCCGTCAAATGACAGATCCGTTTCTGAAATACTCATATCTTTAATTGTCGCAGGTTCTACGCCACCAAAGTCTGCTGCGAATGGTAGGGATAGATTAGAATTCTCCCCATTAATATGGATGTATCCTAAAATTTCATCGCCTGGTTTCGTATTTGAATTTTGTGAAGCTGTTAATGTGACAGTGATTACTTCTTCACCATTTAATGTAAATGAAGATTTATCAACGGATACGGATGCATCTGCAAATCTTTTAGTTACATCTACAGACACTTCATAGTCTCCACCAACATTGTTAAGGTCTTTTACAAGAATTTCTTTGGAAACAGTAATGTCTTCTTCAAGTGATTGTGGACCGAACGTAACGGTACCTTTTAAGTTTTCTATTGCTTCGCTATCTTCATTTGGTAATGCTCTGTCTACTGCATAAGCAAGGACATTTGCATGTGCTGCTGCATATGCATCAACTCGCCCTGCTCCTTGTGCGAAGACATCATATTTATCTGTGTCTAGAATTTTAGCTGTATTGGAAAGCGCGACTTTGACATCAAATGCGTTCCAATCAGGATTTGCTTGTTTTACAAGTGCTGCGATTCCTGCAACATGTGGTGTTGCCATCGATGTTCCTGTTTTTCTTGCAAAAGCATGCTCATAAGTTGCATCAGGAAAATCGGCTTTGTACATTGGAATCGTTGACAAGATATTTGTTCCTGGTGCACTTACGTCTGGCTTGATATCAAAATTCGGTACAGAAGGTCCGCGTGAACTTGAATCGTTTACTTCGTCACCTTCAGTAGTTGTCGCATTCACATTCGTGAATGTAACGGTTCCGTTTGACAGCTGAAGCGCTGCACGAATTGCCGTTCCATCTGTATAAGACATGTCCACAGTCGGAAGGAATGCAAAGTCATCTCCTAAGAATACATCGGAAATATCCGGTGAGTTCGATCCGTTATGTGAGTTATGAATAATTGTTGCTACAGCACCATTCGCTCTAGCATTTTCAATTTTTTCTACAAAAGGAATTTCTCCACGTGCGATGAGAGCGACTTTTCCTTCTACGTCTATTCCTTCAAAGTCTGATACTCCCCCGATTCCAGGAACTGCAACGAGGTCGAATTCACCTGCAAGTTGTTCCTCAAGGTTTGTCCCATAAGTTGTTGCCATTAAGTTCAATTGCGAAGATAGTTGATAATCTCCTGCTTCAACTGAAACATTTACATCATACATTGTTTCTGGATTTGTCGTGTTTCCAACTGCAATTCCAAATGGTGCAGTTGATGGTGTACCCATCGTTCCACGATTTGGACCAGAGTTACCTGTTGCTACTACGGAAATAACCCCAGCAAGCATTGCATTATTAATTGCATAAGAACCAGCGTCTGTCTCCGTATTTGACCCTCCACCTAATGAAAGGTTGATAACATCCATTTCTTGAAGAACAGATTCTTCAATGGCAGCGATAATGCCTGAAGTTGATCCACTACCATACGCTCCAAGTACACGGTATGCATAAAGATCTACTTTTGGTGCAATTCCTTTAATACCAAATTCATTGTTACCAATTGCTGCGATTGTTCCTGCTACGTGTGTACCATGAGAGGTGTAGAAAGAACTTCCATTTGCATTGAATTCTGGAGTACCTTCTGGACGTTCAGATGGTAATGTTTCAGAGGCATCATCATCTGCACGTTCTTTCGTGTAAGTGGATGAATTTGGAATAAAGTTCTTTCCACCTTTGTAAATTCCAGCGAAATCAGGATGATCCGCATCGATTCCCGTATCCAGAACGGCTACTTTAATTCCTTGACCTTCGTAACCTTCTGCCCAAAGAGGTTCAATTCCAAGGAATGAGTTGCTCGTATCCATTGCGATATCTACTTTTCCGTTCCCAGTTGCTGAAAGGTCTTCAGATGCATGAACTTCAACGTCTGGTTCAATTAATGTAACACCTTTAATATTAATTAATTTCTCAAGGTCATCCGCCTTTACTGTAGCTGCAATCCCATTTAATACTGTATCGTAACTGAATTTCTCTTTGAATGAAATCTTATTTGCATTCATTGCTCTTTTCATCATTCCATGTTGCGATGCTACTTTTGCCCTTGCAGATCTATTATCTGAAGCTGTGAATTTTTTACCTGATACTTCTTTGATGCCCTTTTCTAGCGCAGCAGGTTTTTCTGAAAGATGAATAATAACATCAACTTCCTGGCTGCCCTTCAGTTTTTTAAGACTTTCATGTAGCCTAGGCTCTTGTTCCGCCAATTTTAGTTGTTCGGCAATTGCCAGTTTTTGTTGCATGATACTTTCCGTTTGCCTGTCGGTTTTAAAAGCGTCACTCTTTGCTGCTGAGACAGGTGCAGTCGGTAGCAATAATGAAAGAACCATTACTAATGCTAAGAAAGTACTAAAAAACTTAGTAAAGTTTATTCTCTTCAATTCCCATTTCCCCTTTTTTCGTTTTATTTGCATTAGTAATAATTATGCAATAATAGAATTATAGCATGATAGATTTTGAAATTAATAGATTTAATTGATATTTTAGAAAAATGAGTATTTCGGTGGGCGAAATAATTTTAGTTTAGTTATTTAGACCTCTCGAATGTTTGGGTAGAAGGAATTATAAGGGGGGGGGAATTTCAACTAAATGCAAAAAAGGAAGCAGGGATTAGTGTCTGCTTCCATTGGATAGAGCTTTTATAGGAAATTTATGGGCAATATATTCTTTAGAGCAATGATTCTTTAACTAACTGTATTCATAACATTATTTCTTAAGTCTATTATTCACAAATCGACCTTAACCACTTAGCCGTCACTGTATCTTCCTGTAACATTTCTTCGGCCGTCCCTTCAAAAATAAGTTGTCCACCTTCTTTTCCTCCACCTTGACCCAATTCAATAATCCAGTCACTTGCTGCAATAAAATCTAGATTATGTTCAATAATGATGACAGAATTTCCTTTATTAACGAGATGTTGAAATACCGATAAAAGTCGGTCATTATCCATTGTGTGCAAGCCTATAGAAGGTTCGTCTAACAGGTAGATTTGACCTTCCTTTTGCAAATGGCTCGCTAATTTCAAACGTTGAACTTCCCCACCACTTAGGGAACTCGTCGTCTGCCCTAATGTCAGGTATCCTAAGCCAACGTCATGAAGTGTACGCACTCTTTTTATAATCTTTGCCATTTCAAAGTACTGCAGTGCCTCATCAATCGTTAAATTTAAAATCTCCACTATGTTCTTACCTCGATACTGATAAGACAATGCTTCCTCCGAATATCTCATACCTCCACATGCTTCACATGTAACAGTCACAGGATCTGCGAATGCAACATCTGGTTTCATGATTCCTTTTCCTTTGCATACAGGGCACGCACCTAGCGAATTAAAGCTAAACAATCCTGCCGGCTGTCCTGTTTCTTTAGAAAAAATAGAGCGAATATCATCCATGATTCCCATATAGGTAGCTAAAGTCGAACGGCTGGAGATTCCAATACTGCCCTGTCCCACCATAATTGTGTCTGGATAGCGCTCTGTAAATGCTTCCATCATTAAAGAACTTTTACCTGACCCTGACACTCCACATATAGAGACAAGCATATTTTTTGGGATTGTTACACTGATATTTTTTAAATTATTGTTCGTAGCATTTTCTATTAGAAATTTACTTTTTACTTTTCTTGGATGCTTATTTATATTTAGTTTGCGATCGAGATTGGTCGCAGCAATCGATACTTTGAGTCCTGTTACATTCCCTTGGTATACAACTTCACCACCAAGCGTTCCTGCCCCTGGGCCCATTTCAATAATTTCATCAGCAGCCTGGATGACAGATAAATCATGTTCAATGACAATCACAGTATTATGTTGTTCTTTTATATTTTTCAGCATGTCAATTAACAAGTCGACTTCTTCTAAGTGAAGACCTGCAGTTGGTTCATCAAAAATATAAATCATGTTGTTTAGGCTACTACCTAAATGGCGAGCAATTTTAACCCTTTGCGCTTCCCCACCTGACAAGGTGCTCATTTTCCTTGCTAGGTTCAAATATCCCAATCCCATTTTAATCAGTTGCTCGATGTGAGGGATGACCTGGAGCACGATGGATTCTCCCATCGGATCTTTTATCTTAGCTAATTCTTTTTTCAAAATGGTAAGTTCTAATTGGTCAAAATCCGCAATATTAAGTCCGTTTATTTTACACTCCAACACTTTGGGATTCAGACCAGACCCTACGCATGTTGGACATAAAGAATGCTTTGATACTGCAAGAACATCATTTTGGGACACTCCTTTTAGCTTTGATATATCTCGGTTAATATAGAGACGTTTAAATCTAGGCAATAGACCGTCCCATTCATGGGGCTGGGGTCCATTTTTTGTGTGAAATGGAGCAAAAATTTTCTCGCCTTCTGGAGGGCCGTGGATAAGTAAATTGTATTCCTTTTTTGAATAATCCTTTATCGGTTTATCTGCATCAAATAGTCCTCCAGTAATCATCCATCTACCTTGCCAGCCTGAAGGTGATAAGGGTTTGAATTTCACTGCGTATTCTCGTAGCGACTTATTGAAATCAATTAGCTTGTGTAAATCAGGGGTTATTACCTCTCCATAACCCGTACATTCTGGACAACTTCCAAATGAGCTTTGACTTGAAAAATCGGTTGCCGATCCGATCGGGGGTGTTCCTATTCTTGAAAACAAAAGCCTAATTAGCGGATTGATATCCATATAGGTACCAACGGTTGAACGGGAATTCCCTGCTACAGGTCTTTGATCAACAACGACCACGGGACTTAAATTTTGCATAAGGTCAGCATGAGGTCGTTCATATCTTGGCATTTGATTTCTCACATAGAGTGGATAGTTCAATGTCATTTGTCTTCTGCTTTCCGTTGCTAAGGTGTCAAATACAACCGAGCTTTTCCCTGAACCAGATAGACCAGTAAATACCGTGATTTTCTCTTTCGCAATATTTAAATGTATGTTTTTTAAGTTATTCTCTTTTAGTCCTCGTAGAATAATTTCATCTTTTCTTTCTGCCATTTTATCGACCTTTCTAATTTTTTATAAATCCTTGCCACTGAAAGAGGACTTGTAAACATGAGGAACATCTTGGATGGTTGCTTGGCTCCGGTGGGAACGAATTAGCTAGACAATTGCTAGAATCATTTTGAGGTGATAGTTTTTTGCATTTCTTTTACTTCTCTTGGACCCTCATTTTGAACTTGTAAGTAATACTTACAAGTTGCGTTTCCTTCTACCGAATATTATAACATCTATAAATAAGAATTCTTTTGAAATGAACAAATGCCCTCTTTAATTAAGACCGAAAAGAAAACTCCTTACATTCATCGAAGAACGAAAAAGGAGTTTGTTATTTGATATTTTTTTACACAGTTCTTATTTGAATTACTCTCAACTATAAATCTAATAGAGCCAGAGGCAGACACAAAATTATTGACGATGAACATATAATTCTTTATTATGAGTAAATACAAGAACCAGAATAACTCAAAGGAATTTCCACTGCTAAGTGTAAACACTCCTTTGGGTTATTTTTATACTTAAAAAAGTCGCACATAGCTACTAAATGATTATGATATCTACTATTTTTCCCCTCAAAAGAGTTATACTTCGACAATTTAAATTTTCTCTCATCATGCGTTTTCTAAACCACACTTAAATACAAATCTAATGAAACCTCTACTTCCTTTGAGACTAGTTCTATAAAGTCCCCATAATCTTCTGAGGCATTTGCTTTATCGAGTGCATTGTAATAAGCTAAGCGATTTTCGACTCGAATAATAATTGGTGGATAACCAGCTTTCATAAATTCTGAATTCAATAAAAGCCTTGCCGTACGACCATTGCCGTCTATAAATGGATGAATACCAACAAAAATTGCATGTAGCATTGCTCCTCGTACAATTGGATGTAATTCCTGTGCTGCTCCGTTATACCAAACCATTAGTGCATCCATTTGTTCCTGAATTTTTAACGGTGACGGTGGGGTATGCGTTGCACCTGAAATGAATACTTGCTGATCTCTATACACACCTGCGTACCTATCATCAATTCCTTTTAAAATTAACCGATGTATATTTTTGATTTGCCGTTCTGAAAATGGTTCTTCATTTTTTACAATATCTTCAACATACGAAATCGCTTCTCGGTGATTTATAACTTCTAAATGCTCGCGCATCGTTTTTCCACCAATGGTAATTCCCTCTAACACAACCTTTGTTTCATTTATTGTTAATGTGTTGCCTTCAATTGCATTTGAATGATAAGTCCACTCTAGATATATCTTTTCAAGAATAGATTGCTCAGTGTATTTTGGAAGAGGTTTCTTCGTATCTAACTGCTGTTTTTTAAAGTCAATTTGGTCGAGCAATCTTTTCAACTCCTTTACTTAATATATTCATGATAAAATTGTCTAATAAAATCAGTTTTAATCTACTTTGCAACACGAGAACCGTCCCCATGTTTCACTTATGGTACGGTTCACCGTGGTGATTTAAGAGGCAAAAAATAGACACTGGAGTATAAATCCAGTGTCTTCAATAACAACTCTACCCTTTTCTGAATAAAGTTGCTATAATTCTTCATTAAGTTCTTTCTCCGCCTGACAAAGACTTATTCTATTTCCTTTTCTTCAATATATATTTCAACTTTATTATCTTCTGTTTTTGTATCAATTTCCACATTATCCGAATAATTGTGTATATGAATTTGGGGCATTTGCTCTTTATCATTCGGAACTACCCCTTTAATAGTAATTATAAATCCAACTACTGATATTATAAAACCTGCTACAGTCATAATATCTTTAGCTTTTTCAGTAGTAATTACATTCCATAGCTTTTGCAAATGTGCAATCAGAGTTGTGTAACATTCAACGAGTATTTCTAATTGTTCCTCATAATAATCTTTTGCTTCAACAACATTTTCAAGATTTTTTGTGTTCTCTAAATAATCAATACCCGCCACTACTACAGCAAAATAATACCCATTATCTTGAAAACCATTTGTGATTCCCTTCAATCTCTCCGCTAAATTTGAAATCTGTCTATAAGTTGATGTATCAAATGCATTGCCCAATCTTTGCACTGCTTCTGTAGCCTGTCTATAAGCCGATGTATCGAATGCTTCGCTCAATTTTTGTACTGCCTCTGTAGCCTGTCTATAAGCCGATGTATCAAATGCTTTGCTCAATCTTTGTACTGCCTCTGTAGCCTGTCTATAAGCCGATGTATCAAATGCTTTGCTCAATCTTTGTGCTGCCTCTGTAGCCTGTCTATAAGCCGATGTATCAAATGCTTTGCTCAATCTTTGTGCTGCCTCTGTAGCCTGTCTATAAGCCGATGTATCAAATGCTTCGCTCAATCTTTGTACTGCCTCTGTAGCCTGTCTATAAGCCGATGTATCAAATGCTTTGCGCAATCCTTGTACTGCCTCTGTAGCCTGTCTGAAAGCTGTTGGCTCATACGTATTTGGTAATTTTCTTATTTGTCTATCCATTTTCTCAACATCTTTAATGCTACTCATCAGCACATCTCCCCTTCGCATTAGTCTCCCAAATAATAACTATATATTACTAGTATAAACTTAAAATTGTCCCTTTGTAATATAATGAAAAACAGAAAATCCTCCTAATAAAAGGAGGATTGAAACTATTCATAATAAGAATCCATTCTCATTTCAGATTCCATTTCATTTCTCGTTTCAATTAAATGTTGATAGTGCATTGATAAGTTATCCAGATTCTTAAATATTTCATTGAATACTACAATAAAGTGAGTTAAATCAACGACAACATTATCGAACTCATTTATATAAAACTGTGGCTCTTTTTCTCTAGTTAGTGAATATCTTGCAAAAGTAATATCCGAAAAACTTTTTCCTTCTTTATTTTGAATTTCAATTTTTTTATACAACTCATTTATGTACTTTGTTAATTTCCCGAAAAAATGTTCATAATCCAATTTATTTTCAAATTCTTTTTCTAATCTTTTGACTTCCTTTAATAAGGTTATAAGATTATGAGAGTTTTCATAAGTTTTTCCATTCGCTAAGAGGGTATTTAATGTCCATATTAATAATTTTAAATAAACTTCAATTGCATGATTTGCATTAAATAAGATTGGAAATATTAATGAATCCGCTTCTTTACCTTTATTATTATTTTCTAAGATTTGTTTAACCAATACTAATGAAGAATCAGCAAATCCTTTAGCAATTACATGCATATTATGTAAATGATCATGGTGACTTGTACGCCAATTCATATATGCTGTTTTATTAATATCTGCATTATATGAAAAAATATCTTTCATAATAGATTTCTCCCCATTTTCTTTTAAAAGTTAGATTTAGCATATCATACAGCAAATTTAGTTACTAGTTTATCTATTATATAAATATAGCTCAAGAATGCTCATTTATGGAAGATTGACCTTTTTGAAAATCAAACTTTAATCAACCAGAAGGTTTCGTTGTAAACATCTGTCATTTACTGGTTCATTTTTTATCATTCAGTGGTAAAAAGTATGGCAACGTTAGTACATTTCCTTGGCTGTAATCATTTACTACCTGTTCGAACGTAAGCAACACAATTCATAGAATTATTCTATCATCTTAATAGTAATATTTTTGATAGTTACAAAAGAAATTGTTTAATAAAAATATAAACGACTTTCCCTTAGTCAACTTTTGAAATATCTATCATATTTTATCTTCCAAGTAATATATTTATAGAAAAATAGGGAGGGAACACATTGCTAAAAAGGTTTTTTAGAAAAAGAAAATATACCAAGGAAGAAAGAATTGTGAGACTTTTTGTTAAGGCGGTAAAAAAGAGTAGGAGAGAAACTGGTGCGAAGTTCATTGGTATTAGAAAAGCCGATTAAATAAAAATGCACAACAAGACCCTAGATTTGCCAATATTTCTAGGGTCTTGTTGTGCCATATAATCACATTTATTCAATATATAAGAAAAGATGTACTATTCTCATTAAAGCATTACTGACCAATACGTATAATTTTAAAGAGAACAGGACTTTTAAGGGAAGTTAATATGCATTAAAGTCAGAACTTTATTCAACTGTCTCACTAATCTTTGATGATAATAGAGAAACATCTCTTCTGCTATTTTTTATTTCCAGATTGCTCAAAACTTTATGCTCCGTCTCTGGTGTCCAGTATATTTTTAATTTTTCCTTTGCGCGAGTTATTGCTGTATAGAATATGTTGTGAGTAATCATTTCTTCTATTTCATCTGTTATAACAATTTTAACAGAATTGTATTCCAGCCCCTGTGCTTTGTGAATTGAAACAGCATAGGCAACCTGAAACGGAACCACAGCGTCTGATGATAAATCGTCATCTTCATCAGTGCTTCTATACTTATTAACAAAAAAGCGTATAATTGAATTTCCATTATCAGAACTACCTATCAGCTGAAAATCATACCCCGCTGCATCCAACTGATTTATTACTTTATCTAGTTCAATATCGAATTGTATTTTATCATTAAATATTTCTATACCTACTATTTTACCTTTTAAGTTGTTATAAATTAAAGGAGCAAATCTTTCAGACTCATTAAACAAAATAGGATCATTGACCTTATAGGTTTGGATACCCCAGTAATAAGCATAGTTTCCATTGCTACTTTGCAAAAATCGATTAATATTGTTTATTCCATAAAGACCATCATAATTTAAACATAGTATTATTTCATCTTCTCCAGAATGTTCAAATATTGACTCATTTAGGCTGATAGAATAATTATTTTTGGTAATGTGTTCCAATAAATCCTCATCCATGTTCCTAACCTTATTCCACAAAGTAAGCAACTTAGAACTACTAGTTCGATAAGGCTTTGTTAACTCAAATACTGATGTTTTAGGAACAAAGGAACGAGCAACCTCAAACCAATTTCCAAAGACTATTGAGTCGATTTGATAAACATCTCCAACTAAAACTAATAATTTGAAGGATGCCTTTCTTATCACTTTGAGCATATCTGAATTACTAACTGTACTACATTCGTCAATAATCAATAAATCAAAATCTGTTTCACAATTCCTTTGTGCTATGAATTTTGCAATAGTTTTAAAAGTACCATTAGCAGCATTAACTCTCCTTTTTAAGTTATCTACTGCTGGATTAGTGTTTGCCAAATATAGCTTCTTTTTATCATTAAAAAAATTAGAGATATGATTTATCATAGTAGATTTTCCAGTTCCAGCAGAACCGTATATAAAAGCTACTTTGGAGTTCTCAAACATTTTATTTAAATAAGATTTCTTCTCATCACAATCAATATCATAGGCGGAAGATTGCAACCAAAATTGAACAGAGTTTGAGTAATTATCTATACCAGATGAAGCTAACTCTTTAAGATTTTGAATTATACTTTGAGTGTCCTCTTCATAACCATTTATATAAATATAATCTTTGTAATTCTCTAACCTTCTATGTTGATGCTTATAATATAACTTACTGTTATAGATCTCCATAAAACCATCAATATCATCAAAACCTGTAATATCGTTCTTAGGAGTATATAATTGGCCTTTTACTTCTGTATTATTTTTAACAAATCTTGCAAAAATCTCATGACCTCGATTAGTTGTATCTATGCAGTCGAGCAAATCCGAGATTTTAGGATTATGATTTCTTAATGAAGTATTAAACGGCATTTTTTCAAACGGTATACATCCATAAGCAAGATTTAGATTTGATAATACTTCGCAACCTCCGGAATTATATTGCTGCTTGATAATCTTGTTATTTAATCTGTAAAGTAAATATCTAATTACATTACTTCCTAAACTATTATTCTTTGCCAATTCACGGCATTTATCTAGTACTTCAAAAAAAGGAGAGACTTTAGATTCTTGAGCTACATGGCTCTTAATACTCATATATTCACTTTCTGATGAATCAATTACTTCAACTAAATTCTGTCCTGTTTCAGTTAGATATCTCATCAACCCTCGATACTCAGTATGTCCACTTTGTATTTTAGGATTAAACCCAAAAATTTTTGCAAAATTATTTAGTTCACAAGGACGAATCGAAACTTCCCATCCCTCAATAATTAATATCGGCATTTCTTTTCCTAAAATTTTTACAGAATCACTCTTTATTGAAAGTTTAACAGCATAGTTGTGTGTTAGATCTAGTTTTGTGAATGCAATAATTCTATCAAACTTACTTGCTCTATCATTAGCAAGAGTTAGAGTCACTTCATAATAAACATTATAATCTACGAAAAATGGCTTTATTCTTTGGATATAATACCGTTCTTTATATATGCTATTGGTTCTAGTCAAAGATAGTTGATTTATTTTATCCGAGATTTTTTCATAATACTCTTTAAGATTTGAATCTATATTAATAGGGTACTCATCTATGTTAGTTAGTACATCGAGATCAAATTCAACTTTTAAAAACTTTTTTATTTTAAGTAGGTACTCATAGTACTTCAGCATTAGTCTCTCGGAATTTTCTTCATTGAGGGTATAATGAGAAGCTGTAATCTGTAAGAGCTTATGGAATTTATTCAAAAACTTTAAATTACCTTTAGATTTAACATAATTATTTGCTTTCCCTATATTTTCATAGCTGTTCTCAATATCTTGTCCATTGGCGTACGCTTTTAATGATATATGTTCAACAAAATTTCTAAGCTGCGATAGAATGTTTTGTGATAATAACCCTCTATCAGATGAATCAAATCTATCAATATTTCTGCAAATAACTTTATCAATATTTAAGATTTCTAAATCAATGCTATTCAAAGATATCCTCCTTAATTTTCATGCATAGCTAATAAAACTTAAATAAAATGGCAATCTCCTTACCTGCTCTTTAGGCCCAAACTAGAAACTTACAATAACATTTTTCCATTTTTCGCTACACACTGTTCTCAATACGATTGTATTAAAATTTAAAGCCAGCCGCTTTTTCATCTAAGCATTCTAGAAAGGTAAGTCATCATCATCCAGTGCATATATTACCTTTACATTATTTAATCTTGATTTAATATTATTGAATACAATCTTCTGCTGAAAAGGAGTAAACCTTCGTAGCATCTCAATAAATTCAATAATTACCTCAACACTAATAAATGGTTTTGTAGAATAGTTAAAGCTATTATTAACAAAAGTCCCTATTAATTGCGCGTTATCTTGTATTAGATATTCCAATGCACTATCTTCAACTATTTTTAATAGACCTTTCATAATTTCATCTTCATTTTCTAGTGGTTTATAATCTGAAGTAAAATGGTTTACAGCGGCCATCAAATTATCTGCAAATGTAGTATATATTTGTCTGTCCTCATCTGAGAACATTTCAGTAATCAATTGACTACTATAAACTTCTCTTAATACAGATTTAAAATCACTAAATCTCTCAGCTCTAGAAATCTCAGTCATTTTCTTTAGTATTTTCTTATGCTTAAATCTTTCAATCTCATTACTTAATAATTGAGTAAATAGACTCCCAATATAAAAAATCTCTGTTTGGTGATCATACAATGAACCATTTTGGATTTCTTCAGGATGATTACTATATGGCCAGTTTAATACTATACTATATCCTCCTATTTCATTAGCATCTAGCTTTTTACCAAATCCAAAGTCAATTACTTTCACATTATTATTTTCATCAATTAATATATTTGAAGGTTTTATATCTCTATGTAAAACTTTTATCTTTTCTAAATAAGCGAAGGCTTCCAAGACTTCCACAAATATCTTTTCCCAAGGTTTTTGAGAATTTATTGGATTATACTGATCAATCGGAATACCATTAATAAATTCCATTTCAATATAACCCGTTTTGTATTCAGGATATAAATAATAATTGTATATCCTCACAATGTTAGGATGTGAAACTTTAAAAAGTATTTTAATTTCATTAATGAATCTACCAAAGCCATCTTCTGTATCATTCTCGAACACTGGATTATACTTTTTTATAGCAAATAAAGTATCTGTTAGTTCCTCTTTAAACAATTCTGTCTGCCCTGTACCCCCATTCCCTAGATTTCTTACATATTCTAATGATTTTATTTTATCAAATTCAACTACTTGTCCTTCTTTCAACAAAGTAATCTCTCCTTTTTGGATATTTGATTCTAAATTAAATTACGTACTGTTTATTTTTCTACAGATTGTCATGGTATAAAAAAATGCCAGTCATCCAAAAAAGTTTATCCACTAAACTCTTTCTAAAATGACTGACATTCGCTGTTATAATCTATATTCACCTTTTGATTCTGCTGCTTGCTGTATATCCCAATCCCTTACTTCTGTATGCTCCGCCATCAACTCCGCCTGATGCATAACAGTATCCAATGCCTTTCTTGCTTGATCTGGTGGATAGTCATACTTTCTTAGAAGTCTCTTAATGATTCTTCTCATTCCAGCGCGAGCGCTTTTTCTGACATGCCAATCTATCGTCATGTTACGTCTGATTGCTTGAGTTAACTCATTCGCTATTTTAAGCAATACCTCATCATCCATTAACTCTTTTACAATAGATTCAGAAGTTAGAGCGTCATAGAATGCAATCTCATCATCATCTAGACCAAGATCTTCTTCTTCCTGACGAGCCTTTTTCATGTCTTTAGCCATTTGAATTAACTCTTCCATTACTTCGGCATTGGTAATTGCTTGGTTTTTATATTTGTTCAATGATTGTTTTAGCTTTTCTGAGTATTTTTGGGATTTTACCAGATTACGTTTTTCCATTGTCTTAATGTTACCCTCAAGCAATTTTTTAAGCATTTCAACGGCTAGGTTTTTATGTTCATATGAGCGTACTTCTTCTAAAAATTCTTCAGATAAGATAGAAACATCAGGATGTTTCAAGCCCATTACTTCGAAAACATCTACTGCTTCCTCAGAAATAATAGATCGTTCGAGTAATTGACTTACACGAGCCTCTACTTCTTTCTTTGACTTTCGCTTTGGCTGTTTTTCTTGAAGTTTGTTTAAACTTGCTTTAACCGCTTTAAAATAACTGACTTCGAGAGCAACCTCTTTTCCTTCATCTGTTGCCGCACAAAGTGAGTGAGCTTTAGCTAGTTCTGTTGCTGTCTGTTTAAATTCTTTTTGTTCCTTTTCACTCTTACCGAAGATTACATTCATACCACCTGTAATAGCGCGAATTCGTCCGGCTTGAGAAGTTCCCATATATGCAGAATAGTCATAACCATGCATCATATCTTGTAGTATCTCTAACTTCTCTTTCATAATTGCAACAGCAGCAGATGTATCAATACCTGTTGTTTTCTTATCACTATCTGTATATTGATTTAGAGCTTTCTTTAAGCTTTCTAATATACCAATGTAATCAACAACAACTCCACCTGATTTATCCTTAAATACACGGTTAACACGCGCAATTGCCTGCATTAAATTATGACCTTGCATTGGCTTGTCAATATACATGGTGTGCATAGAAGGTACGTCAAATCCAGTTAGCCACATATCACGTACAATTACGATTTTTAATTCATCACTATTGTCTTTCATTCGTTTCGCTAATAAATCACGGCGTTTCTTTCCACCTATATGGGCTTGTAGTGCATCTTCATCTCCTGCACTTCCTGTCATGACTACTTTAATTTTACCTTTATCATCATCATCGGAATGCCAATCTGGGCGTAGACTTACAATTTCATTATAAAGAGCTACACAGATTCGACGGCTCATACAAACAACCATAGCTTTTCCATCAATCGTCTTAGCTTTTTCTTCATAATGATGAACGATATCTTTCGCTAATTGCTTCATACGATTTGGCGAACCAACAATCGCTTCAAGACGAGACCATTTAGACTTATATTTTTCACGTGTAGATTCTTCTTGGTCTTCTGTTATTTCTTCAAACTCTTCATCTATCCTAGCTAACTCTTCTTCATTGGCTTCCAAACGAATAATCCTATTTTCATAATAGATTTTTACTGTTGCCTCATCTTCAACAGCACGTGTCATGTCATAAATATCGATATAATTACCAAAAACAGCTGGCGTTGACTTATCCTCTAACTCAATTGGTGTGCCTGTGAAGCCGATAAAAGAGGCGTTTGGAAGAGCATCGCGTAAATATTTTGCATATCCATATTTAACATCGCCTGTTTGGGTATTTGTCTTGGCAGAGAATCCATACTGACTACGATGGGCTTCATCGGCAATAATGATGACATTTCTACGGTCTGTTAGGGCAGGCATTTCGCCTTCTTCTTCGGGCTTAAATTTTTGGATAGTGGTAAAAATAATCCCACCTGATTGTCGTTCATTTAAAAGGTCATATAACCCATTTATTTCTGTAGCTTTTTCATTGACCTGTTGTTTTTTCTGCTCGTCACTGAGCTTCCTAACATCAGCTTGTTTGGGTGCTTGTCTTAATATATCTTGTGATTTAGAAAATGTATTAAATAACTGATCATCTAAATCATTACGGTCCGTAATCACAACAATGGTTGGGTTATTTAACTGATTAATAAGTTGACCTGTATAGAAAACCATTGAAAAGCTTTTCCCAGACCCTTGAGTGTGCCAAATAACACCGATTTTACGATCTCCATTTTCACTTGTTGCTGTTTTCGTATGTTCTACAGCCTTTTTAACTGCAAAATATTGATGATATGCCGCCATTATTTTAGCAATGGTCTTCTTATCACCAATTTTGTTACCATTTTCATCACGATCTTCCTCATGAGATTCCTGAAAAAGAATAAAGTTTTGAATGATATCAATCAAACGGTCTTTAGAAAGCATTCCTCTCAACATAACTTCATATTGAGGGACTTCCATAGGTTCAATTGTTTCTCCATCCACCGAACGCCAATTCATAAAACGTTCCTGATTAGCAGTAATTGTTCCTGATTTGGCATTAATCCCGTCGGATAAGATACAAAACGCATTATAATAGAACAAGGAAGGAATATCACGTTTATACGTTTGAATCTGTGCATAGGCATTATCAATACTTACATTTTCATCCGAGGCAGATTTTAACTCAATTACTACAAAAGGAATACCGTTAATGAATAAAACCAGATCTGGTCGTCTCTCTTCTTTTTCAACAATGGTAAATTGATTTATAACAAGGAATTCATTGTTTGAAGGCTCTTCAAAATCAATTAAAAAGGCCTTCATAGAGCGATTTTGACCTTCTTTATGAAACGATACGTCTATTCCCTCGGTCATCAATTTGTGAAAATAACGGTTGTTTTCTTCAAGACTTGGGCTATTAAATGCAATAATTTGTCGAAACGCTTCTTCCAAGGCTTCGTGTGGCAAATGCCTGTTATTCTTAAATAAAGCATCTTTCACACGGTCTTCTAGAATAATTGTTCGGTAATCTTTCCGTTCAGGTCTTTCTCCGTCTGAACTAATTTCAGGTCCGAAGATATATTCGTAGCCAAGCTCTTGAAGAATTTCAATTGCTGCTTCTTCTAACTTGTCTTCTGTAAAATTTTCTAAAAAGCTCATTCACCTCTCTCCTTTCAAAAGCGTTACTTAGTTTTATTTTTAACCTTTTAAAGAAACTTCATCATCGATTGGTACATTAATTTCCCCTGTCATTATTTTAGGAAGAAGGGTATCACGAATCAATTGCAACTTTCTATTTTCCTTTTCGTTATAATAAACCTTTTTTAAACATGCATTTATAGTTTTATTTAATTGCTCTTGTATTTTCATGGGTGGGATAATAATCGGAACTTTCCGTAATTCTGATTGTCTAATTCCAGTTACTGTAGTTCCCGTTGCTCTATTATTAATGTTTTCTTTTACACTAGTAGAATTAATACTCATAAATAATAATGAAGGAAATATAATTTTTGGATTTGCTCGAATACCATATAGTCTTTGACTAAGAACGTATTCTTCCTTTTCAGCTAGATATAAAGTTTCACCTAATGGAGCTTCTGAGGTCATCAATATATCTCCTTCATCTAAAGTATCCTTCATCCACTTCTTATAAAGATTCTCATCAAGATATTTAAAGTCATCACTTCTTACAATTCTATTGTTTTTAATATTCTTTGCAGATATTGCTGTATATCCTATTTGTGACCAATCGCCACCTAGTTTTTTCGGGGTTTTACCACGGTGATCAATAATCAACGCTGTAATGTCGCCTAAGCTTTTTATTTCCCAAGACTTTGGTATCATCCCCAATTCACTCATAACCATTTCTCCACCACTTAATTTATAAGGATTACCATTTTCATTCGGAAATTCAAAATCAACAAACCAATGTTTAAACATCGCTTGAGCCATTTCTTCCAGCTTTTCATTGATTTGATTATTTATCTCAATTTTTTTGTCTAAGGTTGTAAGAATTTTTGCTATTGCTCTTTGTTCTTTCTCACTGGGAAAAGGTAACTTAATTGTCTCTAAACCCTTTTTGTTTATAGATGCAAAAACAGTACCTGTTTCTCTACTAGTTATTTCTCCAACATAGCTTTTTAATAAATAGTACAAAAACTCATTATTACCGTTAAGCATTTTAAGGCTTGCTAATCCACGTCCTATACATAAATCAGTAGTTGCTACATTTACATCCCCAACCGGAGCGCGAACACTCATTAAAATATCACCTTTATCAGCAAGCCTCTTCGGATCAGTACACCAAGTATCTATATCATGATATTTATCACCGAATGTTTTTCTTCCCTGCATGAAAGGTATTCCTAAACCTTCACTGTTATATGACTCTGACTTCGGAGATTGTCCCATTGTGATAATGGCTTTTGACTTTAACTCAACCACATCCCAATTTTCAGGGATAAAACCTACCTCAGATTCTTTAAAGCTCATATCCAATCCCTCCTAAATTCTTCTTAATTTCTTCTTCCAATCGGTGGGATTTATCGAATAACTCTTTTAATTCTCCGGTGAGAGTCTCCATTTTCTCTTCGAACGGAATACCATCATCCTCTACTTCCCTCAATCCAACATAACGTCCGGGAGTAAGCACATATTCGTTTTTACGAACTTCATCTAATGTAGCCGATTTACAGAATCCTTTAATATCTTTATACTCTTTATCTGCTTTACGCCAATTTCTATAGGCTCCGGCAATCTTCTGAATGTCATCTTCTGTTAATTCACGTAAACGACGATCTACCATTTTCCCCATGTTGCGAGCATCAATAAACAAAATCTCATTTTCATGACTTAGATAGTTTGGGTTACTTTTCTTATTACGATTTAGTATCCATAAAGAAACCTCAATACCTGTTGAATAAAATAATCTATCTGGTAAAGCAACAATAGCATCTACCAAATCTTCCTCTAGTAAGTTTTTTCGAATTTCTCCTTCATTGGATGTGTTCGAGCTTAATGAACCATTCGCTAATACAATTCCAGCTGTACCATTTGGTGCAAGGTGATAAATAATATGCTGCAACCAAGCATAGTTGGCATTTCCATTCGGCGGAGTACCATATTTCCAACGAACATCGTCTACTAATTCATTTCCTCCCCAGTCACTAATATTGAAAGGAGGATTCGCCAAGATATAGTCTGCCTTTAAACTTTTATGCAGGTCATTATGGAATGTATCCGCATGATGTTCTCCGATGTTTCCTTCAAGTCCACGAATAGCAAGATTCATCTTACATAGCTTCCAAGTTGTTGAGTTCAACTCTTGACCATAAATAGATAAGTTCTCTATTTTCCCTTGTCGACGTTCTACGAATTTTTCACTCTGAACAAACATACCACCACTTCCGCAGCAAGGATCATAGATTCGCCCCTCATATGGTTCAATCATTTCTACCAATGTTTGTACGACGCTTTGTGGTGTATAGAACTCTCCACCGCCTTTACCCTCTGCACTAGCAAATTTACCTAAGAAATATTCGTAAATACGACCAAGTAAATCCTTTTCTTCTTTACTGTGTAGTTTAATGGTTGAAATCAAGTCAATCAGTTCACCTAAACGACGTTTATCAAGCTCTGGGCGTGCATAACGCTTATCTAATACCCCACGTAATGATGGGTTTTCTTTCTCAATTGCAATCATTGCTTCATCAATGTATTGCCCAATTCTCGGATCTTTTGCATGGTCTTTAATGAAGTCCCAGCGTGCTTCTTTAGGAACCCAGAAGATATTTTCGTATGTATATTCGTCACGATCTTCTTCAAATCCATCGCCTTCTTCGACTAACTCTTTATACTTTGTTTCAAATTTATCAGAAATGTATTTCAAGAAAATTAATCCTAATGCAACGTGTTTATATTCTGATGCATCCATACTTCCACGTAGTTTATCTGCGGCTTTCCATAATGTTTCCTCGAATCCAATCTTTGCTGTTTCCATATTCTAATACTCCTTTTAATAGTTATGGTCATCTAGTACTTCAAATAATTCGCTTTCAAATTCATCCTGTTCAGGGCCTGTAGACACCCAGTCTGGTAGTACTTCTAAATAATGAGCTAAACCTTCAATTGTTTTATGAAAAGTTGGTTCATGCTGTGCTTTATCTAAAAGTTCCAAAACTAACTTAAATGTATCTAAATAAGGTTGGTGTTCTACATGGTTTACCATGTCTCGAAACTTTTCTATGAGCCTTGCTTTTTCAATGTCATGCTCAATTTGATTTATTTCCTCTTTATCATAAATAGGAACTTCAACAAGGTCGTTTTCTTTTCCAATTAGAAATTGTTCCTCATGCTTCATGATAACTGGATGTAGGTCTTGTTTTAGTTTTTCCTTTTGAATCTCCAGTTTTTCTAATTCGGTTAATTCTTTAGAAAAGTATTTAGCCTCTATACCAAAGATATTCTCCAAAGTAGGTAGATGTTTTTTAGAGATATTTTGTTTTCTCTTAATCCATAAGTTTATATTTTGCTTTTTGATGCCAAGCTTTTCAGCTAATTCGACGTGCTGCATCCCATAAAGATCTAAGATGTATTCTAAACCTATCAATTGATCACCTACCTTTGAATATTGTCTGAGTCAATATATTTATATTGTAATAGTAAAATGGTTTGCAGTCAAATGGTAACATGGGGCTTTAGTAACTAATTAGAATTATGTAGGGAAAGGAATAACAACGAGATTTCTAATCGTTCCTTGTACAATTGCAAAAACATTTAGGTATTGAACAATCAGCGAACCTTTTTCATCAGAACTTAGTAAAACCGTAGTTATTATCTAGCCTTGACTAAACAATCACCACGGTTTGCTTTTCTTTTTTTAATTAACTGATACTCCAACCTGATTAATCATCCATAAGGATCTATTAATTAACTAGTTATTTCCTCCAAAAGTATTAATACTATTATCTAATGCAATAATATTTACTTTTTGTTGTTGACAAAGATCCTGTAAAGGAATTGCTTGTTCGTAGTATCTGAATAAACGAGAAGCTGTCACAGAAATGATTACCTCAATTTTCTCTACTTTAGCAGCTTTTATCGCTCTCTGAAGTCCCACATTTAATCCCGGTCCCAAACTATTTTCATCTTTATAAATCTTACACAACTGCCAATTTTGACTATCGATATATTCCTCTATCGCTTTCACCTGTATTGATAAACTATACTCACTATGCTCTTTGCTTGATGTTCTTACATATGCTGCACATTTCATAATATAAATCTCTCCTTTTAAATTAATTAATTTTAGAACAGTTACTTTTATCTTGTGTATCTACAGAATATTGGACTTACTCAACCTCTTCTTGCTCTGGTTACTTTTCAATCTGAAAAACATCATGAAATTCTAAATCCAATTGATTTGATATTTTCTTTGCAACCGCTGGGCTAGGGTTTTTCTTATGATTAACAATTTGGTTAAAGTAATTTTCACTTAATCCGGTATGTCTCGAAAACTCTCGTTGGGAAAACCCTTTTTCAATTAAAATTGCTCGTAGTTTATTGGAATCCTTAACAATGATTTTCATGTTTTAATTTTCCCCTCCTTTTGTTAATTGCGTATTCTTCAAGATAAACAAAAAGAGAAAACCACCTTTAAAAGACTGCAGCATACACACATCGCTGTCACTCTATAGAAATGGGGTTTTCCCTTTTTATTGCTATATTCGATTCTATCTTTTGACTGTTATAATTATATTTTAACAATCTATTTCTATATTTTAAGAGATCAAACACATTAATCCACTTCATTTAAAAAACATCTTTGCTACTTCTTCATTTTCCTTTTTAGATATTATTTCTCTTACACTCTCTTCAGGCATAACAACTGGGAATGTCATCTTTTCAATACGACTCTTTATCCTCCCAGCCGGATACTTATTTTGGAGTGACTGTATTGGCATATTAGATGTGATAATAGTTGGTCTTTTGTAACTCATTCGCTCATCTAAGATTTGCGTCAAAACTTCCTCTGACCAATCTGTTGTTTTCTCTACACCAAGGTCATCCATTACGAGTAATGGGGCATGCTTAAACGACTCCATTAAACTATAAAAGGTTCTATTAGAGTCTTTACTAGAAAATGAATGCTTCATCTCATTTAGCATATTTACTACAGAAATATACACTGGCTTTATCTTATACTTGATAATGAGTTCATTGGTAATGGCAATTGATAGAAGTGTTTTTCCAGACCCCTTTGTATTACTGTAGAAGTATAATCCTTTCCCCATTTCCTCCATCTCTAGATACTGTTCAATATAACGTGTTGCAATCTTCTTAGCATATTGTGCAACTCCCACACTATCCTTCACCTGATAGATTTTCGTATCAAAATCATGAACTCTTTTATTTAAATAGTCATCTGGAATTCTAGCAGTCTTAATTTCACGCAACAGTTCTTTATATTCTCTGCATTTACACATTATAGCGACCTCAGACCCATCTTCTCTGATTTCATGAATCAGTCCAGTGCCGTCACATTCTCTGTACATACAATCATCTGTCGCCTTCGTTAATTTCCCCGGCTTCTTGAATTGCTGAACCGTATCGCTGGAAATATTCATCTTGGTCAATATATCCTGTAGCTTGTTCATCCTCTAAAACCTCCTGTTCATATTTATAGGCTTGATCAAATATATAGTTTGCAACATAACGAAATGACCGGATATTATCTAACTTGTGTTTTGGTTTAAAGTTATCAAAACATTCCTTTATCCAACCAATAATTCGATCAGTCTCCCAATTCTCTCCAACAACATCCTTAATCGCCTTTTGGTCATTAGCCGATAGCTGCATGTTATTACTAAGGCTCAAGTAGATTTTACTAATTAATTCAAATTGATTTGAATCATAAATAGTAATGTCATCTTCAATCCATTCACTCGACGAAGAAGTCTCTGTATTAATTTTTGGAGTAATCTCTGTAGTAATCTCTGGTATTGCAGCGCAATCATTGAGCTTCGAATCACTTTTTTCCACATTCGGAGAAACAGTTTGTTTACTCGAAGTATCATTTTCTTCCATTCGTAATAACTGTTTGTAATCATCTATTGGATATCCTAAATTACTTAAATCTATGATGACTTTCACTAAGTTCACACGATATTGTAATGTCTTATCCCACTTATACCGAGGGTTATTTCGTCTTTTAACATAATCCTTTTCTACTACTTTACCTAAATACTTTCGAATCGTATTAGGTGACACACCAAGCATTACTTCCTCAGCCAATTCCTCAGCTTTTTTATAAATCCAACCGTGTTTAAAAGAATCTGTTAAATGATTTTCTAAGCGTTCTCTTTCTTCAACCTTGTATTTACCAGCATCTTTCATACGATCTATCCAGTAAATTAATTGACCTAAGATTACAGCTTCTTCCATACTACCTGTTAATTCTACCAAGTCTTCTCTGATGACAGCCTTTTTTATTTTCTGCAATTGAATCTCTCACCTCTTAATTTAATTTGTTTTTTAATGTAGGTAGAATTTTGTTTCCTGATTATCATCTCCTCATCTACGTCTGCCATTTGGATTTTTAAATAAAAAAGAGAAAAACCCAAGACAGACGTAGCAAAATATATACACGTAATTTTGTGTACATTTCACTACTTCCTCTTGGGTTTTTCCCTTGTTGTTGAGAAAGTCGATCAATTTATTTATTTGACTATCATTATACAACGATGATTTTATATTGCAAGTCTTTTTACTTTTATTTTATAAATACCCACTCACTATTGAATTTACTTCTTTTATTTTATAGGACTAGGAATATCAAAATTTGACAGTACACTATTTAAAGAACACTTTTCATTCACCATTAACCACCCAAATAATAAGGTTACTGATAAAAATTAGCAGCATTTAAGTTAATTATTCAGGAGAAGTATATTACTTACTGAAATAGCATGCATGTAATCAACCTTTTATATAGCTGACAATAATAGTGAAAATTGAAATTCTAAAAGTGTTCTGGCAAGCAAATATCATTCACCCAAAGGGAAAGGAGAAAAAAACAAATGCAAGATAAAATCATCTTAAAGAAAAATGCGAGACAACGATTAGAACTTACTAATACAGATTTAAAGTTATTAGCATTTTTAGAACAACAGCGGTTATTAACTTTGCAGCAATTCTATCAAGCTGCTAAACACTTATTCGAATTGGGGATTAAAGAATATAGTTTTAAAAATCGAATCAGAAAGTTTGAGGACTATCATCTAATTCGTTCTGAACATTATTCTAAGGGTTTTGAAGGGGAACGTTTTAAATTCTTGGCAATCGGAAGTAAGGCTGTTGATGTATTAATAGAAAGTGGACTTCTAGACGAATCATACAACAAACCAAAAATATATAAATTTAATCAAAAGAAAAACTTGTTGCACTTTATTGCAACACAACAAGCAGCACTAAATATATTAACAACCTTTAATAAGAAAGCTATTAAAGATCCAAATACAAATAAAACAAAGTATCCAATCATTTATAATCAAACTTCATTTTCCTATTCACCAGCAATGTATCCATATACCGAATGGGTAAGAAAACATAAAAACCTACATCGACAAAATAACGGAGCATTTCATGCGGAAATAGCAAAATATATGACTACAGGAAGTAAAGCGGGCAATAAATTAAATGGAGCTACGATGACAATAGTAAAACCAGACTGGATTATTAAACTAAAAGGAACACCAGAAGTAAGGGACGCTATAATAAATATTGAGATGGATATGGGAACGGAGCCTATCGAAACCCTAGCTCAAAAGTTATTTAAATACGCAATCCTTGCTGAAAAGAATCCAGAAGTTCTTCATATCATGGATATTGTTATTGTCGATAACAGCTTATCAAATCGTTCCAGTTTTAGTGATGGAATTAATAGAACAAAAAATATACTACAACGATTTAAGTCGGACTCAGCAGTTATAAAGAGACTAAAAGAATCCGGCTTAAAACTTATCGTTCACCCTTTAGGACTAAATGTAAATCAATTATATAAAACACTACGTAAATACTGATTATTGCTTTTCACGCACAGTCATTCATTTGGAATGACTGATACATAAAACATCATTGGTAACCATTATTGGATACTATGAATAAAAACTATCGTATCAACACTTTCCCTTCAGTTACATCTCTCACCTTTCTATTCACTTTTACTATTAGTTACGATTAATAGTAACCATTATTCAAAGTAATACACTCATTTGATAATCACTAACATAAAAATAGCCATTAACATATGAATGGTAACCATTAATAGATACCAACTCAAACATTGACTGGCACTGCATTTCACTAACTTGATTGTTCTATTACTCTGCATAGTATCTTATATTGGTAACTATTAATAGTTACCATATATTGTATTTAACAAGCCACTGTATTAAATTCTAATGTTGTACATAAAAGTTACCCTTGTTAGAAGAATATTAAAGCTAGAATAATGCCTTTTTGCTGAAATCACTTTATTTTTATATCACAAAAAAACAGTAAAGAATGTTTATATCCTTACTGTCTTTACGTATTCGTTGTAGTACGAGATCATTTAATTAATATCTTTAACATTCTCTCCGGATCAAACCCGCTTATCCACTCTCCATTTATATTGGTTTGTGGAACCGTTAATCTTTTCGTTTTTCCTATCACTTTCATCCTTGCTATAGGATTCAAGTCTACAATTACTTCTTTATAAGTGATATCAAAGGAGTTTAGAAAGCTTTTTACCATTCCGCAGACTGGGCAGAAGCTTGATGTATATACCGTGACAGTTTGATTCATTTGTTCATAACCTCTTTTATTAACTCAAAATCCCTATTAAAATTCACTTGATTACTTACTTTTATCAATACAGGCAATCAATCTTTCTTCAATGTCGGTTGCAATTTCCTGTAATTCTTCATCTTCTACCATTTGAATTAAAGCAGTTGGTTTTGGTAGCCCTATGTTAGTTTTCCCTTTATCATCCTCGTAAACAACGATTTTACATGGAAGGAAATATCCAATTAACTGATTCGTTGACAACACACGCTGGGCTTCTATAGGGTTACATACTTCTAAAACAGTAAATGGATGGTCTAGTTCATATCCTTTCTTTTGTAATGTTTCCTTAATGTCAAACTGCCACTGAACACCAAACTTTTCTTCCTTTAAATTTACTTCCAATGACTTAATGGCATCTTCTATAGATTTGTTTGTCTCTATTGTGTAATGAAACATCTTTTGATTTCACTCCTATCTACTTAGCTTTTATTCAATATTTCCATTCCAATTATTCATTCCACCGATCATATCTTCAACTTTGAAACCTAATGCTTCAAGTATTCCACAGGCAGCTTTACTTCGGTTACCAGATTGACAAACAACCACGTAGTTCTTATCCTTGTCTAATTCACCTTTTCGTAATGCAAGCTGACCTAATGGAATGTTGTTGGCATTTGGAATTTTACCACTAGCTACTTCTCCATTTTCACGAACATCAATTATGAATACTTCTTCACTATTTTGAAGACGTTTAGCTACTTCTTCTGGTGCTATTTGTTTTGCCATCTCTTGTCATCCTTTCTAATACCAAGCACTCATTCCACCTTTTACATTGTAGATATTTTCGAATCCTTGTTTTTTCAGCATATTTGCTGCTTTTGCACTTCTCATTCCGCTTTGACATATAACAACAACTTCTTTATCTTTTTCCAATTTGTCTACTTGGCTAGGCAAATTGGAAAGTGGGATATTTTTAAACGGTTTGTGATGATTTGCTTTATATTCACCCGGTGTACGGACATCTATAAATTGAACACTTTTATCCTTAATTTTATCTTTTGCTTCTTGAACAGTTATATTCGTAATGCCCTTTTTGGGAATAAAACGATTGATCACAAAGAGTGCGATCAAAATAATAAAAATCCATTGTATAATATCCACTCTACCTTCACCTTCTCTTTTCTTAACTTTTATCTGATGTCATTTTACCTTCTGTTCTAATTGTTTCATTTGATTACTTCTATTAGGATTTCAACTCACCCATATACCCAGCGGGGTATAATTTATTTAAAAAGAAAAAGGCTGTTAAATTTCCTTTTAGTAAGAAAATTGTTAGAACCTTTATCTACTTTTAACTAATAAATTTACTGCTTCTTTTACAAGTTCTTTCGTGTCTTCACCATTTTCAATATTCTCTCGAACACATTGTTCTAAATTCATGCTTACAATTAATCCAATTGTACGATCAATACCAGTACGCGATGCTGATAATTGAGTGATTACTTCCCTACAATCTTTATTTTGCTCAATCATATTTAATACGCCTCTAATTTGGCCTTCAATACGTTTTAAACGATTTATAACAGATTTATCATACTCCATCTATTATTCCTCCTTTACATGCACAACCTATAATCTCGAAACTACTAACACTATATCCTTTTCTTAATAAAAATCTCACACCTAGATTAATATCCATTCGATCACTCGCAACAACATGAAGTGACTGATCCGGAATCTCACTGTAGTGTCTTCTCAAATAAGCGTAAGGTATCTGCATTGCCACATTTTTTAAAGTTCCTTTTTCGTTGAAATCTCTTAAATCTAATATAACGATATCCTTTTCGCCAATTCTATTTTTACAAGTTATCCCCTTAATTGGGAAGTACCTTCTAAATAATTCATAACATAATAAAACAATAACCGCACTTAGCAAATATATAATCATAATTGATCACCTTTTAATAAGGATTACATAAACAATAATATACCCCATAAGGTATATTGTCAAGATTTCAATATTATTTTCTATTAGTCGCTTTTGCTTTCTTTAACAAAACTTATACACATCATAAGAATAGAAAATATATGGAGGATACACCAAATAATGTACCTCCGTTTCATTACTGTTAAATAATATTCTTCAGATTTTAAGTCAATCTATTTAAAATTATATTCCGTTACTATTCTTTCTCTACCAGTAACTAAATCATTAAAGTATTCATAAAGATTTACACCCAAATAGGAACCAGAAATGTTGTATACATTCTCATATCCTAAATTTTGTAATGCCATTACCATATTATAACTTCTTTGACCTGAACGACAGTGAATGTATACAGGTTGATCTTTTGGAATTTCATCAAGTCTCTGTCTAAACTCACTTAAAGGAATATTAACTGCGTTTTTAAAATGACCTGTATTATATTCACCTTGTTCTCGTGCATCAATAATAAAAGCATTACTTTCTACCAGTTCTCGAACTTGGGAAACTTTGACTTCTTTGTATCTGCCTTTTAGTAGATTTAGCCCTACTAAAGCGGCATGATTAACGACATCTTTAGCCGTTCCTAGCATTGGTGAGTAGGTCAATTCTAGATCTTTCAAATCTTCCAACGTACCATTCATTGTAATCATGGTTGCAATAACATCAATTCGTTTATCTACATTTCCTTTACCAATTGCCTGCGCACCTAAGATTCGACCTGTTGGATATTCATAAACCAATTTAAAATGCATTGGATTGCTGTCTGGCATGAGTCCCACTTTATCTCCCGGCATTAAGTAAACATAATCGTACATCATTCCTGCTTGCTCAGCTGTTCTTGCATTAAGTCCAGTAGATGCTGCATTTAAATCAAAGAGGTGGATGGATGATGATCCGATTACACCGATATTTCTAGTTGGAATTCCATGCATATGGTCTGCGGCCACTCTGGCTTGTTTTTGGGCTGGCCCGGCTAGTGCTAGTCTTGTTTGTTTTTGTAACAAACGATGATACACTTCAATGGCATCCCCAACTGCATAAATATCTCTATCACTTGTTAAGTAATTGGAGTCGACTTTAATAGCTCCTGTTTCTCCAATCTCAAGACCTGCCTCCTTAGCCAAGTTGGTTTCAGGTCTTACACCAATCGCTAATACCACTGCCTGCGCATCAATTTTCCTACCGGAGTTTGTTGTAATATATCCATCAGAAATTTTAGCTAACCCATCATCTAGAATAAGTTCAACTCCGTGATCCACCATTTCTTTATGAAGGATTTGAGCCATATCGTAATCAAATGGTGCTATTACTTGATTTGCAAACTCAACTAATGTTACATTATAGTCTGCAAGTTTAAGATTTTCTGCAACCTCTACTCCAATAAAGCCACCACCGATGACCGCGATATCCTTCATACCTTTTTGCTTGATATATGAATTGATATTCTCAATATCGACTACGTTACGTACTGTAAAAACATTAGAATTGTCTATGCCTTCTAAATTTGGTCGAATAGGTGAAGCACCGGGGGAAAGCACCAATTTATCATAGCCCTCTTCGTATGTTTTATCTGAGATCAAATCTTTTACAGTGATTGTTTTCTTATCCCGATTAATTTGAATAACTTCCTGTTGTACCCTAGCTTCAATATTGTAGCGACTCTTAAAGATATCGGGAGACATTAAAACAAGTTTTTCGCTATCTTCTACAATACCGCTTAAATGATAAGGTAACGAACAGTTTGAAAAGGAGACATGAGGACCTTTTTCAAACATAATAATCTCTGCACTTTCATCTAATCTTCTGACTCGTGCAGCGACAGAAGCTCCACCAGCAACCCCACCAACAATCAGTACTTTTTTTCCCATATTTAAGCCTCCTATTCTATTTCACCTTGCCACGCTAACATTCCGCCAGTCATATTCGTAACATTGTACCCTTGATTAATTAAAAATTCACATGCACTTGAACTTCTTCCACCAGAACGACAAACCATATAATAATGTTTATTTTTATCGAGTTTTTCTAAAGAATTAGGTATATCACCCAAAGGAATATGTTTAGCTTCTGGAATTTTCCCCTCTGCAACCTCAACGTCTTCCCGAACATCAATAATATGAACCTTTTCTCCATTTTTTATTTTCTCTTGTAACTCTACTGCTGATATACTTTTCATCAGTCTGCATCTCCTTTATTATTGTCTATTTTCGTATCTAGAAGGTTTAAAATATTATTTAAGTCAAAATATCTATCCAAATTTTAATAGCAGTACCCGCAATCAAAAGTGCTAATATCACTTGTAAAATTCGGGTATTCATTCTCTTTCCTACTTTTGCTCCAAGTGGTGCCGCTAATAAACTTGCTACAATCATAATAGCAGCGGGCCAATAATCTACTTGTCCAGTAACAAGTTTACCAACACTTCCCCCGATGGAAGAAATGAACGTTACTGCTAAACTTGTTGCAATCGTCATGCGTGTTGGAATGTGCAAAACCGTAAGCATGATTGGTACAAGTAAAAATCCTCCTGCCGCACCGACTATACCAGATGCTATTCCCACAATTAATGCTAATATTGCCGCTAGTGGCTTGTTGAAGGTAACATCATTTAATGGTACATCGTCCATTTGTTTCTTTGGTACAAACATCATTACAGCTGCAATCACAGCTAGAATACCATACACAACATTTACTGCTTGCTCGGATAAGAAAATCGATCCATAACTACCAATTAGACTTCCTATCAGGATAGCTCCACCCATATAAATGATGAGCTGCTTGTTTAGGTATCCACCTTTTCGATATGCCCATACACCTGCAATGGAAGCAAACAGTACTTGTACTGCACTTATTCCAGAAACCTCATGGGCTGTAAATGCTACTAGACCAAATAAAGGTGGAATATAAAGTAGCATTGGGTATTTAATAATGGAACCCCCAACACCTAACATACCGGATAAAAAGGAACCAATAAACCCAATCGCAAACACAACGATGATAAAAGTTAAATCCATTACTAAACCTTCATTCTAATTTAGAAAAGCGAGTAGTTCATGCTACCCGCTATTTGGTTTTCCTTATCCTTTTTGAATATAGAAATACAGAACATCTTCTTCTGTTTTTTGTTCTAATACAGTGTGGCCACCTGATTTTGCCCATGCTGGGATATCGTTTAAAGCACCCTTATCTGTTAGAAGTACTTCAAGTACTTCACCTGAGTTAATCGTATCCATTGCTTTTTTAGTTTTTACAATTGGCATAGGACATGCTAAGCCTTTTGCATCTAATGTTTTTGTGATGTTCATTTGTTATACCTCCATTTTATTTTTATTTCTATTGATTAATTAGCGAACTGCACAACGATTTGGACCAATTTCCATTTCTATTTGTTCGTCATTGTCAGGTGTAATTTTACCCATGTTTACCTGACGAATTTGTTCATACGCATTTGGCTGTGGTGGTAGGTTATCTGTAACAGTACGACGGAATTCCGCTTCATCCTCGATGTTTAAGCCATGATTATCTTTGAACAAATCACCTAATCTTCTAGCCACTGTACCATCTTCATTTAACTCATCAATAATCATGAAATGTGCAGGTAGCACCACTAGGTATTCAGCTAGTTCACGATAACGGGAATATAGTGTTTCTCGTAAGTCACCTACCCAATCTTCCGCAAGTCCTGCTAAATCGGGACGACCAATGGAGTCGATAAATAAAATATCACCTGTTAGCAAGAACTGATTGTCGATAACAAATGAAGTAGAACCTATGGTATGACCCGGTGAATAAAGTGCATTTACATCAATTTGAGATGCACCAATTTTTACATTTAATCCTTCTGTAAGAGGCGTGTAATCAAACACTACCTCTGTCGCATCTTTTGGTGGTAGGTAGTAAGTTGCTCCTGTATTTGTTGCAATTTGACGTCCACCTGAAATATGATCTGCGTGTAGGTGTGTATCAAATACGTGCTTGATTTCTACTCCTTTTTCTTTCGCAAAGTTTGTGAATACGTCCGTGAAACGCACTGCATCAATAATAGCTGCTTCGCCTTCAGAAATTACCATATAAGATAAACAACCTTTTCCTAAACGAACAAATTGGTATAGCTCCCCACCATTTTCTAAATCGGAAACTTTAATTGGTTCTAGATAACTACTCCAAGATTTCATTCCACCTTCAAGATATGCAACTTCACGACCAGCTTCAGAAAGCATTTCTGCTACCATAACGGAAGATCCTTCCTTAGCACATACTACTAATACTTCCTTATCTGTTGGAAGTTTAGGCAAAATCTCTTCTACACCATCTAATAATTCGAAGTAAGGGATATTTAAATACTCGAATTTATGTCCTTCAATTTTCCAATCCTCAAATGCATCATGATTACGAACATCTAAAATAAATAATTCTTCGTTATCAATTACTTTTCGAGCAACATCTGCTGCAGTCCATTTATTTACCGTCATTTTCAAATTACCCCCCTAGGTATATTTTTAATTATTTTTTAGCAGTGGAGAAGTTCCCCACTGCATGAAGTTTAATAATCTAATTAAAAAGTTAATGTTGGTGCTGCATCTTTTGCATATTCTAAGAATGTTACTGCTCCACCAACTTCTATACCATCAACGAAATCTTCTTTCGTAAGTCCCATAACATCCATTGTCATTTGACATGCAATAAATTTAACACCTAGTTCCTGTGCCATCTCAACTAATTGTGGGATAGTAGGAACATTTGCTTTTTCAAACCCTTCGGCAAAATGTTCCTTCCCTGCTGGCATTTCTAAAGCGTGCATTGCTTGTTTATGAATTAAGTTTAGTCCTTCAAAAGTGAAGAAGATTTGTACCTCTTTTTCTGAAGCTGCTGCTGCTGTTGCGATATTGAATACTTTGTATGCATCAAACATTCCACCGTTTGCTGCGATAATAGCTACTTTTTCTGACATAATAAATTCCTCCTAGATTTCTTTTGTTATTTTTCCGTTCCACTCATTCATACCCGGTAGAACGTTATAAACTTTTTTATAACCATTGTTTGCTAATAGTTGTGCTGCCAAATCAGAACGTTTCCCTGTACGGCAGATTACATAGATTTCTTCTTCTTTATCCAATTCTCCAAGGCGTGATTCTAATTCACCCATCGGAATGGACTTTGCACCTTGAATATGACCAAATGCATATTCTGCTGCTTCACGCACATCTAAAATTAAACCGTCACCTGATTCAATTTCATCAAGTGAAACAGTGTGTTCAAATGTTTTTTCCACTTCTGGTTCATTAGAGCCTTTGCGAATGTAATGATAAAGAACATCGCCTTCTTCCAATGTTCCTAGATATTGGTGTCCAACAGTACTTGCCCATGCTGCTAAATCAGCTTTAGATCCTTTGTCTGTAGCTTGAACTTCCAATACTTGACCATCTTCAAGATCCGTAATTGCTTTTTTTGTTTTCACAATTGGCATTGGACAAGCTAAGCCTTTTGCATCTAATTGGTGATTTGCTTGAATCATACATTTACCCCCCACGGTATTATTTTTAACAAAAAAATTTACGATTCTGCATTTATTATACCTGTATGGGTATAATGTTTAGCAATAAATTAGTCGTTATGGATAACGACGTTTGCAGAATACCTTTTATAAATTTCCATTGATTTAGCTTGTTGAAAATCAATTACAAGACCAATAATATACCCCCTAGGGTAAAATGTCAACCTTGTTATCTAAATTTTTATAGATGCCTATTGAAAAGTACTTAATTTAAATTATTATCCATTTTGATTTTTCTTTAAAACAAAATCAAAAAGGAGTTTCATCAAAAATGATAAACTCCCTTTTACAATAAGAAAGCATTACATATTTTTACTTTGCTGAAGAAGTTTTGATTCACCTGTACGTTCCCATTCTTCTACAGTCTCATATGCTCTTTCAGGAGAATAGCCTTTTCCGACGAGAACTCCCATGAGAATAAACTCTTGAAGGATATGTGTAGCATTTATTCCTCTCTTAACGTCTTCTAATCCTTCTTTCACTAAAAACTCTGTGTACTTTACCCATTCATCTGGAGTTCTACCGAAATAAGTTGGATTGGCCGAATTACCGGTTTCTTCCGCAGCTATTGCATCTGCTTTCGTTTGGTGAATCGTTCCAAATGGATGTTCTGGAGGTGCATAAATGGTATATAACTTTAAGGGCTTATTTCCAGTGTTTGTTAAATTATGCCACTTACCAGCAGGAACCATGATAGCATAATCTTCAGAAACCCTTCTTTCATAGTTCAAATTATTTTCGGTGTCACCCATTTGAACAAGTCCCTGACCTTCTTCAATACGTAGAAATTGATCAACATTTGGATGAACTTCTAAACCAATGCTCTCCCCAACAGCAATACTCATTAATACGACTTGCAAATGATTTCCAGTCCATATTGCCGTGCGAAAGGTACGATTCCTTTCCGCAGCTTCCTCAATATTTATTACAAATGGCTGTTTCCCTTGATCTCTAAACACCATATTTTCTGCTCTTTCCTCTACTTGCATTGGTTGATAAAAACTCCCTGTATTTGTTGCTTGTGGGTAACTCCAATATATAGGCTGTTGACGAATCTGGTGCATTGGAACATTTACATAGTAATTCGGATACATATAAGGTGAATAATACATTTTCTCACTCCTCCATTATTGTCATATGTATCCTATGTATCATGCACAATAAATGTACTTTTGTATAATTCGAAAGGAGTCTTGTACGGAACTTGATTGTCTGATACTTTTGTTACATTCACCTAATATTGATAAAGAAAAGTCCGTAATTAAATAGAGCCAGTCCCCCACCATCGTAAGTGAGATACTGACTCTTTTGTTTACTGAACCGCACTTTGCTCTTCAGATAATGTTAAATTTCCATCTACCATTTTATAAACTTTATCGCAATATTTTAATAAACGTTCATCGTGGGTAACCATGATTGCCGCTTTATTTCTTGATTTCAATCCGCTTTTCATTAGTTCAACAATTTCAAAGGCTCGTTGTGTATCAAGACTCGCTGTTGGTTCGTCAGCAAGAATGATATTCGGATCATTTATTAATGCACGAGCGATTGCGGTTCGTTGTCTTTCTCCTCCTGATAACTGATCAGGGTATTTTTTTAATTTTTCTCCTAAACCAACTTCTTCTAACAATTCTTTAGCTAATTGTTTATCTTCATTTGTAATAGAGCCTTTCATTTTCTTTACAACTAACAATTGATCAAGAACTGTCAAGTATGGAACAAGGTTTGAGGTTTGTAAAATGAAACCAATTTGTTCTAATCTTAATTTCGAAAGTTCCTTCGGCTTCAAATCGGAAAGTTGTGTCCCATTTATTATGACGTTCCCTTCAGACGGTTGAAGAAGAGCGCCAGCAATGGAGAGAAATGTACTTTTTCCCGAACCTGAAGGACCTATTACTGCAACGAATTCGCCGGGTTTAACCGAGATGGAAACATTGCTTAAAGCAGTAAAAGTTCTGTCTCCTTCTTTATAGTGCTTAGATACATTTTCAAAGTGAATTCCTTTCATTACTCAACCCTCCCAATTGCCTGAAGTGGATCTATCTTCGTTATTTTTCGAACGGAAAAAAGGGAACTTAAAACAGATACCACAAGTAGTATGATTGCATAAATGATGACAAGTATAGGATCAAGTGTAAAAGGCATTGCCTCTGGTAAAATCGCTGCAGTTCCATAAGTTAAAAGAATTCCTAACCCAATGCTTATAACCGCTAACATGAATACTTGGGAAACAACAGCTCGTCCGAGGAAGGCGTTACTTGCGCCAATTGCTTTCATAATTCCAAATTGATTCGACTTCTGCAACGTTATCACATAGAAGAAAACAGTAATAACAAATGCAGAAATTGCTAGGAGAAAGCCAAGCATCATCATAATCGTTCCATTTTCAGCTGTATATCCCGGAATTCCATTAATCGCTTCTTGTTTCGTTGCTGTCTCAATTCCTTCAACCGATTGATTGATATCCTCCGGTACAATATTCTCCCCTTGAAGCATAATTGCATTGACTGGGTTAGTAACACCCATATCTGAACCTGTTGCTGCAAAATGAATCTTACGCCAATAATCCATTGTCATAAATACAGCAGGCAAATGATTAAATGATTCATTTTCAACAAAACCAACAACTTTAATAACTTCATCAGAACCTTCAATTTCAAGAGTGTCGCCGATTTTTATACCTTGGTTCTTTAACACATCATTAACAATAACTTCAAGGTCTTTTCCTTCTGCTAATGGATTTCCCTCAATGACTTCTGGTTCTAAAAATGTTCCCGGATTAACACCAAGAAGGGAAACATCGATTTTTTCATCATTAGTTGTTGCATTTTCTTTAAGAACCACCGCAGTGCGGGAACCCATTGGAGCTGCATCCTTAACGTATTCCTGTTTTTTGAGTTCTTCAGATAAATCTTCAGATATGACTGATCTTAACATAGAATGGCGAGACCCATCTTCAAAGACAACATAATCCGCATCCATGTTTTTGAATGTTGCCGCACTAAGGGAAGAAAGTCCATTTCCTAACCCCGATAATATAAAAACAAGCCAAGAAATTAATACGAGAATCATACCGATCATAACAAAACGTAATTTTGCATGTTTTAATTCTCTTAAAGCTAAAAACATCATTTCACCTCATTGTTCAGATTACTTGAATAATACTAAATGTAAATCGGATCCGACGGTTACAGAAGTGTAACTTTATATAAAAAAAGACACTTACGTAACAAGTTCATTATGAATCAAAGTTACACAAGTGTCAACTTCTTTCGACAAACATTCCATGGCGAAGAAATTGTATCATTAAGTTTTTCCATTCCTGTTCTGGTAATTTAGAGTAATTAGGAATATTTACTGTTTGAAAAATAAATCCTAATATTAGGTGATTAGGAAATTCAAGTTTTAATAGTTTTTCACTTTTTCCTAATTGGATAAAATTGTTTAAATATGTATACATTTTTCCATGTTGATACTCTAACTGTTCCAAGGTTTCATTTACTTTTGGATGATCAGATTTTGGTATTTGGAAGACCATAGAAAGTATTTGATGGATTTTACTATATTTAAAAATAACTCCTAGTAAATAGTCTAGTTGATCTTCAAAGTGTGGATATTTTTTTATTTTTTCAAGTTCCTGCATGAATCGCTCCATTTCAAATTCCATATATTCCGTAATCAATTCATCTTTATTATCAAAGTATTTATACAAAGCTGCTCTACTTATATCCAATTTCTTAGCCAGTAGACCAAAATGAAATCCCGCATAGCCATGTTGCAATAATAGATGATTGGTTGCCTTATACAAATCATCTTTTGTAAATTTTCCTTCACGTGCCATCATGTCACCCCATCTTCATTATAAGCTAAATATAAATATTTTTCGAATAAAATACGGAATGACATATATAAAATT
This sequence comes from Oceanobacillus sp. CAU 1775, assembly GCF_054482815.1. Classification (NCBI taxonomy): domain Bacteria; kingdom Bacillati; phylum Bacillota; class Bacilli; order Caryophanales; family Bacillaceae; genus Oceanobacillus; species Oceanobacillus sp. CAU 1775. Next base: position 40,101 of record NZ_JBTLRO010000001.1, on the reverse strand, counting down.
ATCCATAAATAAAGGCACAGCTAGTATGAATAATAAATTACTTCATCTTGTAAATTCAATAGTACGTTATCATTTCTTCACTTATAAACTTTGATATGCAATAAAAAATAAGCAGTCCAATTGAACTGCTTATTTTTTATTACTACCTATAAGGAAGCTTGGCTTCTAAAAAAATAATATTATTGTTCTTGTGTTAATTGTGATTTAAGTTGTTGGACTACTTCCTCTGAAGCAGGTGCGGCTGGTTGATAATATCCCTTTTGCAGTGCATAACTGTACAATGTTCTTTGACGAGATTCATCCTGATTTCTTAGTTGTATTAATGCTTGACGTAATTCAGAATTATTCGACTGGGTAATCATATGGGCATATCCTGTTAAGCTTGCATTTAACCCAGCTAAATAATCGCTCACAATTTCTTTATCTTGAAACATATTTTTCATTCCTCCTAACCTAAAAATGTCATTAGATGTTGTTGGGCTTGTTTTGCAGCTTGGGCATCTCTTTGTAAAATAATTTTTAATTCGGCGTCCTGACAATTTTGTGCATATGTTTCTAACTTTTTTGTAACCAATCCATGTCCACCAATTAAATGGCGCAAATTTTCCACTTCAAGTTCTGTTAAATTGTTCATAACAAAACCTCCTATGTTAATTTCAATTCTATGTTCCCCAGTTCCATAAAAAGCATACGGTTTAATGGTGTGTGCTATAATTAATCACTAAAAAGAGGAATTGATTGCTCTAAGTTCCAATAAGATAGTTTAATTATATTGACACTCTAAGGTTGGTACGAAATGTATAAGGGATATCCTAAAGTCTATCCTCAATCTTCTTCATAAACCGAATAACTAAAATCGATGAAGTCCTCTAATCTTGCACTATCAGGCTGATTTGTCCCCCAACCATACCGCTGGTAATCGTTGCCTCCATCCAAAAATATAGCCCCACATTTACATCGTTTAAAATCATGAATATGTACAGATTCGATAATATCGTCGCACTTTTTACAACGAACCTTGTTCACTAATACTCTTCTCATTAGATTCCATTCCTTTCTAACTACTATGTGCGCGCGTTCAACTAGACTTGTAATTAACAATAAATATCATAAAAAGAAGTTCCCCTTTCGGAAACTTCTTAATAATTAATACTTTACAAAGTATTTGCTATTATGATCAAGCTTTTTTATCCATCTTTTGTACCTGTCTATATTTGATAAAGTTAAATTAAAACGTTGGGCAGTATTACGAGTTCGGATCTCATCCCAATTTCTTGTTATACATTCGAAAACTTCATCCATTCGAATCCTTTTACGATTATTTGTAGAAGCAACATAGTAACACGCAAAGAGGAATGTCAAATCCGCTAAGGGCATTGTTTCTCTTCTTATTTCCACCATGATACTTTGGGGTACTATATAATATCCATATTGTTTAATCAACGTAGCCGGAACTTCTTTACCATCATCAATCATGTAACGAATAATGTATTCACCACGATTAATGCTTATTTCTCTATCTTCAAATAAAGCTTTTGGTATTTCTGTTATACTTGTGCTTTTAACCATTACTGTCTTGATATCCCCTTAGTCTAATTTAATAGTTATACGATTTGCCTTATTATAAATTGATTCAGCTCTTCTCATAGATTCCTGCTTTTCCTTTTCAATCAGTTCCAACTCAACATCATATGCTACACCTTTATTTTCTAATGTAACTCCAAATGATTGACTGATATAACCTTTTGCACCTAAGAGAGCCATGATTTCATTAGTTAGTTCAGGCGTAAATCCTTCATGGGCTTCATCTGTCATAGTTTTTTCATCGCTAGTTTTTACAGCTGCTACAATTTCTATAACCAATTTTCCTTTGAATAGATTCATTGATGACATAATTCGCAACAACTCCTTTATCTTTTAGGTATTAATAATGTATCAACAAAAAATGAAAGTGCATCTTTAAATGCCACACGGTAGGTCAACTTACTTTGCTGGAATACCTGTTGAAAAATATTTGATTTAAGATCTTCAATAAGATTATTCTTTGCCTCTTCATCAAAATCCTTAATGCTTGACGATAGCTTCTGTTCCAAATCCTTATAAATCCCTTCCATAAACATCTCATATTCTTCACTGGTAATAATGTTTTCTAAACGACTTTCTATTAGTTGATTAACCAATCTAGGGAAACCGTCAATCATCTAAAATCACTCCTTATTCACCATATGGATATATTTATATTACGAATATATAATGATATCTATTGATTGTAAAACTAGAAAATTATACGATTAAGGAAATAGAATGAGAAGGGAAATTAAAATGGACGATTTACAGGCTGGTAAGTTGATACGTAGGTTAAGAAGAGAAAGTAAATTAACAATGGTTGATTTTGCAAAACAAATTGGTCTTTCTCAACCTTCTTTATCACGAATAGAAAGCGGCAATCAAGAAATCACCTTCTCCTTATTAGAAAAAATATGTAAGGCACTTAATATATCGATGGGTGATTTTCTGTATGCACTTGAAGGGGAAAGCAAACTACAAAATATCGAATTAAGTGAAGAAGATGATACAAATACTGAAGAAGAACTTGATGCTAAATTAAATAAAATGATTTCGTCGTTATCTCTTGAACAGAAGAAAGGGCTATATACGCTGTTGCTTCCATATGCTAAAGACTAGAGGGAACATATCTTTGTATAAGTTGTTATAAATGATTTACACTTTTATTTAGTCTATTGGATTTATCTGGTTGCTTAATCGTGGTATGGTGACATATAATAAATATGTCTATTAATACTACTAGATTGATTAACGCTACGATGAATATTTCTGGTGTTAGTGCAATTTGTAGGTCTAGAAAACGGAGGTGTCATAAAAGACATTTCCGTTTTCTTTATTCAATTATAAATTCCATTTACTTTTATCTGTACTGGATTACTCCAATTCATTTCGTCTTCAATTTGGCCATTATACTTTCTTCTACCTATTGCAGTTCCTACATCTACGTGGCACGACTTAGGTTAAAGTTTATTCATAGTCCTTTTCCTGACCATCAGCCATCCTTTGCAGGAATTCTTCCCACTTGTCATCTTCCAAGTAGAAAAAGTCCAAATAAGAAGATTTTACTACTTCCCCAAATGGTCCTTTTTCTATCAACTCTCTTTGGCCATATCCTTCATTTTGCGATGAATATATATGTTGCAAGTTTGATATTAACTGATTAAATCGCACATCAGTTTGCTGCTCCCAGATTCTGTGTAAGAGTGACATAATTCTATTTATTCGTTCCTTCTCCCGCATTTTTCCACCTTCATTTTCCTCGGAGTTTATTACCTCAACTGTACCATCGTAATGTTCTCTAACCCATCCCTTTTCAGTCCTATATGCAATAGCAGTCTTATGTACTTTCGCATCAATCCTTGCACGTTCACCAGTCATCTTGGCCCAGTCATCCACCCAGCCGAATTTCCTCTTACTATCTGTCATAAAATCACTTTATCCTTTCCTATTTAGCACTTCTCCTTCTTTCACCAAAAGACGCTACTATTTCGATTATGTCTTAGCACCTATTCATATCTAACCATTTCTAAGGGAATTAATTACCTTTTATCACGTATTAGCAATAGATTCAAACGGCTATATCAAGTTGGGCAAATTTTTATGCCCTTGAAATGGCGATTTATGACTAGCATCTGACCTGTTATGACTACGAATCGACCTGTTGCAGAAAAGGTATATAAATTTTTCAAGGTAATCGTTATAATAGCGTTAACAAGTAAAGAAAAGGCCAATAAAGTGCAATGGAGAAATTCATTTATTTAAGAGGGACACAATTGGGGGCATTCTACATTCTCGGTATTGTAAATAAATTCGAAGCAAAATTTACTAACCCACTTAATCAAGTCCATTGGGAACAATACATAAATGAGCGAATCGATCTAGAGCAGTATACTACAACTCTGACTGACTTTACTGCAAAGGGTGAATTAAAAGAAAGAGTCTTTAAAGAAAATATCGAGAGCTTTTATAAAAAGCTTGTCGAGATTACTAAAGACGATAAAATAGCCACTTACTTCGAGGACTCTAAAACAGACATAGACAATTATCAAAGTAGGCATACAGTGATGACCTTTCAGTATCCTGATACACAGATAACCATATCGGCTGAAATTGCCATACTATTCATTGAAGGAAAAGTATTTGTTGAAGAATTTAGCTTTGAACCGAAGATAATTAATTGGTTATTCCGTCATATTGATATTTCAAATCCACTTGCAGGCTGTGTTATGAGTGATGTGCTTAGTTAATAGGTTTAAATAACTAAAAGCATTATAAGACTAATCAAATTAGGGTGAACTACATGGATTTCTTTAAACTTGCTTATATCATAAATGCAATGGCAATCAGCCTTAATGCTGCAGCAACATATACAGTCATAGTAAATCTTTTCTTTAACCAGCCTATCTATCCCGGTCTGATTGTTAGTCTAGTCATAGGATATGGAGTAATGATTAAATATAACTTTTTATTCCATGAAACATGGGATAAATGGTTTAGAAATAATAAATGAACGATAACATAAATCATTTCCCACGTGGTAATTCCCACCGGATTGTAAAAGCAAATGGAGGAAATTATATGAAAAGTCACGTTGTTATTGGTTTTGACGCTAGAGATCATATTGTAATCGGTAAGGTATTTGAAGATTTAAGTGCAGCAAATGAATATCATCATTATTTAAATACCGAGATGATTGGAAAAGTCATAGGAACAAAGAATCGTCAATTGGATTATGCAGATCTATTTGAGATGGATTACGTTCCTATAAAATAACAACCGAAGATTAATAGTTGAAGCAATAAAATAACTCCCTACACCCTATATTCCGAGTAATGGATTACTTGTAACGAGACAATACTTTTTTACAAGCGTTAATGTCATCTTGTATTAATACTACAAGATGACATTAACGCTACGATGAATATTTCTGGTGTTAGTACAATTTGAGGTCTAGAAAACGGAAGTGTCCATAAAGGCACTTCCGTTTTCTTTTTTCAATTATAAATTCCATTTTATTAACTTATTCTTTATTACTCCATTTAATTTTACCCTCCGCTTAACCATTCTACTTCCTTCCATCTGTTAGAGTATTACGAATATATAAACTTTATTTTCACCCCTTCAAACTCTTAAAATCTTAAAATTCGAAGGTATCATGTTTTCAACCAAATAGGTTGCCGGCAAAAATTTGGATTTTACTTTAAGAAGGAAGATTCAAAATGAAAAATAAAGACTTACTTGATTATAACTCTTACTACGAATCTATATTATCTACCGAAGATGACGAGGGGAAACTGAATGCTTCTGATTTTATTGATTACTTTTCTGAACTTATTATTAAGCATTCTGCCACTTTGGAAAAGAAATTCTTACGTAAAGGGGACTCCAAATAATGAGAAAAAGAAATAATAGAAAGAAAAATAAGCTAACTAGAAGACTAAGAGCCTACGCTTATGCAAGAAGAAGTCCGAATCCTGACATGGATAGTACATCAATTGAGAAACAAATTGAAGAAATAGAGAAATACTGTTTACAAAATGATATTGAATTAGTAGATATATTCGTCGATGATCTTAAATCTGGTAAATCATTTGAAGGTAGAGATAACTTTAAAGAAATGTACAACAGTATATTAAGATCAGACGATATAGATTACATTATAGTTTTAAAACAAGACCGAATTTCTCGTGATCCTCTAGATACACTTTATATTTTAAAGCGACTTAATTCTCGTGATAAACATCTTATTTCTATTACTGACAATGTTAATACCGAAGACCCTAGTGCGAAAATTCTTGTTCATATTTTGTCATTAGTTGCGGAACTTGAAAGAGAATTTATTAATTTAAGAACTAGCTCTGGAATGGAAAAACGTGCAGAAGAAGGACGTTTTTTAGGTGGACAAGTTTATGGATACAAATTGATTAATAAAGAGTTAGAAATTATACCCGAAGAGGCAAAGGTTGTGAAATATATTTTTGAAAAATACACAGAAAATATGTGGGGATATAAGAAAATTGCATCCAATCTAAATCTACAGGGTATCAAAACAAAAAAGGGAAATTACTGGACAACCACTGCTATTAAGACAATATTAGAAAACAAAATTTATATCGGAATGACTAAATGGAAAGGGAATTATCATAAAGGCGTTCATACACCAATCATAGAACCCTCCCTCTGGGAAGAGACTCAAGGAATGTTGAAAGCAAGAAGCTATAAACAAAAGAAAGTTCATCCGGGTTTATATCCATTATCTGGATTAATAAAATGTCCTGAATGTGGCTCAGTAATGGTACAAGGGAATAGTAGTCAGAAATATAAATACTATCAATGTAGCAAAAATAAAAACAGCGGTAGAGTTGCTTGTTCCTCCAACCTTGTTAAGAAGGAACATGCTGAAGAAAAAGTTCTAGATGAAGTATTTCAATATCTAGACAGTTTCAATCTAACACCTGCAATTGAAAATGCTACAAACGATAGCTTAGCATTTGAACTACAACCTTTAGAGAGAGAAGCCCGATACCTCAATAACAAAATCAAACGCATTAAGGAAGATATGTCTAATGTAATTGACCTAATGAACGATGAAAGGTATTCCATCGACAAAGAACTATTAATGGATAAGCTTATGCTCCACCAAGAAAACTTAAATGAAAAAAATAACGATCTAAAAGAATTAAATAAACAAATAGAATTCAAAAATAGCAGAACTTCCCGTGAACTTATTAATTACTGTACTCAAAATTTTGAAGAATTCTATTTTGCAATTCCTGATGAAGAAAGAAAGTTATTCTTACACCGTATCATCAAAGAGGTTCATGTCACTAAAGGGGAAAAACCTAAAGACCGTACAATAAAGAATGTTGTTTTCAAATTTAATAACGAGGATATATTTATGGAATAGGAGAAAGGGGACCATCCTTTCTCCTTTTTGCCCTTTCAATATAGAAGTATTTGCAAATTTAGGAAATGGTGATATGCTCCTTAAAAAATCCTCTAAAGGTATAGGTTATTCTTTTTAATAGATTATTAATAACACCATATATTGTGGGAACAAATATTCTATGTTACTATATTTAGTATGATGGTTGGTAACATAAACCAATTGATAAACAATACGAAAGGGGATTTGTAATGCCTGAAAAAATATATAAAAAAGGTGTTTTAGAAGAAATGATTGATCAACTAGATTTACCTGATTATGTTGTTGAAAAAACAATTCAAAGATATAAGTCGTTGGGAGAATGGCTTAATAGAGAAAATAGTTCTTTCAAAGATGTAGATATAAACATATTTCCTCAAGGCTCTTTTGCATTAGGTACTACTATAAAACCTATTATCGAACAAGAAGAATATGATTTAGACATGGGTTGTAAAGTCATTATCCCAAACTTTAAGTCTTTATTTACACAGGAACAATTAAAAGAAATGGTTGGTACTGAACTAGAAAGTTATCGTGTAGCAAAGGGTATCAAGCAGGAACTAGAAAAGAAGCACCGCTGTTGGAGATTAGAGTATATGGATGAGGTTAAATTTCATTTAGATATAGTTCCATGTATACCATTAAATATTGATAAGCAATCGGTCTACAAAAAACAATTGGAAGATACTTTTAATTATGAAGAATCCTTAAACAAATCTGTGGTCGACGCTGCTATAAACATAACTGATGATCAACTTGAAAATTATTCCATTATCTCGCAAGACTGGAATATTAGTAATCCAGAAGGATATTTGAAATGGTTTGAGAGTCGCATGACAATGGGCGACTTCGGAATATACAATCGTTCTTCCATAACGCCTGTTCCAATTTATGGCAGAAAAACCATTCTTCAAAGATGTATTCAATTGTTAAAGAGACATCGCGATAATATGTTTGGAGAAAATGATAGTAAGCCGATTTCTATCATTATAACAACTTTGGCAGCTAGAGCCTATAATGGAGAATTGAATTTAGAAGAAGCATTGATGAATCTATTGGAAAATATGCCAACATATATTAACCCTAGTACTCCCAGAGTTCCCAATCCTGTGAACCCCAATGAAGATTTTACAGACAGGTGGGATACGTCAGAAGGAAAGAAATTAGATTTAGAAGGAAATTTCAAAAACTGGTTATTACAAGCGAAAGTTGATTTTAACAACTTATTAAAAACGGAAAGTTATGAAACAGCTAGCTTAATCTTAAATAATAAATTCTCTTTGAATATAGATAACAACTTTTTAAATAAGACATACAATCTTAAAAGTAACAAACAGAGAAATGTCACTAGCCTACCAATAAATCCACCGAAGCCTTGGGGTGATGCATATTAATATTAAAGAATTAGAAATGTTTTTAGAAAGTAACCCCCAAATGTCTTTGGCTCCTTCAAACAACGAAGAGTACGTTGTTAAAGGGATCTTGTCTCTAGATATAACGGATGAATCCTATGGAAATATAAAGGACGAGTTTTTAATAAAGATTGTCATCCCTAAAATTTTCCCAAATGAGATTCCGACTGTCTACGAAATCGGAGAGAGATTTCCCAAAACGTTGGATTATCATGCGTATCCCGATTCATCTCTATGTTTAGGATCGCCAATGAGCTTGAAGAAACGTATTAAGGACAACCCTACTTTAGATGGCTTTATTCATTCATGTGTGGTTCCATACTTCTATGCAATTTCACTTAGACTTCAAGGTGAGGAAAACTTTGTATTTGGTGAGTTATACCACGGTATAGATGGTATTATTCAGGATTATGTGGAAGTTTTTGAACTTAAATATATTGATCAGGTAATTAACTTATTAGATATATTAAGTCAAAAACCAAATAGAGGTAATAAAAAGAAGTGTCCGTGTGGTTGTGAACGCATTGTAACAAAATGTTCTTTCCATAAAAAAATACTTGAATATAGAAATGTGATGACTCGGAAGGAATTTTCTATTGATAAAGATATTATTTCTCTTTATTACGATAAATGGAAAGAAAATCAAATGCAGAAACGTATGCGAAAATTAATCCCTTATGCATAATGACAAAATATTATTTAGGGGTGATATCGGTAGTGAATAAGGTCTTATTTCAATGTTTATTAATCTTGTTACCAGTAATAGTAAGTATCTTTTACCCACTTCAAGAGATTGCCTACGGTATTCTCTCCCTGATAGGTATGGATGCAACAAATTTTGATGAAATGATAAAAAGCATTATTAATAGTGAACGAGTAATTTCTATTATTGGCGGGTTTATTTTATCTATAATTATTTATATTTGGAGAACAAAAGCAAATAATGACAAATTATTCAACTCTGGAAACAAGTATAATGAGTATCCAATATGGGTATATTGGTTAGCCAGCAAAATTCTTGGCTATGGGAAGGTTAGTCTAGTAAGAGTACCTATGTATCTACAGTATAAATTACTTTTGAAGGATATTTTCCCTGAAGTGATTGTTGATAGTGATGTAGAAGTAAAAGCTCAATCCATTAATGTCATCGAAAAGAATATGGATTATCCATCAAATGAGTTGAATTTGATACTGGTTGATACCTATGAAATTACTGATAGCCAAATTCCAACAAACAAGGCTCATCTTCCTACTATTTTTATTAAAAGTGGTAATGAGATTGATAGCAATCGCTCTCTAAATCCCGAATATATAAAAGAGATAAGAAAAAGAACCAATGTCTATCACAAGAGTTATAAGAAATTAAATGTATTTTGCACCACGAATACTAATCATAATCAATTAATCATAAATAAATGTTTTAAAAACGGTAGTAGAACAGGGTTTGAAAATATCATTGTGTATCAAGCCTCTCGAAGCAACTATTTGTTTAATAGGGGATATAAAGTGTTGTGATATTAAGAAGACCCTTGAGTAAATAGAAAAGCAGGGTACTTACTTTATAATTGGATAAGTACCCTGATCCGTTATCTGATTAACAAAGCAATTATAATAATGATTCGAATACCCAGAAAATTACTCCTGACGAATAGACTGCTAATTATAATCCCACTGGTTGTCCTCGGTTACATATGTAATGGTTGCTAGAATATTTGACTTTAAAGAAGGTTTAATATCATTTAATATGACTAACTCAATCGGCTTCTGAAAAAGATCCTCAAGGCTAATTTTTAAATCCATGTAATTATCAAAAGATAAATCCGCGTCGTTAAACTCTACGATCACATCAATATCGCTAGATTCTTTTTGTTCATCACGGCTATACGAGCCGAATAAACCAATTAGCTTTACACCATAATCTTCTTTCCATGTATTTAGGTTTTTTGATAATTCAGCAAGGATTACCTGTTTCGATAACATATCACCAGCACCATTTCCTACGTAAGTTATTTCCTTTCATTATTTTATCTCTCGTAGAAGAAAGTCCATTACCGTAATTGCACTAACCACTCATTAGTTTAATAAGACATTTATAAAACAATTGCGCCCCGATTATGGGGTATTTTTTCTGTTGAATGGAATCGTTGTGTACTGCCCAGTAAATGACTTGGTTAGCTAGTTGTGAGACTTCAAGTTAATTTAATGGGATGGTAAGTGTAAAAAGACTCCCTTTTCCTTTTTGACTTTCGACATTAATAGAACCTTGATGAACTTTAATAATATAATTTACGATGGAAAGACCTAATCCTGATCCACTGCTTTGTTTTTTAGTTCTTGACTTTTCACCTCGAAAAAAGGGATTAAAAATGTTTGGTATATCTTCCTCATCAATTCCTTGACCATCATCTCTCACTTTTACAATTAGGTGTTTATTTGTTTGTGCTACTTCAATAAATATTTCATTGCTTCCATATTGAATTGAATTGTCAACTAGGTTAGTCATTACCTGCCTTATCCTTTTAGGATCAAGTTTCATCTGAATAGGGGGAGCTTTGATAACATATTCAAGCTTCGTCTCATTACGAATCAAATCAAATTTCACTTTATCCAACATCTCTTCAAAGTAATGATTTACATTCACAACTTCTTTATGAATTGGAAGTTCCTCTATTTCCATTTTCGAGTATTCGAACAGGTCTTCAATTAAGTTATCTAAGTGATTTGATTTATCATAAATAACTCTCAGATACCTTTCACGCATTTCTTGATCCCTTGCTACTCCATCTAGTAAACCTTCAACATATCCCTTTATTGAAGATAAAGGTGTTCGTAAGTCATGAGAGATACTGGCTATTAACACATTTCGTGATACTTCATATTGTTTTTGTTTCGCATAGGATTTTTTTAGGTGTTCTCTCATCAAGTTGAATCCCTGAATAAACCGGCCTATCTCATCATCCCTTTTATATGTTATGGGATAATCAAGATTTCCCACCCTCATTTCCTCTGTAGCTTGATAAATATGTCTTATCGGACCGAGTACCGTCCTTGTTATATACCATATCCACCCAACAATTAGTAACATTAAAGTAATTAGACCAATTCCTAGACTAATAAAAATGAGCCGTAAGACATCTCGAAAAACACTAAAGGGTTTGCTTTTAAATGAATTGGCTTCAATATCAATTCGCCATAATTCACCCAAAGGAGTATGGACATCTATTGTAAAATTACCAATGTCAATTAGATGATTCTGACTCTTATCTCTAGGTCGAAATTGTTTTGAGTCAAATAGTAATTCATTACTTTGTTCGTAAATAGATAAGTTAATATCGTAATAATCTAATAAAGGAACAAGATTTGTGTAAAAAAGTTGTTTATCGGATATATTATCTTCATTATCCCTAATATTCTTTTTTACATCTTTGAATAAAGCATTCAACTGGTCATCCTCTTGAGAATCAAAATTTTCGGCTCCTATCAAAAATGAAGCAATTGTGGCAAGGATAGGAATGATTATTATTGATAAAAAGGCGAGAATCAGCCTATTTTTCAGACTTGATTTCATAATTCATCATTCAATCGATAACCTACACCCCAAACGGTTTGAACATATTTTGGTCTGGAGGAGTCGGCTTCTATTTTTTCTCTAATTTTTCGAATATACACCGTAACTGTATTTACATCACCAATATGATTGTATCCCCATATTTGCTCATACAGCTGTTCTTTTGTATAGACTTGTCCCTTATTAGATACCAAAAAATATAGCAACTGGAATTCCTTCGCCGTTAAATCAACTTTCCTTTTTTTTACATATACATCATACCTATTTTTATCTAACCTTAGATCGCCATATGAAACGATTCCCTTATCATGTTTTTGATCAGAGAAATGTTTATAACGCCTAATATGGGCTTTAATCCTCGCCACTAATTCCCCCGGACTAAACGGTTTTGTTATATAATCATCAGCGCCAATACCTAGATTAATGATTTTATCCGTATCCCTCTGTTTAGCGCTCATCATTAGAATTGGAATAGTTGATTCTTGTCTGATCCTACGACATACTTCTGTTCCATCTATATTAGGTAACATAATATCAAGAACAACCAAAATTGGCTGTTCCTGATGAAATAATTGCATTCCTTCCTCACCATCTTCTGCGAGAATTACTTGATATCCTTCCACTGTAAGATAATCTCTTACTAATTCTCCAAGTTCTGTTTCATCTTCTACAACTAAAATTTTATCTGGCTTCATAATAATCCACCTTTACCACCGTTATTATGTCGTAACATCTCTCTTTTCAAAAGTAATCCAAGAAACGCCAATAAATATAACAAAATAAATAATAAGCATACTTATGGAAAAAGCCATTGTCATTCCTTCTACTATAGGAATTCCATTCGTATATTGCTGTAAATTAGTATTTGCAAATAAGACATACTTCACCCATTCATAATTACTTAACAGTTGCACGAGTTGTGGACCAGTAAACATTAAAAATATAGAGATACCAATAGCTAACGAGCTACTCCGGAACACAGTAGATATCATAAATGCAAAGGTAAGCATCATGAAAAGATCGATACTATTAAATCCATATAGACTTATAATGTAAGTTATCATATTCTGCTCAACAACCTGATTATTTTGATATATTAAATTAGACTGTTCTATCCCACTAAATCCGAACAACAAACTACCAAAAATAAAGGATAAACCAAACAATAGTGTAATCAATAATAATGCAAATAAAATGGTAGTGATATATTTTGAAAGTAATATTTTTGAACGACTAACTGGTCGAATGAGCAGTAACTTTATGGTCCCCCACGAAAACTCACTTGCCACAATACCTGCAGCAACTACAATAGAAAATAATCCGACAAAACCTGTAAAATTTGTTACATCAATCATGAAGCCCCACAAAGATTGAGAATTGATAGGTGGATCATCATTTTCAAGTCTATAATTATTGATAGCTAATTGTTGTTTTACATAATTACTCCCTATACCCAACTGTTCAGTGTCTTTCATCGTATTCTCTAACTGCATATTTTCAGCTTTCAGTTGCTCTTTCCAATCTGTTTGTTCATTTGAATCTAAAACAAATTTCGTAAAAAGCCCTACACCAATTATTGCCAATATAATTAACCCTATCATCACCCAAGTACCAGTACGTTTATATAATTTCATATTTTCGTTTCTAATCAATTGAATTAACGATACCATCTATTTTTCCTCCGTAATTTCTAAGAATTTATCTTCCAGCGTAGCTTGAGTAGAGATTATTCCATACACCATGAAATCATTTTCCACCAGTGCTTTGTTACATTGAGGAATCTGTTCTGGTTTCAATCTTATCTTAATAAAATCATCTACTATTTCTATATCTGTCTTTTCATATAAGGATTGTAAAAAATGAAAGGCTTCATCCAAAGGTTTCACCTGAAATTGAATGGTTGCTTCTTTAGAAACATCAACCATTTCTCCTATCGTTTCCACGCGAATCAACTTCCCATTTTGAATAATCCCAATTCGATCACACATTAATTGCATCTCTGCTAGCAAATGACTGGATACAAAAACAGCCATGTTCTCCTCATGTGCAACTTTTCGTATATATGTTCTAACTTCACGGATACCAGCAGGGTCGAGACCGTTTGTTGGTTCATCTAGAATTAACAATGAAGGCGAATGGAGCAATGCTTGAGCAAGTCCCAACCTTTGCCGCATCCCTAATGAATATCTGCCTACTTTTTTTTTTATACTTTTTTCAAGACCAACAAGTTTAACGACTTCATTTATTCTTTCTTTTGTTATCTTTTGGGGAACCATTCTGGCATAATGAACTAGATTATCATAGCCAGACATAAACTTATACATCTCTGGATTTTCTATAATTCCTCCTACATTCGAAATAGCTTTTTCGTAATTTTTCTTAATACTAATCCCATTGATAAGAATTTCACCTTCTGTAATCCCAATTAATCCAGCCATCATTCGTATGGTTGTTGTTTTCCCAGCACCATTAGGACCTAAGAAACCAAAAACTTCCCCTTTGAAGACTCTTAGAGATATGTCATCTATAATAGTAATTTTTCCAATTTGTTTTTTAACATTGATCAATTCAACAACTGCTTGATTTTCCAATTTTAATACCTCCAGTTTTATCTTTTATCTATTCATTATTATTACACTGGGACTTTATCATACACTTATTAAGTTCTTAAAAAAGTATTAAGATTTATCTACTATATGAATTTCTCCACTCAAGCCAAAAAGGATAAAATATAGGACACAAAAAAGCTGCATTCCTTCTCAGAAAAGCAGTATATTGTAAGTTCAAGTTCAATTGGTACGCAGTATATCATCTACTACGTAATAAAGGATAACTCCGCAATCTCACATGATTCATGAGCGAATATTAATCTGAATTTTAAACTAACCCCTATTAGCATTAAGAACACTATTTCACAAGTTATAAATCTTCCTCAAAGTAATGATAATGTCCTGAATTTAATTTCCGTAATACTACTTACCACACAAATACAATCTGATAAATACTAAACTCCTTTTTCCTCTAATATTATTTTCATAGTATTATAATGATAAAAGGAGGACAACTATGACAACAGAAATAAGAAGAGTAGCCATCTACGCCCGCGTAAGTACAGAAGAACAAGCAAAAGAAGGTTTCAGTATAGCTGCTCAACTTCAAACACTCCGGCAATATGCTCAAATCTATAACTGGGAAGTGATTGATGAATATGTCGATGAAGGAATTAGCGGTAAATCCGTAAAAGGACGGCCGGAAATGAAAAGACTAATAAAAGATGTAGAAAATGAGAGATTTGATGCGGTATTAGTTTGGAAAATTTCTCGACTTTCTAGAAATATGCTAGAAACACTTATGATGCTAGATAAATTTGAAAAATACAACGTCAAATTTATATCCTACTCAGAAAACTTTGATACCAGTAGTCCTATAGGTCGCTTAGTACTTCAAATTATGGCTTCAATAGCTGAAATGGAGCGAAATACATTAGCGGAAAATGTTAAGCTTGGAATGAAACAGAGGGCTTTGGAAGGGAGATGGAACGGCGGAGTTGTATTTGGATATGACACTGTTAAGAAGGAACTAGTTATCAATGAAAAAGAAGCTGAAGTAGTACAGTTAATCTATCATATGTATGCAAATGGTAAGGGCCTTAGAGCAATTTCCAACCATTTAAATAAAGCAGGATATAGGACGAAACGGAATCGGTATTTCTCTATTAATGGTGTAGCACAAATCCTAGACAATGTAATATATAACGGTAAAATCAGTTGGCTAAAATTTGAAAATTGGGATTCTAAACGAAGAAAAGGGAAAAATCCAAATCCCATTCTTGTAGAAGGAAAACATGAACCTATTATTTCAGACGAACTTTGGAGCGTTGTACGAGCAAGGAGAAAAAGTAAATCATTTAAGCAGCGTCAATCAAACGAACCCTTTTTACTTAGTGGCCTTTTACGCTGTCCTGATTGTGGTCAAGGAATGGTTCCATCGATTACAACACATACTCGAAAGGATGGGACGAAACGGAAACATCGTTATTACGTCTGTAGCGATTTTCATAATAAAGGATCAGCTGCTTGTAAAGCTAATTCTATTAAGGCTTATGAAGCAGAAGATACGGTTATCAAGAAAATTGAACATTTTAGTTCTAATAAGAAGAGATTATATAAGACGCTCACAGACATAAGTTCAAGTTCTGCTCATTCGATAAGTCAGCTTAACAAAGAACTAGAAAAGATTGACATACGATTAAAAGAAATTGAACAATTACAGGCAAAGTATATGGATGCCTTTGAGAAAAATACTCTTCCTGTCGATATTCTGCAAGAAAGATTGCAAAAGGTATCCATTGAGAAAAGGGAGTTAGAACAGAAGAAAAATGAGATTATAATACAATTAGGTTCTATCGATTCTAAAGTGATTCAACCAGAGTTGATCGAAAAGCTACTAAAAAAATTCCTGTCAGTTTATAGGAAGACTTCTAGAGAAAATCAAAAACAATTACTTCAGTTGTTAATTGATAATATCGCAATCAAGCAAATAGATAAATCTAGAACTATAAAAGCCATAGAACTTGAATTTGATTTTACTGAAATGAATATATCCAAAACCTTTATACTTATCCATTTGTTATATCGTGAAACGGATAATGAAAACACATTTTCAATACCCGCTTCCGATAAAGAATTACCACCTTATCTACAACAATTTTTGCCTCTATTTGTGGTACGGTTCATTCCTATTAATCCGATAAGCCCGATAAACTTGCTCCACCAAAACCAACCTCATCAACTGATGGGGAAATGTCATCTTAGAAAATGACAAAGCAAAATCACTGCGCTTCTGTACTTCGTCGCTAATCCCAATCGATCCACCAATCACAAAAGCGATTTTACTCTTTCCATATGTCGCAAGCTCATCCATTTTTGCTGCGAGCTGCTCCGAGGTCAGCATTTTTCCTTCAATCTCTAATGTGATGACATACGTATCGGCAGTAATATTGCTTAAAATCCTCTCGCCTTCTTTTTTCTTCACGTTCAGCATTTCTGCTTCGCTCATATTTTCTGGGGCCTTTTCATCTGCTACTTCAATGATTTGCACATTTGCATAGGTAGAGAGTCTTTTTAAATACTCCTGAATCCCTTGTTTAAGGTACTTTTCCTTTAATTTTCCGACCGTTATAATCGTTATTTTCATGTAATCTTCCTTTATGAGCTTTTTTTGATAGTTTACCATAGATAATTTAAGAGTTTGCGTTTATATTTTTAAAAAAGGGATAATATATATGTACTATAGAGAGAAAGTGGTGAACTTGTCTGGATCAGAGAAACGAGTTAGAGATCCAAATTGAGCAGCTGCGTAAGAAAATGTACGAAGCATACGAAAGTCGTGCAGACTACGATATAATAGTAGAAATTTCTACGAAGCTTGATCATTTGCTCAATAAATTAGATAAGCAAAAAAAGACTGAGATGGGTAGGCTTTATGAATAGATAAACTCCCAATCGTTTATTCTGAGCACTCTAGTCATTGGCTATCCAAATGTTTTTTATACGTTTGCATCTTGAGTTTGCAGAAAGATGTAAAGATAATAGTTGATACAAGCTTACCGTCTACCTATCTTAGTTTAAAAAAAGAGGCCTCCGTTTATTATTAGCGTTGGCCTCTTCTTAATGCTTCTCTATTTTATAATTTTTACTCGTCTGATCGAGTGGTCTTTAACCGTTAATACTTTAAAGGTTAGGTCTTCTCTTTCTAAAACGTCGCCTGCTTGAGGAAAGCCTTTAAATTCGCTTAAGAGATACCCTGCAAGCACATCTTCTTCTTCAGGAATATCTGTGTGGAATACGGTGTTCAAGTGGTGTAAAGTTATTTTCCCGTCACATATTACTTTCGTTGGGGTTAGTTGTTCAATTAACACTTCATCAGCTAAATCCATCTCGTCTTGAATCTCTAAGCCTATCATTCCTTCAATGATATCCTCATGCGTAATAATTCCTTCTGTACCACCATACTCGTCTAAGACGATAGCTAGATGTCGGCCATGTTTTGTCATTTTACGAAATATCGGTTCAATCGGCTGGAATTCATAAACGATCATCGGGTCATTATCCATGAATTCTTTGATACTTTTCTCTGGATTGACGGACCAGGAGAGTAAATACTTTGTATGAATGATACCGACGATGGAGTCAATATCTTCATCATAAATTGGAAAGCGAGTATAGCGATTTTCAATGGCAAAATTACGTACTTCTTCGTACGTCGCCGTTACTGGTAAAGCGACAATATCGATTCGTGGTGTTTTCATGACGTCTTTCACATTCAAATGTTGGAAGTCTAGCACACCTTTAATTCGATAGGACTCGTCAGCTTTAAATGTACCTTCTAAACCAGCGAGGTCAACGAGTGTACGCAGCTCATCCTTCGATACGGAAATGTCATCTTCATTTTCTTTATTAAATCGTTTGGTTATAAAATCGGATAAATAATTTAATAGCCAAAGAATTGGTTTAAATACTTTTATAATCACCCCAATGATTGGAGCTACAATATAGGATATCTCTGTTGGAATCGTTCTTGCGATTGCTTTTGGGATAATCTCCGCGAAAATAATCACGCCAATAATGGTTATGCCCACAGCTAATGCAACATTAAAATTTGTCTCGAGCGCCCAAAGTACAACGACAGCAACTAATGTGAGGTCAACGATATTATTCCCAACGACTGATGTTGTATATAAATCATTGGAGTTATCTGAAAGCGTTAAAAGCTTCTCTGCCTTCTTGTCACCGTTTTTAGCATTTGTTTGCAATGTGACACGGTTTAAGGATGTAAGCGCTGTCTCACTCCCAGAAAAGAAAAATGAGAGACAGAATAACAATAGGATGATCAAAATGATCACAAACAATTTCCTCCTTCAAAATTTCCTTAATATATTTTAATAGATTAGTAGAGTTTAAAAGAAAGAGGCACTAATGAATCAGTGCTCTCTCCTCTAGTTTAGAACAAATTCTGAATAAATAAGCGTACAACATCTATTCCAGCGACAAATGTGCCGAGTGAGCTTCCTAGGTTGGCTAGTACGATCACAAGCAAGACGCGAGTTACTTTGTTATTCCAGAATCCCTTTAGACTTGTGACATCATCAGATAGATTTTCAAAGTCACGCACAACTGGCTTTTTCACCCATGCTTGAACGAATCCTGCAAACCATCCTGCTGCAAGGAATGGATTTAGCGATGTAAATGGCGCTGCTATAAAGGCGGTTATGACGGCGAGCGGATGGCCAAATGCAATAATCGTTCCAATTGCTGCGAGTGATCCGTTCCACAGTAACCAGCTTGTTACCTGCTGCATACCTGCTTCTGGGTTGAATAAAAATGTTGTAATGATTAAAGCAATAATTGAAATCGGAATGAGCCAGCCAATAATCTTTGGAACTTTTGATTTTGGTGGTTTTGTAGTTAACTCTTTCAGATCTTGCTCTTTATATATTTCCTTTGTAATTCCAGGGATGTGCGCTGCTCCAAGAACTGCTACAACTTTATCTCCCGGTGCGTCTTTAATTTTTTGTGCTAGGTATTGGTCACGCTCATCAATTAATGGCGTTTTTAGCTTTGGAAAGCTTTCTGTGATTTCTTGCAGCATCGCATTGATTGTATCTTGTTGCTTCATTTTTTCTAATTCTTCTTCAGTAATTGTTTCTTTACTGAAAATGCTGTAGATGACTTGCGTAAGGAGCATTGCTTTTCCTTTTACACCAATGTTTCCCCAAATTCTAGAAAAAGTTATTTGAATGTTACGGTCAGCTAAGACTAAATCTGCTCCGACTTCCTTCGCAGACTCAATTCCTTGAATCATTTCTTGTCCAGCGTTGATGCCAAATTGTTTAGCCATTCGCTTTTGGAATGAAGATATCGCTAGATTCATAAGTAGGAGAGATGCTTTTTTCTCTTTAATTACTTTGAATATATCTGTATCTTTCCATTTGTTTCCATCTTGAATCGACTGATAACGCTGTTCATCAAGCTCAATACATACGGAATCAGGTTGTTCTGTCTCTATAACTTCTTTTACCTGCTCGGCACTTAGCTTTGATACGTGTGCAGTACCAATCAGGATGATTTCTTTATCATTAATTTCTAATCGGGTAATATTATTATCCACGGCTCTAGTTACCTTCCTTTTCTCACGCTAAGATTTTCATTATAAGTATTACTTCTATAATAAACTAGAATGAGCAAAAGTAACAATATATCTTCCCTTTTTATGAAGAAAGCTGTAAGATGAAGAAAAATTTGAGAAAAGGTGAAGGTAATGTTTGGATATGAGGTTGATGAAGAAATTACACTTAAATTAATTCAGGAAAGCGATGCGAGAGATTTATTTGCGCTTACAGACGGTTCGCGAGCAATTTTAAGTGAGTGGTTACCTTGGTTAAATACCACAAAAACGGAAGAGGACTCACTAGATTTCATCAAGCATTCGCTTATAAATTATGAAGCAAAAAAAGGCCTGAACTGTGGCATCTTTTTCAATGGAGAACTTGTTGGGATGGCAGGTTTTAATACCTTTGATTGGACGAACAGGATTGGAACGATTGGTTATTGGCTAGGTGAAGGTGCTCAAGGGCATGGGATTATGACGCGTACTGTACGGGGATTAATTGATTATGGGTTTGGTGATCTTGAGCTGAACCGAATTGAAATTCGTGCAGCGATAGGCAATCTTAAAAGTCGAGCAATCCCTGAGCGTCTTGGGTTTAAAGAAGAAGGGGTGATTCGCCAAGGAGAATGGCTTTATAATCACTATGTGGACCATGCGATTTATGGCTTATTAAAAACGGAATGGGACGCTAATTAACGGTCGGTTTCTTCCATTATTATATCAATGACTTCTTCTGTTTGTGTATCGAAATGAATGGTAATAAACACACCAAATTCCCTATCCTTGGCTTTGAGCCAGAGCTTAAACTTTTCAATGGATTTTTCATTCTCCATCTCTTTGCCAATATGTAAATAATCGATGATATCAGCATCGGGATATTTCTCTTTCGTTTCCTGCATGGCGACTCTTCCCCACTTGGCGTAAGGCGGAATTTCTTCAAGAAGGATCGGCAAGGTTGCAGGAGCGATTGGAGCTGGGCCAGGGTTTAGAGCGAGCAGCGTTACACCAACAATTAAACTAACTTTCCACATGAGAATCATCTCCTTTTTTTTAGTTTGTGCTTGAGTGTGGATTTTATGCTTGGAATTGGTGTGGGTGATTGATGAAAGTGAGTTATAGGACGGTAAAATGTGGGAGCTTGATTTATGGACCGATTAAAGCGGGTTATTGGTCCGTAAAATGCGGAAGCACGATTTAGCAACCGATTAAAGTGGGTTATCGGTCCATAAAATGCGGCAGCTCGATTTACCGACCGATTAAAGCTGGTTATCGGTCCATAAAATGCGGGATCCATATTTAGCGACCAAAAAAAAGAAAGCACACCAACCCACCCAAGGATTGATATGCTTTCATTACCTCTAATTCATCTGTATATTATGCAACCTCGCGAACAAACCATTCTTCGCAAGTAGTTCTTCATGTGTTCCTTCTTCTTCAATACCATTTTTCGTTACTACTTTAATGCGATCGGCATTTCTAATTGTAGCAAGACGGTGAGCGATCACAAGCGTCGTACGGTTCTTCGCTAATTCATTCAGAGATTGCTGAATGATGCGTTCTGTTTCCGTATCGAGTGCTGATGTTGCTTCGTCTAGAATTAGAATTGGTGGATTTTTCAAGAACATACGCGCAATCGCGATTCGCTGTTTCTGACCTCCAGAGAGCTTCAAGCCTCTTTCACCAATTTGTGTTTCATAACGATCTGGCAACTCATTAATAAACTCTTCCATATGAGCGCGCCTTGCTGCTTCATAAATCTCTTCGTCTGTTGCTTCAAGATTCCCGTATGCAATATTTTCCTTCAACGTTCCTGTGAAAAGGAAAACGTCTTGCTGAACGACACCAATATTTTTCCTTAACGAGCGCTTCGTCATATCACGAATATCGATGCCATCAATTTCAATTCCACCATCAAGCACGTCATAGAATCTTGGAATCAAGGATGAAATTGTTGTTTTCCCTGCTCCAGATGGACCAACGAAAGCAACTGTTTCTCCCGCCCGAATGTCCATGCTTAGATTATTTAGTACAGGTGGTTTATTTTCTTCATAACCAAACGTTACATTTTTAAACTGAATATTTCCTTGTAAGTGGTCGATTTCCACCGCGTCTGGACGATCTTTGACATCAGGTTCAACATCCATCATTTCAGTAAAACGTTTGAATCCTGCCATTCCTTTTGGATACATCTCGAGTAAGGCAGTGATTTTATTAATTGGGCTAGTAAGTACGTTCATTAATAAAATAAAACTCACAAGCTCCCCGTAACTCATCTGATTATTAAACGTCAGCCATGCACCAACAACAAGCACAGTCAGCGTCATCAAACGCATTAGCAGGTAGATATTTGAGTGAACGGTCGCCATTACTTTGTAAGCACCAATTTTCGCATGTCTAAAGCTACGGTTGTTCTCTACAAAACGACTCATTTCAAACTTCTCATTGGTAAACGCTTGTACAACACGAACGCCTGAAACAGCATCCTCAACTCTCGCGTTTACCCCAGCAATGTCTTCATACATCTTTTTCCACGAACGGTTCATGCGAATGTTTCCATACGTGATCAATAAAATAAGAATCGGTACGACGATTAAAATAATGAGAGCAAGCATTGGGTTAATCATAAACATGATAAAGAATGCACCAACAAACGTCATAATCGAGATGAAAAAGTCCTCTGGTCCGTGGTGTGCAAGCTCCCCAAGGTCGAATAAGTCTGTTGTAATTCGGCTCATCATATGTCCTGTCTTTGTATTATCGAAAAAGCGGAAGGACTGCTTCTGGATATGGTGGAATAAATCATTACGCATATCTGTTTCGATATTAACTCCGAGCTTATGGCCGAGATATGTTACTACATACTGTAAAAGGGTACTGACGATATAAACGAATAATAATAGCACTCCGACTAAAATAATGATATTCCAATTATCACCCATCAATAGGTCATCGATAAACCATTGGACGGCAAGTGGAAATGCAAGTTCTAAAATTGCTACGATAATAGCAGCAGTAAAGTCCACTATAAACAATCGTTTATGTGGCTTATAATAAGAGAAAAAACGACGTAACAACGTGATGCACTTCCTTTTTTAGTTTTTATAAAGTCTCTTAGAAATTATATGGTGAATGCTTACTCTTTTCAAGAAGCATGAACTAACTCACAAAATATTTCTTTTCCACAGTTCTTTCTTCATTTATACTTTTCCAGTGGACAAGTGGTGGATAACAATTAAATTTAGCTCAAAAAGACCCTGTTATCCCCAAAGTTATCAACATATGCACAAATGTTCTCATTTATTTTGTGACAGAACAAATTTTCTCTACCATATATTGATATTCCAGAATTTCTTATCCACGGTTTGTGCATAATTCGATTTTTTTGTGGATAAGATGCGTGTACAAAAGAAAACCACCCTCTAAACGAAGATGGTTATTGAGCTTCAAGGGTTACTTCTGTTTCGTATCTTTCCCCATTGCGGTAATACACAATGTGCATTGTATCCCCTATATTCTTATCTTGATATAAAATTTTTCTTAATTCAATCACATTTTCCACAACTTCACCATCAAGTTCGGTAATTACATCAAGACGTTCTAGTCCTGCTTGATCTGCTGGGGATAACGGCTGAATGCTCCAAATATAAATTCCACCAGTAATATCTTTAGGCAGTGTTAATGTGTCTTGCCACTCGCGATGTGGGATTTCATCCAATGAATAAATTTCTACTCCGAGAAATGGGCGTTGAACTTCTCCGGTTCTCTCGAGTTCATCCATAATTGGTAAAGCGTAATCCACAGGAATTGCAAAACCTAATCCTTCCACGGCTGCTTCATTAATCTTCATTGAGTTAATTCCTATCAGCTGTCCGTATATATTAATGAGAGCTCCACCACTATTACCAGGGTTGATTGCTGCATCGGTCTGGATAACTTCTGCTTGCCAGTCAGGTCTTCCGTCAAAATCTAGGTCGATTGGAATTGTTCGTTCTGTTCCACTAATGACGCCTTGTGTGACTGTACTCGAGAACATAAGCCCGAGTGGATTCCCAATTGCAATTGCTGGTTCACCGACTTTCACTGTTCCTGAAGTTCCAATCTCAATGACTTGATCGACCGTATCAGCTGGCATTCGAATGACCGCTAAATCAGAGAAAATATCTCCACCAATAATTTCAGCTTCTACATGTGTATCATCATGTAAAACAACCTCGATGGAATCTGCTCCTTCAATTACATGTTGGTTTGTCACGACGTATGCAACGCCGTCAGCGATTTTATAAATAACGCCTGAACCAGTTCCCGCTTCGACAGAGCCTTGCTCAAACCAGAAGTCACTCTGTCTTTGAATATTAGTCACGCCCACAACAGCTGGTGTGACTTTCTCAACTATATCTGTAATTTGCGTTGTCACATCAACTGATACAGAGGTGTTCAGTTCAGAAGTTACACGGTCAGGTGCTACACCTGGATCCTGATTTGCTGGTTGATTATTTGAATAGGGAATAATATTTGCTTTCATTAATTCTGGAAGTGCGACAGATACGATTAAAATACCGATGATAACACCGAGTAGTAATGGAGTAAGCCATTGGTTTTTCTTTCTTCTTGGTTCATAGCCTTGATTGTAATAACCCATACGCTGCCTCCTCTTCATCCTCGTCGATAAATAGTTGTTCCCTATTCAAGTATTTCCCTGAATGAAAGTCTTATACAATAATCCGGTCACCTACATCATATAAAGCAGTCGGCTCTTTCGGATCTGTATCAAGAATTGGAATTTCGATTCCTCTTTCTTTCAAAATCTCTTCAACCGACATACGTGCGATTTCTTTCATATTATTATCAAGACTTAAATGCGCAAGATAAATCCGTTGTGTATTGTTTCCAATAACATCAGCTAACGCAAGTCCTGAATCTTCATTCGATACGTGCCCCATATCCCCAAGAATACGTTGCTTCACACTCCATGGGTAACGTCCCATCCGTAACATATCGACATCATGATTCGCTTCAAAGATATATGCGTCCGCATCTTCGACAGACTTTTTAATCCGGTCCGATACGTAGCCTAAATCGGTAACAAGGGAGACCTTTTTTCCATTTGCATAGAAGCTATAAAACATTGGTTCCGCTGCATCATGTGACACCCCAAATGACTCAACATCAATGTCACCAAATGTCTGAACACTGTCTCGGTTAAAAATAAACTTCTGATCAAGTGTCAGCTTCCCGAGCGAACGCTCCATTGCTTGCCATGTTTTTTCATTCGCATAGATTGGTAAATTATATTTTCTCGCAATAATTCCTAACCCTTTTACATGATCACTATGCTCATGTGTGACTAAAATTCTAGATAATTTTGTCGGGTCTAATTTTGCTTTTGAAAATAACAAGTCTATTTGCTTCCCGCTCAAGCCAGCGTCGACAAGGATTCTTTCCTTATCTGTTTCTATATAAAATGCATTTCCTGTACTTCCAGATGCAAGTACACTAAAACGTAAACTCATTCTGTTTCACTCCGATTATCAAGCTCTAACCTTTTATTTAATTCTGCTAAAATGGAAGACCTTAATGCTTCATCTTCCTCTAAACCAGCTACTAACGCTGCATTGTCACTTATCGTATCCATATAAAATTCAAAGGAATCACTATCATATATAATTCCTTCAATTGCATTCACAAAATGATGCCGTTCATCATTTACTTCTATCTTCCATGTTGGGGCAAATACTTGGATACCTTCTGCAGAAATTCTTGAGTAATATCCCATATTTACATCAGTGATTTCATCCCCACGTTGCAAGTGATTTCCATTAAAAAGAATGCCAATCACTTGTGTCGGTTGGTTTAGTGTCACAAGATCACCTTGAACTTCTGATTCACCCAAAATGGTTTGTGTATAATGTGTTGCTTGATTATCTTCATCGAGATAAACAAGCAGCAATCCACTTTCGTTATAATAAATACTTCGGCCCTCTTTTGTCTGGAAGAAAACAAGGATATTCAATTCCTCGTTCCAGTCCCAAAATTGAAATTCCTCACTATAGAGGACATTGCCTTGAAGCAGGGCTTCGATTGCTTCAGGTGACATATTTGGTTGGATTTCAAATGGATTATCAAGCTCAGAGATAATATGATTATTCTCAAATACAACAATATCTTGATTATCCATGGCATCGAGCTGCTCTAATTCCTCATCTGACAATGTGCGCTGCATGACCGAAATATAAGTTGCTTCTGTTATATCAACATTAAAGTCTCCATACGTGATATCTTCCGCGGCTAGCTGCTCCTCGATGGTCACCTCTTGGTTTGCAATATAACCAACCTCTTGCTGTCGATCATTAAAGGCACCAAATAGAAAGATATTTAAAATGAGGAAACTAAGGATAAATACTGTCTTTATATGACCCCACTGCATCCTTAATCCTCTCCTCTCGGACTGGAATGTTCATCGAAGATAATCTTTTGCCACGTATTGTTCTCTTTTTTATACCAAAAAGGGCTCAATTGAAAATACTCGCTTTCCAGATCATATGATAATTCATAACTCACTTGAATATCTTGTATGTTTTCTAATGACACATCTGTATTATTTTCTAAATATGCCAGAACACTTTCACCTGATGGTAAATAGACCGTATCACTGAATAATATATTACGTTCAAGTAAAAACAATGGACGATCGTATTCAATCAATTGGTAGCTATTTTGATAAATGCCCCAGGCTTGTCTAATTGTTGCTAACTTGTAGTTACTAAATACTGGAACACCATCATAATGCAATTGAAAACTAATGTTGCGTGTTGCAAGATCCACTTGGTCCAAACGATAATTGCCTGTCCAACCGAAATGATTGTTGATATTAATAATCGAACGATCAAGTAAATCAACTTCACTTATGATGATATCTTCATCTACTGTTGGTGCTGCATGGTTTACGTATTCCATCCGCATTCGATTCTGATACACACTCATCTGTCTATTATCGGTGAAATACGTTTCTCCAATGCTTTGTGAGCTTGTCTCTCTTACTACCGCCGGATTGGAGAATAAAATATTTACAAATAGGGTTGGATCGATTTCTGTTGGTGTAATCGAGTAAGCGGGTAGATTTATTGCTGGTTCTGGAATATAAAAGGCCAGATCATTTTCATTAACTGCAATATATTTTACCAATATTTCTGGGTCGATTTCTGTAATCAACGACGCAAGTCTATCATAGGAATCTGAAGAGTTTATAATTCCTGCCGATACACGGTTATTCTCCCTGGATATGAATTCAACTTTCAGGGATTTACTATCTTCAATAAAATGGATATAGATTCGATTAATCGACCATGAAGGTAAATCAATATCCTCTTGTTCGAAGTTAAATAAACTATTCATGATCTGCATTGGAATATCATCCGAAAATTGCAATTCTACTCTATTATCTGTTGCCGCGACCTGTTCACGGGCTACAGATGCTTCGAAGCCAGCAATTGTCCATTCCTGCATTTCTACATAGAGGTTGTCGCGTTCGATGGCCTCCGTATATCCATAGTGTTCGCCAGCTGTATGGAAAACAATATCACTTGGCTTTACCATGCTTCGTTTTGTTTCATCTGTTAAGCCACCTGCGTTTATATCATTTGTAACGACATCTCCACTCAATGCTCTTTCAGAATTAGGCTGATAGCTCCATAAGGAAAGAGATAACACCAAGCTAAGCGCTATTAAAAGTACTAATATAATCGACTTTATCGTTTCTAGCTTCAATTGCTATCCCTCCGCTTCCTTTTAATAAGCGGTAGCGAGAAGTAAATGGTTGTTCCATAACCTTCTTTACTTTTCGCCCAAATTTTCCCATGGTGAGCTTCTACAAGTTCTTTTGTAATCGCTAGTCCTAATCCTGTACCACCTAACGTTCTCGTACGTGCTCGATCTGCACGGTAGAAACGTTCGAAGATTTTTTCCAGTTTATCATAAGCAATTCCGACACCTTCATCTTGGACGGTTACAAGTAAATAATGTCGTTTACTTTCTAAACGAAGCACAATTTTTCCGCCCTCAGGAGAGTACTTAATCGCATTGGAAATGATGTTGTCTATGACTTGTGTCATCTTATCCTTATCAATCCAAACGCTATATCGTTTGTTCGGAATATCTCTTTGAATCGTTATTGTTTCAGGTACATTCATCTCGAAACGGTCGATTACTTTATGGAAATACTCCACAAATTCCGTGCGTTCCTTATGAAGTGGATATTCATCCGAATCCATTTTGGAAAGCTGTAGTAAATCATTAACCATTCGAATCATGCGTTCCGTTTCATTTTGCGTAACATCTAAGAACTTCGGTGCAATTTCTTTATCTTCCCAAGCACCTTCTGCTAAAGCTTCTAGATAACTCTTCATTGTCGTTAGAGGGGTACGAAGCTCGTGTGATACGTTCGAGACAAAATCTCTACGCTCTTGTTCTACTTTTTCATCCTCGGTTACATCATTTAAAACAGTGATGAAACCTGTCGTTTCGCCTTCATCATCCATAATCGTTGAGAAGTTAGCTCGCATCAAGAAGAGCTGATTTTCGTCACTTAAATCGATAATCATCGAACCACTATCTTGAAGTTCAGAAATATCTACTGTCTTCTCATCTAGTTGAAGTACTTCTAGTAAATCGTCACCAATCATATCGTCTGGGTTTTGCCCAACGAGTATTCCAGCTGCTTCATTCATTAGGGTAATCGAGCCTTCATTATCGGTTGCTATTACTCCATCGGACATGTTTGATAATACAGAGCTTAGCTTCCAGCGCTCTTCTTCAATGGTTGCATAGGAATGCTTCAAACGATTATTCAAATCATTAAATGCTTCCGAAAGCTGGCCTATTTCATCACTTCCATACACATTAACTTGTTGGGTAAAATCACCCTTCGCCATCGTTTGCGCTTGACGACGCATTTCTTTAATTGGCTTTGTAATAGAACGAGCAACAAGCACACCAATAATCGCGGCTATCGAGATTGCTAGGAGTGCACCTTGAAGGAATATCCTATTGATTTCTTCAATTTGACCATAAACTTCTTCAAGCGAAGATTCGAGATAGATTGCTCCAATCACGATACCATCAGAATCAATGATTGGATCTACTCGAACATACACCGTGTCGTCGGTATCTTGGTTAATAAAGACCCCTTCTCGGTGACTATCGAAAAAGAGTACTTGCTGAATAATTTCCCGGGTAATTCTTTGGTTCACGGAATAAAGATTACTATTCGTTCCAATAATTCTACTTTGATTATCAACGACGATTACATTCGTAATATCATCAGTTGTTAACTCTGTTACAATACTATCCACATTTGCTAAGATATTTGGTCCTTCTTCATCTTCACTTGTGTCTGGATCAAATATGCGTTCAATATTGTAAACTAAAAGCTCCATCCGACTGTTGACGTTTTCTTTGAAGTTCTCTTCTAAATTTGTCTTAAGATTCCCAGTAAAAAACGTACCAATCATTTGGACGGCTAATAATAATAAAAGGATATAGATAATAATAAACTTTAGTTGAATCGATCTGAAAAATCCGACCTTATGCATCGCAACTACTCCTGCTCAGGATTTCGTAAATAATACCCTACCCCACGTCTTGTGACTATCCATGTTGGGTTACTTGGGCTCTCCTCAATTTTCTCACGTAGTCTTCTCACGGTAACGTCAACGGTTCGCACGTCACCAAAATAATCATAGCCCCATACCGTTTCAAGTAAGTGCTCACGCGTCATTACTTGTCCAATATGGCGTGCTAAATAATGTAGTAATTCAAATTCACGGTGTGTTAGTTCAATCTGAATCCCGTCACGAGAGACAACATAGGCATCAGGGAAAACAGTTAAGTTTCCAATAACGATGTCTTTTGTCGGTTTCTCTGTTTCTTCAGGGATTTGTTGTCTACGTAAATTAGCCTTTACACGCGCAATTAATTCACGGTTACTAAAAGGTTTTGTTACATAGTCATCTGCTCCAAGCTCTAGACCTAGAACTTTATCGATTTCTGAGTCTTTTGCTGTCAGCATGATAATTGGCATTGTTTTTGTTTTTCTTACTTCCCTTAGTACCTCGTTGCCGTCTTTATTCGGTAACATAATGTCTAATAAAATTAAGTCTGGATCTTCATCTAATGCTAATTTAATTGCTTCATCGCCATCATGGGCAACGATTACTTGGTAACCTTCTTTTTCTAAGTTGAATTGTATAATATCTGCTATCGGCTGTTCATCATCTACTACTAGTATTTTATGGTTCAAAATGGTCACTTCCTTTTAATTTCGAGCTTTGTTCTATTTTATCTTACTTTGCTTGTAATGTCTTTATTTTTAAGGCTTTTTATGCTTATGTGTAACTTATCATTCATGGGCTTCGTGCTCAAGTGGAATGAATTAGAGTAATAATCTCGCTTCGGAAATATACTTCGCTTTCCGCGAGCTCGCGATATGCTTCCTATGCTAAGTTTGTAAAATTTCTTAGAACATTAGCTATTACATAAAATGATTAGATAGAATACTTTAAATCAAATTCACCACTAATTTATTATCTCTTGAAACGTCTCTTTCAGTGTTGGATATTTGAAGGTGTAGCCTGCTTGTTCTAGCCTTTCTGGGAGGACCCAGCGGCTTTTTAGGACGAGTTCGGTTTCTGTACGGAGAAAGATTGATCCGAATTCTAGCATCCATTTTGAGGCTGGTAAGCCAAAGCGGACGTTCATTGTTTCTCTTAGAGTTTTCATAAGCTCACGGTTACTTACAGGATTTGGGGCGGAACAGTTAAATGCGCCATGGAGTTCCTCTCGATCTTTCAAGAACTGAATAATTTGGAATAAATCTTCGATATGAATCCAGCTGAATTTTTGATTTCCATTTCCTTGTATCCCGCCAAGGCCAAACTTCACTAAATTTTGATATGGGATCATGACACCGCCACCTTTGCCCAAGACAATTGCAATACGTAAAGCGACTTGCCTTGTTTCTAGTAATTGGAAGTTAAAAAATGTCTCCTCCCATTTTGTCGCCACATCAACGGAGAAGCCAGAGCCGATCTCTCCATCATTCTCGGTCATTGGTCGATCTTCTGCATGACGATAAATAGTCGCTGTACTGGAATTGATCCACAGTGCTGGTGGGTTTTCACATGCTTCGATTGCCTCGCCTAATATGGTAGTCGTTCTAACTCTTGATTGGATGATTTCAAGTTTGTTTTTGTCATTGTACCTACAATTTACTGATTTACCTGCGAGGTTTATTAGAAGCTCAGCATCTTCCAAGGCTTCGATGATATCTTGTTTGTTTTCCCAGGCAATATGTTGCTTCCCACGGGAGATAATTCTAATTTCATAGCCTAATTGTTTGAATCTTTTTTGAAAATATTCTCCGATAAAACCGGTGCCCCCAGCTAGAACGACTTTTTTCATATGAAGCTTCCTTTTCATTATATTTAAAATAACTTTGTTAGAAATTAAGTTTAGTAATATATCTTCATTCTAACATAAGTATTCAGAATATATCTTTAGTTTTTCCAATGAAAAAACATGAATGAAATCTACTTAAAATAGATGCATTCATGTTTTTATTAAAATATATATTTACACTGGCGCTGGTTGTGGAATATCACTATCTGAATAGCGATAATCTAAATCAACGAACTTATTATATTCTTTTACAAAAGCAAGTTCTACCGTCCCTGTTGGACCGTTACGTTGTTTTGAAATAATAATCTCGATGATATTTTGCTTTTCTGATTCACTATCGTAATAATCGTCACGATATAGGAATCCTACGATATCCGCATCCTGCTCAATACTTCCCGATTCACGAAGGTCGGACATCATTGGACGCTTGTCCTGTCTAGATTCCACGCCACGCGATAGCTGTGAAAGTGCGATTAAAGGAACTTCTAATTCTCTTGCTAGTCCTTTTAAAGAACGAGAGATTTCCGAAACCTCTTGTTGTCTGTTCTCTTTAGAATTCGCGCTTCCTGAAATTAACTGAAGATAATCTATCATAATCATCCCAAGCCCGTGCTCTTGTTTTAAGCGGCGACACTTCGAACGAATTTCACTTACGCGAATACCTGGGGAATCATCGATGAAAATGCCAGCATTGGATAAAGAACCCATTGCCATTGTCAGCTTGCCCCAATCTTCTGGTAGAAGTTGTCCACTACGTAAACGGTGGGAATCAATATTTCCTTCAGCACAAAGCATACGCTGAACGAGCTGATCTGCCCCCATCTCCAAACTAAAAATAGCGACATTCTCGTTTGTTTTTACGGCAACGTTTTGTGCAATATTAAGGGCAAAAGCGGTCTTACCAACCGATGGACGTGCTGCAACAATAATTAAATCATTTCTCTGGAAGCCACTTGTTATTCTATCAAGCTCTTGATATCCAGTTGGAATTCCTGTTACATCGCCATCACTTTCATGAAGCTTTTCAATATTATCATAAACATCAATTAAGACATCTTTTATTTCTTTAAAACTTCCGCTGTTATTTTTACTAGATACTTCTAAAATTTGCTTCTCCGCTTCATTTAGAACATCTTCTATATTGTCTTCATTTTCAAATCCTGAAGTAACAATATCTGTCGCAGCTCGAATCAAACGACGTAGCAAAGCTTTTTCTTCGACAATTCTACAATAATATTCAATATTCGCTGCAGTTGGCACACTTTCTGCGACTTGTGTCAGATAAGCAACACCGCCAGCTTCTTCTAGCTGTTTCACGTTATTTAAGTAAGTTGTAACAGTTATTATATCAATCGGCTCGCCACGGTCAGACAATTTCAGCATCGCAGCAAAAATACGTTGATGGCTCGCACGATAAAAATCATCAGGCAGAAGAATCTCAGACGCAGCAGAGAATGAATCTGGGGCTAAGAAAATAGCTCCAATCACAGATTGCTCTGCTTCAATATTATGTGGTGGTGTACGATCAATATAAGAATCACTCAAGGATAGCTCCTCCTCTCTTGATGTATTTCCGAATCAAAAAGCTCACAATAATGTGAGCTTTTGTCCTTACTGCTCGGTTACATGTACTTTTATGGAACCTGAAACTTCTAGATGAAGTTTAACTGGAACCGTTGTATATCCTAAAGAACGAATTGGTTCTTCTAATTCTATTTTACGTTTATCAATTTTATAGCCGTGATCTTTTTGTAGTTTATCAGCGATTTGTTTACTTGTGATGGAGCCAAATAGACGCCCACCTTCACCTGATTTAGCTTTCATTTCTACTGTTAGATCGGCAAGTTTATCTTTTAAATCCATTGCTTCTTCTTTTTCTTCTTGCTCTTTCATATCTGATTTACGTTTTTGGGCATTCAATGCTTTTAGGTTACCTGGTGTAGCTTCAACAGCGAGGTTGTTTTTTAGTAAATAATTTCTTGCGTAACCTTCTGAAACATCTTTCACTTCACCTTTTTTGCCTTTACCTTTTACATCTTTCTGGAAAATTACTTTCATTCCGTCTCTCTCCCCTCATAGTACTCTTCTAAAATATCTTTTAATAATAATGCAGTATCTTCTACTGTTGTATCTTCTATTTGAGTTGCAGCGTTTGTTAAATGACCGCCACCATTCATTCTTTCCATAATAATTTGTACGTTGACACTTCCTAAGGATCTCGCACTAATTCCTACTCTGCCATCATCTCGTTCAGAAATAACGAAGGATGCGGATACACCTGTCATTGTTAAAAGCGTGTCTGCTGTTTGGGCGATTAAAACTGGACCGTAAGTAACTCCTGATTCTGCCGTAATAATAGCAATTGAGTCACGGTAGATTTCAGTTCGTTCAATTAGCTTACTACGTTTCAAATATAAATCAAGGTCTTCTTTTAGGAACTGCTGGACTAAAACGGTATCTGCTCCTTTTGAACGTAAATAAGAAGCTGCGTCAAATGTTCTCGAACCTGTTCGTAACGTAAAGCTCTTCGTATCTACAATAATACCTGATAATAAAGCAGTAGCTTCAAGCATCCTTAATTTCGTTGTTTTTGGTTGGTACTCTAGAAGTTCTGTCACCAACTCTGCAGTAGAAGAAGCATATGGTTCCATATATACTAATGTTGGATTATCGATAAACTCTTCTGCTCGTCTATGATGATCAATAACAACAACATAATCTGTTTTTGATAATAAATTCGGTTCGGTAACCATCGATGGTTTATGTGTATCGACAATTACAACCAAACTATTACTTGTAACTTTATCCATCGCTTCTGACGGTTCGATAAAATGCTGCCAAAGTTCTTCATCTGATTGAATAGCGTCCACTAAACGGTGTACCCCAGTATCTACATCATCAGGGTCAAACACAATTGCTCCCTCAACATTATTTGCCTTCGCTATATTTAAAATACCGATTGCCGATCCAAGCGAGTCCATATCTGGAGATTTATGACCCATAATAATTACATTTTCACTAGCTTTCACAAGGTCCGTCATTGCATGGGAAATTACGCGTGCTCTTACTCGCGTACGTTTCTCCATTGGGTTGGTTTTCCCACCATAGAAACGAACTTTCCCTGCTTCATCACGAATCGCAACTTGGTCGCCCCCTCTACCTAGTGCTAAATCAAGACTCGATTGAGCTAACTCACCAAGCTTAGGTAGTGGTACTTCCCCATGGCCGACACCAATACTTAGGGTAACATTCGTATTTTGATCCCCACTAATATCCCGTAGTTCATCTAAAATATCGAAACGGGACTCTTCCAGATTGCGAAGGATTTCCCTTGTACCAACTGCTAAAAAGCGTTCTTGAGATGTTCTCTTCAAATAGAGTCCAAAATCTTTCGCCCACTTATTAAGAATGGAAGTCACTTCTGAGTTTAGTTGACTCTTTGCCGTATCATCCATTGGCAGGGTAATTTCTTCATAGTTATCAAGGAAGATCGTTAATAATACAGTTTGATCATTGTCATAAAGGTTTTGTAAAGCTTCTTGCTCTGTATAATCAATAAAATATAATAAACGTTCTTCTTTTTTTATAATAACATGGTAGATGTATTCATCTAATTCCACTTTTATATTTGTGTTATTCTCTTTAATTTTTGGAATTAATTTCTCCGATAAAACATTTAGTGTTGTTCCAATAAGTTGTTCTTCTTCCGTATCGAAACTTCTCATGTAGGGATTTGCCCATTCGATATTGAAGTTCTCGTCATACAGAATGATACCAAACGGAAGCTCTGTTAATGCTTCCTTACCTGCGCTTTTTACCCTTGATGTAATCATCAGAATTTCTTCTTCTAATGCTTTCTGACGGATTCTCTCTTTATGAATGCTATAGGCAACAGCTGCTGCCAAAAGAACAACAAAAACAATCGCAAGTTGCCAATTATAATAACTAAGAACGGCAAGCAAAACGGCAGATAAGATGTAAACTATCCACAAATGCGTGCTCCATATTGTTTTTTTCTGAGATTCCGACATGCTGTTCACTCCAATTTTGCTCTAAAATCTATTTATCTTTCTTCTCTAAACGGTCACGCATATTTAAACCTATATCAATTATACCTAATATCCTTATGAAATAAAGGAGAAATATTGGAAACACAATTGTTAGCACGATACTAACTACTGGTATTGTTCTCGACCACTTTTTGTAATGTGAGAAATAAAAGATGAAGGAGAACCCTTGAATAACAAGTAACATCTCTAAGATCATCAGCGCATTCTGTATACCAATAGCAAAGATTCCTGATGACGAGATATCAAAGAATGATGTGATAACAACAATTAGATATAACCAAAGAATTGAAATCGGTAAACGTAAATTTCTAAATGGCGGGAAATGTAATTTCTTTTTTTCAATACGATTGATAATTTTATACCCCATCCACTGAACTAGAAATGCAGACCCAACTGCCATTAACGCTAAGAAAGCAGGAACAAGATTAATCATGTAATTAATTTGCTCTGTGAAAATTTCCTCCAGATCCACGTCTGGATTTCCTTCCGAAAGACCGACACTTTCAATAATGGAAACATAGCTACTCATCTGCTGCATTGCCATATTTTCCAGTTCTGCCATGAAGTTTATATTCATCATCACTTGCATAATCGCAAGCGCAAATAATATTCCACCTATAAATCCTAGTGTACCATATGCCCAAGTTTCATAAGCACTACGCTTCTTGTAGATGCCATGTCCGATAAGTAACCCACCTGCTCCGACTAAAAGCGTATACGGCAGCGATAGTATCGTAAAAAAGATAATGGTAAGTAGCGATGTGACTGTTAGAACAAGCAGTCCTGGTTTCAAGCCATGTCTTGCAGCATATAGAACGAATGGTAAAGGAAGCAATATCATTGTAAACAACGATAGGATTGGAATAAACGAAGCCAACATCAACGCGATGAAAATTGCAGAAAATATTGCTCCTTCAGTTAGCCTTTTTGATTGGTTCATTTCTTGCACCTCAATTATAATATCATGTCTGTGTTTTTTTCTGTCTCTCTATAATAACATGAATCGGCTTCTCTTACTGTTCATATGGCTATAATATGCCTAAGTAATTTAAGGAAGTTCCATTGCTCACGCTTCGGAATATTTTGTAGAATATTGCCCAGGAAATAATCTGCTTGCTTTATCATTTTTAATCGTCATTCGACACAAGTAATTAGAGAAAAGGAGTATGGGTTCTAGGAACATTCTTTATAAACCACTAAACGGAAATAATCTTAGAAGAAAACACGTTGAAATGGAGCTCGAATATATTCGACATAAATATTGCGAATGAATGACATTTTAAATTTGGCTTGATTATATTTGCTATTTCCTTCTTCTAAGCAAGCATTCTCTCCCTTTTTCAATTATAATAGGAATGGTATTACATTTATGAAGGATGAAGCAAATGATTTTTATAGAAGCATTGGTTGCTAGTTTAAAGCTTCCAACAAAGAAAGCGATGTTTAAATTAAATCGAATTGGTATGGATGTAGTCGTAATCTACTTATTTATCCTACTTTTTATTACCTCGATTCCAGCATTGATTGATCAGCTTGCTGTTACAGAGGATTTAATTGGTAGGTTACCTGTCATCTTGAAGTTTATTTACTTTTTTATGTTTTATTATTTACCACTAACGGTCGCGGTATTTATTTTCATTTCAATCGTTGCCTATATCGGTGTTTTACTATCAAAAATGATGAAACGGAAATTACGCTATCAAATCCTTTGGAAGCTCATCGGCTTTACAGCTACACTCCCTTTTCTCATTTATATGATCGTGGCATTCTTTTATCCGATAAGTGATCGTTACCTGTTCTTTATTATAATCTATTCCATTGTGATGCTAGTTATTATGATTTCTAAATTTCCAAAGCGAAAAGGATCGAGAAGAAGAACGAAGCAATAACCTTTATGTTGGGTTTTGCTTTGTTTTTTATTTTTAATCGAATTTTACTACACACTGATTTTATAATTACTCTTTACTATTATGAGTCTTTGTTCGATTTCAATAAGTATACTAGATTCCATATTATACCCACTGCAATAAGTATGAACGAAAACAGCCAAATAAAATAATAAAGTGTGTGGTTAAAAATTACGTTCTCTGCTAAAAGTAAAATTATTAACCCAAAAAACAGATACATATGAGGTAAAATGTATTTATTCAAATGAAGTCTCCTTTCTAAATAATATTTAATCTTAAATATGTAAACAAATTATAGCATTCAATTAGGTAAATTATGTAATTTCATTTTATATTTGTCTTAAAATTCCCATTTTATAGTATAATTGGATTATAAGAATTCTACTTGATGAACAACCTATGGTTAATTAATTTAAATCCTCATTTTAAGATTAAGAGCAAGCAAGTGATATTTTAAAAGGTATCACTTATTTTACTCTAAGCTTTGAATAGAAATAATCGAATTATTTTAAAAATTCATTTATAGTGGGAACTTCTCAGGTTTTGTCAGAGTCTATATATGTAAGAGGAGGTGTTTGAAATTAGTAAGTTAGATGAGAATGAAATATATGTACGCTATTTCGACAAAGTGTACAAAACTAGTTATTACATCTTGAAAAACGAGGAATTAGCAAAAGATGCGACACACGATACATTTATAAAAGCGTTTAAAAACCTTAGAAAGATTCAGGACCAATCAAAATTAAACGCCTGGATAACTACGATTGCTACTCGTACTGCCATTGATATTTATAATAAAAATAAAAAGAGAATAAC
The DNA here is from genome assembly GCF_054482815.1 of Oceanobacillus sp. CAU 1775. NCBI lineage: Bacteria > Bacillati > Bacillota > Bacilli > Caryophanales > Bacillaceae > Oceanobacillus > Oceanobacillus sp. CAU 1775. The sequence continues at coordinate 1,717 of NZ_JBTLRO010000001.1, read as the reverse complement.
GCATGAACTAAAAGAAGAACACATTCCAGTTTCTGATGATATCAATTATAAGAAAATGGAGTTAGAAAATTATTTAGAGTCGATTCCACCTGAACAAAAACAAATATTGATTTTAAAGTATATAGAAGATTTAACAGAGAAAGAAATTGCTAAGCTACTTTCTATTAAGTTAGGAACAGTTAAGTCGAGGATATATCGTGCGAAGCAAAAATTATTTGATCAGTATCAATTGGGAGGTGAAGACATTGTTGGAAAGTAACAAAAAAGAAGAGCATATAAAAGAATACCTAACAAAAGAAATAGATTCCATTAAAGTACCTAAAGGCTTAAAAGAAGAATTATGGACTGAGATAAAAACTACTCGCAAGAAGAAAATGTTTCATTCAAAGCTTCTTCCATATATAGCTGCTATTGCGGTTGTCGCTCTCTTTATTCCATTGGTATTAAGTTTGCTACCTACTTCAGAAATGGCTAGCGATGAATTTTCTGGAAAGACCCTCGATGTCAGTGCGCGTGAAACACTTACTGATCCTGATATACTTACTCCTGTAATCAGGTTAGAGTTTGAAGAAGGCAATATTGTGAAAAATGCAGGAGGTTACGAAGAAGGCACGTACGAACTAAATGGTGATAAACTTATGATTCTGATGGAAGATGACAATGAAAAGGTAGAAATTGAACTTACTCTTCATGAAAGCGATAAAGATTTTATCCTGTATAGAGCAGAAGTTACTAATGTAGATTACCAAATGAACGACTGGGATCAAATTAGCAAATACAGAGGATTTATGGATAAATTCAGACGATACCCTTCTTATGAACTTATACAAAAATAAAAATGACTAAGCTATCATAAAAGTAGGTGTTTCTTATTGTGTTAATGGGCGCGTGAATCTTAATAGGATTAACCGCTTTTTTTATATCTACCGAATTTTGCTAATTAAGCTATAAGAAGGATAAACATCCCTTCTTGCCGAATCTACTAAAGAGATAGTTTTTCCGTGTATGAGAATTAGATTAGATTATTACTTAAAGGGGTGCATAATCTATGAGCAAAAGAAAATATTTATCCTATTTAATTTTGGCCGTTATTACTGGTTTGTTTTTTATACCAGCCTTATTAGATTGGTTAGGAGTTCCATTTACATTTGCCAATGTATTATATTGGGTGTTTGGCGAACCTAACGTTCTGAATAGAATTATCATTCTAGTTCTTACTGGTATATTTGTATTACTTGTTGGTCGGAGTTCATATAAAACTTATAAAAAGTTAACATAGTATAGTTAATTCTGCTAAAGCGTATTATTCTTAAAGAACTACTAACAAGTAAATATAAATTTAATTGGTTACGTTCATTAAAAACTTTAGCATTAACTAATATAATGTCATTCCACACGATTATGGACAGATCTTATTCCTTAACGAAAGAAGTGATAGCTTGAAAACAAAGGATATTGTAATGAAGTATCTATATTTATAGCTTATGTCATCATAATTAGCCTAGCTATACTAGTTTTAATGGATATAACTCTAAATGGAACTGTTTTATTATTTCTACTAACGTTTTCTATTACAATTATTTATATGTCGCTCATCACTAGTGTTGCATTAATATAGTTTGAATTTTCAGTTACTAACTTTTTTCTAAAAGAGCCAAAAAACTAAATACCCTATTAAAGGTGGCTCCATCCATTTGGGATTTATTTACAGTTAGAC